>JAZLLA010000026.1:0-11141 GCA_045597895.1 Candidatus Cryptobacteroides sp. | reverse complement strand
TCGCCTCCGGAAGCCTAGGCATCCACCGTTCGCTCTTGTTCTCTTTCTCTGAATGAATCACTTCGACTGTCGGACTTCACTTCTCAGTGACGCCCTGTCTCATGATAATTACTCGTTTTTGCCTATGAAATTGCAGTCCTTTATCTTCGCAACTCGAAAAAACTCGAATTTCTTAAATTACAGACTTTAATCTCTAACTTCTTACCTCGTTGTAATCTCTCTCAGTATTGTCAAATAACTTACCGCTTCATCGAAACGGGCTGCAAAGATACGCACTTTTTTTATTCCTGCAAATCTTTTTAACAAAAAATTAACATTTCCGAGCAAAAAGCCCGAAAATCACTCTGCATACAGCCCGATTATGTTCAAAATAACCTTTGATGCCGCCTGCATATTCTCCAGAGGCACGAATTCCATCTTGCCGTGGAAATTCAGTCCGCCCGCAAAGATGTTAGGGCAAGGCAGACCCATGAAAGAAAGGTTTGCGCCGTCGGTGCCGCCGCGGATAGGCTGCACCTTAGGTTTGATGCCTTCCATCTCCATAGCCTTGATAGCCTTCTCCACTATATGATAGTGTGGCTCCACTTCCTTCCTCATATTATAATACTGGTGACGCAGCGTGAGTGCCGCTGTCCCCTCTCCGTATTTCTGATTGATGAAATCCACGCACTGCTGCATCACAGCCTTCTTGTTCTCATAGAGAGCCATATCATGATCCCTTATTATATAAGAGATAGTCGCCTCCTCCACGGTACCGTTGAAACCGATCAGATGGAAGAAACCTTCGTAGCCCTCGGTGTATTCAGGCTTCTGTTCCACAGGAAGAAGGCCGTTGAGCTCGATGGCCACACGCATCGCATTCTTCATCTTTCCCTTGGCATATCCCGGATGCACGTTGCGGCCCTGGATCTTCACCGTTGCGGCAGCGGCATTGAAGTTCTCGAACTCCAGCTCTCCCAGATCGCCGCCGTCCATAGTGTATGCGTAATCGGCGTCGAACTTGGCCACATCGAACTTGGCCACGCCGCGTCCGATCTCCTCATCAGGGGTGAAACCGATTCTGATCTCACCGTGCTTGAACTCAGGATGCTCCACAATGTACTGAACCGCGTCCATTATCTCAGCCACTCCGGCCTTGTCATCAGCACTCAGAAGGGTGGTTCCGTCAGTGGTTATAAGGGTCTTGCCCACATGCTCGAGCATCTCGGGGAACTCTGAGGGCTTCAGGAAAAGTCCCGGCACACCTGCCAGGGCGATCTCCCCACCATCATAGTCCTCGATGATCTGAGGCTTCACGTCGGCGCCGGAGGCATCCGGAGCGGTATCCACGTGAGCGATGAAGCCCAGCTTCGGCACATTGCCGGAAACATTCGACGGGATACGGCCCATAACATAACCGTACTCATCCAGAACAGCCTCAACCCCCATAGCCTGAAGCTCATCGCGAAGCATTGAAAGCAGGTTCAGCTGCTTCGCAGTGGAAGGCTGAGTCTCCGACTCCTCACAGGACTGAGTGTCCACAGCCACATATCTCAAGAATCTGTCAAGTATCTTTTCCATAATTATTTCTCCTTTTTCATCGTTGCACAAATCATATAAACGCACAGAAGCACGAACGGAACAATGGCCACAGCCTCACCCCAACGGGCGTTCCAGTCATAAAGGAACCAGTCCACGTCCGCGAACTTCAGAACCGCACTGACCACGCCCATCAGAGCGCCGCCGGCGATGAAACCGCTCGCGATCAGCGTACCCTTATCCATCCTCGCATCGTTCACAGCCTTGTCCTTGCTGCGGGTGCTGACAAACCAGGCTATCGCACCGCCCACCAGAAGAGGAAGGTTCAGGTCAATAGGAATGAACATTCCCAGGCAGAACGCCAGAGCCGGAACCTTGAAAACGGTCAGCAGAACAGCGATAGCAGCACCAATGCCATAAAGCAGCCAAGGAGCGCTTCCACCGTTCATCATAGGCTGGATGACAGCGGCCATCGCATTGGCCTGAGGGGCCACAAGCGCATTGTCTCCGACAAATCCATAGGTCTTGTTGAGCACCAACATCACTCCCGCGACGGTCACAGCAGCGACGAGGGTGCCGACGAACTTCCAGGTCTCCTGCTTTGCAGGGGTGGTTCCGATCCAATAACCTATCTTCAAATCAGTGATGAATGCTCCCGCCATCGAAAGCGCAGTGCAGACAACACCGCCGATGAGCATCGCAGCCACCATACCGGCATTACCCTTAAGCCCGACAGCCACAAGGACCAGTGCCGTGATTATCAATGTCATGATCGTCATACCACTAACAGGGTTGGAGCCGACAATGGCGATCGCGTTGGCCGCAACGGTAGTGAACAGGAATGAAATGACAGCAACAATGACAAGCCCGATGAGAGCCTGCCAGATATTGTATACAACTCCACCGAATGCAAAGAAAGCGAAAATAGCAAGCAGTGAAAGGACGATTCCGAAGATGACGGCCTTCATGGTGATGTCCTTCTGAGTGCGTTCAACAGCCTCCTCAGCATCCCCCGGCTTCTTCTTGAACTCCTTCACGGCAAGCCCGAGGGCGGACTTGATCACTCCGGAAGACTTGATTATGCCTATGATACCGGCAGCTGCGATACCGCCGATGCCTATATGGCGTGCATAATCCTTGAAAATCTGGTCAGCGGACATCTGGCTGATCGTCTGCACGACTCCTGTGTGCATAAGGTCGATAACGTTTCCGCCCCAGATAAGGTTCAGAAGCGGGATGATGACGAGCCACACAAGGAACGAACCGCAGCAGATCACAAACGCATACTTCAGTCCGATTATATATCCCAGACCGAGCACAGCCGCGCCTGTGTTGAGCTTCAGAACAACCTTCGCCTTGTCCGCTACGACCTGTCCCCAATGCATCACAGTGGTGGTCAGAGTCTCGCTCCAGGCACCGAAAGTAGCTACAATGAAATCATAAAGACCGCCGATGGCTCCGCTTATGAGAAGGGTCTTCGCACCCTTGCCGCCGCCTTCACCGCTGACAAGCACAGACGTTGTGGCGGTAGCCTCCGGGAAAGGATACTTACCGTGCATCTCCTGCACGAAATACTTCCTGAACGGGATGAGGAAAAGTATTCCCAGCACGCCGCCCAGCAATGAGGACAGAACCATCTGCCAGAAATTCACATCAAGGCCCAGGATATAGATGGCCGGCAGGGTGAAGATAGCTCCTGCCACTATAGAGCCCGAGCAGGCACCGATGGACTGGATGATTACGTTCTGGCCCAGGCCGCCTTTCTTTCCCAGCGCACCTGTCACGCCTACGGCGATGATAGCAATAGGGATGGCGGCTTCAAACACCTGGCCGACCTTCAGCCCGAGGTATGCTGCAGCAGCGGAGAAAAGCACCACCATCAGAATACCCATCACGACCGAATAAGGTGTGACTTCGGTTATCTTCCTGTCAGCAGGAAGGAGAGGCCTGTACTCTTCCCCCGGTTTGAGCTCCCTGTGAGCATTCTCCGGCAACGAAAAGTTTTTGTTTTCTTCCATAATTATGTGGTTGTTGGTTTATTTCAATGTATTGAGCTTGCGGTCGCGCTTCTTTTCATATCTGCGCACATACCGCTGACGCTTCACGTCATCCCGTGCCTCCTCCTTTGCGGCGGCGATCACGGCCTTCAGAGTCCTGCGGCGCTTCTTTTCCAGAGCCTTGGCCTCCTTCACTGCGGCCTTTGCGGCATCCCTGGCATCCAGCTCAGCCCACTTCTCTTCGCGGGCATCGGCCCTGGCCTGATGCTTGGCCTCAGCCTCGGCACGCTTCTGCTCCCGGGCAGACGGTGCCGCCACAGGCTGGATTGAACCCTGAGTGCCTAACGAATCCGAAGGAGTCTCCACACCTGCGCCGGCCAGCAGTGAGTCTGCCACAAAACCCAGCGAGTCGGCAGCGAATGCCAATGAATCCGGGAGCACAGCCAATGAATCCGCCATAATGACCAAGGAATCGGGAACCGTGACCAATGAATCCGCCAGAGCGGCGGCTTCAGCCTCCTGCTTCTTGAGCTGTTCTTCGGCGTGGCGTGCGGCCCTGATGGAATCCTGCTTGTGCAGCATAAGCCTGACGGATTTCATATGTCCCGGGAAATATCTCTCAGTCTCCCTGAACTTCGGCATCGGATGTCCCAGATACTCCGTGCGCTCCGACGACCTCAGTTCAAGAGGAGTAATGTCCTCCTTGCCCTTCGGGCGAAGGTCCGGCTGCCAGTTGAACCCCTTCATCTCACGCTCGGCCTTAGGCAGCTGGACTACCGGATACGCGTCGTTCTTCGGACTGTCGAAATAGAATATCCTGTCAATGTCCCCGTCTGCGAACAGGGCGGAGAGCATCTTGCTTTCCACCTTGTTGACCGTAGCGAATGCATCGTTCTCCTTCAGGTAGAACAGGGCATTTGCCCCTCCCAGAGCATCGAAGCGGCTGAGAGTGGACGTGGAGTCGAAGTACGCCATTATCTCGGTGCTCTTGATCTGGTCGAAGCAGAGGGTATCCTCCTCCTGGATTATGATGAAGGCATTGGAAAGGAGATTGGCCCTTTCCATCCTCTGATTCTTTATTATCACATAGAGGCTGTCCGAAGAGTACTGACGGTTGCCTTCGTTCCAGACCAGAGGACTCTTGAAGAGCCTTGCCAGTGAGTCGAGGTCGCTGTACTCGAGAGAATCGCACGCGGCCTGCATATCCTTGCGGAACAGCTTGATGTTTCCCAAAGCAGTAAGGAAACCGATTTTAGTAGTGTCCCTGCTGGAGAGAGAGTCGCGGCGCGCCTGCTCGGCGGCAGCTATGGAGTCAATGCGTGCCTTTTCCGCTGCAGCGATGGAGTCTTCCGGCGTCATAGGTGCCGGAGCGGTCACGGCCAGGGAATCCGACAGTGCCGGTGCCGGATCTTTCAAGAGAGTCGAGTCGGTGAGCGGAGACAGATCGGTATCCTTGTTGATCTTCAAATCATCCACCGGAGCCTTGGCGGCCTGCTGCGCGCGGCGCTTCGCTGCCGCTTCGGGGTCATTCGGATCATCCTTGGCATTCTCAGCGGCCTTTTTCGCAGCCTCCTCCGCAGCCTTCTTCCTGTATGCCGTAACAGGGTCGGAATTGATTTCCGAACTGCGCTTCTCCACATCCGCGATTATCTTCCCGTCAATGTCGCATTTCGGTACAGTCCAGTATATGAACTTGTCTGCACCCACGTACAGTGTATCCACCTGCTCCTTCTCCTCAGTCCTTGCGACTATTGTGGCGTTCTTTTCCAGAACCACACGGGAAAGGCTGTCGACATAAACGAGCTTGTCCGACAGAGCGGACACGTTCCTGGTAGTGTCCGTCACCTGGACGTTGCCATACATCCGGACGTTGTTGGTCAGCCTTTCGAAATAAAGGGAATCCGCCCATCCTTCCTGAGTTTCGGACATTACGTGGACATCCCGGTCGAAGAAGAACTTCTCCTGCCTCTTCTCATATCGTCCGTACTGCGAGGAGAGCATGTCGCTGCCCCTCCAGGCATCAATGTCCCCGGAAAAATCTGCGATATCGGTATCTGTATGATAATCAAGGTTCCTGGCATTGATGTACACCGTGTCCGTGTACATATTGACATTCCTGTCAAATGAGAAAAGCCTCTGTTTCGAATCATAGGTACCGTCAATGCTCTCGATGACCTGTCCGTCCTTGTCCCTCATGGAGGCGCCGTGCTGGAAAACGGCCACGCTGTCCTTCGTATTATAATCCAGGTATCTGGTCCTTAGAGTGTTCCCATCCTTGTCCTGAAGCTGGACCAGCTCCCCGCGGAACCTGGCGAGATTGTCATCAATACTATACTCCAGATGGTCGCTTGTCAGAACTGTACGGTTCTGCATCACCTTCACGTTACCATACGCATCGATCATACGTGTATCCACGTTCCACACAGCGGAATCGCAGATGAGGTAAGTGTTGTTATGAAGGAAATTGGCATCCAGCGCCCTGCGGAGCTGGTTCCCGAAGAAGTCCTCCATCAATTCAAGCGACCTGGCGCTCATAAGCACCACTACGCTGTCGCTCTGCCCCGGCAGGTCCTGGGCGGAAACACGCCCGAACGGGAGCAGCAGCAACAATGGAATGAGGAGCTTCCGGAAAGACATTGCAAACACTAATCTTCCCTGAACTTGGAAGCCCAGCCGGCCCTGTTGAAATCACAATCCTTGAAAAGAGGGTCGATCACAATGTTTGTGGACTCTATCTTGGAATTGATGAACTTGTCGATTTCCGCCATCTGCTTCTCCATCCTCACCAGATCGGCCAGATCGTTGAAGTCATTTTCAAAAGAAGCGGAATGAGCAGGAAGGATCTTGTCCAGACGGATGATCTTGTAGACAAGGTTTCCGTCGCGGCCTTCATTGTCAAGTGACTCGATAGGCTCGGATATCTCACCTTCCTTCAGGCCGTCGATAGCGGCATAATCCTGAGGCTTGATCTGGTCCACCTCGAAATAGGCTGAACCTGTCTGAGGGTCGGCCATCTGTCCTCCATTGGTCCTGGACGCAGGATCCTCTGAATAGAAACGGGCTGCAAGCTCGAAGGTTACGGCCTGGTCCATTATTTCGGTACGGAGAGAGTCGAGGGTCTTGAAAGCCTTCTCACGGTCAGCCGCGGTATAGACCGGACGGATCAGGATATGGCGGGCATTGAACATATCCCCGTTCTTCTCGATGACCTCGATGATGTGGAATCCGTCGGGAGTCTCCACTATCTGGGAGATGGTGCCCGGCCTGAGGGACATTGCAGCGTCTGAGAACTGCGGCCAGAAAATGGACTTGGAAGCCATTCCCAGCTCACCGCCCTTCCTTGCGCTGCCGGTATCCTCGGAATAGATCCTGGCGAGGGTGGAGAACTTTTCACCGTTGATGATACGCTCGCGGATGGAAAGGAGCTTCTCCTTTACCTCCATTGCAGCGGCCTCGCGGTCAGGATAGAGGCAAATCTGGCTCATCTGATATTTCATCGGAACCTCCGGAAGGGAGCTGACATCAGCAGTGTCCAGATACTGCTTCACGTCAAGCGGGGTCATCGCCGGGACTTTCTCGGCGATAGTGGCCTGCTCCTGCTGGGTAAGGCTCTGGTCCTCGAGCTGGCGCTGCCAGTCCTGGCGCAGGCGGTAGAGGGACTTGCCGAAATACTCGGCGACCTTGTCATCTCCTCCCAAAGCAGTCCTGACCTCATCCAGACGGCCGTCCAGCTGAGTGGACACCATATCCTGGTTGATGGTGAGGGAGTCGATCCTGGCCTGCATAAGGAAGAGTTTCGACTCAAGCATCCGTTCGAGCACCTCGCATCTCATGTTTCTGTCTGAAGAGGAGCCCTGGGCGCGCATCATCTGGATCTCAGCTTCAAGGTCGGAAATGGAGATCATCTCATTTCCCACCACTGCGACGGTCTTGTCGATGAGACCGTCCTGATACCTCTGGGCAAAAGCCTGTCCGCAAATGCAGAGCATCAGTGCGGAAAGCAGTATTGTTCTGAATCTTGTCATTTTTTGCTGGAATATATTACAAATCTGTCCTTGGACCTGGCGTCATCAAGCAAGTCCTGTTCCAAAGTGGACAGCAATGTGCGTTTTCTGTTGCTGATTATGATATCCCTGATGCGCTCCTCGCAATAGTCGAGGGGAGCTACTGAACCTACTCCGTGGATGTCTACGAGATACGCGATCTTCACATCGCCCCTTTCCTCGGTCATCTCGATGAACCTGCCTGACCTGTGGGAGAGCATGGTTCCGAAATCAGTCTCGAAATCCCTGGCAAGTATGTTCGCGCTGATCCATTCCTCGGAATAATCCGCGTGCTTGAGGGCTGACGAATATGACAGGCTGTCGGCCTCCACTATGTCCTCGTACAGGTCTGAGGACATTTTCTCCTTGATGGCCTCAAGGTTCGGGGAGTCCTGCATTATGTCCACGAAACGGGCTTTCAGGATAGGCACGTCAAGTACGAACATATCCTTGTGGGCCTCATAGTATTCCTCGATCTCCGAGAAACGGACGGTGGTGTCCAGACGCTCATTGATATATCTCTGCTCATAGCGGTACTTCAGAAGCGACTTCTTGTATGCATCCAGCTCCGATGACACGTCCCGCTCCGACTTGGACATCTGCTTCGACGCAAGTTCGTAGAAAAGCTTCTCGGAAGCCCAGGTTTCGATGTACTGTGCGGCCATGCTGACGCTGTCCTCCGGCATCAGGCCGGACGGAATGTATGACTCAAGTTCCGAGAGGAACAGCTTCTGCTTGCCCACCCTGGCGACCACTTCGTCGTCGTGGATGAGGCTGCTTATCGCCTGGCAGGAGCTGAGAGCCGCCACTGCGATGCACAATGCTATGAGATGCAGTCTTTTCACCTGAAATAAGTTTTAACCTACAAATATAAGAAATATTCACAAAAAAGCATCGGACACCGACCGGGAGGTCAGTGTCCGATGCATCGACTTTCAAATGAAAACTACTTCGAAGCCTTTACGACCTCGCTGAGCTTTGTATAAAGAGCATCTGTCTTCTCAAGCAGCTCCTTGCGGATGTCATTGAACCAGGCCTTCTTGCTTCCTTCCACCTTTACATTGGTCTTGTCCTTGAGGTCATTGTAAAGATCGATGGCCTCATCCAGGAGGGCTGAAAGCTCTTCGTCTGAAGATGATGGGTTATAGGTGGCGAAGAAATAGCAGTCATCCACGAATGCGCTGAGAACATAATCGATGTCCTTTTTGATGTCTCTAAGATTCATAATTCAACTAATGTTTATAAAAGTGCTGCAAATATACGAAAAATATCGGAATTATTCAGGCTGAGCGAAATAATACGGGCTCTTCGCCACGCTTATGACCCCGTGGCCGTTGTCCACATAGCCCAGGATGCGGCGGGCGGAAAGAGGCTCGCGCCCACCGTATTCCGAATCCTCCGGATCGAGCGCGCTTATCCTCACAACCTGGGACGAATGGATATAGACCCCGTCGCCCATATAGATGCCCACGTGCGAAACTTTCTCCGGTCTTCCGTCAGAAGCGGGGGTGCCGAAGAACAGGAGGTCGCCCGGCTCGATCTCGTCAAGCCTTACAGGGATGCCGGCGCGGGCCTGCTGCGAAGCATTGCGCGGAAGGAGGATTCCGTTCATGAAGAACACCGCCCTCGTGAGTCCGCTGCAGTCCACGTGCTTGATGGATGTACCGCCCCACATATAAGGCACTCCGAGGAAATTGAACGCAGTGTTTATGATGTCGTCTGCGGTCATCGTCCGCGACGCCGTCCAGGTATCGAAATCCTCGACGTCGCTCTTCAGCACCCATCCGCACTTTCCGGAAGGAAGCATACAGGCGAGGAACTTTCCGCTCTTGAGAGGCTTGCCCTTGCTGTTGAACAGCGAGCGCACCAGCCCTCCCATCACGAAGTCGCTGATCCTCTCCGACTCCAGCGACGGCTCAGCGTAGATGTGGGTGAAATCAGTGATACAGATATATTTGAGGCAGTCGATATAATCGTTCACCTCCTCCCGGGTCATCTCCACCAGGCCCATGTCGTTCACCCAGGCGGTATAAGGCTCCGGCGAAACGATGTGGCGCCAGTACCCCTGCTCGCCGATTATCTCCACTACGGTGCCCATCAGAGCCTGGTCACCATTCTCGGCGGTATAGTCGGGTTCCTCCCTCATGAAGTTCGTGGAGAACTCCACCACAGCCCACCTGCGCGCCTCCGGATCCTGAGCTGAAAGCGGAAGGACTGAAAGCGCCGACAATAGAAGAATGAAAAGCTTTTTCATAACACACCAGTTTTGGTCGTTTACAAATATAGCCAAAAATATTCTTAACTTTGACCCCCGGACAATGGAAAAAAGATACAATTCATACGTCGGCTGGTTCCGAGAAAAATACGGCGAGCGTCTTCAGAAACTCGTCATCGACGCCGGCTTCAGCTGCCCGAACCGCGACGGGACCATCAGCCGCGGCGGGTGCACCTACTGCGACAACGCCGCCTTCCACCCGGGCTACAGCATCCCGGGGAAGAGCATCCGGGAGCAGCTGGACGAAGGGATTGAATTCCACAAGGTCCGCTACCGCGGCGCCAGCCACTATCTCGCCTACTTCCAGGCCTACAGCAACACCTTCGGCCCCGTCGAGCGGCTCAGGAAGGTCTATGAGGAAGCCCTCGCCCACCCCGACGTCGTCGGCATCGTCGTCGGCACCCGCCCCGACTGCATTGACAATGAAAAACTTGACCTTCTCCAGGAGCTGAAGGACAATGGCCACATCGTCCAGATCGAATACGGCGTCGAGTCCTGCTACGACTCCACCCTCGAGCACATAAACCGCGGCCACGACTTCGCCTGCGCGGCCCGGGCCATCGGGATGACCGCCGCGCGCGGCTTCGACGTCTGCGCCCACTTCATCCTCGGCCTCCCCTTCGAGACCAGACAGATGCTTCTGGACCAGTGTTCAATGATCAATGACCTCCCGCTCCACAGCGTCAAGTTCCACCAGCTCCAGCTCGTCAAGGGCACCGCAATGGCCGCCGAGGCCAAGGAACATCCGGAGCGCTTCCTCCAATGGACCCTCGACGAGTACCTCGACATCATCGTCGACATCCTCGAACGCCTCCGTCCCGACCTCTACATCGAGCGCGTCGCCGGCGAAGTGCCTCCGCGCTTCGTCGAGGAGACCCGCTGGGGCCTGATACGCAACTTCCAGATCCTCCACCTCCTCGATGAAAGACTGGAACAGCGCGGCACCCGCCAGGGCGCCCTTGTGATGGGCTAGATTCCGTTCACAACAGGGTTTCCAGGACTTGTCAACAAGTTCATTGGCCATTCCGGCTATCGAAAAAATACGGACGGTCAGATCAGGCCTCGTTTTGACAACCATATCTGGAAGAACTTGTCATATACTGAATATACTCCGTTGTCGTTCGTGATGAAGTCCTTGTCAAGAAGCCCCTTTAAAGCTGAAGATACGCTGCTTGCCGATACGAGAGAATGCCTTTTCACAAACGAGCCGCTCATAACTTCAGCAGCTTTCCCCTCGGATGCTATGGCAAGGAAGACTGTCCTTTGTTTCTGTGGCATCTGATAGAACAGGGACTCGTATGTATCCGA
>JAZLLA010000025.1:0-25467 GCA_045597895.1 Candidatus Cryptobacteroides sp. | reverse complement strand
AAGATCCCTCGCGCCATCGGCAAGTCTTCCGATATCACCGGAGGTCTCCCACGAGTAACAGAGCTCTTCGAGGCCAGAAATCCTTCAAGCCCTGCCATCATCTCCGACATCAACGGTGAGGTCATCATGGGCAAGGTCAAGAGAGGAAACCGTGAGATCGTCGTCAAGAGCAGAAGCGGTGCTGAAAAGCACTACCTCGTACCTCTTACCAAGCAGATCCTAGTTCAGGAGAACGACTATGTCAAGGCTGGAACCCGCCTCTCTGACGGCGGCATCTCCCCTACCGACATCCTCAACATCCTCGGACCTGTCAAGGCTCAGGAGTACATCGTAAATGAGGTTCAGGCCGTTTACCGCCTCCAGGGCGTTAAGATCAACGACAAGCACTTCGAGATCATCGTAAGGCAGATGATGCGCAAGGTCGAGATCACCAATCCTGGTGACACCGAATTCCTCCCTGAGGAACTCGTCGACAAGTGGGCGTTCATGGATGCAAACGATGCTATCTTCGGCAAGTACTACGTCCTCGATCCTGGCGATTCCCAGAAGTATGAGATGGGAGACATCATCAACGCACGTGACATGAGGAACGAGAACGCTTCCCTCGAGAGACACGGACTCAAGATGATGGCCACCCGCGAAGCCAAGCCAGCTACCGCCAAGCTTGTCCTCCAGGGTATCACCAGAGCAGCCCTCCGCACCAACAGCTTCATCTCTGCAGCTTCCTTCCAGGAGACCACCAAGGTCCTCAGCGAGGCAGCCATCAGAGCAAGGGTCGACTACCTCGAAGGACTTAAGGAGAACGTCATCTGCGGACATCCTATCCCAGCAGGTACCGGTCTGCTCGACTACCAGGACATCATCGTCGGCCGCAAGGACGAAGTCGCCCAGGAACTCAACGAACTTTAATAGTTTATCATAATCCGCGAAGTCCCGCCCCTCCGGGCGGGATTTTGCTTAATAACTTTAACACCATGACATCCGAACAGATAAGGATTCTCGAGAACACAATCGAACACAAAAATGCGAAGATCCCAGTAGCATTCATCGCCGACAGCCCTTGGATTCCGGGATACTGCGGCCACAGCTTCATCGACTACTATATGCAGAACAGCATCTGGATGGCCGACAACAAGAAGATCATCAAGGACTTCCCTGATGCCATCTTCGTTCCGAGCTGGTGGGTCGAGTTCGGAATGGCCGCTGAACCTTCAGGATTCGGCTGCCCTATGTGCTTCTTCGACGACAACCTCCCGCACATGCATCCGCTGACCGAAGACCTCGAAAACGCAAAGGAGTTCTTCAAGAACATGCAGATGCCTGACCCGAAGAGGGACGGAGTAATGCCGTTCACTCTCAACCAGCTCAAGCATTACAAGCCTCAGATCGAAGCCGAAGGCGAGCAGATCTGGATGGTCTGCGCACGCGGACCATTCACCGTGGCATCACACATATTCACCGTCACACAGCTCCTTATGCTTATGATGACGGACCCGGAAGCATCCGAGATCCTTCTTAGGAAGACCACCGACTGCGTCAAGCTCTGGCTTGAGGCACAGCTCGAGACCGTGGGCACAGCCAAGGCCATAATGGTCCTCGACGACGTCTGCGGATTCTTCAGCCCTGAGGACTTCCAGTCCCTCTGCATGCCTTGGATGAAGGAAGTGTTCGACGCCTTCCCTGAGATGAAGCATTTCTTCCACAACGATTTCACATCCAGCAGCTGCTATCCGTACCTGACAGAAATGGGAGTGGACGCATTCAACTTCACCTACCAGGTTGGCATCGACGAGGCGCGCAAGCTTGCAGGAAACAAGCCTGTGCTGATGGGAAACGTTCCTCCGATGATCCTCCTCGGCGACGACCCGAAGGCCGTCTACGACACCACGAAGAAGATGATCGAGGACTACATCGCCCAGAACGGCAGCCACCACGGACTTCTCGTGAGCACCGGTGGCGGACTCCCGATGGGAGCGAAACAGGAGAACATAGACGCGCTGATAGCCGCAGTGAAGGACTTCAACGCTACATTATAAAAAGAAAGGATGCCTCAGCTCAGGCATCCTTTCTTTTATAGCATTGCTTGTTGTTGCAGATATGGCAGTGATATGGCTGCCTGACCAGATGCTCCCCTATGGCGAAGAATCCGCTTATCGACTTCTCCGGGCTCATCAGCGAGGACTCGGAAAGACGGATCCCGCAAGGCTCGGGAGGGAACATCGTGAAGAACTTCTGCTGCTCGCGCACGTCCCAGCCGCAGTATCCCGGACTGTAGGACAATGAAAGGCCGCTCTCCAGCCCCAGTTTCTCCTCCAGACGGCTCACCGCCAGTTCGGCAAGGACGCTGCCGATGGAATCGGCGATGAAGTCGGCCGCGATGTCGCCGCGGGAACGGATTTCAGCCACCTTGGCATTGAACTCAAGTCCGGCGGTGGCGACGAACACGCAGGCATTGGTCATACCCTGAAGGTAGGAGCCGATCACCGGCCCGACGCCGAAGCGCACCCCTCCGAGGAGCACCTCCTTCGAGGAAAGCTTCGAAGCCTCCACGATCGAGTACATGTACTGCATCCGCGCAGCGGGGATGATTTCATTGGCAATATCCTCGGCCAGCGAACGGATTCCGGCATCGGGCACACTCCCCTTGCAGCCCATTGCGAGCCAGAGGTCATTGAAATCGAACTCCGCGGGGGTAATGCTGAAGCCGGAGGTCTTCATCAGGCGATGAGGCTCTTGGCGACGGTGACGGCTTCATTGGCATTGGCGCTGTAACCGTCCGCGCCTATGCTGGCGGCGAAGTCTGCAGTGACAGGGGCTCCTCCGACCATTATCTTGACATCCAGACCCTCCGAACGTACGGCGTCGATGACTTCCTTCATATAGCCCATCGTGGTGGTCAGAAGGGCGGAGAGGCAGAGGATCCGGGCGCCGGTCTCCTTGAGGGCGGCGACGAACTTCTCCTTAGGCACGTCGGTTCCGATGTTGCTGACTTCGAAGCCACAGCCCTCGAGCATGGATGCGACGAGGTTCTTGCCGATGTCGTGGAGGTCACCCTTGACGGTGCCGATGACGACCTTTCCGATGAAGGCGCTCTCCCCTCCCTGCATCACAGGTTTCAACAGGTCGAGGGCTCCCTTCATGGCGCGGGCGCTCATAAGGAGGTTCGGGACGAAAGCCTGGCCCACTTCGAACTTCTTGCCGATGGCCTCCATGGCCGGGATCATGCTTTCATAGATAAGGGACTGCGGTTCCTGGCCTTCGTCGATGGCCTGCTTGACCGCTGCCTGTGTCTTCGCGAGGTCACCCTTGAAGACTGCGTCGTAGATTTCACTCATTGGTCTTAAAAATAATAAATGCTTATAGATTTCAAAGATAGCAATAAAATGCTTAACTTTACGAGAATATATTAGCATTTTACTATGAGAGATATCAGACTGACCAATACTCTTTCGCACAGAAAGGAACTGTTCGTTCCAGTGAATCCCGGCCACGTAGGAATGTATGTTTGCGGTCCTACCGTCTACGGAGACGCCCATCTCGGACACGCACGCCCGGGTGTGACCTACGACGTCCTCCAGAAGTTCTTCCGCCATCTCGGATACAAGGTCCGCTATGTCAGGAACATAACCGATGTGGGACATCTCGAGCACGACGCTGACGAAGGAGAGGACAAGATAGCGAAGAAGGCACGCCTCGAGGAACTGGAGCCTATGGAGGTCGTCCAGACCTACACGCTGCGCTATCACGAGGCCATGCGCCAGATGAACGTGGCTCCGCCTTCCATCGAGCCGCGCGCTTCGGGACACATCGTGGAGCAGATAGAGGCAGTCAAGAAAATCCTTGACTCCGGCTACGCATACATCAGCAACGGTTCAGTCTATTTCGACGTTCAGAAATACAACAAGGACCACCACTACGGCATCCTCTCGGGACGCAACCTCGAGGACACCCTCGAAGGCACACGCGCCCTCGACGGACAGAGCGACAAGAGGGCTCCGTTCGACTTCGCCATCTGGAAGAAAGCTGAGCCACAACACATTATGAAATGGCCTTCACCGTGGGGAGAAGGATTCCCGGGATGGCATCTCGAGTGCTCCGTGATGGGTGAGAAATACCTCGGACACGAATTCGACATCCACGGAGGCGGAATGGACCTCATGTTCCCTCACCACGAGTGCGAGATCGCCCAGAACGTCGCCAGCCGCGGCACCCAGGGCGTCCACTACTGGGTCCACAACAATATGATCACCATCAACGGCCAGAAGATGGGCAAGTCACTGGGCAATTTCATCACCCTCCCTGAGCTCTTCGCCGGCACACACGAAAAGCTCGACCAGGCCTACAGCCCGATGACCATACGCTTCTTCATCCTCCAGGCCCACTACCGCGGAACCCTCGACTTCTCCAACGAAGCCCTGCAGGCGGCGGAGAAGGGTCTCAAACGCATCCTCCAGGGTGCCAAGGACCTCTATGCAATGGCAGGCCGCAAGGCTCCGCATCTGGCATACGGCGAGTTCACCCCGGGCATCGCTCCGGACAAGTGCACCGCCACCACCCCTGAGGTCATCAGCATATTCGACGGCATCTACGATGCTCTCTGCGACGACCTCAACACTCCGGTGGCCCTCTCCCTGGTCTTCGACGCCATACGCATCATAAACACCGCCAAGGACAAGAAGATGTCCCTTTCAAAGGCCGACCTCGACACCCTCTGCCAGCTCTTCGACGACATCGTGTTCGGAGTGCTCGGTCTAAAGGACGAGGACGACAGCGGAAAATCAGGAAAGACCATCGCAGGACTGATGGAAATGGTCCTCGAGTCACGCGCCGCAGCCAAGGCCGCCAAGGACTGGACTACCAGCGACCACATCCGCGACGCCCTCGCCGCTCTGGGAATCAAGGTAAAGGACACCAAGGACGGTGTCGAATGGACTCTGGAATAGGCTCTATGAGATTCGTCAGCTGGAACGACAACGGCCTGCGCGCCGTCGCAGGAAAGGGCTTCGCCGACATCTTCGATGACTTCGGAGCCGATTTCGTATGCCTTCAGGAGACCAAGCTTTCAGCGGGACAGCTGGACCTGGAGTTCCTCGGCTACGAGTCATACTGGAACTATGCTGACAAGAAAGGCTATTCCGGAACCGCTATCTACACAAAGCACACTCCCCTGGCAGTCACATACGGCATAGGAGTGGACGAGCACGACCACGAAGGACGCGTCATTACCCTCGAGTACGGGGACTTCTTCCTGGTGGACGTCTATGTGCCGAACTCGCAGGACGGGCTGAGAAGGCTCGACTACCGCTGCCGCTGGGAGGACGATTTCAGAGCCTATCTGTGCGGACTTGCCGCGAAGAAGGGTGTGATAGTCTGCGGTGACATGAACGTGGCGCACGAGGAGATTGACCTGAAGAACCCGTCCACGAACCACTTCAACGCCGGTTTCTCCGACGAGGAGCGTGCGAAGATGACTGAGTTGCTTGCCTCCGGGTTCACCGACAGCTGGCGCTTCCAGCACCCTGACGAGGTCAAGTATTCCTGGTGGTCATACCGTATGCAGGCACGCGAAAGGAACGTGGGCTGGCGCATCGACTATTTCCTTGTATCCGACAGCCTGAAAGGAAGGATTGCATCCACTGACATTCTCAACGACGTCTTCGGCTCAGACCACTGCCCGGTCACCCTTGACCTGGTCTGATCACTTGCGCTTCAAAGTCTGATGCACATAAGAAACGGCTCCGCAGACCATCATCGTGATGGCCTGTGACTCATGTGACAGGGTCGCGAAGATGATTCCCATCTCGAATGGAATGCCATAGACCGTCTGAAGGGCGATAGCGACAAGATAATGGAACGCGCCGAACCCTCCCGGAACGGGAACTATACCCGCCACGGAGCCGACGAGCATGATGAACAGCGCATCCACCATCGTCAGGCCGTAATCCACCGGCAGAGCCTTGATGATGAAGAAGCTCATCATCAGGAACAAGAACCATAGAACCACCGTCAGAACGAGGAAAAGGCCCTTTCCGCGCATCTTAAGGCACGAAGTGACACCTTGCCCCAGGCCCTTCACGAACGACGCAACCTTGGCGCAGAAACCGTTCTTCTCCCTGAACGTGAACACAGCGGCTATCCCGCCGGCCATGACCGCTACAAGGACGCCCGCCACGAGCCAGAGGCTGACGTTCAGCCTGCCCGCCACGGGTTCCAGCACGCTGTCAATGAAAAAGGCCCCGAACTCCGACCACTTGAAAGCCAGCAGAAGCACCACCAGCAGTCCCAGCATCAGGATGTCCCAGGTACGCTCGAGAATGACCGTCCCCAGAGCCTTGTCGTATGTCAATCTTTGCGTGCGCACATACCCGCAGCGCACGAACTCACCCACGTGCGGAACAGCGAAATCGCAGAGCTTGCCTATAGCGAAACCATCGTAGCAGTCCACGAGACGCGTCTGCGGCTCGTCGGACAGCAGGAGGAGCCGCCAGCGGAGCGCGCGGACGATGAACGACAGCACACCCGAGACCATGGCCAATGCGACCATCACCCAGCTGCACTGCCCCAGGACTTTCCAGAATTCCTTCCAGTCCACGCCCCTGAAAGAGAAGTAGAGCAGGACGGTGGCAAGCACCGTCCAGAACGAATACTTAAGAACCCTGGACAGCCCTTCCTTCATTATACCCTGTTTTCGATTACCTTACGGATTTCCTGCTTGGCCTCCCTCCAGCGAGGGATGTCGATCTTCGTTCCGATGACTTCCACTACCTTGGAAGCGATGATGGAGCCTACCTGGCCGCACACTTCCAGAGGGAGTCCCTGGGAGTGGGCATAAAGGAATCCGGCGGCGTAAGTATCGCCTGCGCCTGTAGCATCGACGGTATTTGCCGGCCACGGCTTGATATAATACTCTTCGCTGCCGCTGCGCACCCAGGAACCGTCCTTTCCGACTTTCACGACTGCTATCTTGCAGAGTTTGGCGATTTCCTTGAGACTGGCCCTAGGGTCTTCAAGCTTGGTGAAGGCCTTGGCCTCGGTTTCGTTTGCGAAGACGATATCCACGTAGTTCTCCACGATGTCGTGGAGGAAGGCGTCATTGGACTCGACGACATTGTAGGACGCCATATCGAGCGAGATGAGGCATCCGGCGTCGTGCGCCATTTCCACAGCCCTGCGGATAAGGGACTGGTTCTGGACGAGATATCCTTCGATATGGAAGTAGTCGTGTCCGACGAAATACTCAGGTTTGAGATCCTCGGGGACCAGGTCGAGAGCCGCTCCGAGATACACTGCGAAAGTCCTCTCGGCATTGCCGCCGCTGACGAAGACCATCGAGCGGCCCGAAGAGTGCTCGCTCTTCAGGAGGTGGGTCTTGACACCGTACTGCTCCTGGTCGCTCTTGAAAAGAAGGCCGAGCTCGTCGTCGCCTATCTTGCCGATGAAGCTGGAAGGCATTCCGAAGATGGCCGCACAGGCGATGGTGTTCGCTGCGGAACCTCCGGCAACGTAGTGGACTCCCAGCGGCTTGAGAGCCGCCCAGATCTTGTCTCCGGTCTCCATATCGACGTGCTGCATGCTTCCTTTCGGAAGATGGTATTTTTTCAAAAGCTTGTCATCCGGAAGCACCGCAAGTATGTCGGTAAGCGCGTTTCCTATTCCGAGTATAGATTTCATATTATTCTGTGGTTTTTAAGCATCAAAGCGAATTTAATCAAAACTTCTCGATTTACCTTGCATTTGGCCATAATAGTTTTTGGGTTCTCCATAACGCCCCGGGCAACGAAAATAGCGATAAAGCATTGATTTATAACACTTTATCGCTATCGTGATCCCGAAGGGATTCGAACCCTTGACCCACAGCTTAGAAGGCTGTTGCTCTATCCAGCTGAGCTACGGAACCATTCCCTCAAATCAGCACGCGGCTGAAATGGACTGCAAATATAGTTAAATTTCCGTTGTTTACAATCGATTGCGGCAATTATTGGGCTTTTTTCTGAGCGCTAAGTTTCTCTATGGCAACGATCAGAACGATTCCGACCACGCAGCAGATGACGGCTCCCACCGTCTGAGGGTCAAACGTCTCCCCCATCTCCGTCAGCAGGTCGAGTGCCCCGGCGGTACTGTCGGTTCCGACCAGTTCCTCAGGCATCAGATCGGCACGCAGCAGCTGTGCCTTCGCGCACGAATCCATATCCGCCCACGGCCACACCTTGACCAGCGAACCGATGACAAATCCCACCAACACCAGCATCGTCTGCCTCTCCCAGCGCCCCAGGACCCAGTGGAGGAACTTCGCGAAAGCGAGGATCCCGACTGCGCAGCCGATGGCGAACACCACCAGCACTGGAATGTTCATGTTGCTGACAGCCGCCATCACATAATCGTATTTTCCGAGGATGACCAGGATGAAGCTGCCTGAGATTCCCGGGAGTATCATAGTGCAGATGGCGATGGCGCCGCACACGAAGATAAACCACATATCGTCGGTGGTCTCAGTCGGCGAGAGCGTGCACACCACGAAGCCGAGCGCCACACCTATGACCGTGACCAGTACATCCTTCCACTTCCAGCCCTTGATGTTGCTCAGCATAAAGAACACCGAAGCCAGGATCAGGCCGAAGAAGAAAGCCCAGATTAGGATCGGATTGCGCGCCAGTCCCCTCTCCACCAGTTTCGCCAGCGAAAATATGCTCACAGCTGTACCCAGCAGGAGCCAGAACAGGAAATTCCCGTGGATGCCCTGCCAGAACTCCTTCACCTTCCCTTTGAAAAGCGACTTCCAGTTCGCGGGGCTCATCACGGCGTTCAGCGCCTCGATCAGTTCCTCATAAATGCCCGATACAAGGGCGATGGTGCCACCGGACACCCCCGGAACGACGTTCGCCGCCCCCATGAAAAAGCCCTTCAGGCCAATGACAATGTTCTTGACAATATTCATAGCACACAAAGATAAATCAAAAACCTCTCACCAGCAAAACTTCGCCTCGTATTTGCGCCGCCGCTGTCTGAGGCCACCCGCGGGCCAGGTCCACCCAGATGGCAGCCCACCTGGCCCGGAGAAAAACCGCACCTAATTGATTGTCAAGGGCTATCCGCTTCCGCACCGGGCCAGGTACCCAACCCCCTGAGGGGACCTGGCCCGGAGATCGCAGAATCCTGAAGGGAGAACCACAAAGGGCTCCATATCCTAACCTCGAAGCCAATTACTCTGGAGCAACAACGTTGTATCAAATCACCTAGTGCGCCTGTGGGACACCCAGGCCCTCGCAATAGGTGCCGGCTCACGCCGGGGCACGTTATAGCCTTCAAACATGTCTGAAACGATGAAAGTACATCCTTCTGACACGCTTTGCCGTTATTTTGTGCCTGGAAGCATATAACCTTCGGGAAACGCCCGAAGGATAATGGGCATTTAGGGCACAGATGTGGTGTACATTTGCTCAAGGCCGGTTGATAGGCAGTGGCTTATTGTTCTGATAATCAGAGAGATAATAAGTCATCTACCTTCCATTTCGGAGGTAGACATTGGATTAATTCATTGATAATCAAAAGAATGGGCGAAGAGCTGCCGCCGGGCGAATGATGGGAACCTTCGGGAAATGCCCGAAGGTTGTGGAGGAAGCGGGGCCAGTTCCGTCGTACGGCCGTCCGACGGAATGGCGGGCAGCGTAACCGGTCCGGGCCGTTGAAGGGCCCGGACCGATACTGCCCGCCATCCGTCCGGGCTGCCCCGATTGGAATAAAATGCTCCGGTGAGCCAGGAACAGTCCGGGCTGCCCCGACTCGGCAGCATTGGTGGTTTCCACGATGAGCCATAGATGGCATCCGGTGAGGGGATAGCGGAAACCAAGGGGGCCTTAGACGGGGGTGGTTTCCGGGACAGGGCTTGCAGGTAGTTCGGTGAGGGGTGGAAGGAAACCAGTGGATATGGATTCGGGATAGGCAGTCCAGGCGATGAGAGAACCTGCCCAAAGACGCTTTGATGGCAGATGAGGGAACAATTGGGGCGATTGGTGATTGGCATTTTTAGTATTATTGTTATTTTTGTAGAGTTGCTGCGCGGGAGCGGCGCGGCGGAGACTGACCACAGAGAAGTTTTTCAAGCACAATAACATGAAACATTTTTTGATCTTAACAGCAGCAGTGCTCGCTTGCGCATCTGCAATGGCACAGCCAAAACTCAGCAAGGACAATATCGATGAGGTGCTCGCAGCCATGACCCTCGAGGAAAAGGCCACCCTGGTGGTGGGAACAGGCTGGGGAAACCCGACGGCAGGCATCACCGGAAGTTCGCGCGACCTCGTACCGGGCGCAGCAGGCACCACCCAGGCCATCCCCCGCCTCGGCATCCCTAAGACCGTCCTCTCCGACGGCCCCGCAGGACTCCGCATCAACCCTACCCGCCCCGGTGACCAGAACACCTACTACTGCACCGGATTCCCTGTAGGCACCCTCCTCGCCTGCACCTGGAACAACGACCTCGTGTACAAAGTGGGCGAGGCCATCGGAAACGAGACGCTGGAATACGGTGCAGACGTGCTCCTCGGCCCTGGAATGAACCTCCACCGCAACCCGCTGAACGGACGTAACTTCGAGTACTACTCCGAGGACCCTGTCCTCACGGGAGAGACCGCCGCTGCCATGATCAACGGTATCCAGTCCAACGGCGTAGGCGTATCCGCCAAGCATTTCGCAGTGAACAGCCAGGAGACGAACCGAATGATGGACGACGCCCGCGTGAGCCCGCGCGCACTTCGCGAACTCTACCTCAAGGGCTTCGAAATCGCAGTCAAGAAAGCTCATCCTTGGACAATAATGTCCTCATACAACAAGATCAACGGCACCTGGTCCGAGAGCAACCGTGACCTCCTCACCACCATCCTCCGCGACGAGTGGGGATTCGACGGAATGGTGATGACCGACTGGACAGGCCTGCGCATCACTTCAGACCAGATACTTGCAGGAAACGACCTGATGGAGCCGGGCGATGCCGCCCAGACCAAGGAACTCATCGAGAAGGTCAAGAGCGGCGAACTCGCAGAGGCCGACCTCGACATCTGCGTGCGCAGAGTCCTCCAGTTCATCGTGAAGACCCCGCGCTTCGCCGGATACGGATACTCCGACAAGCCTGACCTCAAGGCCCACGCCCAGGTGACCCGCAAGGCCGCCACCGAAGGAATGGTGCTCCTCAAGAACGAGAACAGCGCCCTCCCTATGGACGGCGTCAGCAAGATCGCCCTCTACGGCGTCACCTCCTATGACTTCATCGCCGGCGGCACCGGATCGGGCAATGTGAACAAGCCATACGTAGTGAGCCTGCTCGAAGGCCTGGACAACAACGGCTACGAGCTCGTCCCTGAAATCAAGGACTACTACCTGAAATACATCGACTTCGAGAAGGCAAGGGCCAAGGCCGAGTCCGCTCAGAACAACATCCTCCTGGGCGACCCTGTCATCTCCGAGATCGGAATCAAGCGCAGCTTCATCGAGAAGAACGAACCTCTGTCCGACATCGCCGTCATCACCATCGGCCGCAATGCCGGCGAGGGCGCTGACCGCAAGCTCGATGCAGACTTCCTCCTGACCGCCGACGAGCGCCAGCTCATCACCGACGTATGCGACACATACCACTATGCCGGCAAGAAGGTTGTCGTCATCCTCAACGTCGGAGGTGTCATCGAGACCGCTTCCTGGAAAGCTTATCCCGATGCCATCCTGCTGGCATGGCAGCCGGGCGAGGAAGGTGGAAACAGCGTGGCCGACGTGCTGAAGGGTGTGGAGAATCCATCCGGAAAGCTGTCAATGACCTGGCCTGTCACCTACTTCGACCATCCATCATCATTCAACTTCCCGTTCAACTATAACGGCAACGGCCGCGGCGGCAACTTCAGCAGAGCCCCTCAGAAGAACGTCGACTACACCGACTACGCAGAAGGCATCAACGTAGGTTACAGGTATTTCGTGACCGCAGGCAAGGAAGTCTCCTACCCGTTCGGCTACGGTCTCTCATACACCAGCTTCGAATACAGCAAGCCGGTAGTGAAGCTCGCCAAGGACGGCAAGGTGACAGTCAGCGTGACCGTCAAGAACGTGGGCAAGACCACAGGAAAGGAAATCGCCGAGGTCTACGTAGCCGCTCCGGCCGGAGGACTTGAGAAACCTGCCCGCGAGCTCAAGGCCTATGCCAAGACCGCCTCGCTCGCACCAGGCGAATCAGAGACCCTGGTGATGAGCATCGATCCATATTCACTTGCATCATTCAACGAAAACACTTCAGCCTGGGAGACCGCTGCCGGCAGCTACAAGGTGCTGGTAGGCGCTTCCGTGGATGACATCCGCGGCGAAGGCAGCTTCTCTGTAAAGAAGGCCGCTTCCTGGCCGGTCCATCCTGCATTGCTGATGAAATAATCCACTTATGAGCAGACCATACAAGGAAATAGGAAACATCGCGATGCTGCCGGCACCGGATGAGAACGGGGTCATTTCCCGTTATGTGTTCGAATACATCGACTTCGGAGCGGCTCCGCAGTACGTGGCTGCAGGCCACAGGTTCTCGGACTGCTGCTTCTTCGGCTGCGTGATCCCTGCCGTAATGGAGGATGAGATAGGAAGCTCCTGTCTCGTGTTCCCTCGGATGAACAGGGTCTACAAGGCCTTTGCGAACAAGATGTATACGGGCGACACCCTTTATGAAGGGTTCAACCCGGACGACGAGGATAGCTTCGCGACCTGTTTCGACTCGCGCGTGTACGCGGACTATCTGGAGAACGGCACACAGAGCGAGAACATCAAGGAAACCATCGGACGCGCCCTGCACGACAGAGCGATGAGCGATGCGATGCACGACTTCCTCAGCCGCTACGACAGCCTTCAGGTCGTAGCGGTGATGGGAGGACATTCGCTTCTCAGAACGGACGAATCATATAAGAAGGTTGTGATGATCAGCAAGGCATTGACAGAAAAAGGCAAGCTGATGACATCCGGCGGCGGTCCGGGCGCAATGGAAGCGACCCATCTGGGAGCGTGGATGGCGGGGCGCAGCGAAGAGGAAGTGGATGAGGCCCTCGAAATGCTTTCTCCAGCGCCGAACTATCACGACGCCGGCTGGCTCAGCACGGCCTTCAAGGTAAGGGAGAAGTTCCCTCAGACCATTTTCAGGAGCCTGGGCATCCCTACCTGGCTCTACGGCCACGAGCCTGCCACGCCGTTCGCCACCGACATCGCCAAGTTCTTCCAGAACAGTGTCCGCGAAGACACCCTGCTGTCCATAGCCAAGGGCGGAATCATCTATTCTCCGGGCTCTGCCGGCACCCTGCAGGAAATATTCCAGGATGCAGCGCAGAACCACTACAGGACCTGCGGCGACCCTAGCCCTATGGTGTTCCTCGGAGTGGACTACTATACCAAGGAAATACCGGTATATCCGCTTCTGGTGGAGCTTCTCGAAAAGGGAAGGTACAACGGCCTGATCCTGTCCATCACGGATGACAAGGAGGAAGTGATCGAGGAAATCCTGAACTTCTCGAAGAAAGTAAGTGTCTAGGCCTCGGACTCCTTGCTGCGGATTCCGGACTTGTACTGCTGAGGTGTGACCCCGAAATACTGTGAGAAGCACTTCGAGAAATATGACTGGTTGACGAAACCGACCATATACATAACTTCTGAAACGGCGAACTTCTGATCTGAAAGAAGCATCGCCGCTTTTTTCAGCCTGATGGCACGGATGTATTCCACGGTCGTGAGGCCCGTCAGCTTCGTTATCTTCCTGTACAGGAACTTCTGGCTGATCTCCGCCTTCTGGCTCAACGCATTGACATTGAACTCCGGATCTGAGAGGTTCTCCTCTATGATGGAGGTTATGTTGTTCAGGAACTTTTCTGCCTGGGACATCGGTTTCTCCTCCTTCGGAGTGCTGATGTACTCGAACTTCACCTGCTGCTCGATATTGCGCCTGAGCGCGATAAGCTGCTGGGCCCTGGACTGGAGGATGGACATATCGAACGGCTTCGGGATAAAGGACTCGATCTTCAGGTTGATGCTCTCCAGCTCGGTGTCCTTGTCATCCTTGGCGGTGAGCATTATGATAGGGATGGTGGAGGTGCGGGGCTTCGACTTCAGCTCGCGGCACATCTCGAAACCGTCCATCACCGGCATCATCACGTCCGTTATGATCAGGTCAGGAAGCATCCTGGACGCCGTTTCAAGGCCTGCCTTGCCATTGTGAGCCACCTCGCATACATAATCGCGGCCCAGCACGTGGCTGATGAAATCGGCGAGGTCGGTATTGTCCTCGACGATAAGGACAGCCGGCTTGTCATCACGTATCACAGGAACGGTGGAAGCGGACTCATGCGGCTCGTTCTCGAATACAGGGAGAGTGATCGTGAACTCCGTCCCGTGCTCGCCGTCCGAGCTGACGCCGATGGTACCGCCCTGGAGTTCGACGAACTTCTTCGCCATATACAGGCCCAGGCCGGTGCCGTTCTGCTTGGAATTGGAAGCCTGGTAGAAACGGTCGAAGATGAACTGCTGCTCCTCAGGCTTGATGCCACAGCCGGTGTCGGAGATTCTGATGACTATGTTCGAGCCACCCTCGTCCAAGCTGACGTACATACTGATGCTGCCACCATCAGGGGTGTAGTTTTCGGCATTGGACAGGATATTGTTCAGGACCGACTCGAGCTTCACTATGTCCACATTGCCGAAGATGCTGGCGTGGGATGAATTGAACACGAATGATATCGAACGGCCCTTCATCCCTTCCGCGTGCGCGAGGAACACCTTCTCGGCGAACGGGACCACATCTATGTGGGACTGGATCAGATCCAGGGAGGCGTCGTTGCCGTCACGGTAATAGGTGATCACCTGGTGAACGAGGGACGACAGCTTCAGGGCGTTCGAATTTATGGTCTCCAGGTAGCCGTATCGCTCATCTTCCTTGGGTGTCATATACAGGAGCTCGCTCAAAGGGGCGAGGATAAGGCTCAAAGGAGTCTTGAACTCGTGGGAGAGTTCAGTGAAGAAACTGACCTTCATCTCGGCCTGCTTGCGCTGTCTCTCGCGTTCTGCCTCATCCTTTCTGAGACGCTGCTTCAAGCGGAAGTAGTTCCATACAAGGTACAGAAGCAGAAGAGCCAGAAGCAGGTAGACAATGACTGCCGGAGTGGACAGGAACCACGCCGCCGCCTTGCGTATCTTCAAAGTGATCAGGTCGGAAGCCACTTCTCCGTCATCACCGACATATCCGATTTCGAGGTAATGCCGACCGCGCTTGATGTTGTCCAGGCTGAAAACGTTCCTGTCATTGGCGAGAAACTGCCATTGTCCCTTCCTGTCATATCTCCAGGCAATTATGCTGCGCATCTCCTTCGAATATTCGAAATCGGAAACCCTGATGGTCATCGAGTTCTGCTTATGGGACAGTTTGACCACCCTTCCGTCGTATATTGAAGGACCTTCGGAACTGACGTACGGATTACCGTTCACAGCAGTGACCATACCTGATATGTGTCTCTTTCTCAAATCATTGGATGACAACATCCCCGGATACAACACCATCACCGCATCCCTCATACCGACCAGGACCACGTTCCTGACGTCGTCATAATACAGACAGAATCCCAGACCTGTCATACCGATATGCCTCCTGGAGGTTACAGATTCCTTGTCCACACAGGCTATCGCATCGGAATAAAGGATCCAGACCTCATCCTTCACTTCCACCAGGGAGATAGGATTGCCGCTGACATACTGCAGAACGCAGCCTTCCGTGTTGCCGGCCAGCGGATCTATCTTCAGCACCCCGTTCCTGTGGGCCGCCCAGATGATTCCGTCAGAGTCCATCGCCATTGCGGAGACGGTGACTTCAGGACTGTTGAACGACACCTTCTCGGAGGAATACGGATTGAATACAGATATCCTGCCCTTGGCATCCAGTATCCAGAGGAATCCGCGCTTGTCGACGAGACCGCCCTTGATATTGTTCTCCAGCTGAAGGTCGGACAGGGCAAAACTCTTTTCCGGTGTCGTTCCACCTCCGCTCCTATTGCTTTCAAACGCCTTCATCGGCATCTTGGCTATACCGAATCCCGAAGAGAACACCCAAAGGGACTCGTCAGGACCCTCTGCCACGGAGACTATGCCCTTGGAGAAAGGCCCGTTGGGAGCCCAGATGGAGTAGCGGACGAACTGCTCGCTCTCCCTGTCATATCGGCAGAGCTCTGCGTTCGTCGAGACCCAGAGATTGTCCCGTGAGTCCTCACGGACGAAGGTGATATTGTTGCTTGGCAGACGCCATTTGTCGTTTCCGTCCTTGTACGTCCTTGCAGAGAAGAACCAGACTCCTCTCGGTGTGGCGTTTGCGCGGATGATTCCGTCCGAACCGCCCATCCAGAACCGGTCCTCGGAGTCCTTGAAAATGCTGGAGACGAGATTGCCCTCGGACTCTCCAGTGATGGCCGATACCTGCACAGTCCGCGTTCCATGCGGGCTGGCGGAGAAGGACAGTCCCATATCGGTGCCCACCCACAGGTTTCCGTCACGGTCGAGGAACTGGGCGTGGATGTTGTTATTGGCCAGGGAAGTGGTCGTGCGGGAGTCGTGCTTGATGGTGAAGGTATTGTCGACACGCCAGCTGTACAGGGCGCCGTCGGTGCCGATATTGACCAGGTCAGGGGAACAAACGCAGATGGACTGCACATCGGCATTGGCCGGCACACGGTCATTCATCATTGATACCGCTCCATCAGCTGTGCAGGTGCCGGTCTGCCTGCCGCAGGAGAACCAGATCCTGCCACCCTCGCTGTCCGCAGCGACGGCACGCGACGGCATAGGCCAGCCCGGGGTTGCCGGGAAAACGGGGACGAAGTCACCTCCCTGCCCGTCCTGTCTCCAGACGCCCCATTCATTGCCGATGAAAAGGACGCCGTCCAGGTCGTCGATGGAATAGACCGCTCCGTTGCTGAAACGCCCGCCCTCGCCGACTGGCACCTGGACCAGCTCCGGCATGCTGAGACTGTACTTGAAGAGCCCGCTGGACGTTCCGAGCCAGAGGTCGTCCCCGGCTGTCCGATGGATGGAATACACTTCACCCGTGAACTTCAGGAAGGAGTCGACATAAGCGTAGTTGACTATGTCGAAGGTCATGACCCCGTCGGAGGTACCCAGGAGGAGATAGTTCCTGTTCGATGGAAGGATGCAGTTTATGACGGGCTCGTGATCTCCGGTGTTGCAATAGAAACGGTCGAAGTCATAACCGTCATAACAGAAAAGGCCGTTGTCCGTGCCAATCCAGATAAGTCCGTTCGGGTCCTGCGCGAACGAGCGGACGGAAAGGGCGTCCTGGCTGAGGATGGAATTCTCAAAGGAATATACCTGCCCTTTCAATGAGAACGAAAGCGCGGACAGGAAAAAAAGCAACGATACAATTCTGGATTGTTTCATCTTCAACTGCGGTAGTCCATTACACACTGAGGGCCGCCTGCTGACTCCGAAAAAGGAAAAGGGGAACGAATTCTTCCGGAGCGGCAAACGGCACCCAGTCTCACAAATCATAAATAAAACCGTGCTATTGTTAAGCCTTGTTACTGTCTGCTGCAAATGTCTGCATTTCCGGAACAAAACGCAATTCCACTTCGGACAAATAAAAATACAAAACGGACCTGCAATGCAAATTAGTAACAAAAAATCAAATTTTGGGTAAAAAATGACAGTTTTTGGTCCCCGTGGAGAAGAAAAGACTAAAAAGATAAAATATTTCTTCTTTTTCGTCTAGGAATTATTGTTTTTCAATATTTATTTATTATGTTTGCATCAAGAAACAACTAAAACTCATTATTATGATAGCAGAATGGTGGACTTCGTTAAGTCTGATTATGAAAGTTTTGTGGGGGATAACCCTTGGAGCTTCGCTGGTATTCGTCATCCAGACAGTGATGACCTTTGTCGGAGCGGACGTTGACGGCGACTTCGACATGGACGGAGGTGCGGACGCCGATTTCGACGACCCATCGGGCGCCGACGGAAGTTCGGGAATGAACCTCTACACATTCCGCAACCTCATCAACTTCCTCCTCGGCTTCGGATGGACAGCCATACTCCTTAAGGACAGCATCGGCTCCACCGCGGTCCTGATGGTGATCTCAGTCCTCGTGGGCGTGTCCCTCGTAGCCATCGTGATGTATATGTTCAAATGGCTCAGCGGAATGCAGCAGTCCGGCAACATCGACGTCTACAGGGCGGCCGTAGGATGTGAAGGAAAGGTATATCTCACCATCCCCGGAGAGCGCGCCGGCGAAGGCAAGGTGCAGATAACCATCAACAACTCGGTCCGCGAGTACAACGCCCTCACCGACTCCGAAACACTGAAGACAGGCACCTCGATCAAAGTCACCGAAGTCCTGAACTCCGAAACCCTCCTCGTGGAAGAACTCAACTCGCTCATCATTTAACAAACTAAATAATTCTATAAAGCTATGGGAATTGAAATTATCCTCATCATCGTATTTGTCGTTTTCGTGACGTTCGCCGCCATCCTCAGGCGCTACAAGAGATGTCCGTCCGACAAGATCCTCGTAATCTACGGTAAGACCGGCAAGAACAACGGCGGAACCATCTCCTCCGCACGCTGTATCCACGGCGGTGCATCCTTCATCTGGCCGGTGTTCCAGAGCTACGCATTCCTTGACCTCACCCCTATCAGCATCGAATGCAACCTGACCAACGCCCTTTCAAAGCAGAACATCCGCGTGGACGTCCCTTGCCGCTTCACGGTAGGTATCTCCACCGAGCCTGACAATATGACCAACGCTGCAGAGCGTCTCCTGGGCCTGCACATCGACGACATCCGCAACATCGCCACCGATATCCTCTTCGGACAGCTTCGTCTGGTCATCGCCACGATGGACATCGAGGAAATCAACGCCGACCGTGACAAGTTCCTCGCGAACGTGTCCACAAACGTCGAGGCCGAGCTCCGCAAGATCGGTCTTAAGCTCATCAACGTGAACGTCACCGATATCCGCGACGAGTCCGGCTACATCGAGGCCCTCGGAAAGGAAGCCGCAGCAAAGGCCATCAACGACGCGAAGAAGAGCGTCGCCGAACAGAACCGCTTCGGTGAGATCGGAAAGGCCGAGGCCGACAGGGACAAGGACATCCGTATCGCCGAGACCAGCAGGGACACCCGAATCAAGACCGCCGAGGCCAATGCTCTCGCAGTCGAAGGAGAAAACAACTCAAGGATTGCCATCGCCAACTCCGAGGCTCTGCGCCGCGAGAAGTCTGCAGAGGCAGAGCGTCTCGCCGTAGCAGCCGAGAAGGTCCAGGCCGCAAAGGCCCTCGAGGAGGCATACAAGAGCGAGCGTGACGCCGAGCTTGCACGTGCCGCAAGGGAGAAAGCTACCCAGGAGGCCAATATCGTCGTAGCAGCACAGATCGAAAAGGAGAAGATGATCATCGCCGCCGAAGCTGAGGCAGAGAAGCTCCGCCGCGAGGCCCAGGGTGAGGCTGACGCTATCTTCGCAAAGATGAGCGCACAGGCCCGCGGTACCCTCGAGATCCTCTCAAGACAAGCTGAAGGTTTCGGCCAGCTCGTAAGCGCAGCCGGCGGAGACGCCAAGGACGCTATCACAATGCTCATCTCCGACAAGCTGCCTGAGCTCGTTAAGACCCAGGTCGAGGCTGTCAAGGGCATCAAGATCGACAAGGTCACCGTCTGGGACGGCGGCAACTCAAAGAACGGAAAAACCGCAACCTCGAACTTCATCTCCGGAATGATGGGCGCAGTACCTCCGCTTGACGAAATCTTCAAGATGGCAGGAATGAGCCTCCCTTCATACCTGAAGGGCGCAGAAGAGCAGAAGGGCGAAGCTGAAGAGAAAAAGGAGGTCACTGAATAATGGCAATCGTTGTCAATGTAGATGTAATGCTTGCCAGACGAAAGATGTCTTCTCTGGAGCTTGCAGGCAAGGTGGGCATTTCCGCCGCGAACCTGTCGATCCTGAAGACCGGCAAGGCCAAGGCAGTGCGCTTCACCACACTGGACGCACTCTGCAAGGCGCTTGACTGCCAGCCGGGGGACATCCTGGAGTACACTCCGGACCCCTGAACGGCACAGCACCCCATAAACCAGAAAGAGGCCCGACCGGAAACGGTCAGGCCTCTTTGGTTTATAGGTCAATTCATTAAAGGAGAAGGGAAAGGTCCTTCTCGGCGATGAACTTCAGGCCGTTGAGGGTGATGACCTCGCGGGCCTTCTCGGAATTGTCCGTACGGAAGATAAGCACTCCCTTTCCGTTCAGAAGGAAAGAGTAGAGATAAGCGATGCTGATGCCTTCGGTAGCGAAAATCTCGATGGCGTCAGCGGCCCTTCCCGGAACATCGTCCAGTTCGATGGCAAAGACATCGCACAGGGACACGGCTACACCCGCATCCTTCAGTACGGAATAGGCTCTTGCCGGCTCAGAACAGATGATCCTGCAGATACCATAGTCAGCGGTATCGGCGATGGTTGATGCAATGAGTTGAATGTTCTCCTGCTTCAGGAGCTTCAAAACCTTCACGAGAGTACCTGACTTGTTCTCGATGAAAACTGAGAGTTGATGTACTGTCATAATTGTATGCGGTTATTAGTATTTTTTGCGTAAATCCTTTACTCTTACAGCCTTGCCCTCTGACTTAGGCAGGGAGTTCTTCGGTACGAGACGCACTCTCGGAGTGATGAGGATCTCATCGTGTAGCTGTCTGGTGATCTCCTTGGTCAAAGCCTGGAGCTTGGCATAGTCATCTATGTACATATCCTTCAGCTCCACGTCAACGTACATCACGTCATTGTCCTCGAGAGTGTCGAGGGTGATGAGATAGTCGGAAGCGAGTTCAGGGAACTGCATAAGGATGGTCTCGATCTGTATAGGGAAGATGTTCACACCCTTGAGGATGATCATATCGTCACTGCGGCCCTTCATACGGTCAAGCCTCTTGTGATGGCGTCCGCAAGGGCATTCGCCCGGAAGGATGCGGGTAAGGTCGCGGGTACGGTAGCGAAGAAGCGGCATGGCCTCTCTGTTGATGGTGGTGAGGACAAGCTCTCCGACCTCTCCGTCAGGAACAGGCTCCAGAGTGTCCGGATCCACGATCTCCACGATGAAGTAGTCCTCCCAGATATGCATGCCGTTCTGCTCAGGGCACTCGAAAGCGACTCCCGGGCCCATCATCTCACTCATTCCGAATGAGTTGTATGCCTTGACACCGAGCATATCCTCGATCCTCTTCCTGGTATCCTCGGAATGCGGCTCGGCACCGATCACGAGGGTGCGGAGCTTGAGGTCGCGCTTAGGGTCTATTCCCTTCTCGCACATCACTTCATAAAGGCGTGCGGCATAGGACGGGATGGCGTGCACCACAGTCGTACCGAAGTCCGTGAAGAACTTCAGCTGGCGGAGGGTGTTTCCGGCAGCGGCTGGAACTGTAAGCATTCCCAGCCTCTCAGCACCGTACTGGAATCCGAGACCGCCGGTGAACATACCGTAACCGGAGGTATTCTGGAACACATCGTCAGGACGGCAGCCTACCATCCAGAGGCAGCGTGCGACAGCATTTGCCCACTGCTCGATGTCACGCTTCGAGTGAAGGATGACGGTAGGATTGCCCGTGGTGCCGCTGGAAGAATGAAGCCTTATGCACTGGTCCAGCGGAACTGACGCGATTCCGAAAGGATAGGTGTCGCGAAGGTCCTTCTTGGTCGTGAACGGAATCTTCTTGAGGTCGTCCAAAGTCTTGATGTCCTCTGGCTTCAGGCCGATTTCATCGAAACGCTTCTTGTAGAACGGTGAATTCATACAGTGCTTCACCGTCGCCTGCAGGCGTTCAAGCTGCAGCGCCTCTATCTCTGAACGGGAAAGGGCTTCTTCGGGGTTAAAGAATTTTGAATCGGGCATATTGGTTACAGTTTTCTATTGTCAATCACGAACTTGCTCTTGCCATCGCTTCTTTCGATGGTGTTAGGGGCCTTGATCTGGACCTTCGCGCTGATGCTGAGCACGCTCTTGAGCTTGCCGGCGAGCTTCTTCTCGAGGTCTGTGATAGGGGTAAGGGTGTCGAATCCGTTGAAATACTCCTGACGTACCTCCACCTGGACGGTGAGGGTGTCGAGGTTTTCGACACGGTCGACGATCAGAAGATAGCGCGGAGCACACTCCGGCATGCTGAGGATGACGCTCTCCACCTGTGAAGGGAATACGTTGATTCCTCTGATGATGAGCATATCGTCACTGCGGCCGAGCAGGCGACCCATCTTGACCGAAGTTCTGCCGCAGTCGCACTGTCCCTCATAAAGCGAACAGAGGTCACGGGTACGGTAGCGCAGAAGCGGCATTCCCTGCTTAGTGAGAGTGGTGAACACAAGTTCTCCAGTCTGGCCGTACGGGAGAGGTTCCAGGGTCTTCGGATCGATTATCTCAGGGAAATAATGGTCTTCATTGATATGCGAGCCGTTCTGGCACTCGCACTCGTAGCTGACACACGGACCCATAATCTCGCTCAGGCCGTAAAGGTTGAACGCCTTGAGGCCCAGTCTTTCCTGGATTTCGTCACGCATGCTCTCGGTCCAAGGCTCAGCGCCGAAGGCTCCGACACGGAGCTTGATCTGATCCTTGGTGATGCCCATGTTCTCCATCGTTTCAGCGAGGTGAAGGGCATAGGAAGGGGTGCAGGCGATGCCTGTCACACCCAGGTCGCGGATGAGACGGATATGCTTCTCAGTGTTTCCTGTGGATGCAGGCAGTACGGCAGCACCGAGGTTCTCGACTCCGTAATGGACTCCGAGGCCTCCCGTGAACAGGCCGTAGCCATATCCGACGCTGAAGATATCATCACGGGTGATACCATAGGACGTAAGGCAGCGGGACATACACTCGCTCCATACTCCGATGTCCTTCCTCGTGTATCCCACGATGGTAGGGTTCCCTGTGGTTCCGGAAGAAGCGTGGACGCGGATGATTTCGCTCATAGGAGCGGCCTGAAGGCCGAAAGGATAGTTGTCCCGGAGGTCCTTCTTGGTCGTGAACGGAAGCTTGTTTATATCATCGATGGTGGTGATGTCCTCGGGGGTCACATCCATTTCCTGCATCTTCGAGCGGTAGAACGGGACATTGTGGTACACGTAGTCCACTATCTTGTGAAGGCGCTTCCCCTGAAGCTCCCTCATCTGCTCGCGAGGCATGCACTCTTTATTGTAGTTCCAGATCATAGACGCTTACTGTTTGGTGGCTGCCTGATATCCGAGGTCGAAGGCCTTCCTGTTGGCCTCGACGATGGCTTCTCCCTTGCGGGCGAACACGCGTGAAATGGCATCGCGGAGCTGGTCGGCGGTCAGGATACCGATAAACGGAGCGGCCATTCCGAGCAGGACCATATTGGCTCCCTTCGGGTTCCCGCACTCGCGGGCCGCATCCTCGATGTCCAGCTTGCGGACATTAGGAAGGGCGTCCACCTCGGCGAGGAGGGCTTCCTCGGAAGGATAGTTCGGGATATTCACGAAAGGCTTGGCGGAAGTCACCACCCATCCGTCCTTGGAAAGGTACGGAAGATATCTGAGAGCTTCCATAGGCTCCATTGAAATGATAAGGTCGACACCGCCTGAAGCGATGAGGTCGCTATGGATCTCCCCGGTGGAGAGCCTGAGGTTCGACTGCACGTCTCCGCCTCTCTGGCTCATTCCGTGCACTTCAGCCTGCTTGAGCTGTATGCCGGCTGCAGTGGCGGCTTCTCCGATGATGGTGGCGATGGAAAGGATGCCTTGTCCTCCCACACCTGAAAGAATTATATCCTTTTTCATTTCTTGTGTCTTCTAAGGGTTTGCATGCACTCACGGCGAGGGATGATGACGGAGACTCCGTCATATTCGATCTCCTCACGGATGATCCTGGTGATCTCAGGCATGTTCGCAGGAAGCGGGACCACCACTCTGACGTGCTCCGGCTCCACTCCGAGGCCGAGGCAGATAGCCTCGAACTTGTTCGTTCCGGCAGAGTCCTGGCCACCGGTCATTGCGGTGGTGAGGTTGTCGGAGATGATGACGGTGATGCGGGAGTGGTCATTGACAGCGTCCAGAAGGCCTGTCATTCCACTGTGGGTGAAGGTCGAGTCACCGATCACTGCGATAGCAGGGAACACGCCGGCGTCGGCGGCACCCTTGGCCATGGTGATGGATGCGCCCATGTCCACAGTGCTGGCGAGAGCGCTGAACGGAGGAAGAGCTCCGAGGGTGTAGCATCCGATATCTCCGAAGATACGGGCGTCAGGATAGTCCTCGACGACCTTGTTCAGAGCGGCATATACATCGCGGTGACCACAGCCCGGGCAGAGCTGTGGAGGGCGCGGTGCAAGGTTCTGAGCCATTGCGAAAGCGCTCTGTGTCGGAACTCCGAGGGCGGCGGAGACATTGTCAGGGTCCAGCTCGCCGGTGCGTGGAAGCGCTCCGGTGAGGCGGCCTTCGACCTTGTAGCCTGCTCCGAGAAGGGCCTTGACGTCCTGCTCGACCACCGGCTGGCCGTCCTCGACCACGAGGATGGAATCGCATCTGGAAGCAAGTTCCTTGACGCAGGCCTCAGGAAGAGGATACTGCGACACCTTAAGGATGGAAAGTCCCTCGGCGGCAGCCTCCTTCACGTAATTGTATCCGATACCGCAGGCGATGACGCCCCTGCGGCCGTTTCCTTCGATGAAATTATGGGCGGACTTCTCGGCAGCCTCCATCATGAGCGGCTGCTTCTCGATGAGCTTCAAATACTGCTTGCGGGCGATTCCCGGAAGAAGCACCCAGCCGCGGTCCTTTGAAGGATTGAGAGCATTCTGCTCACGCTTCTCCCCTACTGCCACTGCTGCGCGCGAGTGCGCGAGCCTCGTGACCACGCGGAAAAGGACCGGAACCTTCAGTTCCTCGGAAAGGGCGAAGGCCTCCCCTATCATATCGTAAGCCTCCTGCTGTGTGGAAGGCTCGAAGATCGGAATCAGCGCGAACTTGCCATAGAAGCGGGAGTCCTGCTCATTCTGGGAAGAGTGCATCGACGGATCGTCGGCGGCGAGGACCACCAGGCCTCCGTTCACTCCGGTGATTGCGGAGTTCACAAATGCATCCGCGCAGACATTCATGCCCACATGCTTCATGCAGACCATGGCGCGCTTGCCGGCATAGGACATGCCGAGTGCCTCCTCCATCGCCGTCTTCTCATTGGTGCTCCATCGGTTGTGGATATCCGGAGCGTTCTTCTGGATAAACTCCGTTATTTCTGTGGAAGGCGTTCCCGGATAAGCATAAACTCCGGAAAGGCCGGAGTTTATCGCTCCGAGGGCCAAAGCCTCGTCTCCCAATAACAATTTCTTCATATCAACTGTATTTTATCGGCATCTTGCAATACCGGAAATTTCTTTCTGAACTGCACCAGTGCATTCATATCCAGTTCGCTCCCATTG
>JAZLLA010000024.1:0-41657 GCA_045597895.1 Candidatus Cryptobacteroides sp. | reverse complement strand
GCGTACGAATCTGGCAGCCTTGCGGCTTGCGTTGATATCGAGTACGCCGGCCAGGGCCTTAGGCTGGTTGGCAACGACACCGACACTCTGTCCGTTCATGTGGGCGAAACCTACGATGATGTTCTTTGCGAATGAACCGTGTACCTCGAAGAAGTCACCATCATCGATGATGCTCTTGATAACGGTGTACATATCGTATGCCTGGTTGATGTTCTCAGGGATGAATGTATTGAGGGACTCATCAACTCTGCCGATAGGGTCGTTGGTAGGAACGACAGGCGCAACCTCCATATTGTTCTGAGGGAGGAAGGAGAAAAGTTTCTTGATGGAAGCTATGGCTTCGGTCTCATTGTCGGCCGCGAAATGCGCAACGCCGCTCTTGGAAGTGTGAACCCATGAGCCGCCGAGGTCCTCCTGGCTGACAACTTCACCGGTAACGCTCTTCACAACTGACGGACCGGTGAGGAACATATAGGAGGTGTCTTTCACCATAAGGGTGAAGTCGGTGAGTGCAGGTGAGTAAACGGCTCCACCGGCGCAAGGGCCGAAGATACCGCTGATCTGAGGGATCACTCCTGAACAAAGAATGTTCCTCTCGAAGATATCGGCATATCCTGCAAGTGCGTCGATACCTTCCTGAATACGTGCTCCGCCGGAGTCATTGATGCCGATAAAAGGTGCTCCACACTGCATGGCCATGTCCATGACCTTGCAGATCTTCTCGGACATAGTCTTGCTCAAAGAACCACCGCTGACGGTGAAATCCTGAGCAAAAACATAAACGATACGACCATCGATCGTACCTCTACCAGTTACAACACCATCTCCGTCAGTATGGGATTTTTCCATACCGAAATTGGTGCAGCGGTGCTGAACGAAGGTGTCGAATTCTTCGAAGCTGCCTTCATCAAGCAACAGCGCCAAACGCTCGCGTGCAGTCATCTTTCCTTTTTCGTGCTGTGCATCGATTCTTTTCTGACCTCCGCCAAGCTCGGCTTTTGCCCTACGGGCTTTGAGAGAACTGAGTTTGTCTTCCATATCTTATTATAAAACGTTATAATTTATTGCCATAATATGGGGTGAATTTAATTCTGCAAAGATATTGACTTTGTGTATCCTCCGGCAACTTTTGTGATTGAATTTTTCGATAGCGGCAATCGGCTGCTATCGAAAATGACGTTTAGCGATCAAGCCTGACAACGACCTTGCTGAACTCTTCGATTATTTCCGCCGCACCTCCGGGAGCGGAAGCCTGGGCGCTGCGTTGCGCAAGAGCTTCCGACAGCAGCCGCAGCTCATCGTGAGTGTCATATTCCTGACCTGTCAGATCCTTGAGGCTCACCGGGTTGGGCAGTTCGGAAGGCCAGTCTGTCTGGTTGAGGTCAAGTCCCACCCCGACTATGGAGTAATCGATCATTCCGGCGTGGATGGTGTTCTCCACGAGTATTCCGCAAATCTTCTTTTCCCCGACCCAGATGTCATTGGGCCATTTTATCCAGGGTTCGATGCCTTTTGTGCGCAGATAATCGCTTATGCCCAGCGCCATGATGGATGTTACGGCCAGAGCGTCCGACGCTTTCAGGCAGCGATGCCGTAGCAGGATGGAGAAAGTAAGGTTCCGCCCCGGCTCGGAATGCCACGTGTGCTCGCCCTGACCGCGTCCCGCCGACTGCATTTCGGCCGCTATGATCGATAGATTGTCTGACTGGCTCAAACGCCTTCTGAGTTCACTGTTCGTTGAGTCAGTGCTCTTCATCCAACATATTCTTTTTTCCATGGTCCTTTATGTGAATTGGGAACAACAAATGTACAACTTAATATACGATTCCTGAAAAAATATTATCTTTGTAGGACATGAGGGCTGCAAAGATATGTGTGGCCGTTGGTTTATATGGAGCTCCGGCAGTTGAAATATTTTGTCAGAACGGCGCAGACTCTGAATTTCTCCGAGGCTGCACGCAGTCTGTATGTCAGCCAAAGCACTCTTTCGCAGCAGATAAAGTCTCTTGAGAACGAACTTGGGACAATCCTCTTTCAGCGAGACTCCCATTCAGCTTCTCTCACTCAAAGCGGGTCGATGCTGCTTCCGCTTGCCATTCAGACCATTCAGGACGCCGAAGCCTGCAAGGCCCAGGTGAATGATCTCAAGGAGATGCTGACAGGAGAGCTTAACATTGGTGTGTCATATTCTTTTAGCCGTATTCTCACAGAAACTGTAAAGAGTTTCCTTAAGGAGTACCCCGGTGTGAAGCTGAATATATTCTATAGGAATATGGAGGAGTTGATGGAAGCACTGCGTCATAGGGAAGTGGATTTGGTGCTAGCGTTCAAACCGGGCCAGCCGTATCATGAAATCGAGTCCAGCCAGCTTTTCAGTGATAAGATTTCTGTGATAATGCGCAGGGATCACGCTCTTGCAGGCAGAGAGTCCATAAGTCTCAAAGAACTCGAACTTTACCCTCTTGCCATCCCTGCCAAAGGTCTTCAGGCGCGCAATGCCCTGGAGGAGTATATCTGCATCGAGCGCTCAGGCCTGAACGTCTGTCTGGAAATCAATGAAGCCAATATTCTGCTTGACATTGTCCAGGATAACAATCTTCTGACCATGCTGTCCAAAGCCTCTATCCGTGGAAGGGACCTCTTGAAAGCTGTGCCGCTTAATCTTCCGGACAACCAGATGCAGGGATGTGTCCACACTCTTAAACGTGTTTTTCACAAGCGCAGCGCGGACGTTTTTGTGAAGATGCTCCGAGATACAAACATTATTCAGGAACTTTCTTGCAAATGGCTATAATCAAAGAACTGAACGGCAAGGCTCCTATTGTGGGGCAGCGGTGTTTTCTGGCGGAGAACTCCGCATTGATAGGTGATGTCACCATCGGTGACGACTGCAGCATCTGGTATGGTACCGTGCTGCGTGGGGATGTGAATCCTATTGTGATTGGAGACAGGGTGAATATCCAGGACGGTGCCGTACTTCATACACTCTACAAGCGTTCTGTTGTTGAAATCGGCAATGATGTGTCCGTAGGGCACAATGCTGTGATTCATGGTGCCCGAATTGGCAACAATGTGCTTGTGGGAATGGGGGCTATATTGATGGACAACGCTGTCATTCCTGACAATACGATTATCGGTGCCGGTGCGGTTGTGCTCAGCAATCAGGTTCTTGAGCCCGGTGTCTATGCCGGCATTCCTGCAAAGAAGGTCAAGGATGCATCCGAAGCCGTGGCCGCTACAGCCCATAAGAATGCGCAGGGATACCTTCTATACAAAGACTGGTATGAAGATTAATCGTGCATAACCTTTGCCGTCATAAACCTTACCACGGGACAGCAGGGCCTGCGGGACGTTGCAAATACGGTCCTTACGTCAGCAAAAGAAGAATTATCAGTGTATTTTTAACTAAACTCGAAATGAAAACCAAGTTCTATGCAGTTGCAGTTCTCTCTGCACTTTGCACCATCAGCGCTTTCGCCCAGGATGCATCCAAGCCATCCTTCAACTTATTTGGATTTGTCCTCAATTATGGCGTGTACGACACTCACGCCAGCAATGCAGGTACCGAGGAACTGTATTACATTATGCCTGATGACAACAATGCCGGCGGCACTTTCAATTTCGTTGCTCTTGCCACACGCCTGGGCGTGGATGTGAAGGGATATGAAGTGGACGGCTACAAGATCGGCGCAAAGGTCGAGGCCGACTTCTACTCGAAGGTTGGCGCCTCCGCCGTCCTGAGTCTGCGTCAGGCTTATTTCACAATGGCAAAGGACAACCGCTCCTGGAAGATCGGTCAGGCCTGGCATCCTATGGCTGCCGACATGCCTGACATCTTCTCCCTCGAGACCGGTGCCCCGTTCGGACCTTTCAGCCGTACTCCGCTCGTAAACTTCGACTGGAACTACAGCAGCAAGCTCGGTGTAACCGCTGCAGCCATCTGGCAGATGCAGTACACCAGCACCGGTCCTGAAGGCGCAGTAGCCAATTATTTGAAGTACAGCGGCATTCCTGAGATCTATCTCGGAGTGAACCTCAAGCCTGTGGACAACCTTCTCGTAAGGGCCGGTGTGGATTTCCTTTCCATCAAGCCTTACAAGAACATTGCAAGCCGCAGCAACAAGATCAGCGCCTTCGCATTCGCTCAGTATTCAGTATCCGACTGGGTCATCAAGGACAAGCTCACCTGGACTCAGGATGGCTCACATTTCAATATGATCGGCGGTTATGGCGTTGCAGACGTTTTCGAGGACGGTACTCTTAAGTTCGAGAATACCCGCAACATCTCAGACTGGGTCTCCATCCTTTACAAGGGCCTCGGAAACTGGCGTCCTTGCCTCTTCCTCGGCTATTCAAAGATCCTTGGAACCTATGATTCCCTCCCTGATACCAAGCTGTTCTGGGGCAAGCTCAATGCCGGCACAGTCAACAGCATCTACCGCATCCAGCCTGAGATCACTTACAATCTCGGCAAGGTCGCCCTCGGTGCTGAGTATATGCTCACTTCCGTCCAGTACGGAACCCCTGATGCTCACAAGAGAGTGGCTGAAGACCTCCACTGGGTTTCCAACCACCGTCTCCAGATAATGGCCAAGTACACGTTCTAGTGTATTCCTTATATACCCGAAAAAGACCGGTACACATTGTGCCGGTCTTTTTTGCTTCCGTGAACAAAAATTGCGATTTTGTTCACGGAGAGGTGAGAATTGGCCTTTAGGTGAACAAAAACGGCGATTTTGTTCATGTGGCCTTTGGGAACAATGCATCAACAATGCATTGTTCCACTTTCAGCAGGCGGCAAATCTGTTTGTTTGTGGCATTGAAGTCGAAGTGCAGTTCTTTCGCAATCTCTGTTTTGGCAGAAGAGTTGAGGCTGGACAAGGATTTGCAGCCATATCTTTTAGAGCACAGCATACGAACGTGTGAATACAAATCTTCGTCTGAATAGAAAATGCTCTCTCCGATAGATTTTGCAATGTCTTTCGCTGATTCGATATTGCGTGATACGCTATGGAAGTAATGACGGCTATTCCTGAAAAACAGTTCCGCTTCAAGGATGTGGCAGTAGCATAATGGGGATACATATCCGTCAAGCATTATCACGCTGTTTGTGCTGTCAAGCTGGGCGCTGCAGAATATTTTCCGTTTATCCCTGCAGGTCGCTTTCCGACCGCATTCATTATATCGGAGCTTAGCTTCCCTGTTGAAGAAATAACGGTTGGCACCCCATCGGTATGAAAACACATTCTCGTCAGGACAGACAACGGCTCCATTCCTGTTGTCGTATGCGATGACATTCCGGAGGTTTTCGAGGCTCTTTATGCTGTGCTTCTTGAATGTCAGAGCTTTGATGTCATTGCGTGACTCTTTCAGAGACGGATGTGATGCCAGTTTTTCAGAAAGCATCCTGATGAATGCTTCGATGTCCTCCATTCTCCCGGCCATCGCAAAATGGAAATGATTGTCCATTATCTCAAACGTATAAACAATGATGCCGGGAAACAGAATGGCAACAAACGCCACAATGTTCATTGCTGTCTTGAACTCTTCTTCATTGTGAAAAATGACAGGATGATTTTCCAATGAGAAAACGTGGAAAATGTCTCCTGCCTTCAGGAATCTGGCCTGGCACGACCTCTCCAGCCCCGCAAAATCTATCTTCTCCATATCAGTACCATTTCTATTTATGGCAAGATACGTTTTTTTCTGAACAATAAGTACTCTGGATAAAAATTATTATATATTGTTTCACTATCATTTGATAGCATACATATTAGCGAATGTGTTTTCGCCTGTCCTTCTGGAAATCTGGACAATTTCTTATTGCAAGGGATTCGGTCGTTAACACTCCGCCTGTCTATGATTATGATGACCGGTGGCCCTCTGGCTGCTGCGTACTTCATATCGAGCGGGTGTGGAGTACGATTGTATTTTTCTTGGTTCCCTCTGTCCGGAAGGTTCAAGTGGAAGATACGAAAACGGCTCCACACTTTTGTATCATAGATGTACGACTATCTCATCGTCGGTTCCGGCCTCTACGGCGCCACCTTTGGCGTTATTTCCATACAAAACAGCGAAACCGCGTTTGAAAGAATGGGATGCCTTCATCCGAAAAACCTATCCTGACATTCGCTCGAATGCGATGGTGCGATTCTATAGAGCACTGCCGCTATCGTTTTTCTTTGCTGGCTTTAGGATATACCGATTTGCTGAGAGGTGCTGGAGATTTCTTCAGCGACATATATCAAAGTAGTTTCCGTGAACAAAAATTGCGATTTTGTTCACGGAGAGGTGAAAATTTGCCATTAGGTGAACAAAAACGGCGATTTTGTTCATGTGGAGGTGGATTGCCGGCGGACGACGACAGCTGGGGCGGCCGTGAACACCGTGGAATCTTGCATGGAGCCTCGCGGGGGATCAATGGACACGGAGGGTCTGTCCGAGGCGGAGGATGGAGGTCTGCTTGATGCCGTTCCAGGCGCAGAGCTGGCGGACGGTCGTGTGGTACTTGACGGCCAGGGCAGTGAGGGTGTCACCTGACTTGACCTTGTGATATTTCTTTGCTGCTTCTTCGGCTGCCTTCTTTTCTGCAGCTTCGCGTTCCTGCTCCTCGGCAAGAAGGATTTCCTCCTCCTCGTCCTGTGACTCGGGAACGTATTTGCTGGCTGTGCTCAAATATTTCTTCTTGAGTACGAAAGCTCCGCTTCTGAGGGTGCCTGATTCGAAGTCGCAGAGCCACTGAGGGTCGAATGCGTAGCCCTTGTATCTGGTCTCGAAATGGAGGTGCGGGCCTGTGGAGTGTCCGGTGGAGCCGCCGAGTCCGATGACGTCGCCGGCGCTTACCCAGTCATTGACCTGTACGTCCCTTCTGGAGAGGTGGCCGTATGTGGTCTCGAGGCCGTTGTTGTGTCGGATGACGACTACATTGCCATAGCCGTTGGAATACTCGGAAATGCGGACCTTGCCTCCGAAGGCTGCGTATACGGGGTCGCCGGTTTTGAGCGGAAGGTCCACTCCCTGGTGACGGCGGCGGTGGCGGATTCCGAACGGAGAGAAAACCTTGGTCTTGTTCGGACAGCAGAAATCGGTGGGACTGTCAACGAGCCAGATGGTGGTCCTGTCAGGCAGGTCGGACAGTTCGAGGCCGTAGGCGTCCGTCCTGTCGTTCCAGTTTTCGGTGAAGTAAATGTCAGTGTCGAAATACTCGCCGTTCCTTATGTATTTCCAGGTGTTGTCGCTGTACAGTACGAGCATTATGGAAGGGTCGGAGGTACTCAGGGTGTCAAGACAGTAGGACGTGTTAGGAATCATTGACGGTACCGGCTTGTGAAGGTGCTCGGGAATGACCGGGTCGTCCTGTACGATGGCCTTGTCCTGTATTGTAGTATCCGGTATCTCGTTCTGGCCGAAGGCGGTGGCGCAGAGCATAGTGGTTGCGATGAGCGCAAGGTTGGTTTTAGCTGTCATTTGTGGTAATGGGGAATATTATGATATGATGGCGTTGAACTGTGAGGCGAGCAGGGCTTTCGTTTCATTGACCTTGCTGTCCAGGAGTTCCTTGGATGTGGCCTCGCAGATGAAGCGCAGATAAGGTTCGGTGTTGGAAGAGCGGATGTTGAACCACCAGTCCTTGAACTCGACGCGGTATCCGTCGAAGTCCATGAACGCTCCGGCTTTCTCCTGTGCGGTGAAATGGTCCTTGACGGCATCCATCGCTCCCTTCTTGTCCTCAATCTTGAAATTGATCTCTCCGGAGTTCTCATAGCCGGCGATTTCAGCGATGGCTTCGCTGAAGGTGCGGCCCTGTTTCTTGAGGGCGGCGACTATCCTGAGCACTATCATCGAGGCCAGCAGACCGCTGTCGGAGTAGAAGAAATCCTTGAAATAATAATGGCCGGCGAGTTCTCCTCCCCAGAGGCCGTCTATCTCACGCAGTTTCGGAGCGGCGTACGCCCTTCCAACCCTCCAGGTATGGAGGTCGGCTCCGAGAGGCCTGAGGTATTCGCCCACGGCCTTGGAACTGCGTATCTCCTGGAGCACGCGCGGATTCCTTTCACCTCTTTCGTCGATGAAGTATCTGGCCATCAGGGCGATTATGAGGTCCGGGGCAACGAACTGAGATTTCTCGTCCACGAACATCACGCGGTCGGCGTCTCCGTCATATATGACGCCTATGTCGGCCTTTGTGCTGCTGACGAGTTTCTTGAGAGGTTCCACGTTCCTGGCTACCAGAGGGTTCGGCTCGTGGTTCGGGAAACGTCCGTCAATGGTGTCGAATATGTATGAAGGCTTGTCACCGAAGACTTCCTTGGCGAAGAGGTTGGCCATACCGTTGGAAAGGTCAAAGGCGATGTTCAGACCGGACCAGTCTCCCTTGAACTTCGACATGAAGTCCATATAGTCCTTGTGGATGTCCATAGGATGGAGCTGCCCTTTCCTGGCAGCGGCAGGGGTTTCCCTTCCGTCGTCGATCCACTGCTTGATCTGTCCGAGACCTGTGTCCAGGCCTACCGGGAGTGCGTTCTCCCTGGAAACCTTCATTCCGTTGTACTCTGCAGGATTGTGGGATGCAGTTATTTGGACCGAGGCCTTGAATCCGTAGTTGGCGGTGCCGAAGTAGACCATAGGCGTCGAACTGAGCCCGATGTCATATACATCGGCTCCGGCGTCGAGTATGCCATGGACCAGAGCGTCGTGTATCTCCTCCGATGAAACGCGGCAGTCGCGCCCTACGAGTACCTTGTCCGTGTCCAGCAGCCCGGGGATGAAATATCCGACCTTGTAGGCTGTTGTGCTGTCGAAATCCACTCCGTAGATTCCGCGGATGTCATAAGCGTGGAATGCTCCCATATTTACTTGATCTTGCAGTTGTAGTGGGCGGAAACCTTGCCGTGGGCAATGTTCTGCAGCTTCTTGGAAATCATCTTCTTTCTGATAGGGGCGACGAGGTCGGTGAATACTACGCCGTCGAGATGGGACAGCTCGTGCTGGACCATCCTGCATCCGAACTTGTCGAACTTTTCGGTCACTTCCTCGAAGTCCTCGTTGAAATACTTGACGGTGATGCTGTCGGGACGGACCACGTCTGCATAGATGCCAGGAATGCTGAGGCATCCTTCGGAATATTCACATTTCTTCGGGCTCTCCTCGAGGATTTCAGGATTGATCATCACTCTCTTGAAATCGGAGAGATAGTCGTACATATCGGCCATCCCTGTGCCGTCCACTATGACGACCCTGAGGCTCACGCCGATCTGAGGGGCGGCAAGCCCGCATCCATCGGCCTTTTCGAGCGTGTCTTTAAGGTCAGTGATGAGCTGTTTCAGCTCTTCTTTCTTGCTGAGGTCCGCGGCTGCGGCTTTTGCTCTGAGAACTTCAGAGCCATAAAGGTATATTGGTTGTATCATAATCCTTTGGATGTACGGTCGAGATAGCCTTGCAAAATTATTGCCGCGCTTATCTTGTCCACGGAAGCTTTATCCTTCCTGTCCTTGTATTTCATCCCGCCGTCTATCATGGCCCTGTGGGCGAGCACTGAAGTGAAACGTTCGTCCTCAAGGGTGACCGGGACATCGGGAAATGCCTTCTTCAAAGCGGGGAGGAATGCATCCACGTCCCTTGCTGCCTCCGAAGGCTGGCCGTTAAGGTTCATAGGATAGCCGATGACTATGTGGGTTATGGTCTCTTTTTCTGCGTATTTTTTAAGATAATCTATTATCTTTGCAGATGGCACAGTTTCGAGCGCGGATGCAAAAATGCCCAGAGGATCGCTTGCTGCGAGCCCGGTGCGTTTCCTTCCGTAGTCTATTCCGATGAGCCTGTCCATAAGGTTACAAATTTAGTGAAAAACAATGTCAGAACAAAATAAACAGTCGAAGGTCAAGCTGTACCGCGTCATTTTCGAGGACAGCGTCACCCATACCGGACTTTGGGTGCGCCTCTTTACAAAGCAGGGGCTTATCCTTATGCTCGTGTCCTTCGTGGTCGCCCTTCTGATTATCTTCTATGTACTATTCGCGTTTACACCGCTGAAAACAGCCATCCCGGGTTATCCTAACTCCAGGACCAAGCGTGAAGCCATCCAGAACGCCATCAAGATAGATTCGCTGGAGACGGTTATCAGCAGATGGGAGTTCTATTCAGACAATCTTCTGCTCGTGGCGGAAGGCAAGAAGCCTGTTCCTGTGGACAGTGTCATTACTATGGCGGACGATTATGTGGCGCTTCTGCGCGATCCTCAGTATCTCAGGCAGAGGGATTCCCTTCTCAGGGAGACTGTCGAGGCCGAGGAACAGGAGGGCAAGTCATCCGAGAATGCGGACCGCGTCCTGCCTATAGAAGGCGTCCATTTCTTCACTCCGCTCAAGGGCGTGGTTTCCAAGGGATATGAGAACGTCTATCATCCGTATATCGATATCACAGCACCGGCCAACTCCGTGGTTATGTCGGTCCTTGAAGGGACGGTCCTTTTCGACGGGTGGATGGATGAGTCGGGATACATAATAATGGTTCAGCATGCCGGTGATATAGTATCCGTCTACAAGCACTGCCAGAAGCTTTTGAAACAGTCGGGTGATGTAGTTTCAGCAGGAACTCCGATAGCTCTCGTAGGCAGCTCTGCTGCCACCGGAGACCATCTCAGACTGGAAATCTGGCACAAGGGAGAACCGGTGGACCCTGCACAATATCTGAATTTCTGATGAAGAGAAGAATAGCCATCCTTGGATCTACAGGATCCATCGGCACGCAGACTCTCGATGTCGTGCGCCAGCATCCTGACCTTTTCCAGGTAGAAGTACTGACCGCAAACAACAGTTCGGAAGCGCTCATCGCGCAGGCAAGGGAGTTCGACGTGAACAGCGTCGTAATCTGCAATGAGTCCAAGTACCGTGAAGTGGCTGACGCCCTTCAGCCGGAGGGGATCAAGGTCTTTGCCGGCATAGACTCCGCCTGCGGGCTCGTGGCCGGTGACAATGTCGATATAGTCGTTGCTTCGATGGTGGGCTTCAGCGGTCTGGCTCCGACGATCGCCGCGGTCAAGGCGGGGAAGATAATAGCCCTCGCCAACAAGGAGACCCTCGTCGCCGCCGGTCCGGTGGTAATGGGGCTCGCCGAAAAGTACCATGCTCCCATCCTCCCGGTCGATTCCGAACATTCCGCGATTTTCCAATGCCTCCTCGCCGCTCAGGGCAATGCCATCAGCCGCATCCATCTGACGGCCTCCGGCGGCCCGTTCCGCACCTGGGAGAAGGGAAAGATAGCCAAGGCCACCAAGGATATGGCCCTCCGCCATCCGAACTGGAACATGGGCGCCAAGATAACCATCGACTCCGCTACGATGATGAACAAGGGTTTCGAGGTGATGGAGGCCCGCTGGCTTTTCAATACTCCTGCGGAAAGGATCAACGTTGTCGTGCATCCAGAGTCTATCATACACTCTATGGTGGAGTTCGAGGATGGCGCGGTAATCGCCCAGCTCGGCCATCCCGATATGCGCGAACCTATCCAGTTCGCCCTCAGCTTCCCTGAAAGGCTTTCTCTGAACAACCGCAAGCTCGATTTCGCCGAACTCGGATCGCTTTCCTTCTTCGCTCCCGACATGGACAAATTCCCTGCTCTCGGCCTGGCGTTCGAGGCTATAAGGCGGGGTGGAAACATTCCGTGTGCGCTCAACGCGGCCAACGAGGCTGTGGTGGCGGCGTATCTTCACGACCGTATCGGTTTCTATGACATGTCGGAAATCGTAGGAGAGTGCATGGCGGGTGCGGATTTTGTAGCAGATCCGTCGGCTGACGATATCTTTGCCACCAACGACGAAGTGTTCGCCCGCGCTAACGAATTGATAAACAAATGGTAGTTCTGATAAAGACCCTTCAAGTAATACTTGCCCTCTCCATTCTGATCATCGTCCACGAGTTCGGTCACTTTACGTTTTCCAAGCTTTTCGGCGCCAGGGTGGACAAATTTTTCCTTTTCTTCGATATCGGCGGAGTCAAGCTGTTCTCCACAAAGAAGACCAAATGGTTCGTCAAGCTTTTTCCTAAGGCTGCAGAGGCTGAAACCGAGTACGGAATCGGCTGGCTTCCCCTGGGGGGATACTGCAAGATAAGCGGGATGGTGGACGAATCGATGGACCTGGAGAACCTCAGGAATGAACCGCAGCCGTGGGAGTTCAGGAGCAAGAAAGCCTGGCAGCGCCTGCTGATAATGGCAGGAGGGGTACTCTACAACTTTATCTTCGCTATCATCGCATACAGTGTCATCCTCGGTATCTGGGGACAGGTCTATGTCTCCAACGAGTCCAATGCAATATATGTGAACGACCTCTCCTATGACCTCGGCTTCAGGAGCGGGGACAGGATACTTGCCTTCGACGATTATATTCCGGAGGACTTCACCATGCTGCAGGCCGATCTTGCCCGCAGGAATGTCCGTAAGGCCACTGTGCTGCGTGGTGCCGATACCCTGGACATCTATATTGACCATTCAAGGATAGGGGAGATCCTCAATACTCCTGGAATGTTCGACCTGGCGGTCCCGTTTGTCGTGGACAGTTTTATGGAAACTTCCCCGAATATGGACTGCGGCCTTGAGAAGGGTGACAGGATCATCGCTATAGAAGGGGAGCAGGTTCCATTCGTCCAGGACTCCCGTCCTGTCCTTCTTGCATATCGTGACAGCCTTGTGACTGCTGAGGCGGTCCGCGGGGCGGACACCCTGGCTTTCAAGATGCAAGTGGACACCCTGGGAAAGGTAGGTGTGTATATGCAGATGCCGGGTTACCAGAACAGGAAATATTCATTCTGGAAAGCCGTCCCTGCAGGCTGCAAGGAAGCATTCACGGCTGTGGGAGGCTATTTGAAGGACCTCAGGCTTGTGGCCACTCCTAGCACGCAGGCATACAAGTCAGTGGGAAGTTTCATCGCCATAGGCCAGGTCTTCCCGAGCACGTGGGACTGGTACCAGTTCCTGCAGATCATCGCCTTGATATCCATAATGTTGGGTGTGATGAACCTGATCCCTATACCCGGACTTGATGGCGGACATATTCTGTTCACCCTTTACGAGATGGTTACGGGACGCAAGCCGAGTGACAAGTTCCTGGTAGGGGCCCAGATCATAGGAATGGCGCTTCTGTTCGCCCTGATGTTCCTGGCCTTTGGTAACGACATTGGAAGATTAATGCATTAAAACTATATGAAGATGAAACGATTGGTATCATTTGCGGTGTTGTTTGCCGCTGCTATGACAATGATTTCCTGCTCAGGCGGAAACGCTAAGAAGTCACTCCTGCCAAACGTTAGCGGAAAGGCCGGCGAAGTGATAGTGGTGATCGAGAAGACTGAATGGGAAGGCGCTCTCGGAAATGAGGTCCGTGAGATCCTTGCTTCTGACTGTCCCTGGCTGTACATCCAGGAGCCTCTGTATTCGCTGGTGAATGTCGCTCCGGGAGGTTTCGCGGATCTTTTCAAGATCCACAGGAACATCGTCCTTTTCCAGATAGATCCGCTCGTGGCCAAGAGCGGTATGTTCCTCAAGACAGACGTTTGGGCTGCTCCTCAGTGCGTAGTGCAGATAAGTGCTCCGGATGCCGATACGGCTCTTTCCATCCTCAAGGAGAAGGCTGCTACCTTGACTGCTGCTATCGAGCAGGCTGAAAGGAACAGGGTAGTGAACAACACCCTTCTCTATGAAGAGCGCTCGATAGCTCCACAGGTGAAGGAAATACTGGGCGGTTCACCTCATTTCCCTTCGGGTTACAAGCTCAAGAAGAAGACAGCGGACTTCGTCTGGGTGGCTGATGAAAAGCAGTACACTATCCAGGGTGTGCTGATGTACAAGTATCCTGCAAGCGGTACTGATGCTGATTTCTCTGAGGAGACCATTATTTCCAAGCGCAACGAGATCCTCAAGAACAATGTTCCGGGAATGTTCGAAAACACATATATGACCACCGCGGAATACTTCGCTCCGACAGTGGAGTACCTGAAGTACCAGGGACGTGACTTCGCACAGACACGCGGATACTGGGAGGTGTTCAACGACTATATGGGCGGACCGTTCGTTTCACATTCATTCTACAGCCAGGACGGCTCGGAGGTGATAGTGCTCGATGCGTTCGTGTATGCTCCGAAATATGACAAGAGGCAGTATCTCAGACAGGTAGAATCGCTGCTCTATTCATTCGAGTGGAAAAATGAGGAGTAATAGAGAAAATAATTTTGTGAATTACAAAATTGTTTCTATCTTTGCAATCCATTCGTGAAAAGCGGCTGGATTTTTGGTGGGTTCGTATAACGGCTAGTACTTAGGATTTTCATTCCTACAATAGGAGTTCGATTCTCCTACCCACTACGAAAATATAAAAAAATAAAATAATGGCAAACAATCCATCTGCAGAGAAGTGCATTCGCCAGAGCGAAAGGCACAGATTGCATAACAAGTATTATGCAAAGACCACGAGAAACGCTATCCGCGCTATCAGAAACACATCAGACAAGGCTACAGCCGAGGCTAACGCCCCTAAGGTTTACGCCATGATCGACAAGCTCGCAAAGATCGGTCTTATCCACAAGAACAAGGCTTCCAATCTCAAGAGCGGTATCCAGGTCTACATCAACAAGCTTTCATAAGTTGGAGACATCCAAAGAGCTGCCTTTGAAAGCGGCTCTTTTTTTACATTGGAACGAGAAGTAGCGCAGTTGGTAGCGCACTACGTTCGGGACGTAGGGGTCGGGCGTTCGAGTCGCCTCTTCTCGACAAAAAAAGCAGCCGGAAAGGCTGCTTTTTTTTGTAGTATATTTCTCTATTTGAGGATTCTTCCGTCGCAGATTACGTTGGAGATGCAGGCGGAGTCGGCGGCATAGACCCAGTTGGACACCAGACTGTGGCAAGGCTGCATGCGGATGTCCGACAGGTCTATGAGCAGGCAGTCGGCAAGCTTGCCTTCCGCCACCACTCCGCCGTCGATTCCGAGCGCCTCCGCGCCTCCGCGCGTAGCCCAGTCCAGAACCTGCTCGGCAGGGAGCAGCTCGGGATCACCGGCCACCTTCGCAAGCAATGCTGCAAACTTCATCTCTTCGCGCAGGTCAAGGTTGTTGTTCGAAGATACGCCGTCGGTTCCGAGGGCTATCCTCACTCCGGACTTGATGGCCATCTCATAAGGGAAGCGTCCGCTTCCGAGCTTCATGTTCGAGCATGGACAATGAACTACGCTCACTCCGCGTTCCGCAAGGATATCCCATTCCTCTTCGTCTACGTGTACGCAGTGTGCGGCAATGACGTCAGGTCCGAGGAATCCTATTGAATCGAGATAGCGGACAGGGGTGGTGCCGAAGTCCTTCAATGAGTCTTCGACCTCCTTCCTTGTCTCGCTGAGATGTATATGGATCTTCATCCCGTGTTCGCGCGCGAACTCGGCCGTAGAGATGAGTTTCTCCTTTCCTACGGTATATATGGCGTGGGGGGCCATTGTGAGGCTGATCCTTCCGCCTGTAGGGTCCTTGAATGTCTTTACGAACTCCTTCTTCGCTTCGGTCTGGGCGAGGGTGTGGTTTTCCATGACAGTGATACCGATGCTGGCACGGACTCCATACTTCTCCACCATGTCGATGACCTGCTCTATCTCGAAATACATATCGTTGAAGAAGACGGATCCGCTGGATATCATCTCCTTGATGGCATGCTCGTAGGCGCCGCGCATCTCTGCGACGGTCATCTTGGCTTCATAAGGCCATACCCAGTCCTGGAGCCAGACGTGGAGCGGGCGGTCGTCGCCGTATCCACGCATAGGCATCATAGCCGAATGGCAGTGGGTGTTATAGAGTGCTGGAAGTATGGCTTTCCCGGTTCCGTCGAGGACCTCGGCGCCCGCGGTTTCCGCCGGCGCCTTGAGGTCTTTGAAACGGTTGCCTTCGATAAGTATATTGGTCTGTTCACCGTTGAGGGTGACGTTCCTGATCAGAAGGGAATTCATAAGTCGAATGGTTTTGTTGCTGCAAATATAGTGGTTTTCTACTTGATTTCAACCACGATCTTGCCGCAGGTCGGGCCAGGGACCACTTTCATCGTGAGCCTGTTCGTCACCTTTGCGCCTGCACCCATATAGGTCAGGAATGCTGTGACGGTAGGCTGAGGGTCGGCTTCGTTGGAGATAAGCTCCTTGTCGGTCAGTTCGCCTGCCCAGAGGACAGGGCCGTATGAGTGGTTGAGCACCCAGTTCCCAGCGTCGATATTGTCGAAGACATATTCGGTTGTGCCTTCCTTGATCATTACATACTTGGTGTCGGCGGTCTGGCGGTATCCTGACATCCCGCCAGGGCCTGCGCCGCGCTTGGCTACCTGGAGCTCGGCTCCGGTGCCCATAGTGGCGAGGGTGTTCTCGTTGTAGAGGTCAAGTCCGGAATCGAATGCCTCCACCTCGAAGTAGTACTCCGGAGCGGTGTTGAGGCTGTGCATATAGAGCTTGTTGTCATCGTAGACGATGTAGCTGTTGTAGAGCTTGTCCGGTTCGATACCGTAGCGTACCACATAACCGTCGGCTCCCGGGACAGGGTTCCAGAGGAGGTTCGCCTCGCGGCGGTCCTGAGGGTTCCTGACGACCATCACGTCTGATACTTTGGATACCTTGGAGTCCGGTGTGGTTCCGAAGATGCGGAGGTCCTTGATGCAGAACAGGGCCTCGTCGTAGGTGGAGATATTGGTCACCTTTACGTAGCGTGCTTCGACAGGGGTGGCGAGCTCGTTGTAGTCGTGCTTGAGCTCGAGCTTGTTCTCCGGCTTGGAGATGATCCTGGTCCAGTTTTCATTGTCGAGGGAGACCTCGATGTCATAGCACTGGTAGAGCACTTCCTTGGCAGGCTCCGCTGCAGGAGCGCCGAATCCGAATCCCATTCCCATGGCAGGCATCTTGGCTCCGAGGTGGTCCCAGTTCACCTGGATGGCGTTGATGGTGGCAGGGGCGCCGAGGTCGACCTTGAAGAACTCGCCAGGCTCTCCGGTTGCAGCCGCCCAGCAGGTGAGGAAGTCCTCGTCGAGGGCGTTTCCAGGGAAATTGTATCCGGAAGTGGATGAGACTTCGGCCTTCTTCTTGTAAGAGAGGAGCTTCCAGTCGGTGTAGTTGTCCACGCCGCCGACCTTTCTGTCAGCAGGGTAGAACTGAGGGTAGTCACCGTAAGCGGTGTTTGAGTACATCACTCCGTCCTCGTCGACGGCGGTAGGGTAGATGGCGAGCTCGGAGCCGCGGCCCCCTTCACCGTAGTGGGACGGAATCATGCAGATGGTCCAGAGGTTACCCTTCTTGTCGTGGAAGGTGCTGCCGTGGCCTGCTCCGACCTGGAATCCGCTGGTCTTGAAGGTCAGAGGGTTGTGCTCGGAATATTTGAACGGACCCATAGGGCTGTCGGAAACGTAGATGCCGTGTGAGTAGGAGATGAACTCGAGGCCGATGGCTGCATACTGGAGATAGTACTTGCCGTTGTGCTTGATCATATAAGGTCCCTCGATCCAAGGGAACTCCTCCGGATTGTATTCGCGGCGGCCGTTGAAGATGGAGTAGATCACGTCCTCAGGCTTTCTGGCCTCGAAGCCGTGGTTCTTTATGTCGCTGAAGAACAACTGCTTCGGGCCGTTTATTTCCTTGAAGGTGGTCTTGTCGAGCTCTACTACCTGGAAAGGCATGATCTGTGACCAGCCGAAATACAGGTAGAGACGTCCGTCATCATCCACGAACATGTTTGCGTCGCCGTAGCGGTCGCTGCTGAGTTCGCCGATCTTTTCCCATTCGCCCTTCCAAGGGTCGGTGGCGCGGTATACGTTCTTGTTGTTCATCGAGCAACCGATGAGTTCGCCGTCCATCTCCACTACCGATACAACGCCGGCAGGGTAGTTGGGGGCGTCAACGTATGTCCAGTTCTGGAAGTCCGGGGAGTACCAGTAGCCTTTCCTGTGGGATACGAAGAGGAAGTAGTTGTCCTGGAAGATGATTACGACAGGTTCGCCGCCTCGCAGGGCCTTTTCATTGCCGACGACAACGTCGAGAGGATTGGCGAAGGTGTGCCTGACGACCGGCTGAGGGGTTTCGGCCTTCTTTGATTTCTTTGACTGTGCGTCGGTGTTCTGGGCGCCTGCGAGCATCAGGGAGGCGGCTGCCAGAAGGAGTAAGATTCGTTTCATTGGTTATGGTGTTAATTAGTCGTTGGTCTGTGGCTGTGTCCGATACGGTCGGACGGATTAAAGGTATGAAAAAAACTCCGCACCTCAAAGGATGCCATAAAAAAGAAAAGAGCGAAACCTCAACGGCGTCGCTCTTCTGGAGTTTTAGAAACTCTCTGTCCCTGTGCAAATAGTGTGTAAAATAATTTGATATCTCAGTTATCTGGGTAGTCGTTTGTTAAAGAGTCGGATATCGCAATTTGTGTAATATTGTCCATTTTTAACAGGCTCTTCCAAGGAGTCGGTCGTGTTTGAATATCCAGCCCTCACGGGTGTAAACTTGTCTAAACGACTTATTTCCAATAATTTATGATTTCAAAGAAAAGTGAATCGAAATATTTTCGTTCATCTTTGTGTTGCAAAGTTAGTCCATTATTTCGAATATGCAAACATTTTCAAGAAAAAAGATGGACAATTTTGTTTGTGTAAAATTGTCCATTAATTTTTGTTCAGCACCGTTTTGTTCTTCTTGTATTCCGTTGGGGAGAGCCCCATCATTTTAGTGAACAGCCTTGAAAAGTAGTATGGGTCGTTGATGCCGACATCGGCGCAGATTTCGTTGATCTTCATATCTGTGTTGTCCATAAGGCTGATGGCTTTCTGGATACGCATGTTCTGAAGATAGTTGATCGGGGTGTTGCCCGTGCATTTGTTGAAAATTGCCGTGCAGTACGAAGTGGATATTGCCAGATGCTCACAAATGTCGTCAAGCGTGATCTTTTCAGCAAGCCTGCTGGACATATACAGCCGTGCTTTTTCTATGAGGCCCTGGAAACTGTTCGTGTCCAGGGTGTAAAGGACGGCCTCGCGGTAGACCAGCCCTTCGAAATAGTGGTAGAGGATGGAGGTGACATAATGCATCTTGTCCATCCCGTAGCCGTTTTCCATTGACTTCAGGATGTCGTTGAACATTGCTGTGCGGTATTCGAAGCGTGAATCCTCTCCCTTCAGAGGGATGTGAAGGCATCTGCCTTCAAGCTCCCCCCACGGCTTGGCGATGAACTCCGCGTCAGTACCGTTGAACCGGATCCAGTCGAGTTCCCATTTGTCAGGGGAGTCGGAAACCAGTTGGCCGCAGGTGCCGGGAAGAACCATGATGAAGTCTCCTGCCTTCAGACGGTATTTCTTTCCGTCTTGCATATACCATCCGCTGCCGGCCCTGCAGAAGCACGAGACATAATCATCCCTTGAATCGTGACTGACAACGGTCTCTGGCTTGGAAATCCTGGCTTTGCCGATGGAAGTTATGTAGAGCCGGGATGTGAAAGTGTCGGCAATGAAAACCTCGATCGCCATTTGTGGAATGGTGGCCTTCGTTTCATCCAAATGCGGATTCTCTATTTTCTTGCCTTTTGTTGCCGGCATATATCGTTATGAAAAAAAAGAGCGGAGCCTCACGGCCGCGCTCCCTGGAAGAAAAATATTACACAAATCTTTTTTTGCATTGCAAAGTTAGCACTTCATTTTAAATAATCAAATTAATTGAAGTCAATTTTTAATTTTTTTGCGTAACTTGGCATCAGGAAATGCCGTTGTGGCTTAAGCTTAAACCAATTTCGAAGAGTTAATACTATGAAAGAGAATTTCAAGTCCGAGGACTGGATGGCATGCTGGCTCGGATTCATTGTAATCGCGGTCGGTGCCGTGGCGGTACTTACCGGGTGGTTTGATTTTTCTGCATTGAAGTTCAGCACGTGGACATTGGGCGAAAAGGCGGCTTCCGCCAGCCTTTGGAGCCAGTTCACCTGGGGATTTCTCGGCAAGCTCGTCCTTACCTGTGCAGTGCTCCTTGTCCTTTTCGGGGGAGCGGTGAAGGTTCAGGGAGGCAGTTTGAAGGAGTATGTACCCGCTTTCCTTATGCTTTTCTTCCTGGCTGTCATTGTGAGGCTCATCAGCGCCGAGTTCACTCTCAACCGTTATCTGGAGTGGGCTTTCTGGGCTTTGATAGTCGGTCTTCTCGTCTCCAACACAGTCGGAGTGCCGGACTGGCTCAAGCCTGCGGTCAGGACTGAGTTCTACATCAAGACGGGACTTGTCATCATGGGTTTTTCCGTGCTTTTCTCCAATATTGCCAAGTTCGGACTCTATGGCCTGGGCATAGCCTGGTTCGTTACCCCTATCGTGATTATCTTTATGTGGTGGTTCGGGACCAGGGTCCTGAAAATGGATAACAAGCCTCTGGTGATCACACTTGCTGCCGCCACTTCCGTCTGCGGTACATCCGCCGCCATCGCTACGGGTGCCGCCGCAAAGGCGAAGAAGGACGACCTTTCGATGGCTGTTTCCATCTCCATCATCTTCACCATCCTGATGATGGTGTTTGAACCGATGGTCATCAAGGCTGTCGGAATGAGCCCGATAATGGGCGGATCCCTTATCGGAGGAACTGTGGATTCCACCGGGGCTGTGGTCGTCGCCGGTACAGCCCTGGGCGGGGAGGCTCAGACTGCGGCGGTGCTTGTCAAGTCCATCCAGAACATCCTGATCGGCTTCATAGCATTCTTTGTCGCCATTTTCTTTGCCACCAGAGTTGACAGGAGCGGTGCGGAAAGAGTAGGGGCATCGGAGATCTGGGTACGCTTCCCTAAGTTCATCATCGGCTTCTTCGTGGCTTCGCTCGTCGCTTCATTCATTGTACAGCCTGTCTTCGGCACTGATTCGGTGAGCAGGATAAACGGAGTGCTCGACCAGTACAAGAACTGGGCTTTCGTGCTGGCATTCACAAGCATAGGCCTCGACACCAATTTCAAGGACATTGCCAAGCGTATGCAGGGCGGTAAGGTCCTCTGGCTTTACATAATCGGGCAGACATTCAACATCGCCCTTACATTCCTTGCCGTATGGCTGCTCCTTTCCGGGGTCATATTCCCGATACCTGTTCTAAACTAGTGAAGGGGAACGGGATGAAGAAGTTTTTCAAAGTGATCACTATCTTCGTGGTAGTGGTCACTTTGGTTATTGCCGTATACATTATGGCGCGCGGCCTCGGGCTGGTGGACGGGCTGGATTTCGGGGCGGGGGCGTATTATTACGCAGATATTCCGGGGTTCGGGAAGTATGTCAGGTCCGATGCTTATGATTCCGGCCTGCCGCTCTGGCTGGCAGTGGTGCTGTTCCTTGCCTGGGGTGCATTGATGTACGCCCTTTGGAAGTGGGTGGACGGGCGCAAGTAGCCGTTCCCCGTGCTTCTTCTTAAAATAGTATCAATAATATTTATAATTAATTCTATTTTGGCAAAATCGTACTTGTTTACGGTTGGGCAATATCCTACATTTGTTATTGGCTAATTACGAAGTAATTTAAAACACTATAAAATTCAACCAATAATTAACCTTAGAATGATGAAAAGAAGAAAACAACTTCATCTGTTCGGACTTATGGCGCTGCTGCTCCTTATGTCCGTACAATCGTTCGCCCAGAATCTGCGCGTGGAAGGCACAGTCCTGGATGAGCATGGGGAAGGGTTGATTGGCGCCGGTGTGCTCCTGAAGGGGACAAGCACCGGAACAGTCTCCGATCTGGACGGTAATTTCGTCCTCCCATCCGTGCCTCAGGGTGCTACCCTCGAGATCTCATGTATCGGATATGCGACACAGGAGGTCAAGGTTACGGGGCAGAAAATCACCATTACAATGGCAGTCGACTCCAGAGCACTCGAAGAGTCAGTTGTCGTCGCGTATGGCCAGCAGAAGAAGGTAACCATCACCGGAGCCGTTTCCGCAGTCAGCGGAGAGGGACTTCTGAAGGCTCCTGTTGCCAACGTCGCGAATGCCCTTCAGGGTAATCTCCCGGGCGTTTCCGCAGTCCAGGCTTCAGGTATGCCTGGCGCTGATGAGCCTGTCATCCGCATCCGTGGTGTCGGCTCCCTGAACAGCGCCGAGCCTCTGGTACTCGTCGATGGTGTCGAGCGTCCATTCTCACAGCTGGACGCAAATGAAATCGAGAGCATCTCAGTCCTCAAGGACGCATCCGCTACCGCAGTGTTCGGTGTACGTGGCGCTAACGGTGTCATCCTCGTTACCACCAAGCGTGGTACCGAAGGAAAGGCCTCTGTCACAGCTTCCGTAAATGCTGCAATGCAGACCATCTCGAAGTTCATCGACTTCACTGACTCCTACACCTATGGCCAGATGTGGAACTATACCCGTATTACGGATACTCTCCCTATGGACCAGTGGCCGGGTTCGGTCAACATCGCCGACTATACTCCATACTCTGATCTGGAGATCCGCTTCTCACAGGATGTAATGGAGCACTTCCGCAATGGTGACATGCCTCGGACATTCCCGAATATGGACTGGATCGACTACATCATGAACGATTCAGCATGGCAGGAGCAGGCCAATGTCAACGTCAACGGAGGTACCGACAGAGTACGCTACTTCGTCTCCGCCGGTTTCCTGAACCAGGATTCCCTGTTCAAGACATTCTCTGACAACAAGAACGAGACCTTCGATTTCCAGCGCTTGAACTACCGCGCCAACCTCGATATCGATGTCTCCAAGCACAGCCAGCTGTCCCTCACCCTCGGCGGACGTATGCAGGACCGCAACACTATGGGTGGAGGTGAAGGCTTCCTCTTCCGCTATCTGCAGGGCGCGACACCTTATGCAGGAAGCGGCATCGACGCTGAAGGCCGTCACATCGTTTCCGACCCTAACCTTGTCGGACAGTTCGACCGCGACGCCCTTTCCAACTACTACAACCTCGGTTATGTCAATGAGAGCACCAACGTACTTAACTTTGACGTCCAGTACAAGATAGACCTCGGTTTCATCACCAAGGGCCTCTCATTCAAGACCAAGGCTTCCTACAACTCCGAGTATACTGCCCAGAAGAACCGTGAGAACGGTTTCGGTACAGGTCTGACTTACGTCGCCACCCTGGTTGACGGACAGGAAGTCCTCCGCAAGGAGAACATCACCTGGCCGACTCCTTACAGCGAGGGCAAGTGGGGTAACCGCAACTGGTATGCTGAGGCGAGCTTCGACTATGCCCGCCAGTTCGGCAAGCACAATCTCGGCGGCCTTCTCCTCTACAACCAGAGCAAGACCTATTATCCGTGGGATTCTGACAACAGCCTTTATGAGTCCATCCCTAAGGGCTATGTAGGACTTGTCGGCCGTATCACCTATGACTATGCGACCAAGTATCTCCTTGACTTCAATATCGGTTACAACGGATCCGAGAACTTTGCTCCGGGCAAGCGTTACGGTCTGTTCCCTTCAGTATCTGTAGGATGGATACCTTCCGAGGAGGCCTGGTGGAGCGGACTCAAGAAGTATATCGGATATCTCAAGTTCCGCGGATCCTTCGGTCTCGTAGGTAATGACAATACCAATGGCGCCCGTTTCCTCTATCTTCCTGGCGCATGGCAGTTCTACCAGGCATCGATGAGCACCAACCCTTATCAGCGCGGTGCAAACTTCGGTACCAGCGGAGACTGGCTCCAGGCTGCTAGAGAGCTTACTTCCGGTAACCCTAACGTTACCTGGGAGACTGCGAAGAAGATCAATGCCGGTATGGATGTCGCGTTCTTCAAGGACCGTCTCCACGCTTATGTCGACTTCTTCTGGGAGGACAGAAACCACATCCTCGTATCCAATGCGTCGACTCTTCCTGCTGTAACATCGCTTCCTTCAAGTTATGTTAACGAAGGCCGTGTGAAGAATCACGGTTATGAGATCACATTGAACTGGGAGGACAAGATAGGTAACTTCCGCTACTCTATTTCCCCTAACGTTTCATTCGCCAGGAACCAGGTCATCGAGATGCTGGAAGTCGAGCCTATGTACGAGTATCTCAAGCACACCGGTCTTCCTGTAGGCCAGCCGTTTGCATATGAACTCTTCGAGTTCTACCAGCCTGGCACTGAGGAAAGGTACAAAGCTCAGTACGGCGTAGATATGCCAGACCAGAACCTTGACCTCAAGTATGGTGACTGCGTCTATGTGGACCTCAATGGAGACGGCATCGTTGATGAGAACGACCAGCACGCTGTCGGTTTCACCTCAACTCCTGAATACACCTTCTCCCTGAATGCCTCCTTCAACTGGAAGGGCCTTGATTTCTCCATGCTTTGGACCGGAGCCAGCAACGTAAGCCGTGAGCTCAACGGATATTTCCGTGACCAGTTCGGCTCTACCAATACTTCGGCCCTCACCCAGTGGGTTGCCGACAACTCCTGGACGGAGAGCAATCCAAATGCCATCCTGCCTCGTATCTCATTCACCAACAGAGTCCACAACAACCGTGACTCCAGGGCGTGGATGATAGATTCCAAATATGCTCGTCTGAAGAATGTTGAAATAGGCTATACTTTCAACAGACGCAACGAGTCATCATTCTTCAATTATATACGTGTCTATCTCTCAGGTCAGAACCTTCTCACTTTCTCATATTTCGATGGCAATGATCCTGAAGCTCCTGGTTCCGGACTGGATTACGGTGTCCGCTACCCTATGACCCGTCTTTTCAACGTAGGTGCACAGCTTAACTTCTAATGCAGGTACGATTATGAAAATGAAATTGAACAAAATACTTTTTCTCGGGACAATATCAGCCCTCCTGGTTTCTGCATGCGTTGACCGCTTTGCAATAGGTGACGCTTTCCTTGAAAAGAGTCCTGGAGTGGATGTGAATATTGATACTATCTTCAATAATGCTGAATACACCCGCAACTTCCTTTGGAGTGCATACGGGCAGCTTTATTGCACATATACGAACGGTAATATGATGAACGGAGCGCCGATCGACGTCCTTTCCGACTCATATCACTGCTATTGCAGCTGGGGTGGCCCTATTCAGAGCTATTATCCAGGTTCACTTACAGAAGGCGCACAGGACACTGAGGACAGCAACTATCAGGGCAAGTTCTCATATTCTACCAGAAGTATCGGCTCTGATGCCGGTGGCCGTGTTTCCATTTACGAGACTGTCCGCAAATGCTGGCAGATCATTGAGAACATCGACCGGGTGCCGAAGATGGAAGAAGACGAGAAGAGCCGTCTGCGCGGTGAGGCGTACACCATTATGGCCAGCCGCTACTTCGACGCTTTCCGCAATTTCGGCGGTCTCTGCCTTGCAAGAAAGGCATTCGAGGTCGGGGAAGACTTCACAGGCGGCCGTGCAACTGCTTTGGAAACTGCAAACTTCATCGACTCGCTCTGCGTCTGCGCTATCAATGAGGAGGGTTTCATTTGGAACATACCTAACGATGACATCGCTAGCTGGTCGGGCCGACTGACAAAGGCCTCCGCTATGGCATTGCGTGCAAAACTCTGGATGTTCGCCGCGTCCCCTCTGTTCAACGACGATAAGCCGTATATGGAGTATGATCCTCTGAAGACCACCGAGTTCACGAACATCGAGCACGTCTGGTTCGGGGGCAAGGATTCTTCACTCTGGGAGAAGTGCCTCAAGTGCTGCGACGAGTTCTTTAATATGAATGCTGCAAGCGGGAACTATTATGCGCTGGTTCAGCCGGCTACTCAGGATGAGGCCGGATACAGGACTGCATACCGCAGAGGTTACCGTTACCGTAACGATGAAACCCATCACGAGAAGATTTTCGATGTCCATCCTACCAAGACCCTCTCCGACGGAGGATGGGGATGGGGATGGGCCGGTTTCGCCCTTGACTGCTACCGTCAGGGTGGAGCTGTCCCTACCAACGAACTGGTCGAATGTTTCGGTATGCAGGACGGCCGCGTTTTCCCTTATGCTGACCTCTATGGCGAAGGCAAGAATCCTGAAGGCATAGATATGTATGCTGACCGCGATCCTCGTCTCTATGAGACCGTCATGGTCCCTAGAAGGTCCCTCCCTGCCGGTTTCGACTATCAGGGACAGTCCTATATCGATTCCTGGGAAGGCGGTTTCCTTACCACATCTGCCTTCAACAACGCGGAGGACAAGGCTACCGGATTCTTCAAGTTCAAGTGGCTCCTCGACTACGGCGGAAGCACCCTTAAGATGGATGATGAGTATATAGGTGTATCCTATATCCGCCTTGCTGAAATGTACCTCATCCGTGCTGAGGCTCTTGCAGAACTCGGAAGGAACCAGGAGGCTCTCGATGCACTTCATGTCGTCCGCAGCCGCGTCGGTCTGGGACGTCTGGAGAAAATGAACCCTGAGCTCAACCTCACTTCCAACAAGGAGAACCTTATCAACGAGATTATCCGCGAGCGCAACTGCGAGATCGGAGCCGAGTGCGGTGACCGTGTTTACGATATGATCCGCCGCAAGCGCCAGGACCTCTTCACCAAGCCTCTTCACGAGATCAGAATCTACCGTCTTGATGAAAATGGCAAGCGTATGGAAAACGGTGGTACCTGGGATTCAAGCACTCCTTGGCCTAAGTTCGAGTACGAGAAGAAAGAGATCACTGTTGGCCACCGTCGCTGGTGGGATGAAGGTTTCTGGACTAACAAGTGGTATCTTGACCCTGTATCCCGTATTGAGGTTCAGAAGAAGTATGGTCTTACCCAGAACCCTGGTTGGTAAAAATTGAAATCATCACGATTATGAAATTACGCAATATACTTATATACAGCTTGCTGGGACTATGTTCCGTTCCAGTGACTGCAAACGCTCAAACCGTCCTGAGTGACAAGAAGTCGCAGAAGGTGGATTTGGGCTATGGAGTGGAGAGTTCTGAGTTCTTGACCACTGCGGCGACCTATACCATCACCGCAGAAGAGCTCAGCCACACCTCCGCCATCAGTCTTGCTGACGCTCTTTATGGCAAGCTTCTCGGCCTTACTGCTGTCCAGAACACCGGTTTCAAGGGAGAGGAGAACAGAGGTGCTTCATTCAACATCCGTGGCGCACAGACTACGGGCGAAACTGACATCCTCATCCTTGTCGACGGCATCGAGCGTCCTATCGACAGACTCACCGTCGAGGAAGTCGAAAGCGTCACCGTCCTCAGGGATGCAGCCGCCGTGGCAATGTACGGTCACGAAGGCATCAACGGTGTACTCCTCGTAAAGACCAAGCGCGGAGTGGCCGACAGCGGCTTCAAGTTCAAAGCCGGCGCTTCCCGCAAGATTCAGTTTGACCCGCAGATGGCCGAAATGGTCAATGCTTACGACTATGCCAGTGCGTTGAACATCGCCAGAATGAATGATGGCAATATGGCGGCCTATTCAGAGGCTGAACTCCAAAAGTTCTCCGACGGAAGCGATCCTTATGTTTACCCTAACGTGAACTGGAAGGACGAAGTCTTCAAGAACACCGCCAACGAAACCAATGCATTCGTCTCTATGTACGGTGGTTCTAGCAATGTGCAGTATTACTCGCAGCTCGATTATACCGATGCCCGTGGACTCTACAAGAACCCTGACCAGGGCGACTGGAACTCCCAGCTCAAGTATTCGAAAGCCAATATCCGCACGAACGTCGATTTCCAGGTTTCCAAGTCAACAAGGGTCAAGACTGACATCCTCGCCATCTTCATGGAGACCAACGGTGTGCCTAACGTGAATTCCAACGACGCCTGGTGGCACCTTTATAAAGTACCTGCACTTGCGTTCCCTATCAGGACCAAGGACGGAGTATGGGGCGGCAGCCAGACTTACGGAGACTACAACCTTGTTGCGAAAGCTACTGGAGCCGGCTTCACCAAGTCACACCAGCGCCAAATCTGGGCTGACGTGACCCTTGAGCAGGATCTTGACATCATTCTCAGAGGTTTGAAGTTCTATGCCGGCGGATCGTACGACAACTCTTCCAATACCATTGAGAACCGTACGATGGGTTACCAGTATGGATGGAACTATTACGATGCTGCAGGCGTCCTTCAGGAAGCTGTTATGGGAACCGTTGAGGACAAGCTCGTATTCAACCATTGGGTTGACTCCCAGTGGCGTATAGGTACCATCAATGCCGGTCTCAAATATGCCACCGCCTTCAAGAACGGTGACAACCTTGCCGGGAACCTCAACTACAATATGAAGAGTGAGATCCGTGACGGCCAGAGCAATACCTGGTATCGTGAGAACTGGAACCTTGCCCTCCATTACGACCACGCCGAAAAACTCGTGGCGGACGTTGTCCTTGCTGCCAACGGCTCCAACCGCTCTTATCCTGCCAAGTGGGCGTTCTCTCCTACATTCGGTCTTGGATGGATCTATGCGAACAATTCTGATGCTGGTTTCCTGAACTATGGAAAGCTCCGTCTCTCCGGTGGTATCCAGCATACAGATTATGTTCCTGAACCAGGCCTGTGGCTCGCAGCCTGGAACAATTCCCACGGACAGTTCTGGTATGGGACGAGCTTCACAAGCTCATGGGGTGCATTCCTCACTCAGTTCCCTACGACCGATTTCCAGCAGGAGGCCGCCTATAAGGCCAATCTCGGTACTGACTTGAGATTTGCAAACTGCCTTGACCTCACCGTGGATGCTTTCTATCAGCAGAGACGCAACATCCTGGTAAGCGCAGGCTCTCTCAACTCCGCAGTGGTCGGTATTCAGTCAGCCTATGATGACAAGGGAGTAGTCGCAAATTATGGCATCGAGGCCGGTCTCCGTTTCGCGAAGACCTTTGCCAGCGGCTTCAACCTGAACTTCGGCGGCAACGTCTCCTTAGTCAAGAGCGAAATCCTCGACTGGATCGAGACTCCGGCTTATCCTAACCTCTCCGTCATCGGCGCCCCTGCCGATCATGCGAACGGACTCGTTGCTCTCGGATTCTTCCAGAGCCAGGAGGAAATCGACAACAGCCCTAGACAGGAGTTCGGCCAGGTCAAGGTCGGTGACATCAAGTACAAGGATGTCAACGGTGACAACGTCATTAATGAAAACGACTATGTAGCCATGGATTACGGTAGTTCCTTCCCGGCTCTCAACTACGCGTTCAGCCTCGGTATGGAATTCAAGGGCTTCGGAATCAATGCCACCTTCCAGGGAGCCGCCCACCAGATCAAGGATCTCAAGGGAGTGGACGGCGTTTGGGGAGCACTCTCCGACAATCGTAACCTCTCCAGAGAGTATTATGACAATTGTTTCGACATTGCCGGTGCAAATGCGCTTTATCCGCGCCTTTCCACTACCAGCGTTGCCAACAACACCCAGAACTCCACTATCTGGTATCGCGACGTGAACTGGTTCAAACTTCGTGACTGCGAAGTCTATTACAGACTTCCTGCCTCGCTTCTGGACCATGTGAAGATTGCTGATGCCAAGTTGTTCGTTCAGGGACAGAATCTCCTGTCATTCGGCAATATCGCAGCCATGGATGCTGAAAACCTCAATACAGGCTATCCTGTGATGAAGGCAGTCACAATGGGCCTTTCAGTAGTATTCTAAAATAGATTGAATTATGAAACTTGATAAAATCTGTTTATTCATTCTCGCCTGCGTCATTCCGGCTGCGTGTGTCGACCTCAACTATACCGAGCAGAACACGCGTGACGAGGAGTGGACTTACGAATACTTCGAGAATGGTATCAAAAACATGGTATTTGACGTTTACGCGCAGATTTACAACAATGAGTTCGAGTCCAACAGTGCGTACTTCCTCGCGGGAGCCACTGATGAGGCCCAGTATGCTCTTGATAACGGTGCTGTAAACAACTATATTAATGGTGGATGGAGCCCGGCAAATCCATCTTCCAATATATGGACCAAGTCCTATACTGCCATTGCTGACATCTGCATGTATCTGGAAAAGATCGATCAGGCAGACCTTTCCGAATGGAAATACAATTCCAGCTATGACATTTGGGTCCAGCAGTTGGAAATGTTCCCTTATGAACTCCGTTTCCTCAGGGCATACTTCTATTTCGAGCTTCTCAGGGCTTACGGCGACGTCCCTCTCGTCACCACGACTCTGACCAATGCACAGGCAAACAGCATTGCCCGTACATCGGCAGACCAGATCGTGAAGTTCATCGTGGACGAGCTTGACGCTGTGGCCCCTTACCTGCCTGTTTCATATCTCACCGAGCCTGGTTCTGAAATCGGTCGCGCAACCCGCATCGCCGCTTTTGCCCTGAAGGCACGTACCCTGCTCTATGCAGCTTCACCTCTTCTCAACCCGTCCAATGACAAGTCCAAGTGGGTTGCGGCTGCCAAGGCTTGCAAGTACATCCTTGACAATGCCGAACAGTGGGGCCTCAAGCTCAGTGCTTATGCTTCCCTTTGGGGACATGATGCGTTCTTCAACCAGGAACTTATCTTCGGTCTTGGACGTGGTGAAAGCAATACCTTCGAGATGGCCAACTATCCTGTCGGTGTGGAGAACGGATCTTCAGGAAACTGCCCTACACAGAGTTTTGTCGATCAGTATGAGTTCCAGGACAACGGAGAGACCTTCGGTTCCCGTTATCCGGACGCAATCGACCTCCCTGCTGATGACGATGATGACGACCCTTATCAGGGACTTGATCCGCGTTTCGCCCTCACAGTTGTCAGGAACGGTGACGTGTGGCCTACCAATGGTGCTCAGAAGAAAGTGATCGAGACCTATTACGGCGGTTTCAACGCTTCCCCTAAGTATGGAGCAACCCCTACCGGATATTATCTTAAGAAATACGTTGATGGTGCCTGTGTTACAACAGCGGACAATCAGGTCTCCCGCCGTCACACTTGGATTATCTTCCGTCTCGGCGAGTTCTACCTTGATTTCGCAGAGGCAGCATTCAATGCTACTGGAAGTGCTAACGATGCAACTTATGGAATGTCCGCAAACGATGCCGTCAACGTACTTCGTACCCGTAAGGATATCCAGATGCCTAAGTTCACTGAGGACGGTGAGGCCTGGGTTGAGCGCTATGAGCGTGAACGCCTCGTCGAGCTTGCATTCGAGAACCACCGTTTCTGGGATGTGCGCCGCTGGAAGAAGGGCCCTCAGTATTTCAAGAATGTCCAGGTGGCAACTATCAGTGCTTACAACGTTCTCTACAGGTCATACATTGACCGCCAGTGGGATGACAAGTACTATTTCTACCCAATCCCTCAGTCAGAATTGGAGAAGAACCCTAACCTTTCTCAGAACCCTGGCTGGTAGTGATCTAATGGTTAAATGATTATGAATATGAAAAAGATATTTGAACATATTGGAGCATTCCTTGCGGTTATCCTTATGGGTTCCGTGACGGCTTGCAACATACAGGAAATCAACGATCCGGGAGATGTCGGTCTGGGCATTAAGGTGTTCTTCCCGACCAAGGTGGTCGCGGGACAGCCGATGACCATCAACGGTTCCGGTTTCTCTGATGCGAAGGAAATCGTATTTCCGGGCGGTGTCAGCGTCACTGATTTTGAAATCGTCAGCGGTGAAATGATCCGTGTAACAGCCCCGTCAGGCATTGCTGCCGCAGGAGGAAAGATTCTGGTCAGGACCTCTGATGATGAGGTCGAGTCACGCCTTGACGTTACCCTTGGCCACACAACTGTTTCCGGCTATTCGAAGCAGGAAGGTGAAGAGGCTGAGGGCGGTGATCTTATCACTATTTACGGTACGGATCTGGAGTTCATAAACGGCATCGAGGTCCTCGATGTAGACGGTAATCCTTATATCCTCGAAGGCAAGGACTTCTACCGCAAGGGTACGAGCACCGTTATTTTCTCTGTTCCTCTCAAGAACATTTTCACCGGTAAGTTCGCTGCAAAGGTATTCACCTATGACGGACAGCAGTTCACTATGCCTGAACTGGAATACAAGCCATCTTCCAATGGTGGACACTGGGAGACAAAGAAGACCATCCATTGGGAGAATGATGGCACCCCTGTCCCAAGCTGGGGCGGTACGTTCAGATTCGCTCTTGAAGGTCGCGACGGCAACAATGAATGTATATATTCGTTCCCGGCAGACGTCTGGTCAACCATCAAGGACGGCACCTTCCGCGTAGCAGTGGATATCAACGAATCATCCAACATCCGCATCACCACAGGCTGGTGGTCTGCTGCTTATGGCGGCACCGAGCATAACTGTCTTGACATGGTTCAGGAAGAAGAGGACGGCACAAAGTACATCGAGATCAATATCAAGGAGGATGGCAACATCTACGACCTTATCGATGAGCAGCACCTGCTCTTCACCGGTGACGCCTACACCCTTCTGTATATCTACACCGTAGAGGAGATCTGGGTACCTGGAGAAGAAGGCCACTGGGAGAAGAAGAGCTTCTGGAAGAATGACGGTACCCCTATCCCTGGATGGGGCGGCACTTTCAGGTTCGGCCTTGAAGGCAATGATGGTAACAATGAGTGTATTGCCACATTCCCTGCCGATGTTTGGGCTCTTATCAAGGACGGCACTGTCCACGTATCAGTCGAGGTCAATGATGCCTCCAACATCCGCATCACCACAGGCTGGTGGTCTGCCGCTTATGGTGGAACAGAACACAACTGTATCGACATGCTCCAGGAAGAAGAGGACGGTACCAAGTATATAGAGCTGAACATCAAGGAGGATGGCAACATCTACGACCTTATCGATGAGCAGCATCTACTCTTCACGGGTGACGCTTACACTCTCCTTGAAATCTATGTCATGGAGTGGGTAGAAGGCGGAGGTTCCAGCAAAACGCCTGTTGTCCTTTGGGAGAACGATGGTACCCCTATCCCAAGCTGGGGTGGTACGTTCCGCTTCTCCAACGTTGAGACCGTTTCCGGAGAGCAGATCTATGCGTTCCCTATGGAAGACTGGGCCATCATCAAGGACGGCACATTCCGCGCTGCTGTCGATGTCAATGACGCTTCCAACATCCGCATCACCACAGGCTGGTGGTCCGGCGCGTATGGCGGCACCGAGCATAACTGTCTTGACATGGTTCAGGAAGAGGAGGACGGTACCAAGTATATCGAGATCAACCTCAAGGAAGACGGCAATCTTTATGATAACATCGATCAGCAGCATCTGCTCTTCACCGGTGATTCTTATACACTGTTGAAGATCTACTATTACGAATAGTCAGACTGATTAAATAACGGAATCGAGGGTGGCCTGACGGGCCGCCCTCCTTTTTTTGAACAGCGGTATCATTGGATAATTGTTCAAAGATGCTTAACTTTGAGGCAAATAATCTCGGACAAATAGAATTACCATATGAAAAGATTTTTCCGTTATTTGACTGTAGCCTTGGCTGCTGTCAGTATGGCCGTAAGTTGCCAGAAGTATGATGACACCGAATTAAGGAACGAACTTCAGGACCTGCGGGAGGAACTGTCCTCCCTTCAGACGTGGTGCACAAGTTCCCAGGCTGCCATAGATGCCGTTGCTGTCCTTCAGAATGCCGTTAGGGATATGAACGGCGTCGAGTCAGTCGAGGCCTTCGAAGATGAAGACGGCTCCGGCTATATCATCACCTTCACAAACAAGGAATCCATCCGGCTGTATAATGGAAAGGACGGAGATACGTTCTTCGGCGATGTCCTCGTCGGCGATTCCTGTGTGGAGTTCGTCCTTGCGGACGGCACAAGGTTCGTTGTTGACAGGGTAACCGTTAAAATCACCTTTGAGTCATTTGATACGAAGGCTGTCGGCCGGAAGGATACGATATGGACAGTGATGGACCCTTCAATTACAAAAGCTGATTTCGCTGCATTCACCGCCGAGTTCAGGACAAACGGCGGCACTGTAACCGCAATTGCCACTAGGGCGGACGCCAGTGGCAGCCCTTGGTGTCTGGAGGCCATCGCTCCCGAGTTCGGGGAGGATGGCAAACTCGTGAAACCTGCCGGGGTGGTGGTCAAGGATGCGCCACAGGCTGGCGGAAAGGGGGTTCTGAAGGTCGCCCTTGTAACAAATGATGGCAAGGAAACCACTTCCTCCCTCGTGGTGGATGTAGCTCCGAACTACCTGGCTTTTCAGGCAGTTCAGGATGGCGCTCTCGTCAGCCTCAGAAAATATGGTTCCCTTGAAGCACCGTCCCTTGAATACAGCACAGACCTTGTTGAATGGACTGCGTTCGATTTCAGGGCTCTGCCGTCAATCGAGCTTGCGAAGGCTGGAGACAAAGTGTATTTCCGCAATGTATCATCCTCGGACCATTTCTCTAAGGATGAGTACAATTATATACGTTTTGTATTCGGAAACAGGAAGGTTGCTGCCGAAGGGAACGTAATGTCTCTTATAGACAACAGCTGCAAGTCAGATACTGTTCCTTGCGACTGCTGCTTTTATCTGCTGTTCTATGGAGCGACAAGCCTGACGGCTGCTCCTGAACTCCCGGCCATGCAGCTGGCCAGCAACTGCTATTGTGGAATGTTTGCGGGCTGCACTTCGCTTGAGGAGGCCCCGGCCCTGCCTGCCATGACATTGGCGCCGGGCTGCTACTCTGCAATGTTCCAGGCTTGCTATTATCTCCGCAAAGCCCCGGTCCTTAATGCGAAGAAGCTGGCGCGTCTATGCTATTCCACGATGCTGGAGGATTGCTCATCACTCGAGGAGGCTCCTTCACTTCCTGCCACTGAAATGGAGGAAGGATGCTACCATCAGATGTTTGCGTGGTGCTATTCTTTGAAGAACGCCCCAGAGCTTCCTGCGGATAAACTCGCCGTGGCCTGCTATTATTGTATGTTCTATGACTGCACGGCACTTGAGGCGGCATCGGAGCTTCCCGCAACGGAACTTGCCGATCAGTGCTACGCGGGTATGTATTCATATTGCACGGGACTTGAAACGGCTCCGGAGCTTCCTGCTCCTGAACTGGTTGACGGGTGCTATGACATGATGTTCTTCAACTGCAGGAAGATCAGTTATCTCAAGGTCGGTTTTGAAGACTGGTGCGGTGGAGCCAGCACTGGCGCCTGGGTAGGCGGTGTCTCGGCCAAAGGTGTGTTCGAGTGCCCTGAGAACCTGGAAGTAAGGTATAGCTCCGATTATGTTCCTAACGGCTGGAGTGTCTCAATGAACGGAGAAATCATTGATGCGGACCAGCAGGATACGATTCCGATTCCATCTGACGGCGGCAGCGTCGAACCGCTGCCTTCGACGAATATCAAAATCGCAAAGCAGGATGGAGAAAAAGTGATCACCCTTTAACCGTAGAATGTCCATTATATCAGGGGAATATAAATGACGAAAGGGTCGGGACTGGAAACCTTTTCCGGATAATCGTCCTGTTTGATGATTGTATTTTCATATTGCCCATATCGCATCCAAATCCTGAACGGCTTTCTTCGCCCTTTCGTATTGCTGCAGAAAGTTCACTGACTCGTTTTTAACCGTGGGCGATTTTGTTTCGCGAGGTTACTGAATTATCTGATGACAGTGTCATCGTCGCTGGCCAGGAAACATACAAGTATAGGTGGCTTAGGCATATCAGAAGACAGATTTTGAGAGAACCGGATACAATTCGTCCCACCCAGAGGGCTTTGCATGAGCAAATTCAACCCTTTTGGATATTTGAATGATTTGGAACCAGTTTGTTGATATCGTAATAGCCGGAAGATCTATGCAATTGCACCGGAGTACAACTGTCCAACATTAATGACCTGACATTTGGATGATACTGTTATTTTTCATTATTCCTAAAGAGACTGAACTATAGCAGATATCCGAAACTTTTGAGACGGGACACGAAGGCGTTGCGTTTTGAGGATGGGATCAGAATACGGTATCCTTCTGCACGGATGACGATTCCTTTAAGAATCGAATCGGTGGTGAGCAGGCTTATCAGATATGTGTCCTCCGCATCCACCGTGTAAACGGAATAGGACTCCTTGGTGGTCTTGAGAGGGTTGCATCGCTGTTCTATGGTCTTGAAGAAATCGGTCCATACCCCGGGTGGCTCGGTACATATATATTGATGGAAAAACTCCACTTTGTCTACAACATCCCGCTTGGTCTTGCAATTCTTCAAAAAGCTCTCCGGGGTCATCAGGAAACGCCCGTTCCCTATGGATGCCGAGGTGTCGGTGAGCAGGCTTTCGTATGGGTTCCCGGGACGTAATGACCTGATGACAAGTCTCTGGTCGTCAAGCTCAAACAGGTTAGTATTCTTGACTGCCGGTGCCTCGTAAGATTCAGACAGCCCGAGAGCATAACGTCCAAGAGCCGTCAAACGTACAGCGCTCACGTGCATATAAGGGTCGTGGCAATACTCCTGGAGAGGTGCCAGCGCGATTTCAGCCATCCCTAGTCCGTAAAGTGCCGTACAAAATGAACCCAGTATGGAACGGTCGAATGCTACTGCCCGGTCGAGTCCTACGGGACCTCCGTAAATTGGATCCTCAAGCTCCATATTGCGAATCCTCCGTTTGTTCAGGAGTGTCAGAGAATTGATGCCCAGCCATAGGGTTACGAAATCCAGTACCACCCAGTCACCGGGCTCACTTTCTCTGAAATATTCCTTGAGTGCTCTCCTGCAATTGAGAATGCAATGGTACAGCTCGTTAGTCTTGAATCCTTTGATGTGAGGCATCAGCATAGGAATCAGAAGTTCTTCGTTCAGCCTGAATAGCCGGTCTGCTGCTGCTTCGAGTACCTGAACGGGAGCTTTGTTCAATGTTTTTTCCGGAATACCGTTGAAGAGTGGAAGGAACGATTGGCCGCAGTTGATCTTTTCTCCTGAACCGGAGTAGTCTGGAAGAATCTCGGGGATGGGCATCGATTTCATGAACTTCCAGGAAGAAGCGGCGGTGACACGCGCCTTGCTGAATTTCAATGTTCCCTGCTTCAGAGTAGCGGTGATGAGTGGAACGGACGAAATGGCTTCTGCTTCTGCGTTGACGACCTTCCAATTTTCGGGCAGTTTATTGAAAAGTGCACCGAAATTGACTCCCAGCGACCTTGCTGCAGTCAGTGCAAACTCTTGCTTGAGGCCTATGTACGTGACAGAGTTCCAATAATGCCCGGAGTGCTCGAAAGTGAACCAGATTTCGTGTCCGTTTATTTGAACCGTATCGTCTTCAAAGCTGTATCTTGATTTGACTATGGTCAGTATCGAGTCAAACCCTGAGTTTTTTGCTTCTGCCACCGAGACATATCCCCTTTGGATAAGCATATGAATGAGATCCTTGAAAATCTGTGGAACACCGGACCAGTATAGGGACATATTGTCCGGGTGGTGGAAGAAAAGGGCGACAAACCGGGCTGCTTCCTCTGTCTTGAAAGCGTAAGCCTTCTTCCTCGCTATGTAGAACTCTGGGTTTGGAACTTCTTTGTCTCCTAAAACAATCCGATATGGCCCCTGGACAACTTTCGTGAGTTCCTGGACCATCCCCACAAGCATCGCCTTTGTCATAGTGGAGGTGAGATTCCCCACGGTGAGGTCATACTCGCTTTCGCCCAATACCTTCAGTGTAGTGCTTTGTTCCTCAAACATTGTCATTGCAGTATAAAGTCTATGTCATCTTCGGAGAGATTTTTACCCATGTTTCCGTCAGAACTGATGATGGAGTCGATCAGTTGTGATTTCTGTTTCTGGAGTTGGCAAATCTTCTCTTCGATGGTGCCCTTGGTTATCATTGAGAAAGTGATGACGGTATTCTTCTGCCCTATACGGTGCAACCGTCCTATGGCCTGCTCTTCTTCGGCCTTGTTCCACCAAGGCTCGAAGATGAATACGGTGTCGGCGGCAGTCAGGTTGAGCCCGACGCCTCCGGTTTTCAGGGTCATCAGCAGGACGCGGCAATTTTCATCGAACTGGAATCTTTTGACGACACTCTGACGGTCCTGAGTCGCTCCCGTCATTACGGCGTATCCGATTCCGGAGTTGTCCAGCATTTCTCCGACCATCTCTATTCCGGCGATGAAGTTGAAGAACACCACGGCCTTGTGTCCGTTGCTCACGGCTTCCTCAAGAGACTCCATCAAGACAGGAATCTTGGACGATTTGATGGAGTCGTCACTCATACTCTCCGGGATAGATGCGATGCGCCGTAACTCGCTAAGCGCCTGAAGAATGACGAATTGCGACTTTGCCAGCCCGTTCTGCGCTATGCCCTCGTGGACGGTTTCATAGAAATATCGGCGCCTTTGCTCATAGAAGGAAGCGTGCTGCGGCTCCATATCCACGTATATTTTCTGGTCAATGCGTTCTGGTAGGTCATCGAGTACTTCACTTTTTGTCCTTCGGAGTATGAAAGGGTAAATTTTTCTGCGCAGCTCTGCGAGTATCTCGGAATTGTCGTCATGGTGGATAGGGAATGCATAACGTTCGATGAATTCCTGCAGGGTACCGAACATAGCTGGATTGAGGAAACGGAAAAGGGAATACAGTTCTGTCAGATTGTTCTCAACAGGAGTGCCGCTCAAGGCGAAGCGGTTCCGGGCATTGAGCAACAGGACGGCCTGGGTCATGTGGGTTGACACGTTCTTGATATTCTGTGACTCGTCCAGAATGACCAGCTGGAACCGGATGTCCTTAAGCGATTCAATATCGCTGCGGACCATACCGTAGGATGTAAGGATGATCTGATGGTTTGGAATTTCCGATGGGTCGCGCTGTAAACCATAATATGTGTAGACGTCCAGTTGCGGTGCAAAGCGCTCGAACTCGGACTTCCAGTTGAACAGCAGGCTCTTTGGCATCACAACCAGTGCCGGTTGAGTCTCTGTAGAATGGCCTCCGGTCCTGGAATGGTAGATGCCGGTGAGCATGGCGATTGTCTGGATGGTCTTTCCAAGGCCCATGTCATCGGCGAGGCATCCACCCATGGAGTTGGCGTACAGATACTGAAGCCACTTGACACCTTCTTTCTGGTATGGACGCAGTTCTGCTTTCATATCCTTCAGACGCAGTTGCTTCTTCTGTTGTTCATTGAATCCCTCGTAGAATTTCCTGCTTTTGGCCATTGCTCCGGTCTTTGGGATATCTTCAAGCATTGTCGCCACTTCGGGGAGATCGAAGAAAGACACCCGCGTTCCGCCTTTCTTGCTTGAGAACAGCCTCTCGAGCTTGTGAACGTAGTTTTCGTCAATGATGGCGCGGTCTCCGTCGGACAGGACGATGTAGCTGTCCTTTCGGTAACGTCGCAGAAAGTCCGCCAATGTGAAAGTGTCTCCGCCCAAGTCGATGCTTGCGTCCGCTTCAAGGAAATCTATCCCGCTGCCGAGTTTGAGACTGAGTTTCGGGCTGACGGGACGTATCTTGTAGCCTTTAAGCTTTTCTGCACCAAGTATTCTGAATTCCGTGGCCAAAGCTGGCAGTGCATTGAAAAGAAATGGCTCCGCAGTGTGGGACGGGATGATGAAACTGTTGTCTTCTCGGAATATCTCTTTTGCTTGGGTTTTCCCTCCAGGACAGTATTTTACCGCTTTCGCCTGAATCTTATCCGCGGCTTCGTTTATGTCCTCCATTTCCAGCGGACGGACCGTTATTACGTTGTCAGCTGTCCTGACAGCAATCCTGTTAGGAGAAAAGTCTCGCAGGAATCCCGGGTCCATATTGGACGTCGAGTGCATTACATTGAGATAGAGTGCTTTGTCTTCGGATACTTTTTCTATTACAATTGTAGGCCTGCATATTATGGGCTGAGGATCATGGACAACTCGTATGCCGTTGATGACAGCTTTCACATTGTCAAGAGTGGAGAATAGAATGGAAAGATACTTCTCCAGCAGTGATTCGTCAAATTGGTCCTTGAAATATTTCAGTGATGAAAAATTCTCACCGACGGATTCGACTTTGACGATTCTTGAACCTGCGAGCGCAAATGTGCCTGTCAGAAATTTCGGCGAGGCTAAGGTTTCGTTATCGTTTTGAAGCACGAACTCCGGTGATAGGTTGTCGGAGCCTTGGAGACGCAATGTCAGTGTCCACTGCTTCTCCGGATCGTATATTATAGGATTGAGGTTCCGGTCGCAGATGTTGGGACAATCTATGAGCTGGTATATTAGATGCCGGTTGTCAACCAGGGAAACACCGTCTTCATATTCTTCTCCCCAGGTTATATAGAATTGCGATGCCTTATTTATCTGTTCAATGCTTCTTAGAAGCGTCTTCAGGGGTCCGGTGAAACTGTTGGAGTCAGGGATGCATTGTTTCCCGTTCTTGTCAGCAGTCCGGACAAAAGCATTGCCGTCTTTGTCGAAATCGATTATGAGCAAGACATCCTTCTCTGCCATGCGCTTTTTTGAGCGGAAGTCCTCTTTCGACGATTTTTTCAGGGCTTCCAGAAATCCGTTGAGGTTTTCAGGCATATTCTCGGTATAAAAAGTGAATCATTCCGTTCCGATGAAGCCGACCTTTGCCACAGGGATGAGTGTCTGAATGGCGTGGACCATTCCCAGGTCGGCGCGCAGAATGGCCACAACGGCCAGCTTCTTGCCGACGACCTCGTGCTGGACCGTCTTGCAGATAGGTGTCTCGATTTCGACTTCACCCAGTTCCAGGTCGTGGGAGACTTCGTAGCCCATCAGCAGGGAAATCTCTTCCAGAAGCTGTCTGAAATCCTTTGATCCCGTTTCCTTTTTCCTCATTATTGTCAGCTTGTGCTGGATTAGCGGATGATCGATGACGTGCAGTTGTCCCATATTCGTTTTCTAGCTTAGCGCAAGCCGGTTTTGTGTGGCGGAGCCGGCTGTGGTTGATGGATATCGAATATTCTCCTGCAAAGATATATAATGTTTTTTCATATCTTTTCATTATACATAATTTATTCGGAATATGACAAAATCTTCAAAGACACTTATCAGGATAGGTATTGGCGTATGCTTTGCGATCATCCTGTCCTTATCCTGCTATACGGTGGTGGACAACAGTGAGGTAGGCATCAAGTTTAAAAAATTCTCCGTCACGGACCAGGGTAATTTGAAGACTACTCCTGTGAGTGGCTTCACTTTCTTCAACCCTATTACGACTTCAGTGTATACATATTCTGTTTTCATCCAGCGTATCGATTATCAGCCGTTCAGTGTGACGACCAAGGATGCGGCCGCCTTCACCATGGATCCTGTTCTGGCATATCAGATAAACCGTGATAAGGCAAGTGAGATTTTCTCGAAGTATAGAAAGCCTTTGCATGACATAGAGACGGGATATATGCGCACCTGCGTTTATGACGCCTACTGCATCACCGCCAACAACTACACATCTGACGAACTTATGGCTTCACGCGCCAAGTTCGAGGCCGAAGTGAGGACTATGCTGGACAGTTCATTGGGCCAGGAAGGATTCATTGTGACTGAGTTTACCTCTCAAATCACTCCTCCGGAGTCCCTGTCCGCCGCCACTTAGAACCTGTTTAACAAAATTCCCATTTGTCGAATTGATTATTTGAGCGAAGCGAAGGCGGCATCAGCCGCCGTGGCGCAGTACTTGATTTTAGCTGCTTATTTTGCTACGAAATGATGGTCAAACGTAGCAAAATCGGACCATCGGGAAAACTATGTGTTTAGGCATAGATGTTCTGAAGTCTGAAGAGGAAGTATTTACAAAATACGAATTCATATGTTAATGAAGAGACAGATACTCATAAGTTCGCCAAAGTGGAGCACGAGACCGTGACCTTCATGGCATTCTGTCAGGGGGTGTTGTGCTCCAA
>JAZLLA010000023.1:0-13665 GCA_045597895.1 Candidatus Cryptobacteroides sp. | reverse complement strand
GGGCCCTTGCAACAGAAGAGTCTTTCTTCATAATGCTGGTGTTATTGTTCTGGTAAAACAAATATCAGCATTATTTTTTTGTATCTACGCCTGAATCGCGCTCGTCCGTCTAGGACGCTCCCCGGCAGGAGTTAGTTCAATATACAATCAACAATATTGTATCTTGTTTCCTGATTCTATACTCCCTTCATCGACGAAACTACCGGACGTGAATATGTTCTTTATTTGCAATTTTCCAGAACGCGGAGTAAAATGAAATGAGGGGACTCTTAACTGTCAGAGTCGGTTGACGCGAGTATGCAGTCTGCGGGAGATTTCTATGGGATCAAATAAGAATGGAGCAGAAAAGAGAAGTATCCTTTACTGTCCAGGAAGGATACAGAATCGTTGAGGAAGGACTGCTTGGTTCCCTCATCGGTGTCCGAATGCATCAGAATATCGGCAAAGGTTTCCAGGGCCTTGTCGGAAAAATGCTTCTGTTCAACGAGCCATAACACAGCATTGTCCTGTTGCAGCACTTCGTCGATGTCCAGTTCCAGCCCGGAATCCGTGATTTCCTGTTTGACATCCCCGATGGGAATGACTTCACTCTGCCCACCGAACAGGCCAAGACGGCGGGCTATCTGAACCAGCAGCTCGCCTATCCTGTCAATTTCCCTGATGAGGTAATCTTCCATCCTGCTTATTGTTGCTTTGCGTATTCGAACAACTCCGGACTCAGATGGCAGTAGCCTCCGGGATTCTTGTCCAGATAGTCCTGATGATAGTCTTCTGCCCTGACAAAGTTCTTGAGCGGCAGAAGTTCGACTGCAAGTTTCCCGTGGATCATTGTCTGCTCTTCAAAGACTTGTTTCAGGACAGATAACACACCCTGCTTCCCGGAGTCTACATAATAGACTCCTGTGCGATAGCGTGTCCCTTTGTCCTCTCCCTGCTGGTTCACAGATGTCGGGTCTATTGCCTTGAAAAACATCTCTGCAAGTTTTCTGACCGTGGTAGCATCCGTATCGAACCTGACGTGAACGCATTCGGCATAACCCGTCGTGTCGGTATAAACCTGTTCGTAAGTGGGGTTCTCCGTATTGCCGTTTGCATAACCCACCTCAGTCTCCACGACCCCCTTGACGAGTTTGAAATACTTCTCCGTGCCCCAGAAACAGCCTCCAGCAAAGTATATGTCCTGATATCGGGTCTTACTGCCCATCAGAATCCTGCAGATTTTTTCTTCCATATTATTCATCTAAATCACTCAAAGATAATAATAATATCGATTATCTGCATATCCTGCTGGACTACAATTCCGGCAACTTGTCAAAGTATTCCTTCGTGACTCCACAGACCGGGCATTTCTCCGGAGGTTCCGGTCCTTCGTGCCTGTAACCGCAAACTGAACAGATCCAGACATTTTCCTGTTCGGTTTCATTCTGTTTTTTCATAGCGTTATTGGTATTGATTACGGAGCAAATATATCCCATAATCCGCCCGGAGAAGCCGGATTTTGATACAAATTTTCAATACCTCGGATTGCCTCTGTCAATAACGGCTATGACCTGTTCACTGTTTCTTCTTTCTGGGGTTTGAGGGGAACCAGCCCCTTGCGACACGCTTCTCCTGTTCGTAGAGCTCCAGTATTGACCAGAAGCAGCTGAATCCCAGGACGCCGAATATTGCAGAGAGGACTCCGCCGGTAAAGAGGGATACAGCACAGAAGCCCAGCCCAGCGAGGCAGAACATCCACCAGCATCCCTTGCCCAAATGATATTCGGCCTTTATCACTATCGGATGGAATGCTCCGATGATAACAAAGGCCGATACTCCAAGTATTATTCCTGTCCAATCCATAAAAAACAATTTGAGCCGCAAAGATACATAAACCAAATCACTTCTCCAGCCCCTTGCTTATCCTCTCGATCTGAGCGGAATCCCGCAGCATGTCGATAAATATCTCCGCAGAACGCTTGCGGTAACCCTCCTTGTGCCTGTGGATGCAGGCATCCATGGAATAGTGTCCTCCTTCCAGAGGGATTGCGACCAGACTCGAACGGTAATACGATGCCAAGGATGATACAACCGCTATCAGATTCGTGCTCTGTACAATGTCCATAATGAGATTCGGATCGTTGGCCTCCACTGTCACGTTCAATTTCCTGGTGTCCAGGCCTAGATAACGGTCAAACGCGCGCCTGACCTGCAAACCCTTTCCAGGAAGGACAAGGCGGCGGTTTTCCAGATCTTCCATAGTAAGGAACGCCTTGGACGCCAGAGGATGGTCCTTCTTCATCACGGCACTCAGGTTGTTCTTGAACAACGGCTCTGACTCCAGTTCGTCATAGGCCATCGAAGGCTTGAAGGCAAGTACCAGGTCGAGTTCCTTGTCCCTGAGCATCTCGATAAGGTCGGTAGCGGCAGCGGACAGTATCTCCAGCTTGACTCCGGGATGTTCAGTAATGAACTTCCTGACCGTATCGGTCAGCAGGGCACTGAATGACTGAGTGGTTCCGATGCGCAACGTGCCGGACAGGGCTCCTTTCAAGTCCCTCATCCTGTTGCTGCAGACTTCTGAATCCTCGATAGTCTTTATAGCCAGCGGGAGCAGTTCCTCCCCCGCCTCAGTCAGGATCACCGAATGCTTGCTCCTCTCGAAAAGCTGGGCCCCGATCTCTCCTTCCAGCTGCTGGATCTGCTGCGAAAGAGTGCCCTGGGTGATATAGAGACGCCTTGAGGCTTCGGAAAAGTTAAGGGTCCTGGCGACCATTACGAAATACTTCAAATGACGGAGTTCCATATTCAATGCAGTTTTTTTCCATACAAATATATTGATTATTTCAATATCTGATATTGAAAAATAGATTTATTATCAATATCAAATGCCCGACCGCCATACTACTTTTGCGATGTCGGAACGATAGCTGTCCCTCAGCTTTGCGAAGACATATGTTCAACACTTATTATTAACAAAAAACTATGAAAAAGTTTATGAGCATTCTGATTGCTTCCCTGGTCTGCCTGGCTCCCTGCTCCTGCAAAGGACAGAAGGTTGACAACTCCACCATCAATCCTCTCAATCTCCAGCGCTATCTCGGAGACTGGTACGAAATCGCACGCTTCGACCACAGTTTCGAGCGCGGCCTCACTCACGCGAAAGCCAGCTATTCCCTCAATCCGGACGGAACACTTACCATCAAGAACAGCGGTATGAAGAAGGGAAAGCTCAAGACATCCATCGGCAAGGCTAAATTCACCAATACGGTCGGCCGCCTGCGGGTTTCCTTCTTCGGCCCGTTCTACTCCGACTACAGGATAATGATGCTGAGCGAGGACTACAACTATGCCCTGATCGGATCCAAGAATCCGAAATATCTCTGGATCCTTTCACGTACACCCGAAGTTCCGGTCGACATACTTGACCAGATTCTGGACGAAGCCTGCGACAGAGGATACAACACTGACGGGCTTATCTGGGTGGAACAGTCCGATACCTCGGGACAGAAATACCAGGCTTTCAATCAATAGCGATGCATTCCATCTCGATGAGCCAGTCGGGACGGCAGACAGGTGCAAGGGTGATGACGTAAGGGACATCCCCGAGCTTCTCCCCGATCAATGGCGCTACCGCGGCGTAATCCTCCGCGTTGCGCAAATAGACCAGCGCCTGCTTGACTGACGCCCACCCCGAACCGGCCTCGGCTAGAAGCACCTCTATATTCTCGAACATCCTGCCCGTCTGGGAGACCACGTCCCCGATGTGCAGGACGTTTCCTTTATTGTCAATGGAGGCGGTGCCGGAAATGATGGTATGGGACAGACCGCAGAAATCCGCTTTCACCCCCCTCTCGAACGTTACTCCATAGATGCTGGTCGGGCTGAGATGGCTGGCGCCATGGATATACCGCTGTTTGAACGGCCCTTTCACCGCCCAGGCATCCATCTGGATCAGTGCTTCAGGAACCGGGGAGTCACCGGCGATTCCGGTGCTGGCGATGAAATGAGTGTCCTTGGTCAGTCCTGCAGCCTCGAAGTTCTCCCTCCTGCCCTTCACCAGGCCGGCATAGCGGTTGTCAATGTCACGGCAGTAGAACCAGGTGCGGATGCAGTTGTCGGCGATATCAATCCCACGGGACTCAAGCTCCCGCTCATAGTCCTCAAGTATTTCTTTCGTCTGTATTTCGGAATCGATGCCTGAAGCCACCACACCTGCAGTGAAAAGCTGCTCGACACCGTCGGCGGAAACAATGGTATATCCACGGCCCCTGACGACTTCCGCCCCCTCCACAAGAAACAGCCATACGGCAATCACACTGCCGTCCAGCGGAGGCTGACCGATATAGGAGACAGCGCCGACCTCGTCAGGAAGAGCGGCGCGCTGAGTTTCAGGCACGCTGAGAAAATACCTTTTGAAAACGACCTGCGCGCCAGCCATTCCACCGCTCAGGAGAGCCTCCTGGCGCGCGAGTATGGCATCGACGGAATCTGCTTTCAGAATGTAATGGAATTCCTTCATACCTGACCGGTCCATTATGAGCAGTTTACGGCACAAATGATATCGGAACCGTTTTCTGCTGCTTCGATACGGACATCGTCACACATTCCCTTGAGGATGGATGCGGAAATGAGATATTCTTCCTTCTCAAGGCAATCTGAAGGCAGGGATTCCGGAGTATGGAACCTGACCTCCACGTTGTAATGCCTCTCCGAGTAGATGACCCTCACTGATGAGCCTGCAAGCGCACCGGCTATGTTCAGGCACTCCTCGACAGCATGGCTGATATGGCTTATGGTCCTTGAGGACATGTTGTACTTGACACAGAAGTTGTCTATTCCGCCCATCATGGCATAATAGTCATACTCTGCAGAATGGATGTCGAAACGGAATTCGCGTATGCGGTTGATGAAACGCTGGGTGTTCTCCTTCTGAGGGTTGTGGAAAATCTGCTCCGGTGTACCTTCCTCGTAGATGTATCCCTGGTCCATATAGAACACACGGTTGCTGACCTCGCGGGCGAACTTCATCTCGTGGGTGACCACAAGCATCGTCATCTTCTGTCTCTTCAGGGCACGCATAACACCGAGCACCTCACTGACCATAGTAGGGTCGAGAGCGGATGTTGGCTCGTCGAAGAGGATAATCTCAGGCTCCATCGCCAGAGCACGGGCGATGGCGATCCTCTGCTTCTGTCCGCCGGACAGCTCGGAAGGATAGGCACCGGCCTTTTCGGCGAGTCCGACGAGTTTCAGCAGCTCCATCGCTTCGGCACGGGCTTCCTCCTTGGACTTTCCGAGGATTTTGACCGGGGCGAAGGTTATATTGTCAATCACCTTCTTGCCGTTGAAGAGGTTGAAGTTCTGGAACACCATCACCATCTTGCGACGGAGGGCGGGCACGTCGGCTCCCTTGGCAAGGATGTCCTGGCCGTCGATGAAGATGCTTCCGGAGGTCGGCTGTTCGAGAAGGTTCAAGCAGCGGAGGAACGTGCTCTTGCCTGTGCCCGAAGGGCCTATGATGCTGATCACTTCACCTTTGTGGATTTCGGCGTTCACGTCCTTCAGAACCTCGAAGTTGTTCTCATATACCTTGCGGAGATGGGAGACGCGGATTATTACATCATCGTCAGGGTCGCGCAGAGCTACTGGGGCGGGTTTGGCCCTGAGCCTGCGGAAAGCCAGAAATGCGGCTGCAGCAAGCGCCAGGACAATTATCCAGATCCAAGGATTCCGTCCCTTCCCGGCGACGGCTGCCTCTTCAGCGGAAGCCTTGCGAACAATTCCTACCGTATGGCTGAGATGATATGGAATCTGGATGATGCTCTTCTGTCTCTCTTCCGTGACGGAGACAAGCGACATTGCGGCATCGAACCTTCCGCTGGAAAGTCCAGGAATAATGGCTCCGAAATCCATCATCTTGAACTCCACCGGACGTGAGACATAGTATGCGAAATTACGGGCCAGTTCCACTTCGTATCCGTCAAGCTGGCCGTTCAGGATGAAATTGAACGGAACCACGGTACCCATCACAGCCACTACCAGCGGCTCTCCTTCCGTCACCGCGGGAACGTCCCTGTGGCTGTCAATACCGGCCGAGGCGTACCAGCGGGAGCGTATTTCTTCGTTTTTTCCTGAAGAATCGAACTCGGCGATGAATTCGCGGAACTTTTCCGAAAGTTCGGTGTCTTTGAGATTGAAACAAGCACCCACAGGCATCGATTTCATATTTATGGAAATAGTGTCGAGCTCCGGGAACTTGGCGAGAGGTTCGATCGTGTTGATGTCGTCGATCAGGAAGCAGGAGGCCTTCCCGCTGCGGACAGCCTCGATGCAGTCGATGTCGGTGTTGAAGGACAGCATGTTCTTCTGTCCGTAAGTGTCCAGGTAGTACTGTTCCTGAATGGAACCAAGCAGGACTGCGACAGGTTTCCCGGCGAGGTCGCTCTCCGAACGTATCGCTTCCCCGGCCGGGCCGGAAGAAGAACATGACGGGAGAATCAGGCAGAACAGCGCAGCTGCCGTGACGGCCTTGGCCGAACGCTTCCTGGAGGCGGCAGGGCGCTCCTTTCTGAAAAGGGAATTCAGAAGCAGGCCTATCAGCCAGGCAACAAGGAAATAGACGGCAGCGACCACAAGGAGTGGAAGGAAGGCCTCGAACGTGCGTGCTCTGATGATGTCGGAAGCCTTTGTGATGTCCATCACAGCGACGTACCCTACGATAGACGTGCTCTTCAGCAGGCTTATCACTTCGCCCTGATATACTGGGATCACGCTTTTGACGGCCTGAGGAAGCACGATGCTGAAGAATGTCTGAGCCTTCGTAAGCCCCAGGGAGAGTCCGGCTTCTGTCTGGCCCTTGTCGATGCCTTCGATACCGGTGCGGAGCATCTCACAGATGTATGCAGAGGTGTTCAGTGCAAATGTGAACACCGCCACTGCCACTCCTGACAGAGCGGTCGGAGCAAAGACAACATAATACATTATCATCAGCATCACAAGGACAGGAGTGCCGCGCATGATATCGATATACACCTTGGCTGTTCCCCTCAGCCATCCCCGGCGGCTCATCCTCATCGCACATACCGCACCTCCCAGGACAGTGCCCAGAAGGACGGCGAAGAAGGTGATTATCAATGTCGTCTTAAGGCCATCGACCAGGAAAAGGTACCTGTCCTCTACTATGAAGTTGTTATAGAATGCCTGATGAAGTCCATTAAGGAAAGTCAAGGGAGAGAGCATATCGGATCATTGGTTATTAGTTTTCAAAGGTATCCATAATTTGCAAGATTTCAAACAATATTGCTACCTTTGCCGGCACTATGCTTGACCTGTTCATAGACGTACTCCGCAATTCCATCCTCATCACGGGACTCGTGGTGACGATGATGATGATGATAGAATGCTTCAATGTGGAATCCCACGGAAAGCTTTTCAGCGGGCTGCGCAGCAGCCGCGCCGGCCAGGTCGTGTTCTCAGCTCTGCTCGGCTCCATCCCCGGGTGTATGGGAGGATTTGCATCCGTATCACTCTACACTCACGGAATGATCAGTTTCGGAGCCCTGATAGCAATGATGATAGCTTCATCGGGAGACGAATCCTTCGTGATGCTCGCAATGATGCCGGACAAGGCCCTTTGGATATTCATCCTCCTTTTCGCCCTTGCCGTGGCCATCGGACTTCTGGTGGACATATTCTACAAGAAGTCCCCGAAAATGCACTGCGGAGAGAACTATGAGATCCACGATGCGGACAACTGCGAGCACAGGCACGATACTGAAGACGGCCATGGGCACGGAAGGCATTTCACCTGGAAAAGAGCCCTGATGTTCCTGGGCACCGCCATCTTCATCACCGCCCTCGCCAGCGGCTGGCTCGAGCACGAGCACGTACACGAAGTCGAAGAAACGGCCTCGGCCGGAGGGATAAACCTTCTCAGCGAAGACTGGATGAACGTGATGTTCGCCGCGCTGAGCGTCATTATCCTCGGAGTGCTGATATGGGCCAGCGACCATTTCGTGGAGGAACACCTGTGGCATCATATCATCGTCAAGCACCTTCCGGTAGTCTTCGGATGGACTTTCGGAGTGATGGTGTTCATCGGGATCGGTCTGCACTTCATCGACATCAGCGGATGGATCAGCGACAACACCGTCCTGATGATACTTCTCGCCGCTCTGGTCGGCATAATCCCGGAATCAGGACCGCACCTGCTCTTCGTCACTCTTTATGCCAGCGGAATAGTCCCGCTGCCGGTCCTTCTCGCAAGCTGCATCAGCCAGGACGGCCACGCCGCGCTCCCGCTCCTGGCGGAGAGCAAGGTCAGCTTCGTCCGCGCCAAGGCCATAAACGCCATCGCCGCCATCCTGGTGGGGCTGGCGGCGACGCTGTTCGTCTAACCTCACCTTCAGCCGAGAATTAGAAAAAAAGCGCAATGGCCACGACTGCCACCAGAATACCGGCAATCTGTAACCACTTCAGCTTCTCCTTGAAGAAGAAAACGCCTACAAGGGAAGCGACTATCACGATACCTATGTTGTACAAAGGGTAGAAAAGACCGGTGGACATTTTCCCGAGGGCCTTCAGCATACAGAACGTGCACCCTGTATTTACAAGTCCGAGCACAATGCCTCCCTGGATGCTCGCCAAACCGACCTTAGATTTCTTGAACGACTCCGTATAACAGCAAACGGCCAGGGAAGCCAGCGAAGCCATCAGGAAGATTATGGTCATAAGGGATGACATATGGTTGCCTACGACCACCGGATCCCCACCACAAGCCTGTTCAACGGCATTCTGAACTACTTTCAATGTAAAATCGGTGATGCCATAGACAAGGAACACGCTTCCTAGCGCCAATACCGTTTTCCTCCTTCGAACCTCATCCGATATACCTGTCTGGACAGCCGCAGGATGCTTGATGCTCTGAGCAGGAAGCATTATCATCAGCATCGCCAGCAGAACCAGGACAACAGGTATCCAGCGCGGTGCAGGCTGCGCAAGCAGCGCCCAGCTCAGGATAACAGGAAGGATCAAGGAAGCTCTGGCCGATGAAGTGGTCAGAGCCACTCCGGAACGCCACGTACTGCGGTTCATAACAATGAACCCCAGCATGAAGAAAATTCCCTGCACCACCGCCAGAAAGAAGATTTCCGTATCAAGCACATAGTCAGCAACGGTAACAGCCGGACTGGAAACGACCGGCCATACTATCGGAGCGATGCTCACGACAAAGGCTGTCACATAGTTGAACAGGATGACCTGCTCAGTATTGATGCCATGCTGCTGACAAAGCTTGAAGACTATGGAAAACAGCGAGCCCAGGAATATGGCGCACAGAAGGAAAACCATAGTTCAAAATCAATGTTTCCTGAAGCTGAACGAATAGCCGAACACGACTACGAAGCAGATCAGCGGAACAATATATGAAAGGTTGATGCCGGCTGCATCCGATACCATTCCCTGGACAGGAGTGATCAGGGCGCCACCGAGAATGGCCATGATAAGACCGGAGGCACCGATCTTGGCGTCACCCGGGCATCCGCCCTTATCCACGTCCTCAACACCTTCGAGGGCGATTCCATAAATGGTCGGGAACATAAGGGACATGAAGAAGCTGATGGCTATCAATGCTATCACACAAGGCCATCCGGTACCTCCTAAAGCCACGACAAGCGCAGCACAGGCAATATCCGCAACGGAAGCCCAGAGAAGGAGCTTCACAGGACGGACGAATTTCATGAGCCAGGTGAACAGGAAGCGTGCGACACTGAATCCGATGATGGCGATAAGGTAAATCGTGGCCCCCTCAGCCTCGACATATCCGAGTTCCTTCATCACCAGACGGATGGTGAAGGACCAGACACCGATCTGGGCACCCACATAGAAGAACTGGGCGATGACTCCCCAGATGTACTTGCGGTTCCTGAGCAGACGCCCGAAAGTGGCTTTCAGGCTCATCTCTCCTCCATCACCTCCTTCGGGCATGCGCACGAAGAACATCACCACCATTATTATCACCAGGACGAATCCCAGAGTCATATATGTTCCGGAAACGGAATACAGGGAAATGTCCTTAAGGATGAAGAACTTGCTCAGGAGGATGCCGGTGATGGAGCCCAGCGGGTTGAATGCCTGGGCGACGTTCAGACGGCGGGTCGCAGTTTCGGGGGCGCCCATTGCCAGGATATAAGGATTGGCCGTGGTCTCCAGGATGGAGCAGCCGCCTGCAAGTATGTAGATGGCAACCAGATAGAAAGCATATGATGCGGCCTTCGCTGCAGGGAAGAACAGGATAGCACCGGATGCGTACAGGGCCAGGCCCAGGAGCACTCCGCTCTTGTAGGAGTATTTCCTGATGTAGAGAGCTGCAGGAAGCGCGAAACAGAAGTACGACCCGTAGAAAGCGAGCTGGATGAAGGAAGTCTGAGTGTCGGTCATCGACATTATCTTCTTGAATGCGCTCAGCAGGGTGTCGGTCATATTGTTGGCAATTCCCCAAAGAAGGAACAGGGATGTCACAAGTATGAACGGGACAAGGTTTTTCTTTTCTATCGTTTTCATTGTTTCAGTGTTATTCGTAGACGTACACATCCTCGCCCGGTTCGGAGAGGTAGAACTTCTCCCTGGCGAACTTCTCGAGGGAGTCGCGTTCGGTGGTAAGCGACTCGTATTCCTTTTCAAGGCGCTCGATATCGGCCTTGTACTGCTCCATCTGCTTCTCCTGACGGTGAACGGTCAGGGCGGACTGCGCCCAGCGGAACACGTTGTCACGCTTTATGAAGCAGATGAACACCAGGAATATCGCCACTGCCACGGCGGCAAAACGGAGAAACGACTTCTCCTCTTTCTTTTTGTTTTTCTCCTTGGTCATCTGATTGGCTATTTATGCAAAAATAGCTAAATTTGTGGACATAATATGCAGTAAACATTTTTATTTATATGAAACCTACATTACTTGTCCTTGCAGCCGGAATGGGCAGCCGCTACGGCGGCCTGAAGCAGATGGACGGCCTTGGTCCGAACGGGGAAACCATTATCGACTACTCAATATACGACGCCGTCCAGGCGGGATTCGGGAAGGTGGTCTACATCGTCCGCGAATATTTCAAAGAGCAGATGGAGCAGACCGTGCGCGAGAAATATGCCGGTGTGAAATGCATCGACGGCGAGCCTCTCGAATTCGTTTTCGTAACCCAGGAGCTCGACAGGATACCTTCCCGCTTCACCCTCAACCCCGAGCGTCAGAAACCTTGGGGCACAGCCCATGCTGTACTGATGGCCGCAGGGGTCATAAACGAACCTTTCGCAGTCATCAACGGTGACGACTATTACGGAAAGGACTCGTTCCGCATCCTCGGCGAGTGGCTCCGCAAGCACGAAAACACCTCCGGGCAGTACTCCATCGTAGGCTTCGAGCTCGAGAACACCCTCTCGGAGTCAGGCGGCGTCTCCCGCGGCATCTGCTCATACGATACGGAAAATCACCTCACCGACATAGTGGAGCACCATAACATAATCAAGGACAGCGACAGCATCGTACGCGGGGACAACTCCTCTACCGGCGCGCACGTGGACCTCGACGGCAACGCCCTCTGCTCGATGAACATGTGGGGATTCACTCCTGACTACTTCAAGAAGAGCGCAGCCATCTTCGAAACCTTCCTGGAAGCCAACGTCAATGAGCTCAAGAAGGAATACTACATCCCGTATGCAGTGGACTGCATGGTTAATTCCGGCGACGCCTCCTGCGAGGTGCTCTCCACTCCGTCACACTGGTTCGGAGTCACCTTCAAGGAAGACCGCCCTTCCGTAGTGGCCAAGTTCCAGGAGCTCGCAGACAACGGTACATACCCCTCACCTCTTTACAGTAAATAAATGAAATCCAGAACAATACTGGCAGCCTTGCTCTGCCTTCCCCTCATTTGTTCCTGCCATATCCGTGAAAGGGTGATAGGAGAGGCCGTAAACGGACTGGTCGGCGGACTGATGGACGCTATGAACCAGGAAGGGAACAGCCTTAGCAGCCAGAATCAGATGGAGCTTCCCGCCCTCGAAGGCGATGACATCGTGCTGTTCCACACAGGATATACTGTTTCCTACAACGCCCAGGCGCACATTCCGGAGTGGGTGGCTTACGAGCTGACCTCCGAAGAACTCCAGGGGGACCTGGACCGTGATGAAATCAAGTTCAGGATGGACCCGGATTACAGGGGCATCCAGGCGATGCGCGAGGATTATTCCGGATCGGGATGGACCCGCGGCCATATGGCATGCGCCGGGGACTTCGAATGGGACTTCGATGTGATGGAGGAAACATTCTACCTCACAAACATCTGCCCGCAGGATGAGGAGCTGAACAAAGGCGACTGGAACTACCTCGAGAAGCAGGTCCGCAGATGGGCGCGCCAGTACGGAAAGGTCTGGGTGACGTCCGGACCTATCATCGGTACAGGAAAATACGGGACAATAGGTGAGAACGAAGTCGTCGTTCCCGATGCCTTCTTCAAGGCGGTCCTCATCGAAAATGGCGGTTCATACCACTCCATCGCGTTCGTGATGGGCAATGATTCCCGCCGCTACTACCTCGCTGACTGCAGCGTGAGCGTGAACGAGCTGGAGGAGATGACAGGAATAAACTTCTTCCCCATCCTCCCCGACGATGTCGAGGAAAGGGTAGAAAGCCGCAAGGACTTCAATATCTGGAGCATCAAGGAAAGATAGCTCAGGCGTGGATGCACCTGTAGAGTTTGATGACTTCACGCGCCGAATCCACGTCATGGACGCGGAGGATGTCGGCGCCGCGCTCGAGTGCCGCCATATGCAGCGCCTCCGTGGCAGGCAATGAATTCGCCGGAGTGATGCCGAGGGACCTGCAGATGAAGCTCTTTCGGGAAATACCCACCAGGACCGGACGGCCGAGCGCACAGAAGCGGCTCAGCGACTCCAGCAGCTCATAGTTCTGGTCGACAGTCTTCGCGAAGCCGAAGCCCGGGTCGATGGTCCAGGCCCTCAAGCCGGCTTCCGACGCCCTTCTGGCGAATGCGAGGAAATACTGCTCGACTTCGGAAACCACATCATCATAATCACACATCGACTGCATCGTGGCCGGAGTGCCGCGCTTGTGCATGGCAATGTATCGCAGACCCAGATCAGCAACTGTGCGGAGCATCGCAGGATCATCCTCACCCGAAGAGATGTCATTCACGATGACTTTCCTTCCAAGTATGTCGCAGGCACGCTCAACGATGGTGGCGCGGGTGGTGTCGATGGAAATGTCCGGCAGCGGGGACCTTTCTGCGATCTTATGGAGCACAGGCTCCATCCTGGCCCATTCCTCCTCTTCCGGTACATCCACTGCACCCGGGCGTGTGGACACCGCCCCGATATCGACGATGTCGACACCGGAATCAAGGATGGAATAATTGTATCTGCTTGGAGAATAGAAAGAGTCCTCTGTGGCGTTGAGGATTCCCATTATCTGGATTTTACGGTTTGGATCAAGCATATGTGGTTCAGTTGTTCCACAAATATATCAAAATTTCAGTATCTATTCTTATGGATCTTCCAAATTTTATCAAGAATAATCATCACTTCGATTCAACGTTGTAATTAGTAGATATATGCTGCGCTCAAAGGGGCGTTCCGCCCCTGGCCGCGCGGCCTTCCCCGGAGAAGTTTTTCATA
>JAZLLA010000022.1:0-36332 GCA_045597895.1 Candidatus Cryptobacteroides sp. | reverse complement strand
ATAGTCGCTGGTGAGATACTTGAATATGTCTTCCGGTGATGCCTCGCGGCAGGGGCCTGTGTTGCGTATGGGACGGCGGTAGAAGCTCATCTTGGGTGCAGGCGGCATTTTCGGGAGTTCCGGAGCTTTGGGTGGCTCGTGGTCTTCGATGCTTGGCGCCGGGTGATAAGGATTGTAGTCCTTCTCGTGGATGTACATTTCGGCTGCGAGGCGGTCGATGAGCTGCTGCTCGGTGAGGTCTTCGCCGCGCTGGTGGTAGTATGCGGTGGCGAGAGCGAGGGCATCACCATCGGGGAGGGTTTCTCCGTCGTAGTGGTACTTGGCCAGCCTGCTCGGGAGTCTTTGGCCTGGGTGATAGGTTTTCTCGACGTGGATGTGGATGGCCTCGCCGGTTGCGAAGACTGGGTCGGGGTTCTCTCCACAGTTGTCTCCTTTGATGTGCATGATGTGGTCGGGGTACTCCTTGCGGATAAGGTGACTCATGATCTGAACGCCGTAGAGGGTTTTCTGCAATAGGTACTCTCTAGTCATTTTCGGCCTCCTTTCTTCTGAGCTCCTCGATGTCGAAGTCTTCGAGATCAAGGGCAATGAGACGGTCTATCTCTTCGTCGGTGAGGTCATCGAATGACATGTAGCCTTTCTTGAGCATCTCGATCTGGACGAAAGGGCAGTGCCTGAGTACCTGCGCCCAAGGGTCGTTGGGGTTGTTCAGCACGAGCTGGTGCATCACTTCGCTGATGTGCATGGGCTTGCTCATAGCGCACCTCCTTTTTCAACGAGGATGGCATTGATGTCTGAGAGACGATACCTATCCATGTTGCCTACACGTACGGGTACAAGGTAACCGCACTTCTTCCAGCGCCAGATAGTGGCACTTGAGATGTGAAACTTCTCCATCGTCTCTTCACGAGAGAGGAATTCGTCTTGTGCAGGAGGGACGGGCACAGGTGTGGTGACGTTGATCTCCTGCAGCAGTTCGGACTTGAAGGTCCGGAATGCTTCCATAAGGTCTGACGATTTCACGGATATCGTCACATCCGGGCATTCTTTTGCCAACGCTATTAAATCAAGAGTTTCCATTTTGACCTTGTTTTAATAGTTGCACCTCCCATCGAAACAACAAACTGCGGAGGCGGGGCCCATTGGGAAAAGGTTGTTATCTGGATCAGTTTCCCGGGTTTCCAGATACAAATATATATTTGATGAAAAGTGTAAATATCATATTCTCACACAGATGCGAGTGTGAAATAACACAAATAAAACCGCTTGAATTCCAAGCGGTTACAAAGCCAAATGTGTAATGATGTGTAATTTAGAGTCTGGCGCGAGAAGTGGTGATTTCAGCTATCACGGCATCAGCTCTAGCCGTGTGCTTTTTTCCGGGTCTTGAGCCTCTGACGTTTGCTGCCAATGCTGGATCAAGTCCAGAGACGGATAGGAATGTCCTTACCAGTTTTGCATGATCTCGTTCTGAAATCTTGAACCATGTAATGCATTTCTTGGCAAGTACGCCGAAGTATGTATGGGGATTCTTCTCAGTTGCTGCTTCTCGGATATGATTGAGAAGCATTTTGGCACGGTTCGGTTTAACTGATGAATCAAACATGCCCAGGAATTCTTCTTCGGTCATGGCCTCGACAGCAGGGGAATCTTTCTTTCGAGGGATTACGTTGTATGGTATCTCTGGCTCTTCTTTTGACTGGCGGTTTGCCCACTTCTGGATCTCGTCTACACTATTGACGACTTCCCATACAAGATCGGCTTCACGCTCGAAGCCTTGAGCGTCGAGGGCCTCGGCTATCTCTTGTATTGGGTCAATGTCTATATCAAGGAATTCCATTGCACAGTAGTAGCCGTCCTGGCAGGACTTGATGTATTGTTTGCAATAGTTCAAGTTGGTTCGGTCAAGTGTCTGGCTTGGTTTGTATTCCGTTCCGCAGTAGGTTCCAAGGTATGGTCTGATGAGTAGAAATGCTTTCCGGGAGTCGTCCAGGCCGTCTGAGACGATATCAGCTGCCTTTTCAGACAGCTGGGTGATTGTATCGATTATTTGATAAGTTACGTTCTTGTCCATCGTTCTACAAATATACAAAAAAGAGGTCAACCACTGAAGGTTAACCTCTTGCATCTGTTGTATTAGTCCAATAGATCCGTCATTTCTCTGATCATGTCGTCATCGATGTCGCGGTAGCGGGCGAATGCCTTGGAGCCTTCGCAGTGACCGGAGAGTTTGCCGACGAGGTTCGGGTCTTTTACCTTCTTATATAGATTGCCGACGAAGGTACGTCTGGCCATGTGTGAGGTGCCGACTTCGTAGAGGTGGCGTTGCTCGGTCTCGCCGGTGGTCTTGTTCAGAACCGTGACGATTCGGTCGATACCTGCTACATAGAGGGCCTTCTTGATGAGGTCGTTGTCTTCTCCGGTCCCGATGTAAGGGAAGAGGTGACGAGGGTCTTTGTTCTTGTAGCGTTCCAGGATCTCAAGCGCGGTAGGGGCGAGGTACACTTTGACAACTCGCGGACGTTCGTCCTTGGTCTTGCTTGGGATGTACTGGATGCATGTGCCGTTTTCTGTATCGACCACATTGTTCTTGGTGAGGTTAAAGAGATCGCCTCGGCGGCAGCCTACATAGCACTGGAACACGAAGATATCCCTTGCCATTTGAACCTTTGGTTCTTTGCTGAGGTCGGTTTTGTAGAGTATGTCTCGTTCTTCGGTGGTGAGGTAGAACGGTGTGCCGAAGCTCTGGGACTTGATGGAGTATTTGCGGAACGGGTCGTTGGTGGTGTATCCCATGTCGATGCACCAGCGCCAGAAGGCACGGACTGCGCTCATGTAGGTGATGATGGCATTCTCGCTGCGCTGACGGGGAACTTTCTCGTGCGGGCCGTTATCCCACGCGTACTTATATTTACGTATAGGCTGGAGGGTGGTGCGGTACTTGAGCTTCTTTTCTTCGAAGAGCAGGTGCTCGTTGCGGAAGAAGTCTTCGATCGCCAGGAGTGTGTCTGGGGAGGCGGTATTGAGGTCAACTGCTTTGCCGACGTAGAGCTCGTAACGGCGGATGATGTTGAAGATGCACTTGTAGCTCACCTTGCGCTGGGCGGAAAGCTTCTTGAATTTGAGGAAACTCTCAAACATTTCGAAGAAGTAGGAGGCTTTCTCGTCCTTGACCATGAACTTCTCGGGGAAGAGGAGGCGGTCGATGGTGTCTTGTGCCCAAGTTGCGGTGAACTCGGCAGTGTGCATCTTGTTGCCCTGGAGGGTGAGGTGATCGATGATCTGGCTGATGTCTGCCTGGGCCTTTTGGGCATCCTTTACTTCATCAGTCAGGATTCTGCTCTTGATGACGATTTTGCCGTTGGAGAAGAACTTGGGCATGATGAAGACATGGGTCTTTGCGCGGAGCGCGACTTCGCGGGTGTTTCTGTACCGCAGAAGGATCTCGGCCTTGCCGGTTTCCTTGGAGACTTTGCTCGAAAGAGTAAGTGAAATTGATGACATATTTTCTAAAAGTTAACGGTACAAAAATAAGGAAAACGGGGGACAAAAACAAAAATTTTCGGCCCCCAAATTGAAAACAACTAAAGACGACTGAAAAGGAATTTCCAGCCGATTTAATTTGTAATACGCTTATTTATAGTGGTTTATGTAGGATATTTGAAATCTTTCGTTTTCTGCCGTTATCTGCGGATTTCGTTTGTTACTTCCCGATGCAGAACTTACTGAAGATATTGCCCAAGACTTCGTCGGTGGTGATGGAGCCGGTGATGGTGCCGAGGTGGTAGAGGGCTTCGCGGAGGTCCTGGGAGACGAGGTCGCCCGGAGTGCCGGAGAGGACGCCCGAGCGGGCGAGGGTGAGGGCGCGCGAGGCGGAGCAAAGGGCATTGTAATGACGGGCGTTGGAGACCAATGTCGCGGTCCCGGAGTCGGAAATCCGGGCCTTTTCAGTGTCAGAAAGGCACTTTTTGAGCTCATCGACGCCGAGGGACATCTTCGCTGACATTGCTATTATATCCAGCTTATAATCACCGAGGGAAACAAGACTGTTGAACTTTGTAACAATTTTGTTCACGCCAGAAATCCCCGAAAATGCCGCCTCGGAAGCCTCGATTTTCGCCAGCTCCAGCGCCGACACAAATCTGTCGCACTTGTTAAGCACCACTACCAGTTTCTGCCTCGAGAGATCCATCTTCGACGCGATGTTCGACGCCGCCGAAGCCATCGCTTCGACCGGGGAATTGATGTCCAGGACATGGACCACTATGTCCGCCAGAAGGAGCTTCTCAAACGTACGGTCGATACCCTTCGACTCGATCTCGTCGGCAGTCTCGCGGATGCCCGCGGTATCGATCAGGCGGAACGCCGTACCGTCGATATTGAACACTTCCTCGACGGTGTCGCGTGTCGTACCGGCGATAGGGGAGACGATGGCCCGCTCCTCGCCGAGCAGCGCATTGAGGAGCGTGCTCTTTCCCGTATTGGTCGCGCCGACGATGGCGACCGGAACTCCGCGGCGGATGGCGTTGCCCAGCCGGAAGGAATCGGTGAGCTTCCCTATCTTTGCCAATGCCGAATCCAGCAGCGCGACAAGCTGCTTCCTGTCGGCGAACTCCACCTCCTCCTCGGAGAAGTCGAGCTCAAGTTCCATCAATGAAGTAACGTCCAGGAGCTGCCCCCTAAGAGCCTGTATTTCAGTAGAGATACCACCCTTGAGCTGATGCAGCGCTACACGATGCGAAGCCTCGCTCGAGGAGGCTATCAGATCGGCCACAGCCTCTGCCTGCGCCAGGTCCATCCTGCCATTGACAAAGGCCCGGCGGGTGAACTCGCCCGGCTCGGCAGGCACGGCTCCTGCCTCGCAGAGCAGCCTGACGATCTCTGAAACGATGAACGTCGAAGCGTGGCAGGAGATCTCGGCGGCGTTCTCGCCGGTGTAGGAGTGCGGCGCATGGAAGATGCTGACGAGCACGTCGTCGACCCCCTCGATCACCCCGTACTTGAGCGAATAGCCCTTCGATCCGGCGGCAGTGCCGTTCTTGAAGGTGACGACCCTGTCGACTATGGCCAATGCGTCCTCACCGCTGACGCGGACAATGGAAACAGCGCCCGTACCTGGGATGGTAGCGGGCGCTGCGATGGTATTAGTAAGTATCATAATATTTAGCTTCCCGTGGACTGACCTTGTTCATGTTGTCAAGGAGAAGGTCGTTTGTCTTGTATTCATCCATCAGCTGGAGCATGAAGTTCATCGCCTCGGTAGGATTCATCTCCGCAAGGAGCTTGCGAAGGATCCAGATGCGGCTCGCTGTGCCCTTGTCGAGGAGGAGGTCGTCGCGGCGTGTTCCGGAGAGCAGGACATTGACGGCAGGGAAGATCCTTCGGTTCGAGAGGTTGCGGTCGAGCTGGAGCTCCATGTTGCCGGTTCCCTTGAACTCCTCGAAGATGACGTCGTCCATCTTCGAGCCCGTCTCGGTGAGGGCTGTTGCGATGATGGTCAATGATCCGCCGCCTTCGATGTTGCGCGCTGCGCCGAAGAAGCGCTTAGGCTTCTGGAGGGCGTTGGCGTCCACACCGCCGGAAAGGACCTTTCCGGATGCAGGCTGTACTGTATTGTATGCACGTGCGAGACGTGTGATGGAGTCGAGGAGGATGACCACGTCGTGTCCGCACTCGACGAGTCTGCGGGCCTTCTCGATGACCATATTGGCCACCTTGACGTGTCTTTCCGCCGGTTCGTCGAAGGTAGATGCTACGACCTCGGCGTTCACGCTGCGCTGCATGTCTGTGACTTCCTCAGGGCGCTCGTCGATGAGGAGGACGATCTCGTAGACCTCAGGGTGGTTCTCGGCGATGGCATTGGCGATGCTCTTCAGGAGCATGGTCTTACCGGTCTTAGGCTGGGCGACGATGAGGCCGCGCTGGCCCTTTCCGATAGGGGCGAACATATCCACGATGCGGCAGGAGATGTCGCCGCCGGACTTTCCGCCTGTGAGGTTGAACTTCTCATCCGGGAAGAGAGGGGTGAGGAAATCGAACGGAACCCTGTCGCGGATGAACTCCGGGGTGCGGCCGTTGATGTACTTGATCTTTACGAGAGGGAAGTACTTGTCACCTTCCTTCGGAGGGCGGATCTCACCGGTCACTGTGTCACCGGACTTGAGGGCGTTGGCCTTTATCTGGTTCTGTGAGACATAGATGTCGTCAGGGGAGTTCAGGTAGTTGTAATCCGATGACCTGAGGAATCCGTAACCGTCAGGCATTATTTCGAGTACGCCGGTGGCTTCAACCGTTCCTTCAAACTCGATGACTGGCTTCGGAGCCGGTCTCTGAGGCTTAGGCTGCTGCTGATTCTGGCTCTGTGGCTGCGGGTTCTGCCCCTGTGCCATCCTGGCCTCCATCTCGGCCTGCTGCTGCATCATCTGCTGGATCTTCTTAGGCATCGGAGGGATCGGCCTTATAGGCTGCGGCTGCTGCTTCGCCTGTTTAGGCTGCTGTTCAGGCTGGTCAGCCTTCTTCTCCTCCTGCTGTTTCCTGTTCTGCTGACGGTTCTTCTGAGGCTTGGCCTCGGCCTGCGCTGCGGCAGGCTCTGCAGGTTTCTGCTCGTCAGCCTTCGGAGCCTCCTGAGCCTTGGCCTCAGCTGGGGCTTCCTTCTTTGAGCGTGTGCGGCGCTGCTGGGCAGGCTGCTGCTTTTCAGCATTGTCCTGAGGCTTTGCAGTCTCCTGTCCGGCGGCCTTAGGTTCCTCTGCCGGCTTGGCTTCGGCCTTAGGCTTGCGCTGTGTCTTCTTCGCAGGCTTCTCCTCGGCTGCAGGCTGTTCTGCAGGAGCGGCCTCGGCCTGGGCTGGTTCGCTCTTCTTCGAGCGTGTATTTTTCTTAGTGCGTGTCTTTTCTACTGAAGGCTTAAGGGACTCTTCCTTTGCCTCGGCATCGAGTATCGCGAAGGCAAGGGGCTCCGCCTCAAGCTTCTTTGCATTCTTGATTCCATGCTCCATGGCAATTGTCTCAAGCTGCTCCTTGCTCATAGTACTCAATTCAAACAGAGTGTGTGGCATAAAAATGATAAAAAAGGTATGAACGGGGCGGATGAATGCCCCAGAATTTGTTAAGATGCAACAAAGATAAGCAAAAAAAATTACTTATCCCAATAACTGCTGCTCTTCTTGAATTTCAGGAGGTCTGAAAGCGTCGACGCATTGGCAGCGATACGGAAACTGTATGACTTGTAGAAGCCGGTAGGCACCCACGAAACGGCGATGTTGAAACAGTGGAGGTCGTAATTGGCGCTGAACTGCGTCGTCGTGATCTTCATCGCCATAAGGTCGAATCCTGAATTTGCCGTTATTGACAGCTTCGGAGTAAGCTTGATGTTTCCGGAGACGCTCAGTGTCTGGGTAATGTTCCTCTTCTCGGTCAGCTGGTTGTTCACCTTCTGGTACTGCTTGTTGTAGCTGAAGGAATAGCTGAAGTTCAGCGACCACGGCGAATTCGGGTTCGTGTAATACAGCCATCCTCCAGGGATGTACTCTCCTGTCACAGGATGATAGTAGATCCTTTGGTAGGAGTTGGCAGCACCCTGGACGTTCCCGCCTTTGGAATCCTTGCTTCCATCGTTGCCTTCGATGGTTCCCTTGCCTGAAACCGACCAGGAGAGGGAAGCGCTGGCATTGGTCAGGCGCAGCGGGTGGGCCGGGTCCACGAGGATATTGAACTTGTTGTATTTGCGGCCGTTCTCGTCGATTGCATAAGGGTCCAGGTTCGCGTTGGCGCTGATGGAGATCTTCTCGAAGATGGATGTGGACATTGTCACTCCGACGGTGTTCATCTTGAGCGAATCGGCGAGGAAGTTGTATCCGGTGCTGAAGTTCAGCTGGTCGATGAGCTTGATTTTCTTCGACCCGTTGCCGGTGGTGTCTGTCAGGTCACGGACCTTTGCCTCGATGTTGTTGCCGATGGTAATGGATGCTGTGGCGGACTTGCCCTTTCCAGGAGGGGAGTTGAGCTGACCCGAGTAGATATTATAATCGTATGCCTTTTCAGCACCGCTCTTGTCGACATAGTTGAGCGTGCGCCATCCGTTGGCCTTCGTGCCGAGTTCAGGGCTGAGGCTGAGGCTTATCGACGGGGAGACGACGTGCCTGATGGCCTGCAGGCGGTGGTATTTTCCGAAATTGTACATTCCGTAGAGGCGTGTGCTCATCGAGATACCTCCGGAATAGCGCTGTGAGATGCCGAACGAACTGAACTGGTTGCCTTCGACCAGTTCCGGCTTGTCCGTCTCCGGGTTGTACTGGTATTCGTTCTTCTTGAAATACCAGTTCATTCCGTAGGAAACGGAAGGGGAGAAGTTCAGGTAGTTAAGGAGCGTGAACGACGGCAGACCGATGGAGAAGTTGTGGGTCATTCCGTTCTGGAACTTGTTCAGGAAGCCTTCCTGGCCGAACTCGGAAGCCTTGAAGTTGATCCTGTTCTGGAGGGAGGTGTTGTATCCGAAGGAAATCTTCTCGTAGGCCTTCTCCTTTCCTACACGGTTCTTCTGCTTGAACGGGTAGAAAGTGCTGACGGAGAACGTGACGTTAGGAAGGGTGAACGAGTAGGAACTGTCCCTGGAGTTCTGGCTGTGCAGGGCGTTGATGGACAGGTTCATCTTTCCGTTCCAGTTCTTTGAGAATGAAATGGATGATGATATCTGGTTCTGCAGTGCTTCAGTGACTGATCGGGAATTGTAACGGCTGTTGGACGGGCTGGAGAAGTTGACCGAAGCGGAGAACGACTGACCCGGATGCGCCTTGGAATCCTGTGAATGGCTCCACTTGATACCGAAGTTGCTGCTCTGGTTGAAGTCCGAGCTGCCACGCTCTCCTGTCTGGTCGTTCGAGTAGTTGAAGCTGAACGAGCCGTTGAACTTGTAGTTCACCTTGTATCTGGAGTTGACGTCCACGGCCCAGGATCCGAGGGTGTAGTAGTCACCGGTCACGGACAGGTCGAGATAGTCTCCGAATACGAAGTACATACCCGCGTCGCGTGCGTAGAATCCACGCGCCGCCTCTTCGCCGAATGACGGCATCAGAAGTCCCGTGGCCCTCTGCGGCTTCTTCGGAATGAATCCGAAAGGGATGAACACCGGCACTGGCACTCCTTCGATCACCGGGTGGGCCGGTCCGAAGACAGTCTTCTGGCTAGGCTTCGTTATGACCTTGGCAGAGCTGAGAGCGAGGTAGTAGTGAGGCTCCTCGGCGTCGCAGACCGTGTACTGGCCTTGGGTGATGTTGATGGAGCGGTCCGGGAACATCTTGATATTCTTTCCGTGGATGATTCCTTCGTCATCGTTGGTGGTCATGTTTGTGATGCGGGCCTTGCGTGTGTTGAAATTGTAGCGTACCTGCTCCATTTCATATTTCTCCTCGCCCTGGGTCATCACGGGCTTGCCTTTCCACTCCTCATTCTCCTCGTCCCAGATGCCGCGCGCAAAGACGACTCCGGTGTTGAGATTATACTCCATGTATTCGGCGGTCAGTTCCATGTTCTGGTACTGGACCTTCACGTCACCATAATAATATATAAGGCGGTCTCCGTTCGAGAATACCTCCACGATGGAGTCGCGCGCGCCGGAGAATGCCGGACGCTCGAGGGAGCTCTTACTGAGAAGGGCCAGGGAATCGCTTCGGAAGAGGGAATCGGCGCGGGCGATGGAGTCCCGACGGAAGTTCAGGGAGTCCCGCTCGGCTGCGGTCAAGGTGTCAAGCGTAAGGCTGTCAATGCTGGCAGCCGCGACCTGCGCGTCACGCCTTGCCTGGCGGCGGCTCCGGCGGCCGTTCTGCGCAGAAACGGCCGAAGCGGCCAAGACTACCAGCAGAATCGACACCAACAGATATTTAATGTTCCTCGAACGCAATTTTTGTACTATATTTGCAATAACCAACAAATGTACTACTAATTTCCAAGTTTACCAAAGCCCGACAATGAAATCGAGAACCTTCAAAATATGTTCCATAGCGCTGGCAATAGCGCTCAGCGCCCCTTCTTCCGACGTTTCCGCCCAGAACACATCAGGGCTCGGCCTCCATACTATCGTCATCGATCCGGGTCATGGCGGAAAGGATCCGGGTGCAGTGAGCAAGGACCGTCAGACCTATGAAAAGACGCTGGCGCTGAAGATATCTCAAAAGATACGCCAGAAGATCAAGGAAGAGTGCCCGGACGTGAAGGTTCTGCTCACACGCGAGCGCAACGACGTCTTCGTCCCGCTCATCGACCGATCCAGGTTCGCGACGAAGAACAACGCCGACTTCTTCCTCTCCGTCCATATCAATGCCACCGAGAGCACAGCCCCGAACGGCTGCTCGGTCTTCCTCCTGGGCCAGAGCAAAAAAAAGAATACCGACACCTACGCCCTCAATATGGACGTAGTGAAACGCGAGAACGAAGTTATCCTGCTCGAGGACGACTACACGACCACTTACCAAGGATTCGACCCCAACGATCCCGAGTCCGACATATTCCTCCACCTGATGCACAATGCATACCGCGAGCAGAGCCTGATATTCGCCCAAATGGTTGAGAATGAGCTTAAAGGCGGCCCGTTCCATAAGTGCAGCGGCATCTTCCAGGACAATTTCCAGGTGCTGCGCCTCGCTTCAATGCCGGCAATGCTGCTCGAACTGGGATACATTACCAACAAGGGAGACCTCGAGGTTCTGAGGTCCGAGGAAAACCTCGACAAAATCGCTGGCGCCGTAGCGACAGCTTTTAAAAATTATAAATTGGTGTATGACGAGAGCGTCGGTTCCACCAGCTCTGTGAAGACTTCGGAAAAGGTGGTGAAGACGGAGGAAAAACCTGTGGAAATAAAGGAGACGAAGCCTGCTCCAAAGCCGGGAACTGTAGAAAATAATCCATCTGTTTACTATGGGACACAAGTCCTGGCCTCTAAGAGGAAGATGGATACACACGACAAGTATTTCCTCGGAAAGGAGTGCAGAATCATACCCGTCGGAGAGATTTTCAAGTACATAATAGGCATTTCAGAGGATAAGGAAGAGGCCCGGAAAGAGTTCCTTTCAATTAAGAAAAAATACCCTGATTCCTTTATGGTAGAAGTCACATCGGAAGGCTGTAAACGTTTATGAACAAGCAGTTACTAATTTTGAATCGTTCAATATTAGAACCTTGTTCAATCTCAATTATTTAAACGTTTGGAGGTTATTTAAATTATTGATATATAGGGTTTTAGTTTTTCAATTCCAACAATGTTTCCCAAACATTTAGTTAAGTAAAAAAATCTTTTATGTCAATAGTGAATAAAGTTTTTTTTAACTTTTTTTTACACCAACTTTGCACTGTCAAACCACAGACAGTACAATGGAAAATTCCAACAGACATATAGAAATATGGAACGATTGCCTGCACGTTATCGAGCAGTTGATTGATTCTCAGAAATTCCAGACCTGGTTCAAGCCGATCAGGCCTGTATCTGTTGTCGAATCCACCATTACCGTTGAAGTCCCTACGGATTTTTTCAGAGAATATCTTGAAGGTGCATTCCTCGATGTCATCAAGAAAACCCTGAAGAGGGTCATAGGTCCTGACGCACGTCTTGTATATATGGTAAGACCTGTCAAGTTTGACCAGGCTATGAAGTATCCTGCTTCAGAGGGTCTCGTTCCCGAGAACAGGACAATGTCCGTAAACACCTACAACCCTTCAGCCCAGCCGGGACCTTTCGTGTATCCCGGACTGGCCAGGGTAAAGGTGAATCCGAGGCTCAATCCTGCCTACTGCTTCAGCAACCTCATCGAAGGGGAGTGCAACAAGATGGGTATCACCGCGGGCGTGAACATTTCCGACGCTCCGGGCAATACGCCTTTCAACCCTCTGTTCCTCTTCGGAGGTCCGGGACTGGGTAAGACCCACATCGCACAGGCCATCGGTATCGCCATCAAGGAGAAGTTCCCGGAGCTCGTGGTGCTGTATGTGACCGGCAACGAATTCAAGACCCAGTATATGGATGCGGTGAACGTGAGGAACAAGCTCACCGACTTCCTTGCTTATTATATGAAGATGGACGTCCTCATCGTCGATGATATCCAGGACCTTGTAGGCCAGGGATCCCAGACAGCCTTCTTCAATATTTTCAACCATCTCCATCAGTCCGGCAAACAGCTTATCTTCACTTCCGACCGCGCCCCAGTGGACCTTCAGAACTTTGAGGAGAGACTGCTTTCAAGGTTCAAGTGGGGTCTTTCCGTCGAGCTGGGCCGTCCAGACTATGAGACCAGGCTTGCGATGCTCAGGTCACGCTGTTTCCGTGAAGGTGTAAACGTGGAGGACAATGTGCTTGAATTCCTTGCAACAAGGGTCAAGGCGAATTTCCGCGAACTGGAAGGAGCCCTTATGTCTCTGATCGCCCATGCGACGATGCTTCATAAGGAAGCCACCGTGGAGCTCGCCCAGAGCATCACAGAGAACATCATCGGGGAGGAAAAGGAAGAGATTACCATAGACAAGGTCCAGTCCGTTGTCTGCGAGTATTTCAACATCACCCGCGACACGCTCCTGTCCAAGTCTAGAAAACGTCAGATAGTCCAGGCACGCCAGATTGCGATGTATATGAGCAGAAGCCTGATCACCAGCTGCTCACTTGCCACCATCGGCGCCGAACTGGGAGGAAAGGACCACGCTACAGTGCTGCATGCATGCACTACCGTTACGGACTTGATGTCCACGGACAAGACATTCAAACAATATGTGACCGATATCGGTAAGATGCTTGTGCCTGTAGGTAAATAATACAGGATTATGGATTCAAAAAACGTTCTTGAGCATTTCAAGAAAATCACCGGAATTCCGAGGGAATCCGGTCACGAAGAACCGATGACTGCATACCTGCAGTCATTTGCCGTTTCTCATAACCTTGCATGCAAGACTGACGGAGCAGGTAATGTCCTCATCACAAAGGAAGCTGCTCCGGGAAAGGAAAATGTCCCTGCAGTAGTCCTCCAGAGCCATCAGGATATGGTCTGCGAGAAAAATGCCGGCATAGCCCACGACTTCTCGAAGGATCCGGTCAAGTACGTTGTCGAAGACGGATGGATGATTGCCAAGGACACAACGCTCGGCGCTGATGACGGCATCGGAATCGCCGCCTCGCTTGCGGTTCTCGAAAGCGATATCCCGATGGGAAAGATCGAATGTCTTTTCACCGTCTCCGAAGAGACAGGCCTTGACGGCGCGATGGCGCTCCAGGAAGGATTCTTTACCGCTAACACCCTTATCAACCTCGATTCGGAGGAGGAAGGGGAGTTCTGCATCGGATGCGCGGGCGGTATGAACACCCACGCTGTATTCAAATACGGCACGGAGAACAGGAAGGACGGGTACACACGCCTCAGCCTTAAGATTTCCGGCGCACTGGGCGGACACAGCGGAGACGACATAAACAAGAACAGGATGAACACGGTCCAGTACCTGGCGAAGTTCCTCTACTATGAACTGCCGTACGGACTCCAGATAATAATGCTCAAGGGCGGCAACAAGTCCAATGCCATCGCCCGCGAGTGCGAGGCCATCATCGCCGTACCCGACTCGGATGCAACCCTCAAGAGGTTCATCGACTACGGCAAGGAGGCCAAGGCGAAGTTCGCCGAAAGCGACCCGGATGTCCTCTTCACCGCCGGTTATTCTTTCATCAATGAAAAGGCCATCGATTCCCAAACCGCCACCAGGCTCATCACAGCACTGTTCAACTGCCCTCACGGAGTCCAGGCGATGTGCAAGGAGATACCGGGACTGGTAGAGACTTCGACTAACCTCGCTGCCGTAAGGATGACTGAGTTCGGAAAGGTCAAGGTCATCACCAGCCAGCGCAGCTCGGTCAATGAATCCAAGGATGAGATAGGTGCCAAGGTCAGAAAGGTTTTCGAAGAAGCCGGTGCCGAAGTCACCCGCCTGAGCGACTATCCGGGCTGGAAGCCGGACACCGATTCACACATCCTTTCGGAGTGCGTGAAGTCGTACAGGAAGCTCTTCGGGGTCGAGCCGGTAGTCAAGGCCATCCACGCCGGACTGGAATGCGGACTGTTCCTCGAGAAGTTCCCGAACCTGGACATGATCTCCATCGGACCTGACCTCCTCGGCGTTCACGCACCGGGCGAAAGGCTCAAGCTCTCCTCTCTTGACAAGTTTGTAGCACATCTTCAGGATGTACTTGTTAATCTTCAGTAAATGAAAAAAATAGCTCCATCTGTACTCGCTGCTGATTTTCTCCATTTGGAGAAAGACATCCGTATGATAAACGACCATGCGGACATCATCCATCTCGATGTGATGGACGGCACGCTGGTACCGAACATCTCTTTCGGTTTCTCTGTGATAGATGCAGTCTCGAAGATTGCTCAGAAACCGATGGACGTCCACCTGATGATCATCAATCCGGACAAATACTTCGAGCGTTGCGCCAAGGCCGGCGCATCGATGATATCATTCCACCTTGAAGCTGCCAGGCTGGTGGGGAAGGACCCTTCGGCACTGCTCCGGCAAATCAAGGGTCTCGGGGTGAAAGCCGGTATTGTCATAAACCCCGACATTCCCGTCAGTGACCTGTTCCCGTATCTGAAGGATGCGGACTATGTGCTGATAATGTCAGTGTTCGCCGGATTCGGCGGGCAGAAGTTCATCGAGGAAAGCTACTCCAGAGTGGCTGAACTCAAGGCAGAGATTGTCCGTCAGGGATTGTCCTGCGAGGTGGAGGTCGACGGGGGAGCGGACGTCACGAATGCCGCGAAGCTTTACGCGGCGGGAGTGGACATCATCGTAGCAGGCAGTGCGGTGTTCCGCAGCGAAGACCCCGCCGCGACGATAGCGGCTATGAAAGCCTGAACATATATTTGTTGAAAATATCATCCAGATACCGGCGGCCTTCGTCGGTATCTGTTTTTTCTGCGCATTGCGCTATGAAGCCGTGGAGTTTCTTCAGCTCTTCCACGGAATCCGATGCGGCAAGCGGCCTCAGGCCGCCGTCAGGGCCGAACTTCAGGACCACAGTGAACGTCAGGTTCGCGCCCGGCTCGCTGCACCAGACGTGGGCGCCCTGACCGCGGCCCGCGGACTGACTCGAAGCTGCGATCACTGACAGATTGTCAAGGTCGGAAAAACGCCTTCTGGCCTCGCTGTTGGTCGATTCCAGGGTGTCGAACCAGATGATGTCAGTATGTTCTTCCATTGGCGAAATTTTTGTATATTTGTGTGCAAAATTAACAATAAAACCGAGAATATGATTACTCACGATCTCCGCGTTATCGCGGACGCAATACAGGACAAGAAAGGACAGAATGTCATCTCCCTGGACCTCAGGCCGGTAGGCTCCTCCATAGCTGATTATTTCATGGTCTGCAACTGCGATTCCACCACAAACGTGGCGGCTGTCGCCGACAATATCATAAAGAAGGCTAGGGAAGAGCTCGGAATGAAGCCTCTGCGCACCCAGGGATTCGAGAACAATTTCTGGATCATTATCGATTTCGGCAACATCGTGGTCCACGTGTTCCTTACACCGTACCGCGAGTTCTACCGCCTGGAAGACCTCTGGGCAGACGCTCCGAAGAAAGTCTACAAGGAGAGGAAAGTCCCAGCAAAGAAAACAGCTGACCCTTCAATCATCGATGAATAGCCATGGCTGAGAACAACGAATCCAAAAACCAGAAGAACCCAAAGAGGAAGATTGTCCGCATAAGGATCAATTTCTCGTGGTTCTATATACTTCTCATCCTTGCCATAGGCTGGATGCTTTTCAGTCAGAGCGGATCGTCTCCGGTCAAGATCGAATGGGCCGAAGTGCAGCAGATGTTCCGCGACGGCGACATAAAGGAAATCCATTTCGTCAGGAATGATTTCAAGGGTACGGTCACGGTAAAGCCCGAAAAGCTCGCCAAGTTCGCCAGCAAGTACCCTTCAGGGGAGGTCCCTAAGAAATCCCCTCATTTCAATTTCCTGGTATCCAGCAAGTTCGATGCTGAGAAGGAGTTCACCGAGCTCAATTCCTTCCTGCCTGCAGACGCACAGGTAAAGATCGTTATGGAGAATGACGCCAGGGCCTGGGAAGGCATACTCGAATGGCTGCTGTTCCCACTGCTGCTGATCCTTATGTGGGTCTTCATGTTCCGTGGAATGAACAGGAACATGGGCGGCGGCGGTCCGGGAGGCAACATCTTCAGCGTGGGCAAAGCCCCGGGCAAACTCGCCGACAAGGAAGAGAACAAGGTTACCTTCAAGGATGTGGCCGGCCTGTACGGCGCAAAGGAGGAGGTCATGGAGATAGTGGACTTCCTGAAGAACCCTCAGAAATACACCACCCTCGGCGGAAAGATCCCTAAGGGAGCCCTCCTCGTAGGCCCTCCGGGAACTGGAAAGACCCTTCTCGCCAAGGCTGTGGCCGGTGAGGCCAATGTCCCGTTCTTCTCCATCTCCGGATCAGACTTCGTGGAGATGTTCGTGGGAGTGGGTGCAAGCCGCGTCCGCGACCTGTTCAAGCAGGCAAAGGAAAAGGCTCCATGCATCGTCTTCATCGATGAGATCGACGCAGTGGGACGCGCCCGCGGCAAGAACGCAGGCTTCTCATCCAACGACGAGCGAGAGAACACTCTCAACCAGCTCCTCACCGAAATGGACGGCTTCGGAACCAATTCCGGAGTGATTGTCCTCGCTGCCACCAACCGCGCCGACATCCTGGACAAGGCCCTCATGCGTGCAGGACGCTTCGACCGCCAGATCAACGTCACCCTTCCTGATTTCAATGAAAGGAAGGAAATATTCCAGGTCCATCTCCGCGACCTGAAGCTCAGCGAAGACTTCGACCTCGAAGGAATAGCCAAGCATACCCCGGGCTTCTCTGGTGCCGACATCGCCAATATCTGCAACGAGGCGGCCCTCACCGCAGCCCGCAAGGACAAGAAAACCATCGACAACCAGGACTTCATGGACGCCGTCGACCGCGTGGTCGGTGGAATCGAAAGGAAGAAGACCATAATGAGTCCCGAGGAGAAACGCCTCACCGCCTATCACGAGGCCGGCCACGCAGTCACCGGTTGGCTGCTTCCTGGCTGCGACCCTGTGCTGAAGGTCAGCATCATCCCTCGCGGGCAGGCGCTTGGAATCACCTGGTATCTCCCGGACGAGAAGGTCACAATGTCCAAGAACGATATGATGGACAATATGTGCTCGCTCGTCGCCGGCCGTGTCGCCGAGGAGATAGTGAACGACGGAGTGCCTTGCTCCGGAGCCTTGAGCGATTTCGAAAGGATGACCAAGATCGCCTACGCTATGGTCACTTATTACGGAATGAGCAAGAAGATCGGCAATGTGTCATTCTACAATGCTTCCGACGGATATGACCTCACAAAGCCATATTCCGAGAAGACTGCAGAGCTCATCGATTCCGAGGCAAAGGCCATAATCGACGAGGTGACGGAAAAGGCCAGGAGGATCCTTGTGGACAACTGGGAGGGCGTCGAGAAGCTTGCAGAGCTCCTTATCGATAAGGAAATCATTATGTCCGACGATATTGAGGCTGTCTTTGGTCCTAAGGCCGGAAAGCACGGAGAAGACCGTCTTAAAACCGAAAACGTATGAACAACAAGCTTGCTGTAAGGACCATTTCCGGAATCGTGTTTGCGGTTGTGATGCTGGCCTGCCTGCTTTTCAACCAGTTCCTCTTCGGGGCGCTCATCCTGTTCATCATGACTGTGATGATGTCCGAGTTCTACAGGATGACGATGGGGGACAACTACCGTTTCTCACGTCTGCTGGCGATAGCCGGAGGCTGGATAGCCTTCATACTCGTTTTCTGTCACTGCGCATACGGAATGCACGTCAAGTTCATCTGCCTCTCCGTGGTCCCGATGCTTGTCGTAATGATCAATTCCCTGTACGTCAAGGACAAGAGCGAGTTCGGCAAGTTCTCGTTCATCTATTCGGGGCTTCTGTATATCGCCCTGCCTCTGGTGCTTTCGAACCTGATCGCATTCCACGGAGACGTATTCAACACCCTGCTTCTCCTCTGTTTCTTTGTGATTATCTGGTGCTCCGACGTGGGAGCATACATCTTTGGAATGGCTTTGGGACAGAAATATGGCAAGAAGCTCGCGCCTGCCATCTCACCTAAGAAATCCTGGATAGGTTTCTGGGGCGGGATGTTCTTTGCCGTCCTTGCATCCGTGGTCCTTAACCTCACAGGTGTATTCACCTTCCCTCTGATACATTGTGTGATACTTGCCATCCTTATGGATATCGCTGGCGTATATGGGGATCTCTTCGAGTCGCAGTGGAAGCGATATTGCGACGTGAAGGATTCCGGAAACATCATTCCGGGCCACGGCGGCATGCTTGACAGATTCGACAGCGCCCTTTTCGCCATCCCTGTAGGTGCCATCTACTTAGCTATCCTGAACCTCCTTTAAAATGCATATCGACAGAAACTCATACGGCACCCTCGCCATAGTATATTCGGTAAGTGCGGCAGTTCTGACCGCCGTGGTGCTTTGTTTCCCGAACTCCGTCATAATCTGGCCGGTCCTTGCATTCATAGCGGTTTTCTGCATCTGGCAGACTGCATTCTTCAGAGTCCCGGTCCGTCAAAGGACAGGCTCGTCAAATGTCGTGACAGCAGTCGCTGACGGCAAGGTGGTCATTCTGGAAAAGGTCCAGGAGAACGAATACATAAAGGGGGAGTGCATACAGGTTTCCATATATATGGACTTCTTCGATGTCCACGCCAATTTCTGGCCCGTTGACGGTACGGTGGAGTACTGCCACTATTATCCGGGAGAGCACTTCCTCGCATTCAAGCCTAAGGCCTCTGAAGAGAATGAGCACAGCTGCACTGGAATCGTTACGGAAGATGGAAAGAGAGTGTTCTTCAAACAGCTTGCCGGAACTTTCGCCAGAAGGATCGTCTACTATTCCAAGCCAGGCCTGATGACCAGGTCCGGAGAGCAGTGCGGCATAATCAAGTTCGGAAGCCGCATCGATATGTACCTTCCTCTCGATGCGGACATAAAGGTCAAGCTCGGCGACAAGACACGCGCCGTGGAGACCGTCATTGCTGTTCTATAAGTTCAAGCAGCCTGTCCACGGCCTCGGTGTCCGGCACGTGACGGAGCACAGCCTCCTTGCCGTGATATATTGAGACCTTGTGGTTCCCTTCACCTACATATCCCCAGTCGGCGTCGGCCATTTCACCGGGGCCGTTCACAATGCATCCCATAACGGCAATAACCACGTCGTGAAGATGTGAAGTGCGCGATTTGACCTCTTCGAAGGCTTTCTGAAGGTCATACATCGTCCTGCCGCATCCCGGACAGGCAATGTATTCAGGCTTGTAGAAACGCCTTCTTGCGGCCTGCATGATCTCATTCTCAAGATATCCGCTTACTGCTCCCTCAGGAATGGAATCGATCTTCCTGTCAAGCAGCCCGGGACCCCAGGTGCAGGCCGCATCGAGCATCTCAAGCTCCCTTGCAGGAAGGGACGGCATTGCAGAACCGCTGTAACGGGCTGCAAGATATTGCGCGACAGGTATCTCATTGACAGGATCCTCTGTAAGGGAAACGCGGATGGTATTTCCGATTCCTTCTTCGAGAAGCGTGGCGATGCCCACACAGGACTTGATCCTTCCCGAGTCGCCGTTGCCGGCTTCGGTCACACCCACGTGCATAGGGAAAACGACGCCCCTTTCCTGCATCATTGAGGCCAGCTGACGGTAGGCATCGACCATAACACAAGTGTTACTTGACTTGAGTGACAGTACAGTATTATAGAAGTCTGCATCGATGCACATTTCCACCCACTCCATAGCGGCCTTGGCCATGGCGAAGGATGTATTGCCATAGAGATTGGTGATATAGTCTCCGAGCGAACCGTGATTGAGGCCGATCCTTATTGCCGTTCCATTGGCCTTGCAGACCTCGAGGAGCCTGGCGAACTGTTCGCGCGCCTTGGCGTGGTCGCGGTGGAAATTGCCGGGATTGATCCTGACCTTCTCGACGATGGGGGCCACTGCTATTGCAGTCTCCGAGGAGAAGTGGATGTCGGCGACGAGAGGGACGTTAATCCCTTCGGCGCGCAGCTTTTCCTTGATGGCCTTGATGTCATTGACCTCGCTGAGTCCGGGCACGGTGATTCTGATTATCTGAGCACCCGCAACGACCATCCTGCGGCACTGGGCCACGGTGGCATCTACATCATAGGTATGGGTGTTGCACATTGTCTGGACCACGATAGGGTTGTCGCCGCCTATCCTGACCCCTCCGACATTGACTTCCAGTGTTTTCATTGTTCTGAAGTTTCTTCTTGTGGTGGGAATACGATGTTGTAGGCCTCCTTGCGGAGCATCGCTTTTGTCTTTCCTGTCTTTTTCGTCAGCTGGAAATGGAGTCCGGCCGTAACCATTACATCGAACGGGTAGGCATACCTGTAGTAGTACTGGCTGGCAAAGTCGGGCTGGAAGATACGGGACCAGCTGTATCTGACCTTAGCATTCACGTGGAATTCCACAGGGTCGAAGACCAGCGCGAAACCGAGGCCTCCCTTGAGACCGTAGTCAAAGCGGATATCCGTGTCCAGGAAACTGTTCTTGATATTGTCCGGCACCTTTGGTCCGCTCCTCTCGATATTCAGCCTGTAGCCCGCGTAAGGGCCGGCGTCGGCCATAATCTTGAAATGCGGCAGGTCATAGTGGAAATGAGAGAGTACCATAGCTTCAGCCACATCGTAGTTCACGTCTGTAGCCCCTTCGATGACAGATATGCTTCCGTCATCGTTCTCCTTCATCCTGTAGCCCTCATGGCCGTATGCGGCTCCGAACTTGATGCCGAAATATCTCATATAGCCGAAGAGCCTGCCGTATCTGGTGACAGTAAGCTCATAATACTCGGGATTATATCTCCAGGTCTGCCTGAACGGCGGATTGAACAGCATCCTGTTGAATCCCACACCTGCTTCAAAGCCCACGAGGACATAGTCGTTGACAACGAACACATCGTTTACCTTGACGGTATCAAGGAAAGTATCCGAATACAGCGTGTCCCTCTGACGGTCCTTCCGGGGCGAAGCTGCCGATACTGCTGCCATGCTGAAAAGAAGCAGCGCTATTGTGACGTACATACGAAACCTACTCATTTACTTTTTGCTGAAAAGTTCATAAACATTGACGCTCTGCTCCATTTCCGTGGATTCCAGTATCTCTATGGTATTGTCGTCATTGGTCTTGTAGAAAAGCACCTTCTCCGGCTGCCTGTGCTCCAGGAGGGATCCGGAGTCCACTATGGAGTTCCTGTTCACGTCCTCGGTGATCCTGATGCAGTATTTCCCAGCCTTCAAGTAAGGGAAGGACAACGTGCAAGCCGAATCGACCACATAGGAGCGGAGTACCTTCGACATATTCCCGTCCAGGAGTTCGACGATGTACATGTTCCTGACATCATCCAGAACCAGGCTCAAGGAGCTGAGCTTCTCATCATCGGGAAGCTTGACCTTCACCTGCGTGCTGTCGTTGTAGAATCCGTTGATATCGCGGAAGGACCTGAAAGGCACTTTGAGCACATATTCATATCCCGTCAGGAGCTTGGTGTCGGGCATTATTGTGAACTTGCGTATGTTCAGGCTGTCTTCGACCACCTTGTACGGGATTCTGGATTCCTGCTGCTTCGGATTGATGGAAATCATCTGCAGGGAGTCGAAGGACTCCGTGATTATCGGGTAGGTGAACTCCAGTTCATATCCGTACTGTTCGACCCTTTCCGGGGTGGCATTGAGCTTGAACACGCAGATCGTATCCTCGTGCTTGATCTCCTTCCTTGAACTTTTGGATGCAGTCTTCCCCATGTTCCCATTCCCCGACTGGCCTTCCTGCGGCTGATAGAACAGTTTCACATGCTCGACCGACGGGACAAGCATGCCGGTGGAATCCGTCTTCCGATAATTGACATAGAGGTGGAGCGTATCGGGCTGGCGGCGTCTTTCATTGACCCAGATCTCGAGGCTGTCACGCTGGATGTTGAACTGGGTGATGAGCCGGTTGGACGGAATCCCGCGCATCCACAGGGAGTCGATGTGGGCGTTCGGGGCGTTGAATGTGATGTATGACGTTCTGTCCGAGACTCTGACCTTGTTCATTATCATCTGCTTCGACGGTTTCTCGCGGAACAGGCGCATGTCGAATTCAGCCTTTCTGGCAAGGCAGTTGACGGTATCCTTCATGTCCAGGTTCCTGACTTCGAGAAGGGAGTCGGAGACAACGGTCCTGAGACGGATGGCAGAGTCGACAAATGCCACAAGCTCGTTCTCGTCAGGGTTGTAGATCTTGTTGCCATTATCATCCTTGACGGCGTAAAGGCGGTATAATGTGTCAGACACGTTACGTATGCAGAAGAAACCCCAGTCGTCCGTCTTGGTTACGGCATATGGCCTCTGCGTGAGGACGGCTGAATCCGCCAGGTCCTTGTACAGCATCACCGTCATTCCCTTCAGCGGCTTAAGGCTGTTGCAGTCACGGACAACACCCGTCAGCATCAGCGAATCTATGGAATCACCGGTGGAGAACACGTAAGTATAACCCGGGAAAACATTGCCTTCATTGTTGTCGGCGATGGCATCTGGGAAGGATATGGTATATGTCGTGTTGGAGTCCAGAGGCTCCTCGAAACTGACCAGGACAGTCTTTCCCTTCACGCGGCTCTTCGGAGGCTTGGCCTGAGGAGGGGAGAGGACAATATTGCCCGGAGTCTTGATCTTTACATATTCATCGAAAGTGAAGGCGAAGGTCATTCCCTTGACCGGCACTCCGGTGGACATAGGACCCGGATACAGCTTTACGATTACCGGCGGGATGGTGTCCTTCGCCCCTCCGGTCGGAGCCTGCGTAGTGTTGGCGCAGGAATGTGAGAACACCAGCGGCAGGAGGACTGCGCTGACCGGGATGGCCGGAATTATTCTTTTAAAAAATCCTTTCATTCTAAATGTCTGTTCTGACTATCTTGTTTATGCCTTCTATGCGGCCCAGATAGTTGATGATGGATTCGAGGGCGTCCTTGTCGTGGACCAGCAGCTCGATATATCCTTCGAATAGTCCTTCTTCGGAACCGAGGTGGACTTTCTTCATGTTCACTCCCAGTACTTCCGAGATGTAGTGCGACAGCTCGTTGAGAAGTCCCACCCTGTCGATGCCCCTGAGTGAGATACGTACCGGGAAGGCTTCCGCATTGTCCTTGAGGTCCCATTCCGGCGTCACGACCATGTCACCGTATTTCGAGGCCATGTTTCCAGCTACGGGGCAGGTCTTCTTGTGGATGGTGATCACGCCGTCGAATCCACGGAAACCTATGATAGGGTCGCCAGGGATAGGGTTGCAGCATGTTGCAAGGACATACTTGCGTTCCACCTGGGCTTCAGGCTGATGCTCCTTGGCAACGGCAGCAGGCTTGATGGCGCTGACCTTCGTGACTGCCGGGGTAATGGCGTGCACCAGGTCGTCCATCTTTATGATACCCAGACCGAGACGGAAGAAAAGTTCATCAGGGTCCTTCAGCTGGAACCTGTCAAGGCACCTCTGGATATTCTTGCGTGTCTTCGGGATGTTCAGTTCTGTAAGCTGTTCGTCGAAACTGTTCTCACCCCTTGCAATCATTATACCTCTCTGCTCCTTGAAACGCTCCACAAGGATGTTCCTTGCGTGCCGGGTGCTGAGGAACTGCAGCCATTCCACTTTCGGACGGGAGTTCTGGGCGGTGATGATTTCCACCTGGTCACCGGATTTAAGGACATAGGACAGTGGAACCAGTTTCATGTTCACCTTGGCGGCAATGGCCTTGTCCCCGATGTGCGAGTGGATCATATAGGCGAAATCCAGGGCTGTGGCACCTTTCTGGATGGTTTTCTGGTCCCCCTTCGGAGTGAACACTATGATTTCACTGCTGACCAGGTCATTGTGGATGATATCGAGGAGCTCAAGGGCGTTGACATCGGAATTGACCAGGATTTCCTTGACGTCCGCGAGCCATTTGTCCATTTCGCTGTCGTTCTCACCGACATAGCCCTCGTTCTTGTAGGCCCAGTGGGCGGCGATTCCTTTCTCCGCGATGTCGTCCATCCTCTTGGTGCGAATCTGGACCTCGATCCAGACGCCGATCTGGCTCATCAGGGTACAGTGCAGGGCTTCGTATCCGTTGCTCTTCGGATGCTTGACCCAGTCCCTGACACGGGAAGGCTGGTACTTGTAGATGCCGGTTATTATGGAGAAGATATGGTAGCACTGGTCGCGCTCCGTCTCGTTCGATGAAGGGTCTGGCGTGAAGATGATCCTGACGGCATAGAGGTCATAGACCTGGTTGAACTCAACGTTCTTCGTGCGCATCTTGTTCCAGACCGAATATGGAGTCTTGATGCGTTTCTTGACCTCGAACTTGAAGCCGGCCCGCGTAAGTGATTCCGAAATAGGGGCTATGAACTCATCTATGGACTTGTCCTTGTTCTCTACGCTGGCGTCGATCCTGGAAGTGATTTCATGGTATGCGTCAGGCTCCTTGAACTTGAGCCAGATGTTCTCCATCTCAGACTTGACCTCATAGAGACCGAGCCTGTGGGCCAGAGGGATGAAGATGAACATGGTCTCGCTGAGGATCTTGTCCCTTTTGTGCTCAGGCATGAAATCGATCGTGCGGCAGTTGTGCAGGCGGTCGGCAAGCTTGATGAGCACCACGCGTACATCGTCATTGAGGGTGAGGAGGATCCTCTTGAAGTTCTCGGCCTGCATGCTCTCCGGCTCAGAGAACTTGCTGTTGTCCTTCTGGTTCTCATTGTCCAGGACGGTCTTGATCTTCGTCAGGCCGTCCACGAGGGAGGCTATCTTGTCACCGAAGAGGTTCTTTATGTCATCGATGGTGTAGTCGGTGTCCTCGACGACGTCGTGGAGCAGAGCGGCGGAGATGGACTTGTAGCCCAGGCCGATCTTTTCGACGACTATCCGCGCGACAGCGATTGGGTGCAGCATATAAGGCTCGCCCGAGCGCCGGCGTACATCCTTGTGGGCGCTGTTCGCAAACTCGAAGGCTCTCTGTATTACAGCCATCTCCTTCTCGTTCGGGCAACGTTTGGAAGCGACTTCCTTCAGCCCTTCATAATCTCTGTTGATGAGGTCGTAGTCTGCTTGAGTAAACTTGGAATTCATATTTCTTAGTCCTCCATCTGTTCCAATTGTTCCATCATATCCTCCATCTTGAGGCGGTTGCGCAAAGGCGTGAAGTCCTTGAGCCTTCCTTCAGGGATATGGTAGCTGTCGACGTTCTGCATACCGTAGCAGAGCTGTTCGCCGTATATTATTATCTGCCAGCTGAAGTTCACCCACATAAGGAAGAGAGGAATGGCCGCCATCGCGCCATAGACTCCGTTCAGCCTGGCCACAAAGAACTGTGTCTTCAAATACATGTACTGGAATATAGCAAAGACCGCTGCTGAAACGACAGCCGACCAGAACGCATTCTTGTATATGACCTTTGTCGCAGGGATGAACTTGTACATCGCCGAGAAGGTGAAAGTGGCAACCGCATAGAATATCACCCATCCGAGGAGCCTCATAAGGAATGAGAACTCAGTGAACTTGAACTGGATACCTATGAGGCTGGTGAGGTTCGAATAGAATGCGATTCCGGCACCGAAGGTGATCAGGATGAAAGGGGAGAGCAGGAGCGTTCCGATATAGAATGAGAAGCGCTTGTAGATCTTTCTAGGGATCTTCCTGATCTTCCAGACATTGTTGAAGACCCTCTCCACCTGGAACATGAGCCACAGGATGGTCCAGAAGAACATCAATGCACCGATGACGCCCACAACTCCGGACTGGGCCGTGGAGATGATGTTACCGGCCTTTTCAAATACAGTGTTGATGAAATCAGGGTTGTTCGGAAGGATACGGGCGGCGAAGTCGGTCACCTTGTCCTGAAGGCCGAGGCCGTTGCTGACGGCGAAGATGAAGGCCGCGAACGGGACAATGGCAAGGGCGCAGAAATAGCTCAGGGACACGCACTGGAACCCCATCCTGTTCTCTGCGAATTCGTCGAAGGTGATTCTCGTGAGCTTGATGAACCTGATCAGACGCTTCTTCGCTTTCGATAGGTTGTCTACCGGAAGTTCCCAGAGCTGGTCGCCGAAAATCTTTTTCGATTCCTGTTTTATCTTGTCAATATCCATATTCAACCAAACAGTGTAAGTTCTTCGTCCTCACCGCCCTGTGCATCGGGCCGGAATTCTGCCGGAATCATTTCCCAGAAAGCCTTTTCATCGACTATGCTGATCCCCAGTTCGTTGCACTTGCTTATCTTTTCAGGCCCCGGCTTGGTGCCGGCAAGAAGGAAGGATGTCTTTCCGCTGACGGAGCCGCTGTTCTTTCCGCCGTTCCTCTCGATGAGGGCCTTCATCTCATCACGGGAAACGGAGAAATTGCCGGAAATGACAATTGTCTTTCCAGCGAGCGCGTCCGAGCCTTTGACGGGCCCCTCATCGATGCTGAACCTCAGTCCGGCATCCTTCAGCCTCTGTATGTCTTCAATATGCCTTCTGTCCGCGAAATAGTCCAGGACGCTCCTCGCGATGACTTCGCCTACGTCCGGAACCTCCAGCAGCTGCTCCTGAGTTGCGGAAGCGATGGCATCGATACTGCCGAAATGACGGGCGATGTCCTTGGCCGTGGATTCGCCCACGTGCCTGATTCCCAGCGCGAACAGAACCTTCTCGAAGGCGACTGACCTGGACTCCTTCAGGCTGTCGAGGAACCTCTGTGCGGAGCGTTCCTTCCACCCGTCGAGCATAAGCAGCTGCGCTTTCTTCAGCTCATAAAGGTCCGCCGGGGTCTTCACGAGGCCGAGAGTGTAGAGCTGCTCGACCGTGGCGTCGCCCGCCAGCACGTTCATAGCCTTCCTTCCAAGGAAATGCACCAGCTTGCCCTGAATCTGGGTCGGGCAGCCGTCAACGTTCGGGCAGAACCACTTCGCCTCGCCCTCTTCCTTCACCAGCGGAGTGCCGCAGTCGGGGCAGGCCTGGGGGAACTCAGGCTTCTGCGAGTCCGAAGGGCGCCTTCCCAGCTCGACGGAAGTGATCTTCGGGATGATTTCGCCGCCCTTCTCCACATACACGCTGTCGCCAATCCTGATGTCCAGCAGCGCCATCTGGTCGGCGTTGTTCAGCGTCGCGCGCTTCACCACTGTTCCGGACAGCAGCACCGGCTCGAGGTTCGCCACCGGCGTTACAGCCCCCGTCCTGCCCACCTGGTAGTCGATGGACAATACCCTCGTGAGCGCCTGCTCGGCCTTGAACTTGTAGGCCACGGCCCAGCGCGGCGACTTGGCGGTGAAGCCGAGGGAGCGCTGGTGCGCCATTTCATTGATCTTTATGACGATTCCGTCTGTCGCGTAAGGGAGCGACTTGCGTGCGGTGTCCCACTCGCTGATATATGCTTCTATTTCCTGGATGTTGCGGCAGATCCTGCGCTTGTCGGAGACCGGCAGGCCCCAGGACGCGGCGGCGTTGAGCGCCTGGTCGTGGGTCTCGAAGGTCACGCTCTCGCTCGGAATGTGGTAGAGAGTGCACCACAGACCCCTGTGGGCGACTTCGTTCGGGTCCAGGAGCTTAAGTGAACCGGATGCGGCGTTCCTGGGGTTGGCGAACGGAGCCTCTTCGTCGCGCTCGCGCTCACGGTTCAAGCGGTCGAACGCTTCGTACGGCATAAGGATTTCGCCACGGATCTCAAGGTCTGACGGGTAGTCGCCGTGGAGCTGCTGAGGGATGTTGGAGATCCTCCTGACATTGTCGGTGACATCATCCCCGACGACTCCGTCGCCTCTGGTGAGGGCGCGGAAGAGCTTTCCATCCCTGTACTCCAGGCAGATGGCCGTGCCGTCGAACTTCAGTTCGCAGGAGTAGGTGAAATCCGTGTCGAGCGCTTTGTCAGCCCTCTGGGAGAAGGCTTCTATTTCGGCTATGCTGTAGGTGTTTCCGAGGGAGAGCATCGGGTAGCGGTGCTCGTACTGGGCGAATTCCTTGCGCGCTGCGAGGTCGCTTCCGACGCGCTGCGTAGGGGAGTCCGCGGTGAGGAACTCAGGATATGCGAGCTCGAGGTCCTCCAGCTCGTGCATGAGCCGGTCGAAGTCGAAGTCGCTCATGGTCGGAGCGTTCTCGACATAGTACTTCCGGCTGTTCTCCCAAAGAACCGCCTTCAGCTCCTGAATCCTTACGTATGCTTCCTCCCTTGTCATTTTGCCTAATATCGCATTATTAAAGCCAAAGATAGTAAATTTTTTAAGTATATTTATACTTAATGCACCATTCCTTACAATGTCCGGTGCCTTATAGGTCTGGAAAACCGTGGCCGCCCATGGCCACGTGAACCGACGATGCGAGCGAGTGCAGAGGAAACTTGTTTACTATGCCGAGCCGCAAGGAGGAAAAGGCCAAAGGCCTTAACTATGGGAGGGGCCCGGCCGAAGGCTGGGAGGGATGAAGCGAAGCGGAAGTTTTCCAGACCTATAAGGCACCGGACATAACGAAAAAAGGTGACCGGGAAGGTCACCTTTCATCTGGTTCGTCCAGCACGAACTATTCGTGCTCGAGCTGAAGGGTCTTGGTAGGCTGGTCGCATACCTCTGAAGGTCCCCAGTACTGGATGGAACCAGGATAGACGTAGCTGGTCTTGACAGCCCACTCGTCGCGATGGGCGGCGAAGAACTTGAACGGAGCACCGTCGAGCTCCACAAGGGCCTTGCGGATAACAGGCTTCATCTTACCGTTCCTCTTCTCAAGGTTCATCATCATAGTGATAGGCACACCGCCGGCGATCCACTCAGCTGCAGGGGCTGTGGTGTTCCTGATGACTGACATATAACCGGTCTTGCCGTTCACGATAAGGCGTGAAGCGTTGTAACCGAGTGAGTAGCAGTAGTCTGCATCGAAGTTTGAAGGAGCTGCGCAGCGGCCTTCATAACCGAAGAAATGGTGCTGGGTAGCGTACTTGCCGACATACTTGCCTTCCTTCTTCATCTCGGCGAGCTTCTTGCCGACCATCTCGGAAAGGAGCTTTTCGGTCTCGATGAGGGATACCTGTACATTGCCGTGAGGGTCGCGGTCGAGGGCGAGCTGACGGGCAACGCCTGCAGGAAGTGACTCGAAGGTAGCGAGGTTCTCCTTGCTGAGGTGGGCCTTCAGGTAGTCGATGAGGTCCTCGCGGGCAACCTTCTGGGCCTCCTCGGTTGCGAGGGTGTCATTGAGCTCGGCGATGAGCTTCTTGATGGCAGGAACGAACTCGATGAGTCCTTCTGGAACGATTACGGTACCGTAGTTGTTGCCTTCGGCAGCGCGTGCAGCGACGGCCTTTGCGATATATGCAACGATATCGTCGAGGCTCTGCTCCTTAGCCTCTACTTCCTCAGAGATCAAGCAGATATTAGGCTGTGTCTGAAGTGCACATTCAAGTGCGATATGGGATGCGCTGCGGCCCATGACCTTGATGAAATGCCAGTACTTGCGGGCGGAGTTGCAGTCACGCTCGATGTTGCCGATAAGCTCAGAATAAGTCTTGCAGGCAGTATCGAAACCGAATGAGGTTTCGATCTGGCTGTTCTTGAGGTCACCGTCGATGGTCTTAGGGCAACCGATAACCTGTACGCCGTAGTTCTTGGCTGCATAGTACTCTGCGAGCACGCAGGCATTGGTATTGGAATCGTCGCCGCCGATGATCACGAGGGCCTTGATATTGAGCTCGCGGAGGATCTTGATACCGCTCTCGAACTGGTCGACTTCCTCGAGCTTGGTACGGCCTGAGCCGATGATGTCGAAACCGCCGGTGTTCCTGTACTCGTCCATAAGCTCAGGGGTGATCTCCATATACTTATGGTCAACGAGTCCGCCCGGACCCATAAGGAAACCGTAAAGCTTGTTGGCAGGATTGAGGGACTTCACACCGTCGAAAAGACCTGAAATAACGTTGTGTCCACCTGGAGCCTGACCACCTGAAAGTATGATGCCGACATTGAACTGAGGATAGTCAACATTCTCACCCTTAACGAATTCCACTACAGGCATTCCGTAGGTGTTCGGGAAGAGTTCCTTGATCTCGGACTGGTTTCCGACTGACTGTGTCGCTTCGCCTTCAACGGCTTTCACCGGGCCCTGGAGAGCCTTCGGGAGCTTCGGCTGATAAGAGGCGCGAGCAATCTGAAGATTTGATTTTACTGCCATAATTTCTTGATATTTTTAGTTATACGTTTTTATCCGTTTCAAAGCGACCACAAATTTATTAAAAAATTTTAGAATAATAAGGTTATTTTTCCTAACTTTGTTAAACATTGACAATTAAGTGATTCTATAATGGATAAGAAGGTCAAAACAGGGACTCTATGCGTCCAGGCGGGCTATAATCCCGGCAAGGGCGAGCCGAGGCAGATGCCTATCATTCAGAGCACAACGTTCAAATACGAGACAAGCGACCAGATGGGCCGCCTATTCGACCTCGAGGAGGACGGATACTTCTATTCCAGACTCCAGAACCCTACCAATGACAATGTAGCCGCGCGCATAGCGGCGCTCGAAGGGGGAGTGGGAGCCATCCTGACCGCTTCCGGCCAGGCGGCCAATTTCTTCGCCTGCTTCAACATCTGCGAAGCCGGCGACCACCTGATCGCCACAAACAACATCTACGGAGGCACCTTCAACCTTTTCGGAGTGACATTCAAGAAAATGGGGATCGACGTTACGTTCCTCGACCCGAACGCCACCGACGAGGAGTTCCACGCCGCATTCAAGCCCAATACCAAGCTCCTTTTCTGTGAGACCCTCTCGAATCCGGGAGTGCTCGTATGCGATATAGAAAGGATGGCGGGGATAGCCCACAGCCACGGAGTTCCGCTCATCATCGACAATACCTTCGCAACCCCTGTCCACTGCCGTCCGTTCGAGTTCGGCGCGGACATCGTGACCCACTCCACATCCAAGTATATGGACGGCCACGGAGCGGCGCTGGGCGGTGCCATCGTGGACAGCGGAAACTTCGACTGGGAGGCCCACGCCGACAAGTTCCCGGGCCTGACCTCTCCTGACGAGTCCTACCACGGCATCGTCTACACCCAGAAGTTCGGCCGCGCGGCATACATAACCAAGTGCAACACGCAGCTTATGCGCGACCTCGGTGCCATCCAGGCCCCGCAGAACGCTTTCTACCTTAACCTCGGACTCCAGAGCCTCCACGTGCGCATCCAGCGCCACTCGCAGAGCGCCCTCAAGGTCGCCACGTTCCTCCACGACCACCCTCAGGTGGCCTGGATCCACTATCCGGACCTGCCGGACAGCACAGAGCACGCCAAGGCTCAGAAATACCTCCCCGACGGCTCCTGCGGCGTGATGTGCTTCGCCATCAAGGGAGGCCGCGAGACCGCCAACAAGTTCATGGACTCCCTGAAGCTTGTGACAATAGAAACACACGTAGCCGACAGCTACACCTGCATACTCCACCCGGCTTCACACACCCACCGCCAGCTCACCGACGAGCAGCTCAGGGAGGCCGGAGTAGCTCCGGACCTGATGAGGCTCTCAATCGGCCTCGAAGACCCGGAGGACATTATAAACGACCTCACGCAGGCCATCGAATCAGCATACAATAAATGATAAGACACGACCTCAGGACCGGACCGTTCACCTTCGAGGAAGGACGCACGCTCCCGGAAATCAACATAGCCTACCACACTTCACAGCCGGAATACGACGGCAGCAAGAAAGTCATCTGGATATGCCATGCGCTTACTGCGAACAGCGACGTGGAGGACTGGTGGCCGGATATGTGCGGAAGCGGAAAGACCGTTGACACCGACAAATATTTCGTCGTCTGTGTCAATATGCTCGGATCGCCATACGGCTCCACCTGCCCCGCATCCGTCAATCCTGAAACAGGAAAGCCATATCTGCTGGATTTCCCGAACGTTACCGTCAGGGATATCATTGCCGCAACGATATTGGTGCGCAAGCACCTCGGGATCGATACCATTGACCTGCTTGCAGGCTCTTCCATCGGTGGGTTCCAGGCTATCGAATGGGCTGTGACCGAGCCGGAGGTGTTCCGCTTCGCGCTCTTCATCGCGACCGAGCCGCGCGTTTCGCCATGGCTGCTGGCCAGCGTGGAGACCCAGAGGATGTCTCTGAGGGGAGATGCCTCATATCTTGAAGCGAAGGATCTGAACGGTGGTATCGAGGGTCTGAAGGCCGCCAGGGCAATCGCCCTCGTGTCATACAGATGCTATCAGAGCTATGAGATAACCCAGGCTGAAAATGATGTCGACACCCTGTTTGCAGACCGTGCGGCATCATATGAAAGGTATCAGGGTGAAAAGATCGTCAGGAGGGGATTCGACGCCTATTCCTACAATTCAGTAAGCACGGCTGTCACCTCGAACAATGTCGGACGCGGCAGAGGGGGAGTGGAGAAAGCCCTTTCCGGAATCAAGGCCAGGACTTATGTGGTTTCCATTGATACGGACGGCATGTTCCCTCCTTATGCACACGAAGAGTGGGCCGCTTTCATACCCGGAGCGGACTACAGGATGATAAACTCCATCTACGGACATGACGGATTCCTTTTGGAGATTGCGCAGCTGAGCAAAGTGATAGATGAAATCCTTGTTCAGTTTTAAGGCTGAAAACCAATCAATAAAACACGATAGTTAATAATACTAACATTTTTGTTAACAGTTAATGGCCAGTAAAAATAGCTGCAGGATCGTCGGACCGCTGTTTGCCGGTCTGGCTTTTCTGTCTTCGTTCGGATTCTTTCTGACAGCATATCCCTATCATCTGATAAGAAGGGAGCAGAGCAACCTGTTCGTCTGGGACTGGGATTACGTTTCACGGACCTTCACCGGCTCAGGATGGCTTTCACGCTTTGTAGCCAGCTTTGCAGAGCAGTTCTTCCACTCTCCTGTCCTGGGAGCACTGATAGTGGCGCTTCTTCTGACCGCCATAGGTACGGTCACATACCGTATCTTACGCAAATTCCTTGGCAAGGGACTTTCCCTCGGGCTCGCGGTACTGGTGTTCCTCTGGTCCTTCTCCAGGGAGTGCGGCAACCTTTATATCACGCGTTACACCATTGCCACCCTCGGCTTCCTTTCATTGGTCCTGCTGGCCCTCCAGTTCAGGAAAGTCTGGCAGAAGGCCGCTGCTGCCGTCGTTCTCCTTTGTGCAGGTGTGTGGGCCCTGGGATCCCCTTACCACAGCGACTACGGCAAGTTATGGGGCGTGCCACGGTTCAACTATGAGAGGATGATAGGTCTCGACGCAGAAGTGGCGCGCGAGAACTGGGACAAGGTCCTGAAGCTGTCACGGAAGGACCTCTATATGGTGGAAGCTTCATTCTGCTACAATCTTGCACTGGCGATGGAAGGGCAGCTCGGGAACAAGCTGTTCGAGCATTCGCAGAGCAAGCCTCACGACTTCCTTCTCCCCGTTTCGGGAGAGCAGACCATATTCACGAACTGCCTCGCAGGGGAGCAGTGGTACCAGCTCGGCGATATGACCATAGCCGAACAGAGCGCCATCACTTCACTCCAGGCATCGCCGGAGCACACTGGAGCAAGGTTCATCGAGCGTCTGGCCAGGGTGAACATCATCACTGGCCAGGAAGCCACCGCACAGAAATATCTCAATCTCCTCAGCAAGACCATCTTTTACGGAAAATGGGCGAAGAGGATGCTGGACGGCACTCCGAACGAGGATGAGAAAGCCTGGATCGAGAGATTGCGGCCATGCCTTGCCGTCTCGGACTTCGTCCATCTTTCGGACATACCGCGTTCCGTCATCCACGGACTGCTGGAAGCCAATCCTTCCAACACCCCTGCACGCGAATATCTCCTCTGCTATGACCTTCTAAGATATGACCTCGAGCAGTTCATGCAGGACTACGAGCCTTGCAAGCTCGACTCACATATCTATAAGGAGGCTGTCACCATCTGGATGGGACAGCAGGGCATCACTTCCGAGGAATTCGCCGCACAGTACGGGATAGACGACGAACTGATGCATAAGATGAACCTGTTCTTCCGCTATCCGGAAAACTACAGGAACACCTACTGGTACTATTATTTGAAGGCCCTTAACGAGATCAACCAATGAGACTCAACGTTTTGCATATAATACTGGCCACCGCTGCCATTACCGGATGCGCCAAGGCTGAATACAACGCCGCAGACGGCAGCTGCGGACCTCTCACCATCTATCCCGACTACAAGGAAGTGACGGTTCCGGCCAATATCGCCCCACTGAACTTCCACTATGCAATGAAGGGTGCCCGCAAGGCTTCAACCACATTCACGGCAGGTGACAAGTCCGTGACCATCAAGGGCTCCGAGGTCGAATGGCCGGTGCGCAAATGGAAATCGTTCATTGCGGGCGCAGAAGGAAAGACCATCTCGGTCAGTGCGGAAGTGGCTGTGGACGGAGAAACGGTGACGGACAACTGGAACATATATGTCAGCAACGATCCTATAGACGGATATCTGACTTACCGCCTCATCGAGCCTTCATACCAGATGTTCCACGAAGTCTCCATCGAGGAGCGCTGCATCGAGGACTTTTCCGAGACCACGATCTGCGATTTCAAGAATACGGACAACGCGTGCATGAACTGCCACACCCACGCACAGCAACGCGGAGACCTCTCCTTCTACTACATCCGCGGGGCCAAGGGAGGCACGGTCCTCAATCGTGACGGCAAGCTCAGGAAACTTACTTTGAACGCCCCTGGAATGCTTTCGGGCACTGTCTATGGCGAGATTCACCCTGCAGGACGCTTCGGCGTGTTCTCCACCAACGTCATCCTCCCGAGCCTCCACACCATGGCTCAGAACAGGATGGAGGTATATGACTCAGCATCCGACCTCACCGTCGCTGACTTTGACAATGACGTAATGATCAACCTCCCTCATATCGCCAGGGCGGACAAGCTCGAGACCTTCCCATGCTTCTCCGCTGACGGAAGCTCTGTTTTCTACTGCTCAGCCGATACCGTGGCCCTTCCTCAGGATATCAGGGACCTGAAATATTCCCTCCTCAGGGCTGCTTTCGACGCTGAAAGCGGACGCATAAGCGAGGCTGCTGACACCGTCTGGAATGGTCCGGCCAACAATGCGTCAGTCTGCCACCCGAAGGCCTCTCCTGACGGCAGATGGCTTATGTTCACGGTCGCGGACTACGGTACTTTCCCTCTTTATCACACGGAATGCACGCTCTGCCTGATGGACCTGGAAACCCTCGAGATAAAGAAACTCGACAGCGTCAAGGGAGACAAGTCCGACACATACCACAGCTGGTCTTCGAACAGCCGCTGGTTCGTGTTCGCGAGCAAGAGGGGAGACGGTCAGTACGGCAAGCCATACTTCTGCCACATGGATGAGGACGGAAATGTTTCCAAACCGTTCGTGCTGCCTCAGAAGAGCTCACATTTCTACGAGCTGAACCTGAAGTCATTCAACGTTCCGGATATGGGCAACGCCTCCACCGGAATGACCGTCAAGGACGCCAGGAGAATGGTCGGAATGGAAAGCGAAAGATTCTCCCAGAGCGACCTGTAATACTTGTAATCAGTCGAGAGGCTTGATGCGGATGATTCCGATGGAGTTCTCCATCATCTCAAACTGGAAATCACCATTTACGATGCCGAGATCCTCCTTGTGAGGGACTATGGTCTCGGCATACCTGAAGCGTCGTCCTGCGTCAGGATGGCTAGAGTACAGGTTCTGCGATCCCTGGTTCTTGACAGTTGTGTCAAGAGAGGTCGTGAACTCGGCAGTAACGTCATATTTCCCGGAGTTGCTGATATTGATCGTGACATTCTTGCTCACCGCCTCTGAATTCACGAACTTGATGAACATCTCACCTGTAGCGGAATCAATGGTAGGGGAGAGATAGACTGTTTCATCAACAGCTTCTCCGTTCTTCACATCGCTGGTGGTGAAAGCCTTGTCACCTGCCACTGAGAAGAGCTGCTGGTAGTAGTAGTTGCAGCTGCGCCACATTCCACGGTTGTCGAACCAGATGAGGTTTGAGTTCCATTTGTTGAAGCCCTTCTTGCAGAAGAGAGGAGCGTAGGCGGCCATGACCACCATGTCGGAATTCTGCTCGAGGCTTGTCCAGTAAGCGGCCTCGGCCATTGCGGAACCATAGTCGTTGTTCGCGCGGTTGTTGGCGAACTCGCCGACGAATACGCGGGTAGGGCGGCTGCGGTCATACTTGATGCCGTCAGCACCACGGACCTTGTC
>JAZLLA010000021.1:0-8341 GCA_045597895.1 Candidatus Cryptobacteroides sp. | reverse complement strand
CGGAATCACGCTTCGCGGCGTACTTGGGATCATCGTAGAGATTTCCGACGAGAACCTGCAGATTGCCCTTGAAGAGACCTGTACCGATGCTGACGAGCACGAGGGCGCCGATCATAAGGGCGATGCCCAGTCCGTTGGCAGCGGTCGGAATCGACAGGAAAAGATAGCCGACGAACATAATGCACACGCCGGTGACGACGCACTTGCCGTAGCCGATCTTGTCAGCAAGCCATCCGCCGACGACAGGCATAAAATAAACGAGGGCGAGGAAGCCCGAATAAAGCTGGCTGGCTCCTGCTCCCTCCCAGCCGAACTTGGCCTGGAGGAAAAGCATAAAGATAGCGAGCATTGTGTAATAGCCGAAGCGCTCGCCGGTATTGGCGAGGGCAAGGGCGAACAAGCCTTTAGGTTGACCTTTGAACATGAACTTGTCTTTTATTTGTTAATTATCAATATTTTATACTTGCTCTACGATGTGAAGGGACATAGGAGGGACGCTATATTCCTAAGAAGAAACAGATGTAAATTGCTACATAAATAAGAGGGGCTATATGTGAACCAATCATTGACCACGCTTCTTCACCTATGCTCATATTGTTTGTATCTATTCGCGGAAGAAAGACCGGTAAAATGAAATATATGGCACACAAGATAAGGCCATAGTACCAATGCTCCGCAAATATGAAAGACAATATTATAAAAACAAACGTTGCCGCCATATTTAATAAGCCAAGTATCGACCCCAGACTGGAAGTCCTGGGACAGGTCCCTGCAATAATTCTATTGGCTATAAATAGCCAACACCATACTGATGAAAACATATTATATTTATTATTCTTTCATTGTTCTCTTGTAAGTGTTAATTCATCCTCTAATAACCAATGAAACAAACTTGGAATATTTATAATATTTACAATTAAGATGAATATGGGTATAGATACTATCCATTTCGCTCTTACAAACATATTTGGAACAACTACAATATAGTAAGCGAGCAAAAGGTTCAGTATAAAGCAAATAATAAAATATGTGATAGTGAATGTATTTTTCTTTTGTTGCTCTTTTGCCGACGAATAGAATACTGTACCCTTAACTGCCAATGATGTTATTATTCCGGCAACTACCAAACTCCCTACAGGAAGAAGCACAATCACCCAGGAAGGCACCTCGTAATTATTTGCCACAACAATCAAAATGAATAACAATAACATATAATCCAAAAACCTTGCAATTGGATTATCCAGAATAGACTTCTTGTTATAGGCAAGAATATTTCTCATTTGTTCATCAGTATTTGGATCGTTCGTTCTTTCTCGTTAAGTTGCTGTTTCAGCATTTCATTTTCAACACGGAGCATAATCAATTCATCGTGCTCGGATGTGTAATCAATCTTATTCCCGGACCCGACAACATTGTTCACTCCTTTTTGCGTGATTGTACTATTTGCAAGAAGGGAGGTGACATCCCACCCTTTATCATTGTTAAACAGTTTAATCAACTTCTCTTCCGGCAGTCCCACCTCCCCGCTTTCTATACGGCTGATAAACGATTTCCCTATACCAAGGTACTCCCCGACAACGGTTTGTGTTAAATCGTTGTCTTTTCTAAAGTGTTTCAAGTCTACAAATTTTGCCATATCCGAAAAAAGTTTAATAAAAGTCGATAAAAAGACTTGCAAGTTTAATCAACTTTGTTTACATTTGCATTGTCAAAGGTTAAAATCCACAATAATCAAAGCCTTTGAAGTATAGTGATGAATAGCAAAGATAGCGAAAAATTCCGTATTGATACAAGGACTTTTCCCGAGATTTGGGGAAGCCTGAACACCGAATACGAGCAGCGAGAACTCAGACATAAGCTGATGCTCAACAAATGCTGCTCCACACCCCAGACCGTCTGGAATTGGGCTAACGGCAAGACCAAACCCCAAGAGCCTCTTGTGCTCGACAAAATCGCCAAAGTCATTTCCGACTTCCTGTCTTCCATCTCAAGGTCCGGCGATGTGAAATGCTATCCACAGACCCTCTTCCCTGCAAGGTAATCACGCACTATCATGAAGAAGTTAATCGCATGGCTCCAGGCAAGGAGCGACAGAAGATTGAGAGTAGAGATTGTTAAGCTCTACCTTCAGAATAATCACATCTATCGATGCAGTCCGGAAGACCTTCAGGACGTATTCAACTTAATTAGGGACGGAAAACTTTCAGATAATCCGTCAGTTCAACAAGACTCTCGCGTAAAGCCTCAACGCTCTCTATTCCAAAGGTCCGGCCCTGTGGCTGCTGAAGCAACACTTTTACAGGAGAATCCTTCGCGGAATCGGGATTGTCCAGGGTAATTTCTGCAACGTTGGATTCGGGTACAAGGTGAGTGGTCTTACCTAATTTGAAAACGAAATATCGCATAGCTTTTCTTTTTGTTTGACACATCTAAGATAAGCATTTCCCGGGCAGATAACAAGGTGCTATCGCCTGTCCGAAAGGAAGGAGGGGGCTGGTTCGATTCCGGCACCGGGAGCAAGAGAATAAATGATATGAGCAACACTGACATCGAAAATAGACTGGACAGGATTGAGCGCCTGACGCTTCTTGCCGCGAAGGATGTCTTCACGGCGGAGGACCTTGCCCTTTACCTCGGCAAGTCCGTCAAGACCATCAAGAACAACGCCCATCTGATTCCCCACTATAAGAACGCGCTCGGTCAGCTGACATTCAAGCGCGAGGAGATCAATGCCTGGCAGTGCTCCGTCACATGCGCAACCACAAATCAATAGCATATGAAGTTCATCAAGTACATCTGGCTCATACTGGCCATCGGAGCTTTCATCGGCGTCTTCCTCGGATACACCCATCACATCCTGACGTTCGGGATCAGCTCGCTCATGTATGTCGTCTGCCGCAATGACGGCGAAGAAGAAGCCCAGCAGAATGATTGACATCGAAACACTGAACGATTTGAAGTCCTACCTGAAGCATGCACACCCCTCATACAGGGACCGCATGGAGACGCAGACAGTAGGGGAGTGCGTGCCGAAGGAAGAGGGATTCAAGCCGTATTACATATCGCCGCAAGGTGACCATAACAGCTTTTACACAGAGTAGCTCGGCTGTGAAGTCCAGCTACGATTGGGCAAGTAGTACAAAGGTAGTATCGCGAAGCGGAATCTGTAAACCAAGCACCGCGAGAGAGATGAGGGTTCGAGTCCTTCCTTGTCCGCCAAGAGTTCATTGAAAATACTGGGGCAGAATTGGCTTTGACTGCAATGGTGCAGTAGCAGCTGACGGCGTGCTGGTCTGACACGTTAATCCGGACCGAACGAACAACCGCTAAAGATTTCTTCAAGCGAATGGGCAACAAGGTTGCCGCCTTCGCAAACTCCCTTGTCGGAGCACGTGAGATTGATTTCAGCTTTCGTCCTGCCGTAGCAACGGCATGATCCCCGGGTTTCCCTGTTTCCGTTAAAGACAGGGTGGTGGAGGTATGTCTCCGGACATCCCCAATCCGTCGTCCGAGCCTATCGGGAAACTGCGAGGGTATTATTGCAAGACGCGGGTTCGACCCCCGCCTGCTCCACAATCGACGTCGTGAGACGCACTTTCTCTTTTAGAAGTTTTTGTTATGTGTTAGTGCGCCTCCCCATTTTGAGGCTGATCGGGGAGGATTCTGCCGGAATAGCTCAGTTGGTAGAGCGCGAGGGAACGACCATATGTACCTCGGGGCCGCAGGTTCGAGTCCTGTTTCCGGCGCGAGAAACAACCAATCAATTTTTTTGCATTATGGGTAATACATTACAAACCATTCCGGCCAACGTACTCGCCAAGGCAGAGCAGGACTTTGCGGCAGTATGCACACAGGCCCAGGAGCTCAAGCTCGCTGAGAACGCCGGCGCCGCCTTCCGTGCCGTCGGTGTAGTCACATCACTACGTCAGATTCTTACTGACGACATCATGAACGCGGTGTTCATGCCGCTGGCGAACACCTCAATCGGATTCCTTACCGACAAGGATCCCAACAGGGTGGACAAGAGGACAGGCCGTCCCGGCGAGCCCTATCCGGTATCAGTGGTCCGCGACTGCCTCATCGACGCGGTGATGCGCGGCCTTCTTCCCACTGGCAACCAGTTCAACATCATTGCCGGTCGACAGTACACCACCAACGAGGGCTATTCCTATCTGCTGAAGAAGCTCAACGTCCGCCACATGATCAGCAAGGCGATTCTCCCGGCTCCTCCCAACGCTCCCTTCGTGGATGTCAAGTGTACCATCAACTACTTCGTCAATGGCGAGGTCGGCAAGCCCTTCTCCATCACCGTCCAGTGCAAGCAGGACGCCTATTCCTCTCCCGACCAGATCAAGGGAAAGGCCGACCGCAAGGCGAAGAAGACTCTCTACGAGTTCATCACCGGCGAGGACGTCCGTGACGGAGACGTGGTCTCTGCCGATGACGACCTTCCTGTCGACGACCAGGCGCAGCCTGCCGTTCCTACCGTGGAAGAGAGACGCGCAGCCATGCGTGGAAGCAGCAACCAGCCCGATAGACTTCTGTAGCCATGGTATCACTCGACACACCTCTCTGCATGATGACACTCGGGCAGCTCCTTGATGCCATCGACGAATACAAGTACACCGCCCAGCTTGACGAAGAAGCCAGGAAGGATAACGGCGGACTCGACGTCAGCACATCCATTGACGAGCTTGAATTCCCTGTGCGGCTGCATAATATCCTTGTAGAGATGGGATGCTTCACCCTTGAAGACATCCTCCGCCTGCCTCCCGTAGCCTTCAAAAGGGCCATGAACCTCGGTCCCAAGACCTACTGCAAACTCGAGCAGATCCTCGCGAAATACGGCCGTAAGATAGGTGAACTCAACAAAGAAGGACAGCGATGAATAAGTATGCCCAGCTCAAAGGGGACGAGCTTGAACTGCATCTCTCCAACTACCTGCTCAACTCATGGAGCTATTCGGCCGTTTCGTGCTTCTGCCGTAACGAGAAGGCTTTCGAGCAGCAGTACATCTACCAGGAGCCCACAAGACGCTCCGCCAGCTCCGTGGCCGGCAACGCATACCATAAGGCACTGGAGTCATACTTCAAGTCCTTCAACGAGCAGAAGCAGGGTCTTGTGGACCTCACGTCCGTAGCATACGACTATCTTGACGGCGTGGACGCCAAGACTTGGAAGCTTACAGACAAGTTCCCCACAGTGGAGAACGCATACATGGAGGCCAACAAATCCGTGAACGCCCTGATAGAGAATTTTGCTTCCGAGGTAGAAACCTACATCGGCGAGATACGCAGGGTGATAGACGTCGAGGTCAAGTACAGCGAATGGGTGACCGTCAACGGCGTAGACATCCCTCTGCCGCTTCATTTCATCGTGGACCTCGTCGTGGAGACCGTTGACAGCAAGATCGTAATCATAGACCACAAGTCCAAGAGCAAGTTCACCGCACCGGACGAGCTGGCCCTCACCCACGGCAAGCAGGCCATCACCTACGTCGTCGGCTGGGAAACCGCCCACCCTGGTATAAAAGTGGACGAGGTATGGTTCCTTGAGAACAAGATTTCCAAGAACAAGGACAAGTCGGCACAGATTGTCAACCACAGAATCGTGATGGACGACGACACCCGCCGTCTCTACGAATACCTGCTCTACCAGGGACTCCGCAGGATGATTGAAGCGGTGTCGGACCCCGACTATATTTATTGTATAAACGATACCGACAATCTCGCTGACAAGGCGAATCTCTATGCCTTCTGGTGCCGCACCCTCATCGCCGAGGTGGACGACTTCGAGTACATCCCCGAGAACAAGCGTGAGCTTATCGCGAAGCGCCAGCGCAAGATAAAGGACTCCTCTCTCGCAATGATCTCCCCGAAGGTCATCACATCATTCCGCAAGAACGCGGCATCATTCATCACTTTCGATTACAGCAATTCCGATATGACTAACAAGGAAAAGATTGAGCACGTGCTCCGCACGTTCCGCATACAGGTAGAGGTCGCACACGAGATAGAAGGCTTCTCCTGCAACACATACCTCTGCAACGCTGCCGCCGGTGTGCAGCTCGCCACAATCAAGAAATACGCTCTTGACATAGCCAACGCCCTTGACGTCTCGAACGTCCGCATACCGAGCGACCTCGTCGTCTACGAGGGCAAGTCCTACCTCTCCATAGAGGTCAACAAGAAGAGGACCGAGACACTGGCCTGGGACGAGTCCTACCTTGACGGCCACAAGATCCCCGTCGGCCTTGACAACTTCCGCAGACCTATCTACTGGGACCTTGACAACCACTCTACACCTCACTGTCTCGTCTGCGGCTCCACCGGCTCCGGCAAGTCCGTCATGATCCGTTCCACCATAGAGTACGCAAAGGCCGCAGGAATCTTCGACATCGTGATTCTCGACCCGAAGTATGACTATGAGGATTTAAGGGACGGAGACGTGCAGGTCTTCAACGACATCGACCAGATCGAGATGGTCATGGGTGACCTCGTGGCAGAGATGAACGAGCGCGTATCACAGAAGAGAAACTGCATCACCCTTGTCATCTTCGACGAGTTCGCTGACGCTGCACAGCAGGCACGCAAGTTCAAGGAGCTGGAGGTCGGCGAGCGTCTGCTCATGGACAATCTTCAGATGCTCCTGCAGAAGGGCCGCAGCTCCGGTTTCCGCATCCTCGCGGCTACGCAGCGTGCGGATGTCAAGACCATTCCCGGCTCGCTGAAGGTCAACTTCCCCGTGGCGTGCTGCTTCCGAGTGCCGAAGGCCGTGGACAGCAAGGTCGTCCTTGACGAGGAAGGTGCCAACACCCTCATCGGTGGCGGAGACGGACTCATCAAGAGCCCCGAGTACCTTGACAAGCTCGTTCGTTTCCAGGGATTCTACAAAGAGGCGGAGGAATAGTCATGGAGCGCACAAAGAGAATGATGGAGCTTAAGGATGGGATAGCGGAGATCACCGCTATCCTCGAAGCTCCCGGCAAAGCTGCCAACATGGAAGAGCTGCTGGTCAAGACCGGACAGATGTTCGCCGAGGCCGAGTTCATTCTCGCCCAGAAGCGTGCTGCAGTCCTTCACGAACTGCTTGAACGCAAGCCGCAGATGTCCGCCAACGAGCAGAAGATAATGGTCGATGCGAGGTGCGCACGCGAAGCGCGCCTGATGCGCCAGATCGAGCAGTACAACAAGGCTATCGGAATCATCGTAGCAAACCGCAGGAGGATATAATCATGGCAAGAGCTGAACGAACGGGATTCAACTACACCCGACTTGACGTGGACTTCTGGTCCGACCTTAAGGTAAGAAAAGCGAAACGCAAGAACTCGCTCGCTCCCTATGTATATCTGCGTATCGTGACGTTCATCCTTAAGGAAGGATACTACGTCAAATGTGATTCGGACCTTTGCTTCCTGCTATCAGAGGATCTTGGAATCTCTGAAGAGATGGTCATGGAATGCATGGACATTCTAACTTCTGATGATATTAACCTCCTTGACCATGACACCTACGTAAGCTCGGGTGTCCTGACCTCCCATGGTATACAGATGCAGTACAACGCACAGTGTGATGCATCGAAACGTAAGAGTAAGTTACGCAAGACTTCTCCCTATAGTCTCGTCATTTCCTCCGAAGAAACCCCCATTTCCTCCGAGGAAACCCCCATTTCCTCCGAAGAAATGCCACAAAGAAAAGAAAAGAAAAATAAAGGAAAGGAAAGTAAAGAAAATTCTTCTTGTTGTTCCTCCTCTTTCGAGGCGGCACCAACAAGCGGGAAAGAAGAAAAACAACAACAATCTTTTGTCTTGAATTTTTTCGTCCGCAACTGGCGTGAACCGATGCGTGAATACTTCTCCGAGTTCCTGCCATGGAACAATACCGGCGGTCGCAGCTGGCGCGACATGAGCGATGAAGCGAGGGAAGCCGCCGTCATGCTGTGGAAACAGACACCGCAGCAAGCACCGCGCTTCGAACAGAGATTCCTGGACATGTGGCATCAGGTCATTGACATGCTCATGCAGGACAAAGCCCCGCACGAAGTCATTTGGGCCGCGCTGGACGACGGGCTGCACTGGGGAAAAGGGAACGACGGCAAATACGAGCTGTCGTGCCACAAATGCCTGTACGAGTATCTGGAAAGAAACGAACGCAACTTCGCTAAGTTCATACCTATCATCCACCGACACTACGGCAAATCCGCAAGGCTCCGGTATCTGGTGGACGATGAAACACCCCCGATCAATGATACGACTTAATGACAGGGAGCTGGATATGCTCAAGACGCAGCTCCGACGAATATCCGAAGAATCACGAAAAAAAGACCAAAGGAAACACACCAT
>JAZLLA010000020.1:0-20915 GCA_045597895.1 Candidatus Cryptobacteroides sp. | reverse complement strand
ACACGGGTCTTACCCATTTGCTATAACTGAGAACCGCCCGGCTCCATTGTCCTTTGTTAAACTTTCTTTATCAGCACAAATTTATTACTTTTGCAGTACAAACCTTGGTGCAGTGAACCACTCTGCAAATCTAAGGTTTGTGATATGAAGAAAATCCTGACTGTTCTGTTATCTCTTGCCGTCGCGGTCCTCTCATACGCAGCGCCGGCTGACAATCCTCAGGAGAAGTATATCGAGAAATGGGCCCCGACCGCTGTACGGGAGATGTACAGAAGCGGAGTTCCTGCCAGCATAACACTTGCACAGGGACTTCTGGAGTCCGGTTTCGGAAATTCCGAACTGGCCGTCAAGGGAAATAACCATTTCGGCATAAAGTGCCATTCCGACTGGAAGGGGAAGTCTATGAAGGTGGATGACGACCGGAAAGGGGAGTGTTTCAGAGTGTATGATGATGCGGAAGACTCCTTTCGCGACCATTCCGATTTCCTGAGATATCAGGACAGGTACAAGTTCCTGTTCGATTTCGATACAAAGGATTATGAGTCCTGGGCATACGGCTTGAGAAAGGCAGGTTATGCCACAGATCCTGCTTACCCGGCGAAACTTATCAAGAACATAGAGGATTTCGACCTTGCCCGTTTTGACTCCATGACTCAGGCGGAGGTATCAGGGAGGGCAGTCAGGCAAGACCGGCAAAAGGATAATGAGGAGCCATCGGTTGAGCCGGAAATCGAACCTCAGCCGGAGCAGAGGGCTGAAAAGAAACCTGGGCAACGCCACACTGAGGTGATCCCCGATGTCGTTCCGCCTTCTCCGAACACAATAGAACAGGCAGTGGAAGTCCTTCCGCAGGCATCCGAAGAGTTCCATTTCAGTCTCTCCAAACGTGTCTATATGAGGAACGGTGTGCCTTTCGTCCAGGCGATGGTGGGTGAAAGCTACTCGGACGTGGCCAAGCTGAACGGACTTTTCCTCAAGGAGGTGCTGAAGTTCAACGACCTGTCACGTGATGAAAGGCTCCAGCCCGGGACGACCGTTTATCTGCGTATGAAGAAAAAACAGGCTGAAAAGGGCTTGGACAAATATATTGTGGGTGAAGACGGCGAATCGCTCCGCGAGATATGCCAGCGCTTCGCTGTCAGGATGAAGTCAGTTTGCAAGCTCAACAAGTTCAGTCCGTCGCATACTCTGCGTGAAGGTGAAACCATTTTACTCCGAAAGCCATGAAAAGGAACAGTAAGATCGTAATCGGCGTTATCGCCATTATCATTGTTGTGGGTCTTTGCATCGGCCGCAAGCTCATTCTCTGGTATGCAGACAACAAGCAGCCGAACTTCCAGCATGAGACGGTGCTTTATGTCTATCCGGGAATGGATGCCGGCCAGGTGATGGCGATGATTTGTGACTCCGCCGGTGTCAGACATCCCAACAGCCTCAAACGTGCTTTCGAGGACAAGAAGGTGAGTGAGTATCTCCAGCCCGGACGGTATATTGTCAAGCCTTCGTCCACCAGCGTGTATGTGGCGCGCATGCTCAACAACTGCTGGCAGACACCTGTCGGGATGACACTTTCCGGTACAATGCGCACTAAGGAATCCATAGCCCGCAAGATAGGCAACCAGATGCTTGTCGATTCCGCTGAAGTCTATGCCGCGCTGTGTGACAACGAACTTCTTTCCCATTATGGGTTCAACTCGAAGAATGTTTTCTCACTGTTCATCCCCGATACATACGAGATGTACTGGACAGCAAGCATCGAGGAGATACTGCTGAAACAGAAACAGGCCTACGATGCATTCTGGACCAAGTCCAACCTGTCCAAGGCCAAGGCCCAGGGCCTTACCAAGGAGGAGGTCAGCATACTGGCTTCAATCGTTTCGGGGGAGACCAACCACGCCCCTGAAATGCCTTCAGTGGCAGGTGTTTATCTGAACCGTCTCCACTGCGGAATGAAGCTCCAGGCGGATCCTACAGTAGCGTTCTGCTTCGACTACAAGCTCAAGAGGGTCCTTCTCAAGCATCTGGAGGTCAATTCTCCATACAATACATACCGTTACGAGGGGCTTCCTCCTGGACCTATCGCTGTGCCTCAGAAAGAGGCGCTGGAGGCTGTTCTGAATCCTGACAAGCACGGATATCTCTATTTCTGCGCGAGCCCGTCATTCGACGGCACGCACCGTTTCGCAGCGACGTATTCGGAGCACCTGAAGAATGCCGCCGCGTTCCAGGCGGCTCTCAATAGAAGATAGCTTACAGTCGTCTGACTTTGATGACGTGCTTGAGCGCTCCGATCTGTGATATGACCTTGTCAAGTTCGGTGTTGGACGGCACGAGAATCCTGGCTGAGATGTCGTAACAGCCGTTTCGTGTATCCTCGCTCGCATTTATCGACCTGATGGAAGCCTTGAACATGGCCACTACTTCCATTATCTTGGACATTACGGAGTAGTCGAGGTCGGCGAGTATCTTCAGCGTACACTGGAAGTCGCCGGAGCTCGGGCTTTCCGCCCATACGACGCGCTGTATCCTGTACGGATACTTGTCCAGCAGGCGTGAAGCGTTCGGGCAGTTGATCCTGTGTATCTTGATGCCTTCTCCGCGCGTGACGAAGCCGAAGACATCGTCTCCGTAGACCGGGTTGCAGCACCGTGCCATGCGGTAGTCGAGTCCCTTGACATCCTTGGCGCTAAGCACGAGGATATCATCCGTGGATTTGTTGCCGTTCCAGTCCTTGACGACGGCTTCTTCAGGCTTGACCTGCTCCTGGGCGGCAGGGGAGTCCTGCGCCTGGATGAACGCCTTGATATCATTGATATCGATCTCCTCCTCGCCGATGGCTGCCCAGAAGGAGTTGAGGGAAGTGTACTTGAACTTCTTCATCAGCTCGCGCATCCTCTCGTCGGATATCTCGAGCTTCCAGTTCTTCAGCCTGCGCTCGAGAAGCTCGCGGCCTTCAGCGGCCTTCTTGAACTCCGCCTCCTTCAGCTCGTGCTTGATGCGGCTCTTGGCCTTGGAAGTGACCACCCAGTTCAGCCAGTCCTGCGTCGGTTTCTGGTTCTTGCCTGTCATTATTTCCACTACGTCTCCGGTCTGGAGCTTGTCCTTGATGGAGATGGCCTTGCCGTTAACGATGGCGCCGGTGCATCTGGCACCTATGCCGCTGTGGATGTTGAATGCGAAGTCCAGCACTGTGGCACCGGCGGAAAGCTTGCGCAGCTCTCCCGACGGGGTGAAGACGAATATTTCCTTGGCCGGAGGCATAGGGAGGTCGTCTTTGCCCTCCGTCGCTGCCAGCGACTGTGTGGAACCGTGCTCGAGGGACGAGCGGACGGCGTTCAGCCAGGTGTCCATTGCGGCTTCATGCTTGATGCCCTTGTAGGACCAGTGGGAGGCGAGTCCGCTTTCAGCATTGTCGTCCATACGCTTGGTGCGGATCTGGACTTCCAGGCAGGCGCCCTTGGCATTCTTGACTGTTATATGGAGCGACTCGTAGCCGTTCGGCTTGGGGTTGGAAAGCCAGTCGCGCAGGCGGTTCGTGTCGGACTCGTACTCCTCGGTCACGAAGCCGAACACCTTCCAGCAGAGGGCGTGCTCGGTCTCGCGGTCCTCCTCGCAGTCGATTATGAAGCGGATGGCGAATACGTCGAAGACTCCGTCGAAATCGACCTTCTGCGTCTGCATCTTCTTCCAGATGGAATAGGCGGTCTTTGTGCGCGCCTTCAGCTTGTATTTGATGCCGGCTTCGTCGAGCTTGGCCTTGAGCGGCTCGATGAACTGGGTGGTGATGAGCTGGCGGTCGCGCTCCGTGGCTTTCAGCTTGTTAGTGATGGCACGGAACTCCTCCGGCTCGGCATACTGGAAGTAGATGTTCTCCATCTCGCTTTTCATGTTGTACAAACCCAGCTGATGGGCGAGCGGGATGTAGAGCATCAGGGTTTCGAGCTGCTTGCGCTCGCGTGAGGCCTTCGAGAAAAGGTTAAGCGATCGCATAACCTCCAGACGGTCCGCGAGTTTCAGGACGACTACGCGCGGGTCTGTAGAGTATGATACGATGAGTTTCTTGTAGTTCTCGGCCTCCAGGCGTGTGTCCTTCGGCTTGATGGTGGCTATCTTGTTCAGGCCGTCCACCATTGTCAGGATGTCCTTTCCGAAAAGACCCCCCGATTTGAGGTCGATCTCCGGATGGAACCTGGTGGCTTCGTGCAGGAACACTGCGGCCAGGCATTCCGGACCGAGACCGATCTCGTCACAGGCGATCAGAGCCACTTTCTCCGGGTGGTCGATGAAAGGCACGCCATTGCCCCTGGAAGTCCCCTCAAGGGCTTTCTGTGCGATGTCGTAAGCGCTTTCGACAAGCTTCAACGCCTCAGCGTCGAGCCTCGGAAACAATTCTGCAACTCTGCTCATAGCTCTTTTTTCTTCAAAGATAGCAAAATATTCATTTCCTCCTACGCCTGAACATAATTGCCGTTTTTGTTCATCGGTGACCTTTTTTTACCTTCCAAATGAACAAAATCGCCCTTTTTGTTCATCAGTGATCATTATCAGGCGTTAGATGCTGGGGTGCTTAGAACTGGAAATAAATGAACGCCTGGAGGTCGGCGGTGATGAACTGATAGAGGATGAACACGGCCAGAACCACGCAGAGGGCCATCACTGGTAGCGGCAGCATCGCGAAGTTGAGCCTGTACCAGCGCTTGAAACGCTCAGGCAGCCAGTGGATTATCATTCCCAGTATCACCAGGATGAACACGTTCCTGTATTCGGAGCAGATTTGCGGGATGATCTCAATGTTCCAGTGCGAGCCTATCTGATGCACCATATCCGTGGCTGTCTCCCAGGCCTCCCTGTTCGCTGTCGCAGGGTCCAGGTTCGAGCCGCTCCTGAAGAATAGACGGGTGAAAGTGATAAAAGTGAATGTCTGCGCGACTCCCCATACGTATCCGAGGCCGGCAAACGCCCGACGGCAGCCTGTCAGATGGTAGATATAGCGCACTAAAGTGAAGGCGCACACGATCGCCATCCACACGAACAGCATATTGAACACCGGCGCCGGCGCGTACTGTGTCAGCGCCCATAGTCCCGCTGTCACGAGCGCGAACAGCAGCATCCTGACGTGCCAGTTCATATCCTTCCAGAACTGATATCCGATGGTGCCGAGCCCGTTCAGACCGCCCCAGATGATGAAATTGAAGCTCGCACCGTGCCAAAGGCCGCCCAGCAGCATCGTTATGAAGCGGTTTATGTTGGCCACAATCTTCTTCCTCCTCGGCGGGTTGAGCACAGCCACCAGGCCCACTATGCCTGCAAAGGCCAATACTCCCACGCCCACCCAGACGCTGCCCGAGAGCCACACCCCCAGTGCAGCGAACAGGACAATCCAGAAATATGTCCCGAAGCTCGCACCCCTGTTTCCTCCCAGCGGAATGTACAGGTACGCCTTCAGCCAGCGGCTCAGCGACATGTGCCAGCGCCTCCAGAAATCCTGCGGGTTCGGTGCCTTGTACGGCGAGTTGAAGTTCTTCGGCAGGTAGAACCCCATCATCATCGCCACGCCTATGGCAATGTCTGTGTACCCCGAGAAGTCGGCGTACACCTGGAGCGAGTAGCCGAACAGCGCGCAGAGGTTCTCGAAGCCCGTGAAAAGAAGGGGATTGTCGAACACCCTGTCAATGAAGTTGACGGCAATGTAGTCGCTCAGCACAATCTTCTTCGCCAGACCGTTCAGAATCCAGAAAACAGCGATGCCGAACTGCTTGCGTCCGAGGTTGAAAGGCTTGTACAGCTGTGGGATGAACTCGCTCGCGCGGACAATGGGACCGGCGACCAGCTGCGGGAAGAAGCTCACGTAGAAACCGAAGTCAAGGATGTTCCTGACCGGTTTCAGCTGCCCCCGGTACACGTCCACGGTGTAGCTCAGCACCTGGAAGGTGAAGAACGAGATGCCTACCGGCAATACGATATTGTCCACCCTCCAGTAGTCGCCTCCGGCCAGCTGGTTGCCAGCCCAGGCGAAGATGTCGAACACCTTGAAGTCGATGCCCAGTAGGTTGTTCACTATGTCGGTGAAGAAGTATGCGTACTTGAAGTAGCACAGAAGGAACAGGTCAGTGCAGATGCTGAGGATGAGCCAGGCTTTCTTCTTCCATTGCCGCTGTGCGGCGTCTATCCGCTTGGCTATGAGGAAGTCCGAGCAGGTGACGAAGATCAGGATGAGCACGGACAGTCCGCTGGTCTTGTAGTAGAAGAAGAGCGACACGAAGAAGAGGAAGGTGTTCCTCAGGAGCCTTCTGTTCTTGGCAAGGCAGAAGAGGGCGAAGACAATGGCGAAGAACGCCCAGAAATAGAACTGGGTGAACAGCAGAGGCGAGTTCGCATCGAATGCGAACACCTTCTGGAGGAATGCCATTATCGCCTGTTTGTCCATTATTGTGCTTCCTTACGTGAGTTGTGGTCCTCGACTATTGCATTGAACAGCAGGTCGCCCAGGAGCACGTAGCCTTCCTGTGTGAAGTGGAGCTTGTCCTTCTTGCACAGGCCGGCATCGCGCCATTTGAGGACGCTGTCCTTTCCTCCCATTATCTCATAGAGGTCCCAGACGGCCCCACCGTATTCTCCGGCAAGTTCGAACATGGCTTTCTCGACCGTAGGACCGTTCCAGTTGTAGGTCATTCCGCGGCGTATGTAGCGGTATGAATCATTGTTCGTTATGAACAGGAATGCGCAGTCCGGCGACTGCTTCCTGATCAAGGCTATCAGACGGCGGTATCTTTCCTTGAACTTCTCCACGTCGAATTCGACGGCCTTGCAGGCGGAGTCGTTGATGCCTATCGCGAAGATGGTGAGGTCGGGACTGACCAGCCTGAGGTCGCGCTCAAGGTCCGGGCATTTCTCCAGCCAGGTGATGAGGGAGGCCCCGTTAGTGCCTGAGCAGAAGTAGTTTATGCCTTTGCGCCCGCTCAGCGGCTCCAGTCCGGTGAGGGTGAAATCCTCGCCTTCAGGGAGGTGGAAGCCGACGGTGATGCTGTCAGTTTCGCACGGGAGGTCGAAGATGTAGCTTTCAGTCTCTTCTTCAAAGCAAGGTTTGAGCGTGTCCGACTGGTAATGGACCACTGGGAATGCATCCGGCGAGGATGCGTAGCCCAGAACGCGCAGGCGGTTGAACCGCCACAGAGTGTCGGCGCTGATGTTCAGCCCGAGCCCGACCGTGGCCCCGGGGTCCGAGGTTCTGGCGGCTATGCCCATTATGCCGAACCTCGGGTTGAGGTCCTTGTGCGTCCTTGCGGCCATAGCGGAGGTCCATTGACCCGTTACTGAAGTGCGGAAGCTCTTGTCCGAGTTAGTGTTTGCTATCCTGTAAGGGAAGAGGAAGCCTCTCTCTCCTTTGAGGGAGTCTGCCATCGAAGTCAGATTATCCTGAAGGCGGTAGCTGAAATGCCCCGCCTGGACGTGTGATCCTCCGATGTGCCAGATGTTTACGCTGCGTCCGTTACCATTGGCAAGAGAGTCCAGGAGGTCGTAGAACCGGTCCATCGAGCTCCGCTCTCCCGGGTAGTGCAGTTCAGTCCTGTCGAGCTGCACGCAATCCGGCTGCTCGGGGATGGGGACCTTGTCGAATGTCTGTGAAAATGCGTGGCTGTGGATGCACAGCACAGATATCAGTATTATTGCTGTCCGTTTCATTTCTTTCTCAGTTGATAGTATTTGTAGTAAAGCATCAGGGACTCGTAGAGCATCCCGCCTATCTTCTCCGCTCCTGCAGGGGTGAAGTGGACATAGTCCGAGCCTGCCAGGGGCGGATCCTGCCCGACCCATTGTTTCATCGATCCCTGGCCACCCATTGCGCTGTACATATCCCAGAAGGCGGCTCCGCTGTTAGTCGCGGCTGCCTTGAGGGAGTCCACCAGCATAGGGAGCTGAGGGTAGGTCTGCATCCTGCCCTGGATGGATGTGGACATATCGGAAGGACCGATGAAGAGGATGGATGCATCGGGAGCGAGCTCCTTCAGGTAGAGTATCTGTTTCTCGATCTTGGACTTGTAGGTGGAGATGTCCTTCTCCTTGGACGTGAACGGGACCATGTTGCCGCCGTACTGGAGTATGATCAGCCTGACGTTATCCTTCTCGAAATAGTCCTTCAGCTGGCTGGCTGCGATGGCGGTGAATATGGTGCCGGAGCAGCCCCGCATCGGGACGTTGTCGAGGCTGACGCCCTTGTCGTTGTCCAGCATCACCCCGTAGATGTCCTGGCTGCCCGAGAAGCTGAAACTGATGCGTTCCGTGCTGTCCGGGAGGTCGAACCTGATGTGCCTGATGCTGTCCGAGGATTCGAGGACCTGGGTGAGGCCCTTGCAGCTCACGACGGCCACGCCGCCGCTGGAGAGGAGGGTCAGGCGGTTGAAGTATCTGGACGGTCCGGGATTGGACTTTACAGGATGGATGGATACGGTGCAAAGGCTGTCGAAGTGGGATTTCTGCCCCATAGGGCCGTAGCGGTTGTTCCCGGCACGGACTTCAGGCGGGCCGAACACCATGTATCTGTCCGGCGTTACGGTTCCCGCTTCGGATATGCTGTATGTGTAGTACTCCTCGCGTACGGGGATCATTCCGGGGCCTCCGCCTCCGAACCTGGTCTGGAGGCTGTCGCGCAGAACCTTGCTGATCCTGTCCTCCTCTATCTGGGAGTCACCGTAGTGGACTATCCTGATGAGTGTGTCGGACGCCTCGTCGAGCGACTTGAAGAACTGGTCGAAACTGCTTATGCTGTCCCCGGGGAAATGGATCCTGGCGGGGTCAGTGCTGAAATAGTCCAGAAGGTTCTCGGCGTCGGCGCGCCTTATCGCCTCCATCCTGCGGGCCAGAAGTTCCTCGGGTGACTCCTGCTCCTCTTCTTCCTCCACGGCGAAGAATTCCTCGAGGGTAGGGAAATCCAGGTCCACTCCGGCTATTCTGACGCCTTCTGCGGGGAAGAAGCGGCAGAGCAGTCCGAGAAGGACGATGACTGACAGGAAAAACAGGAGTATGCGCCAGGCTTTCATTGTGTTACTTGTCTTTCCAAACTTTCAGATATTCCTGCAGGGCCCACATCTCGTCGCGGTACTTGGCGGCTTCGTTGAAGTCCAGGTCCGCGGCGGACTTCTGCATGCGCTTGCGGTCCTCCTCGATGAGCTTCTCCACCATCTCCCTGTTCATAGACCTGATAACAGGGTCCTGCAGCACGGCCGCGAGGTCGGCCTTTACGCGGCCGTCCACGAAGGCGGTCTTCTCGTCGCGCCTGGAGTCCAGGCCGAGGTCCACTGAAACCAGGCCCTCTCCGAGCTGTGACGGGTCTGGGATGTAGGTGGGATTCTCATAGGAATTAGGGGCGCTGAGACGGTTGAGGCCGTTAGTGAGCCTGATCTTGTATTTGTCAGTATCCTTGGAGCCGAGCTCCATGGCGAGGACATTGTGCTTGACCTCCACCTGCTGAGGGGTGATGTGGTTCCTTTCGTTGTACTCCATCTGCTTGGCGCGGCGGCGGTTCGTCTCGCGTATCGTCGCGTCCATCGACTGTGTGATGGTGTCGGCGTACATTATGACCAGTCCGTTGACGTTGCGCGCGGCACGTCCGGCTGTCTGGGTGAGGGCCCTGCCGGTGCGCAGGAAGCCTTCCTTGTCGGCGTCCAGTATGGCCACGAGGGACACTGACGGGATGTCCAGCCCCTCTCGGAGGAGGTTGACTCCGATGAGGACGTCGAACAGTCCGTTCTTGAAGTCCTCGATGATCTCCACGCGCTCCTGGGTGTCCACGTCGGAGTGGATATAGCGGCATCTGATGCCGACCCTGGTCAGGTATCCGTCCAGTTCCTCGGCCATGCGCTTGGTGAGGGTGGTCACGAGGACACGCTCATCCCTTTCTGCACGTTTCTGTATCTCCTCGACAAGGTCATCCACTTGATTCTCAATAGGTCTGACCTCTATCGGCGGATCCAGCAGGCCGGTGGGCCTTACCACCTGCTCCACTACGAGACCCTCGGATTTCTGAAGTTCGTAGTCGGCCGGTGTGGCGCTGACATATATTTTCTGTCCCGTTATGGCTTCGAATTCCTCGAAGGTCAGCGGGCGGTTGTCCTTGGCGGCCGGGAGGCGGAAGCCGTATTCCACCAGCACGGACTTGCGCGAGCGGTCACCTCCGAACATTGCATGTATCTGAGGAAGGGTGACGTGGCTCTCGTCTATGAAGGTGATGAAATCGTCAGGGAAATAGTCTATCAGGCAGAAAGGTCTCTGGCCTTCCTTCCTCCCGTCGAAATACCGGGAATAGTTCTCGATCCCGGGGCAGTAGCCCATTTCCTTTATCATCTCCAGGTCATATTCCACCCTGGATTTCAACCTCTTGGCTTCCAGGTTCTTTCCCACCTCCTCGAAGTAGTCGAGCTGGTTCTTCAGGTCGTCCTGGATATGGCTGACGGCCGCTATTCCGCGTTCCTTGGTGGTGACGAAGTTGTTGGCCGGATAGATGTTTATCTCGTCGAGGCTCTCGATGAAGGCGCCGGTGGCCGGGTCGATGACGGCGATGGAGTCCACCTCGTCTCCGAAGAACTCGATGCGCACGGCATCGTCGGCGCCGGAAAGGTAGACGTCCACGGTGTCCCCGCGCACGCGGAACGTTCCACGCTTGAACTCCACTTCCGTGCGGGAGTAGAGGGCGTCCACGAGCTGGTAGAGCAGGCGGGTCAGGCTCCGCTGCTCGCCTTTCTTTATATTGACCGTCTGTTCGTGGAAGTCATCGGGGTTGCCGATGCCGTAGAGGCAGCTGACGCTGGAGATGACTATCACGTCGCGGCGTCCGCTCAGAAGCGCGCTGGCGGCGCTCAGACGGAGCTTTTCTATATTGTCATTGATGCTCAGGTCCTTCTCGATGTAGGTGTCGCTGGCGGGGATGTAGGCCTCGGGCTGGTAGTAGTCGTAGTAGGAGACGAAGTACTCCACTGCATTGTCCGGGAAGAAGGCCTTGAACTCGCCGTAGAGCTGGGCGGCGAGGGTCTTGTTATGGCTCAGGATAAGCGCCGGGCGCTGCATGCGCTCGATTACATTGGCCATTGTGAAGGTCTTTCCGGAGCCTGTGACGCCCAGGAGCGTAACATCGGTCACTCCGTCGTTGAGGGCGGAGCAGAGTTCCTTGATGGCTTCCGGCTGGTCTCCGGATGGCTTGTATGGTGACTGGAGCCTGAATTTCATTTATTTGTATCTGGCCAGATATTCGAGCTCGCTGTCCGCCTTGATCTTGTCGATGATCGAGCAGACGACGCGGTAGGTCCTGCTTTCCTTGGTGAAGACCGCAGGAGTGATGAAACGGACGCGGCCCTGGCGGAGGAGCTTTCTGGTCTGCTCGCGCTTCTTTGCGTTCGTAGGGTTGAAGACTGCGATGGCATTGCCACCGAACATGTTGACTATCTTCATGCAAGGTACGTCGGTGTCCCCGTCGCCGAAGTAGATCATGTGGCTGAACGGGATGCGCTTCTTGTCCTCGGCGATGCTTTCATTGACCTTCTTGTTGTCGCGGGAGCTGAAGATGCCCTTGCTTATCTTGAACAGGAACTGGGTCTTCGCCGTGTAGTCGACCGCGATGCCAGGCCATTCAGCTTCACCGTCGGCGTCGTAGATGAAGCTGCCGGCGAAGATGTGGGTGAATTCCTTGGCGATAGGGGGGCCCTCGATGATTTCCTTCAGGCCGGAGGAGTTGATGTAGTGCTCTATCTTCACTCCGTGGGCTCTGCCGTATTCGTTGATGAGGCTGAACCATTCCTTCACGCCCTCGAAAAGCTCTATGTGCTTTCCGAACTCCTGGAACTTCTGCCTGCGCAGCGGGATGTTGTTCTTCTTCGCTTCATCGAACATCAGTTTCATATAGGCAAGGACGTTGCTGGCGTCCTGGCCTATGGCGATGTTGTCGCTCTTTGTCCAGAACTCCTCCGGGGTCTGACCGACCGCCTGGATGAATCCGAACTCCTGCATGTTGCCCGGCGAAAGTGTTCCGTCGAAGTCGTAAATGAGTGCGATGATAGGTTTTCTGCTCATATTCCAGTCAAATTTTCGCCACAAATAAGCGGATTCCACCCCATCGGGGCTGTTCTTCGCCATTCTGGAGCGGATTTCACAAATATAAGCAAAATCTCTTTGGAAACTATTTGAAGACGCGGTAATTTTAGCCTACCCAAACCTTAAGCAAAATGGAAAAAGATTATTTGAGCAAGCATTATTTGTGGAAGCTTCAGAACGCTGTCCGCAAATGCTGGGACAAAAAAGCACTCTGCAACTATGGAGGCGAGTCGTTCACTTTCTGTGACCTCGCCACCAATATAGAGAAGTTCCACATCCTGTTCGAAAGGTCAGGCCTCAAGAAAGGCGACAAGATAGCCATCTGCGCGAAGAACACAGCCCGCTGGGCAGTTTCATTCTTTGCCATCAATACTTATGGAGCCGTCGCGGTCCCTATCCTCTGCGATTTCCATCCGGACAGTGTGAACCATCTTGTAGACCATTCCGGTAGCCTCGCCCTTTTCGTGGACCCTGATATCTGGAAGAAACTCGACATCTCCAGGATGCCGAAGATCCGTTCCGTCGTGAGCGTGAGCGATTTCTCCATACTTTATTCTTCTGACGGCCTGATGGCTGAAGCCTACGAAGGACTGGACGCTGCATTCCAGCAGAAGTTCCCGATGGGCTTCTCCCGCGAGAGCGTCGTCTATCCGACCGACAACTCCGAGGACCTCGCCCTGATCAACTACACCTCCGGCACCACCAGCGCCCCGAAGGGCGTGATGCTGAAGTTCGACAGCCTGACCGCCACGGTGGAGTATGCCCAGGCCAATGTCACCGCCACCCCGGAGGACACTCTCGTGTCAATGCTTCCGATGGCGCATATGTACGGTCTGGCATTCGAGCTTATCTACCCTCTCTGCTCGGGTGTCTGCATCTACTACCTCGGAAAGACTCCTTCACCGACCCTGCTTCTGAAAGCGATGGCCGAAGTGAAGCCTTATATGGTAGTGACGGTGCCTCTGGTGATGGAGAAGGTCTACAAGTCCTCCCTCAAGCCTGTCCTCAACAAGAAGTCCATAAAGGCCGCCCTGAAGGTTCCGCTTCTGAAGTCCTTCATATACAAAAAGATAAGGACCTCCCTCGAGGCTGCGTTCGGAGGAAACGTGAAGATATTCATCATGGGCGGCGCCCCTCTGAATCCGGAAGTGGAGGCTCTCTTCAGCAGGATGGGGCTGCCATATACGGTCGGCTACGGAATGACCGAAGCCTGCCCTCTGCTGGCCTATGAGGACCCGGCCCGTTTCCAGAGAGGTTCCTGCGGCAAGGCCGTTGCCTGCGCAGAGGTCCGCATCGACTCCGAAGACCCTCAGCACATCGCCGGCGAGATCCAGGCCCGCGGTCGCAACATAACCATCGGCTACTATGACAATCCCGAGGCTTCCGCCAATGCTTTCACCGACGACGGCTTCCTGCGCACCGGTGACCTCGGCGTGATAGATTCCAAGGGCAATATCTTCATCAAGGGCCGCTCGAAGAGCATGATCCTTTCAGCCAACGGACAGAACATTTACCCGGAGGAGGTCGAGGCCATTGTGAACAGCCAGGACTATGTCGCCGAATCAGTGGTGGTGGACAGGGCCACAAAGCTTGTCGCCCTGGTATATCTGGATGACGCAGCCATCAAGAAGGCCGGGCTTGACGCCGAGACTGTCTCCGACATTCCAGAGAGCGTCCGTCTCGCTTCGAACAAGCTTCTCCCTCTTTACAGCCAGATCACGAAGGTGGAGGTGGTGACCGCTCCGTTCGAGAAGACCCCGAAAATGAGTATCAAGAGATTCCTTTATAAGTAGGGGACTGCCATTTCGTCAGTCTCTCCCAGAAGGGAACATTATTTGATGATTATAGCTCGCCGCCCTTGAAGACGGCGGGCTTTTTTTAGAATTAAATCTTATACGATATGGAAAACAAAGGCAAAATCGGAGTAACCACCGAGAATATCTTCCCGGTGATCAAGCAGTTTCTTTATTCTGACCACGAAATCTTCCTGCGCGAGCTCGTAGCGAATGCTGTCGACGCCACCCAGAAGATGAAGGCCCTCGCTCAGAGCGGAGAGGCCACCCAGGAGCTTGGTGAGCTCAAAGTCAGCATCGAGCTGGACGAGAGCGCCAAGACCCTCAAGGTCATCGACAACGGTATCGGTATGACCGGGGAGGAAGTCGACAAGTACATCAACCAGATCGCTTTCTCTTCAGCCGGAGAGTTCCTCGAGAAGTACAAGGACCAGATCAGCAGCATCATCGGCCACTTCGGACTCGGTTTCTACTCAGCCTTCATGGTTTCCGAGAAGGTGACCATCGAGACCCTGAGCTGGAAGGAGGGTGCCAAGGCCGTAAAGTGGACCTGCGACGGCAGCCCTGAATACTCGATGGAGGAATGTGACAAGTCTGACAGGGGAACTGTCATCACCCTCTACCTTGACAGCGACTCCGACGAGTTCGCTTCCAAGGGCCGCATCCAGCAGCTCCTCGACAAGTACTGCAAGTTCATGCCTGTCCCTGTCGTGTTCGGCAAGGAGCAGGAGTGGAAGAAGGACAAGTACGAGGACACCGACAAGGACAATGTCATCAACAAGATCGAGCCTATCTGGACCAAGACCCCTTCATCCCTTACCGAGGAGGACTACAAGAACTTCTACAAGGCCCTCTATCCTATGGAGGAGGAGCCTATGTTCCACATCCATCTCAATGTGGACTATCCGTTCAACCTCACCGGCGTCCTTTATTTCCCTAAGCTCAAGGAGAGGATGTCCATCGACAAGCACAAGATTCAGCTCTATTGCAACCAGATGTTCGTCACCGACCACGTGGACAACATCGTGCCTGACTTCCTGACCCTCCTCCACGGCGTGATCGACTCTCCGGACATCCCTCTTAACGTTTCTAGAAGCTATCTCCAGAGCGACTCCAACGTGAAGAAGATCTCCACTTACATCACAAAGAAGGTAGCCGACCGTCTCGAGGACATCTTCAAGAACGAGCGCGAGGCCTTCGAGTCCAAGTGGGACAACCTCAAGCTCTTCATCGAGTACGGTATGCTCTCCGACGAGAAGTTCGGCGAGAGGGGAATGAACTTTGCCCTGCTCAAGAACACCGACGGCAAGTACTTCGCCATCGAGGACTACCGCAAGGCCATCGAGACCGAGCAGACCGACAAGGACAAGAAGGTGGTCTTCCTCTACGCCACCAACCTCGACGAGCAGTATCCGTTCATCGAGAGCGCGAAGAACAAGGGCTACGATGTCCTGCTGATGGACTGCGAGCTTGACTCCCATTTCGTCAACCTCCTCGAGCAGAAGGTCACCGATTGCCGCTTCGCCAGAGTGGACTCCGACAGCATCGAGAACCTCATCCCCAAGGAGGATAAGGTGAAGCCCGAGCTCTCCGAGGAGAAGCAGAAGGAACTCGAGGAACTCTTCAAGGCCGCCCTTCCTCAGGGCAACGAGTACATCGTCGAGGCTCAGAACCTCGGAGAGACCGCGGAGCCTGTGCTCATCACCCAGAGCGAGTTCATGCGCCGCTACCGCGAAATGAGCGCCCTCGGCGGAGGTCTCAACTTCTACGGCGAGATGCCTGCTTCCTACAATATCATTGTCAATATGGAAAGCCCGCTCGTCCAGAAAATCGTCGAGTCCGGCGACAAGGAGAGCGCGCTCCTGAGGCAGATCACAGACCTAGCGCTCCTTTCCAATGGGATGCTGAAGGGAAAGGCCCTGGCGGACTTCATCGCCCGCAGCAGGGAGCTTCTGAAATAATTATTTTATCAGGTTGAGGAACTCGTTGCGGGTGCGGGCGTCGCTGAGGAAGATGCCGGAGAAGGCGGAGGTGGTGGTGATGGCATTGGATTTCTCCACGCCGCGGATCTGCATGCAGGTGTGGTTCGCTTCGATGACGACGGCGACGCCGATAGGGTTGAGGGACTCCTGGATGCAGTCGCGGATCTGGACTGTCAGGCGCTCCTGGACCTGGAGGCGGCGGGCGTAGGTGTCGACGATGCGGGCGATCTTGCTCAGGCCGGTGATCTTCCCGTTAGGGATGTAGGCGACGTGGGCTTTGCCGATGAACGGGAGCATATGGTGCTCGCACATCGAGTAGAGCTCGATGTCCCTGACAAGGACCATCTGCTGGTATTCCTCCTCGAAAATGGCCTTGTGGATGATCTCAGTGCCGTTCTGGGCGTAGCCCTGGGTCAGGAACTGGAGTGACTTGGCGACCCTTTCAGGAGTCTTGAGCAGGCCTTCGCGCTCGGGGTTCTCTCCCAGGAGTCTGAGGATTTCCTTCACGTGTACGGCAAGCTCTTTTGTTACATTGTCATTATATATTTCTTCTTTAGTGTATGGCATAGGTTATGTATGTATTTTTCTGTATATTTCGGTAGGCAAAATTAGAGAAAATATCCCGATTTTTTCTATCTTTGCCGCCCAAATAAGGCAATTTTGTTGATTATTAATAAATTAAATTTCGCTTGATATGTATTGGACATTGGAATTGGCCAGCTCTCTCGATGATGCTCCGTGGCCGGCATCCAAAGACGAACTCATTGATTATGCAAACCGCTCCGGCGCTCCGGAAGAAGTGATCGAGAACCTTCAGGAACTCGAGGACGACGGCGACATCTTCGAAAGCATCGAGGACATCTGGCCGGACTACCCGACGAAAGACGACTTCTTCTTCAACGAGGAAGAGTATTGATTAAGTAATTGAAAATCAATAACTTATAGTTAGCCGACACCTGACCGGGTGTCGGCTGATTTTTTGAGTGGATGTGGCGTAGAAGTGCGTGGAATGCGGTTTTGCAAAAAGATATTTTGCGCTCAGTTACCACAAAACTTACCATATCCCTTTTCTTTATATGATTGTGACAGTGTGATTTATGGCCGCAGGGCGGCTTGAATTGCTGCTTGGGCAGTTGACCGGGTTAATTTTGCTTCTTTCTATGGAGGAAGAGGAACAGTGCTAAATTGCAGGATAATTATTAAATCTTTCAATTATGTTACAATCAAATTCCCCCGTTGTCAGCTTCGCGCTGCACACTTCAGCAACCCTCAACGGTTACAAGAAAATCCTTCTCCGGGTTTACTTCAAAGGCGCCTATAAGAAGCGTTCCACCGGTCTTGACGTCAAGGTCGAAGACTGGGATTCCGGCAGGCAGAGAGTCCGTCGCTCCTGTCCGGATGCTGCGGGCATCAATGCAAAACTTAATAAGCTGTATGACAGTACTGTCAAAGATCTGGAATCTTGCAATGGTATGGTCACTCTTCAAAAAATCGATATGATTCTTGGCGGGCAGTTCGTCTCCGATGCCGACAGGCCGAAACTGCAATCTTTTGTGGAATTTGCAGGTGAGTACAATCAACGCCGTTACGAAAGACACCAGATTCAGACCTCAACCTACAGGAACAACATCTCTTACATCAAGTCTTTCGCCGCTTTCGAGAGGTACAAAGGCTATAAGGCGATGACCATCGGCGGAGTGTCTCCGTTGGTGTTCGAAGAGTATATCGATTACCGCATCAATGTCAAGATGAATACCAATATGGAACTGGTGGACAAGGCGCTGGTGCCATTGTATCAGGCTATTGACTATGCGCGTAGGCTCGGATATGTAGAGGACATCGTAGCAGCCAAGATTCTTGAGAACAGGCTCAAATTCCGCGAGGTCGAGTATGCCAACGCGATGGAACTTGAAGGGCCGGTGAAGTACCTTACTGAAGACAAAATCGAGGCTATTGAAAAGTATTACTCCTCCTGCAAGAACATTACTGTGCGCGAGGCTGTGCAGTCGTTCCTGTTTTCATATTATGCCTGCGGCCTGCGCCTTTCGGACGTTATGACTCTGCAATGGGATCATATCAATTTCGAGACAAGAACTTTCCGCAAGGTACAGGTCAAGACCAAGAAATTACTGCCAATGGAGATGCCGCTGTGCAGAAAAGCGTTGTCAATTCTGGATGAGTGGAAGGGTCGCAATCCGGTATTCGTATTCGATCTGCTGCCATCGACCTTTGACTTGAGGAACAGCGAAGCGATATATGATGCGCGCAATTCACTTGACAAGCATATGAATTCGCTGCTTGAAAAAGTATCCAGCGAACTCGGCTTCGAACGCCACGTAACCTTCCATCAGGCCAGGCACAGTTTCGCCGTGATGGCCATCAACAAGGGAATGCGTGTTGAAATGCTCAGTAAACTCCTCGGCCACTCCTCCATAATTGCCACCGAGAAAACCTACGCCCGCTTCCTCCGTAGCACCATCGATGACGAAATCAGGAAGGTGATGGAGTGGTAGACTAATATACAGGGCCTCCTGCCTAACCGAGTCACACATTATCCTTAAACTGTGATTTGACAAGTATGGCAATTCCCGGAGAATCAAGTGGATGAAAATTATAGACCATTCAAAAATTTATAGTAATTTTGCTTGATACAGAAATTATTTGCCATTAGAAGTTTTCACAAATGAAGAAGCAAACGAAACTGAGCATACAATGGTTTTACAATCTCCTTGAACGTGGAGAATGTGAGATTATGGATTTCAAGGAGCAGTTGGAGGATAAGACATCCTTTGGAAAATCATTGAAGAATTTTGCTCCTAAATATGATGAAACGGCTAGAGATGTTGTTGCGTTTGCCAACAATAAAGGAGGCTTCCTGTTTATTGGCATTGTCGATGATAGCAAAGAGATAAACAGGGATTTCGTTTATCAGGACAACAAGGTATTTGAACTGATTCATCAAGTGCAAGACCGCACGTCGCCATCGATTACCCTGATTCCGCATAAGATCAAGGTTGATGGCAGTGACTTATTAGTTCTGGAAATCCCATTCTCACCGCAGTTGCACAGAACAAGCCGTGGCGAATTCCTGATTCGCAGTAATGATGGGAATCGGCCAATAGAACCTTATGAGATGGCGACAATCATGTCCGAGAAGGGGCTGATTGTTTACGATCAGAAGACCTGGGAGGTCTCTGGTGAGTGGATGGACAGCAAAAGAATGGAAACACTGCGGGATATGATTGGCGCGAAATCACCCGACAGCCCATATCTTGACAAAGAGACTGGAGATCTTCTGGACTCTCTTGGAATGGTGAAGGAAGAAGGTGAATCCATCCTGCCAACCACGACTGGAATTCTATTTGTTGGCAATCAGTCGGCCCTCAGAGAATTGCCGTTCTATCAGGTGAAATACATCCACTATTTCTCGGACGGGACGTACAAGCCATACGAATATAAGGGCAATATCGTTGAAGTCGCAAAGGAGTGTTTCGCTCAGCTGAAGGCAGAAATCCGGCAGAAAGAATACATCTTCGGCTTGTTCAGGGAGTATGTCGAGGATTATTCCGAAATAGTTATCCGTGAACTGCTGATCAATGCCCTAGCTCATAGAGACCTGAGCCGGCAGCAGATAATTGAGATACGGAAGTATGATGACGGAGGCTATCTTGAGATAGAAAGCCCTGGACGATTCCCAGAGGGCGTTACCCCAGAGAACTATCTGCGTAAAACTAATCCTCGGAATCCGAACATTATGGACATCCTGCGAGAAATCGGGTTAGCTGAGAAGGCGGGCAGTGGCTTTGACAAGATTTTCACAGATTTGCTGAAGAAGGGGAAGTCATTGCCGGAACCGGAAGAAACAGATACTGCAGTCATTTTCCGAATCAAGTCTGATGTGGTGACTGAGAAATTGATTGAATTGTCGCTTATGTTCGAAAGCCAGACTGGAAAGCCAATGAAACTGGATGAGCTCCTTGTACTTTCAGAGGTGGTTAACCATAGACAGATCAAGCTGTCAGATTTGTCCTCGATGCCTAACATCGGCACATACAGATTACAGGCCATATTGGATAAGCTTCAGGCCTTGGAATTCATTGAGACTACGGGAAAAACCTCGGGGCTCTCATATATCCTCCATGTCAGCAAGCGGAAGGACACGAGCGACAAGATAGAATATGTAAAGTCTAAGAAGCAAGAGAAAGCCAGGCAGAAGGAAGCTATCCTCAGATATCTTGACTCCATAGAGACGATAACCAATGCGGAAGCCCGTGAGCTCTTGAAATTGCCAGAGAAAGATCGCCCCAAAGTTTCGCGTTTGTTTGCAGAGTTGGTGGCTGCAAACGAAATTGTGCAAGCGGAGGACGGAAGACACAACCATATGGTATACAGCAGATTAAAGCGGGGATAGTCTACATTTTGTTTGCAGTTTTGTTTGCAGTTTTGTTTGCAGAAAATGAACTGTTGCAAACGAGGAGGACGTAAGGAAGCTTTTTTCCTAACGGACGAAGGATATTTCAATGATAGCCCGATAAGTTGGGGAATTGTAGAATCATTAAAAATAGTTGAATATACCCGGAGAATGCATATATTTGCAAACAGTTCTTTGAAGTAATTTTTATGGTAAGTGACCACCGGCATACGTGAGATATGGTAATTTATGGTAAGTACCTATTCAATATCGTCACATTTGGTCACAAAGTTACTTACCGTGATAATTACCATAGGCAATTCAAATCGCCCTCTGAGGTTGATACAGCCTATCTGCTCCTTTTCTTCAACGAGGAAGAATACTAATGTAACTAATTGATTACTTATAGATTACAAACACCGCAAAGTTGACCAAATTTTGCGGTGTTTGCTTTTGATGCAATAGAATCGAATCTCGTGCAAATCGGACTTACCTTAAGACTTACCTTAAAAATTAACTAATTTTGTAACGGTAATAGTTCTTATGGGACAGGTAAATCTAAGCATTCCGAGTGGTGGGTTCGCACTCCTTAATAAACCGAATCCGAAAGGAGAAAAATGTATCTATCTCAGATACTATATCTCTAAG
>JAZLLA010000019.1:0-23667 GCA_045597895.1 Candidatus Cryptobacteroides sp. | reverse complement strand
TTGTGGATTAAAGAATTCTTCGTATTATTGCAAAAAGTATAGAAGCTATGGCAAAACCTATTAGAGAAACACCGGTTCTTACCGGCGAAGATGCCCTCAAATTTGAGGTGGCATCGCAGAATGTTTCGCCGGCCTCTAAGGAAGAGAAGGAGGAGGCGAAAAAAGCATATGAATTTTTCCAGTCGGTAGCAACATTTGCTTTGTGATGGAGTTAAAATTCAAACGCTTCACTCCCCAAACAGATATCATCAAGCCATTCGATTGCGGAAATCCCGATTTGAATGGCTTTTTGTTGGAATCAAATGAGGATGTCCCTAATGCTACCCAACATGCAAAGCAGTTGTTGGCTGTAACATATATTATTGAAGACATAGAGGCAGGTAAAACTGTCGCCTACTTCAGTTTACTACACGACCGTATTGAGCGTGACCTTACTGACAAAACGATTTGGAATCGTCTTTCCCGAAAGATTCCCAATGCGAAGCGCAGACGTTCATATCCAGCTGTAAAAATTGGTCGTCTTGCTGTAAGTGAAGAATATAAGGGCCTTGGATTCGGATCCAAAATTCTCGGTCTTGTGAAGCAGTGGTACTCTTCTGACAATAGAGCCGGATGCAGGTATATTACTGTTGATGCTCTTCGTTCAGCAGTGGATTTTTATCAGCAGAATCATTTTGAAAGGCTTATTTCAAGCGATGATGAGGAAGACACAGTGCTGATGTACTACGATTTGAAGCGTTTCTCAGAATAAGCTAAATCCCGTTTATACTTAATGGGCTGATTATCCGATGATTGAATTTCTCCAACAAGCTGTTGGAGTTTTTTTGAGAGTGCTTTCTAAAGAGTAGAACTCATACCATTGTTTCATGTACCACAGATTAGAGGTACTGAATCCTTTTGATTCTTGGAAAGCTTGATATTGGTCTGAATTTTGCTTTTCAGGCAGTTGCTTTAATTGCATTATTTCCTGTCTTGTATGAATCCACGTCCGTTATTATCCGTTCTTGCCGGCCATTTGATGCTGTTGTGCCCTTGCATGGCTTCGGCGCAGGAGTATGGCCCGGCCAGTTTGCCGGATACCACGGCTGTCAGGCCGCTGGAAGTCGAAGGGCCGGCAGAAGCATTGGTCCCTGCTTTCGGAACGCTCGCTTTCCCGGAGAACCTTGAGACTGAGACGCCGGCACAGGAGATAGAATCCATCCAGACAGAACGCCTGGATTTTCAGCCTTCACCTCCACTGGTAAATTTTGAACAGCCGGCCATCCGGAACATTTATACCTCGGGACTCCTGGGACAATGGAACGGCATACGCTTCATCGGCTCAGGGCTTTACGAAGAGCATCCCGCACTCCTTGTCACCAGAGCGGCCGGTTTTGGGGCGGCATATAACTATGGCGGACTGTCAGTGTCAGCCGATGCCTCCGCCACCAGATATGTCGGTCCGATTGTCAATGCCAACCAATGGGGAATCGGTGCGGATATCAGCTATCGGTTTTCGCCTTCAATAAGTGTAACTGCGTTCGGCCAGTACTATACGGCCGTCCCCGTCGGGAATATGGCTGCGTATTCATTCGTCAACTCATCACGATATGGAGGATATGTGTCGTATATGGGTGACCGTGTCGGAATAGATGTCGGTGCACAGCGTTATATGGACCCATATACAATGCGCTGGGTGACAGCACCTATAGTGACTCCGAAAGTCAGATTGTGGGACAATGTGACCTTCGAATTACCGGTGGGTGGTTTGATCCAGCGTGAAATCGAACGGCGCAACATGAAGAACGTCCCTCCTCCTCCTCCGCATAGGCATTGACAGAACAGTGAGGTCAGATATTGTTGAATATCATCGGGAGAAGGTCGTCGACGCGCGAGAACTTCAGGATGGAACCGGAGCCGACGAGGAGGATGCTCATCGGCTTCCCGGACTTGGTCTGGTACTGGGCCATCACCTGACGGCAGGCTCCGCAAGGGGCGGCCGGTTCCGGGCAGAGAACCCCGTTCTGGCGCGCTGCGATGGCTATGCCGGTAAGTTCGAGTTCCGGGTGCATCGCGCTTGCCGCGAACATCGCAGTGCGCTCTGCGCACAGTCCTGACGGATACGCCGCGTTCTCCTGGTTCGCCCCTTTGACAATGCTGCCGTCCGAGAGCCTGACCGCCGCTCCCACATAAAAGTGGGAATAGATCGCGTACGCGCCGTCAATGGCCTCGATGGCTGCCTGGCAAAGCTCCCTGTCGGCGGGTTCCATCTCGTCGACTGAAGAATATTCGAGATAGTGGATGCTGAGTTCATTATTGGTCATAGCGGTGCGAAGTTACTCATAATCAGGGATAAATCAAAACTGTAGCGCGCAATGGCACATTTTTGCAGAAGAATTCGTACATTTGAAAGAGCAAAACCTGAATCCATGAAGAAAATATTCCACGTCTTTCTGCTTATCATCTCTCTTTTGGTCTGCTCCTGCAACGAACCTTCACCCGAAGTGCCTAAGCAGAAGCAGAAAAGCATAGTAATCATCTATGAGAACGATGTGCATTGCGCGCTGGAAGGATATCCTAAGTTCGCGGCGTATCGTGATGCTATCGTGGACGCGGACACCTCGTATGTCCTGACCGTGTCCTGCGGTGATTTCGCGCAGGGTGGAATGGCCGGTGTGCTGTCGAAAGGGGAGTATCCGATAGATATGATGAACAGTGTAGGCTATGATGCCGTGACAATAGGAAATCACGAACTCGACTACAAGCTGCCAAGGATGATGGAACTTCTCGCCAAACTAGATGCTCCCGTGGTCAATGTCAATCTTTCTGACGCCGAAGGCAACCGCCTTTTCCAGCCGTATATCATCAAGCAGTGCGGTGACAGGAAGGTCGCGTTTGTCGGGGGGCTTTCCCCGAACACCGAGTACAAGGAGTTCTATGCCTTTTTCGACAAGGATGGCAACAGGCTCCTCTCCGTCAACGAGGATACATTCATCGCTGATGTCCAGAAGGCAGTCAATGACGCCAGGGCGCAGGGTGCTGACTATGTCGTTTTCCTGTCCCACATCGGTGAGGACGAGGGCAATGTAAACTCCATCCAGATAGCCCGGGGCACTACGGGAATCGACGTGGTTCTCGACGCCCACACCCATTATGCCTATTATCAGGAGTATTTGCTCAACAAGAACGGGGAGAAAGTATTCTTCAGCCAGGCAGGGACGGAGTTCAATTACCTGGGCAAGCTTGTCATCACCCCAGATGGAAAGCCGTACACCAGGCTGATACCGCTGAAGTCGTACCTCGGCTCCAGCGCGAAAGTCAAGGCTACCCTTGACAGCGTCAATGTTCTGATCGACAGAACCGCCTCCGCCGTTATCGGCCGCTGTGAGAAGACCCTCAGCATCACTGACAATAGCGGCAGGCGCATCACCCGCAATCACGAATGCCCGGTAGGAAACCTTATCGCTGACGCTATGAGAAGCGTTGCAGGCGCACAGATGGGGTTTGTCAATGGCGGAGGGATCCGCACGGAAATCAAGCAGGGGGATGTGAGATTCAGAGACCTTGCCAATGCCTGCCCGTTCGGGAACCAGGTCTGCCTGGCGAGATGCAAGGGCAGCGGTATTGCGGCAATGCTGGCTAGATGCGCCGTGGCGTATCCGAATGAGAATGGATCGTTCCTCCAGGTTTCGGGCGTGAGGTTCAAGATCGATGCCGCCCACGGCAACAGGATTGTCAATCTTGAGGTGGAGGATGCCGACGGACATTTCAGTGCCATAAAACCGGATGCGGAATACACCGTCGGCACGACTGACTATGTACTGGAAGACAACAAGGATGTCCTCGGTTCCGTGGACATCCTTGAAGGAAATCTTATGCTGGACTATGAAGCCCTCATAAAGTATGTTTCAGATACCTTGGGCGGCGTAATCAGTGCTGATTATGCCGAGTTGAAGGGGAGGATAAACTAGAACTTGTCTACAAGGTTGAAGATCCTTCCCTGAACCTCCTCGATAGTGCCTACACCGTTGACCTCGTTATAGCTGCCGGCCTTCTTGTAGAAATCGATGAGCGGTTCGGTCTGGTTGTGGTAGGTGTCGATGCGGTTCTTGATGATGCTTACGTCGGCATCGTCAGCGCGGCCTTCGATGGCTGCTCTCTTGGAGATGCGCTCGATGATCATCTCATCCGGGATCATTATGCTGACGATCGAGGTGACCTTCTCGCCGTTCTTTGCGAGGATGGCGTCGAGTGCCTCTGCCTGTGCGATGGTGCGCGGGAAACCGTCAAGGAGGAAGCCGTCGACTCCGGTCACTGTCTTGAACTCGGACTCAATCATTCCTTCCACAACTTCGTCCGGAACCAGTGAACCGGCCTCGATGAGGCTCTTGGCTTTCAGACCGAGTTCTGTCCCTGCTGCGATTTCCTTGCGCAGGAGAGCTCCTGTGCTGATGTGATGGAGGTTGTATCTTTCAACCATTGCTGTGGCCTGGGTGCCTTTGCCTGCTCCCGGAGGACCGAAAAGGATGTAATATTTCATTTCTATTCTGGATTATTGTTTGTCAACTACATAAATGTCCGGAAGGTTCCTTCCAAGCTCGTTGTAATCAAGTCCGTATCCCACGATGAAGTCGTCCGGAATCACCATTCCGACATAGTCGAGCTTCATTTCCTTCTTGTACACGTTAGGCTTGAAGAGCATCGTGCAGATCCTGACGTCCTTGACACCCTTTTCGAGGAGGAACTCCTTGAGCGCCACGATGGTGTTGCCTGTATCCACTACATCCTCGAAGATGATGACGGTGCGGCCTCTCACGTCGCCGGTAAGTCCCAGAGGGATGAGCACCGTGCCGGTGGAGGTGGTTCCCTGGTAGGAGGTCATCTTCATTGAAACCAGCTCTGCGTTGAAATCGAGCCTTTTCATCATTGAAGCGGTGAACATTACGGCTCCGTTGAGGACGCAGAGGAAAACGGGAACTTCGTCCTTGTCCTTGAAGTCTGCGTTGATCTTGTCCGCAACCTTGTCGATGGCTGCCTCTATCTCCGCATTCGTTAGGTAAGGCTTGAACGTCAAGTCGTGGAGTTTGATGGAACCTTTCATCATTCTGATAATGTGTATTACACAAATTTAAGAATTTTTAATATAAAATCATATCTTTTTCAAGCAGATATATCTTTTGATATGTTTTTGGTCCCCGATATTTCTAATTTGCCTTGCGAAATATTGATGGGCCATGAAGAAAACTATATTGATACTCCTGCTGGCACTGCTGCTGCCCTTTCCCGCCCGTCCGCAGGACGATCTGCCGGACAGCTGCATCCTGCGCCTCACCGGGGCTTTCGGGATGGAGGAACTGGACGAAAGCGTGGTGGAACGGTTCGACCGTCTCTTCTCATCCCCGGTACACCTGAACCTCGCGTCGGACAGCAGGCTGGTCTCCTCCGGCCTGTTCTCCAGATACCAGGCTGCGTCCCTGCGCGATTACAGGGCATCCCACGGCGATGTCCTGTCAGCGCAGGAGCTGGCGCTTGTGGATGGCTTCGGTGAGGCGTTCGTGAGAGCCATAGAGCCTTTCATATCATTTGAGTCTCCGAACCTTCCCGGCCGGATCGCGGCGGGAGGTCGTTTTGAAACAGAGGGCAGCTCGCGCCTGACCCTGCGGCTTTCCGACAGCGGTCCGGGATGGGGCTATCTTTCCAAGCTCAGGGCTGGCGTGCCGGACAGGTGGGAGGTCTCGATTGCCGCAAAAAGCACTCTGGCCGCTCCCAAATGGCCTCCGGAGGAGATTGCAGGCAGCGCAGCTTACTTCGGTCGCAGACACCTGGCAAAGGCCGTTGTGGGGGATTTCAATGCCCGTTTCGGCCAGGGCCTCCTGCTCTGGAGCGGCTTTTCTCTGACGGGAGCCTCGTCCGCAGCGTCCTTCGCCCGCCACCCCACCGGCATCTCGCCGGCCTGGACAGCATCACCCTCGTCGGCGCAGAGGGGAGCGGCGGCGGAGTTCGTCTTCGGCCGCCTCTCCCTCTCCGGTTTCCTGAGCCTGAACGGATTCGCAGGGGTCAATGTTTCCTATTATGCCCGTCAGGGCCAATACGGCCTTACGGCCATTTCCGCTTCGCGCTTTTCCGCCGACCTGCGGCAGTCGGCGGGAAAGTTCGACCTGTTTGCCGAGACGGCTCTCGATGTCCTTGGCAAGGCTCTTGCCGCAGTCGGAGGCGTGACGTTCAACCCTGCGTACGGCTCGCACGTTTCCCTGCTGTTACGGGACTATCCTTCAGGCTTTGACGGCGCTTATGCCGGGGCATTCCGCAGCTCGACTAAGACATCGGATGAAAGGGGTGCGGCTTTTGGGTTCGACACACAGAAATTTTCCTTTACAATGGACTTTGCCCAGCATCCGTCCAAAGGAACCAGCCAGTTTAAGGCAGTTATGAAGTGTTCGAAGGACTTTTCGGAGAATCTGACCGCTGCTGTTAAACTGACTTCGAGATACCGGCCTGCAGACAGTCACAGATGGAGGAATGAGGGCCGCGCTGATGTTACTCTAAGACCTGTTCCGGGATGGAGTTTGAGCGGTGCTGCGGATGTATGCCATTGCCAGGAAACATCCTGGCTGGTTTTTGTGGAGTCCGGTTATGCTTTTTCCGGCAGCAAGTTCCGGAAACTCTCTGCTGTCAGCCGCTTCACCGTCTTTGGCGCAGACAAATGGGATGACAGGATATACTGCTATGAAAGGAACGTTCCCGGTGCGTTTTCAGTCCCGGCATTCTATGGAAGAGGATATTCGTTGTATGTACTGGCCTCTGTGAAGATGGAACATTTGGATTTTTCATTCAGGGCATCTCTTCTCGGGTATCCGTGGATGGCAGAAAAAAAGCCCGGCAAAGCCGAGCTCGTATCAATGGTGAAGTTTACTTTTTAGGAATCCTGAGGACCTTTCCTACAGTGATTTTGCTTGAGGAAAGATTGTTGTATTCCATAATGTTCTCAGCGGAGATTCCGGGATATTTCTGGGCTATGGAGTACAGTGTATCCCCCTTCTTTACAGTGTATTTCGTGTAATCGGCCGAAGAGGCGGATGCTGCAGGTGCAGCTGATGATGCTGCTTTGGATGTCGTCGCCGATGTTGCCTGAGAGCTTGAAGCGGCCTTTGGCGCAGAGCCTCTCCGGTAGATCACGAGGACCTGTCCGATCCTGATGTTTGTCCCCTTGATATTATTCCACTGCTGAAGCTGTCTTACGGAAACCCCGTATCTTGAAGCGATGCGTCCCAGAACGTCGCCCTTCTTCACCCTGTAGGTGATTCTGTCGAGATTCTCGTCCCCTCCCTTCTGGATATTCTCCATAACCTTTGTGCTGAGCAGTTCGTCAGCCTTGTGGGCGTAGAGGGAATCCTGGTTCTCAAGGAAGGCGTTGGTGTAGTTGAAAGGAAGCTTGAGGATGTATGTCCCTTCGTTTCCCGGGATGATGTCGTGGATGTACTGAGGGTTGAGGTTCTTGAGCTCGTCCATCGGGATTCCGATCACTTCGTTGATCTGCTTGAAGTGGAGGTTCCTGTGGATCTCGAATGTGTCAGTGTGCGCCGGCATCTGGATGGCTTCCGGTACCAGACCGTACTCCTTGTAGTATGTCATTGCATAAAGGGCTCCTACGAAGGCCGGTACGTATCCTCTTGTCTCCCTCGGAAGGTAAGGGTAGATGGACCAGAAATCCCTCTTTCCACCGGCTCTCTTTATCGCCTTGTTGACGTTGCCCGAACCGCAGTTGTATGAAGATATGGCCAGGCACCAGTCACCGAAGATGTTGTATGAGTCCAGGAGGTATCTAGCAGCGGCATCGGCGGCTTTCTCCACGTCCATCCTCTCATCCACGAAAGAGTTGATCTTCAGACCGTAGATCTTTCCGGTGTTGTGCATGAACTGCCACATTCCCTTGGCTCCTGCCCGTGAAACGGCGACAGGGTTGAGGGCGGACTCGATGATGGCCATTATCTTGAGCTCCTCAGGGAGGTTGTATCTGTTGAAAGTCTCCTCAAAGATAGGGAGGTAATATGTGCTGAGCCCGAGGATGTGGCTCATCTTTGTCGGCATCTTCTCGGAATAGAGCACCATATAGTTCTTCACGGTCTCGTTGAAAGGCAGCGTGATATAGGAGTTCATCTTCTCCAGCCTCTGTTTCAGGACTTCGTCGGAAACGTTTGTGGTGAAACGGACCGAGTCCATGTCGTAGTCGTCCTTCTCTCTGCTGTTGTCCACTAACCTGTGTACGTACCAGAGGCTCAGAAGGCTGTCTGTCGTTTCCTGTGTATATTCGATGTCTGCTACGTTGGCCTTGTCCTCGCCTTCTTCGAATATTTCTATCATCTCGGAAGCGATGCGGCTTTCATTGGCCATTTCGGACTTGAGGCTTTCCAGCTCTATCATAAGGGAGTCAACCCTTGCCCTGAGTTCTGCGTTTTCGCGTTGAAGCTGTCCTTTCGATTTGTTGTCCTGTGCCATGCCCGTCTGAGTGAGGAATAAAAGGGCGACGGCGGAAATGGTGGTCAGTTTCAGTGTTTTTGTAAGTTCCATAATTAAAATCTGAATCCAAGGCTCAAGCCGAATGCCGTGGGCTGGGAACCGCTGAAGGCATACTGTGTGTCAGGGGTTATGACTGTCGGTGTGATCTGCATCGACAGATCATCATTCACTTCGAAGTCCTGCATATAGGAGAATACATTGGCATCGATCACCTGGATAAGGTAGAATCCGGCGATGGCAAGCACTGAATAGTCCCTGTACCTTCTGTACAGGTTCCTGTAGTAGAGCGCCGTCTCTGCCGAGATGTTTTCCTTGTAGTCGATCTCAGGGTTCGTGGCTTCGTTGTGGATGCGCTTGAAACGCTTGTAGTTTATTCTGTTTGTATTGTAAAAGTGGTATGATCCTGCAAGGGCTCCCCAGTAGATAGGGATTTTCCAGAACTCTCCATTGTAGGCCTGGCCCAGACCCGGAACCAGGATGGAGTAGAGCGTGGCCTTTCCCGCGTGGTGCGGGCTGTCTGTCTTGAAGTTTATCACTCCGTCCATCATTGTACCCCAGTAGAGCAGGGCGCCTCCGGCAAAAAGGAGTGTGCTGGTGGTCTTCGCCTTGTTGTCCACGGCCAGGGTGGTGAGAGGATCGGCAGCATATGCCTCATTGTAGGCGTTCAGGGAAGCCTGGTACTTGTTCCTGTAGTAGAAACCGCCTCCTATTGTGGCTCCGAGCCCTCCATAGATTATCGGTAGTTTCCAGTATTTCTTCTCGTAGATCTGCATTCCACCGACGAAGAGGGCTGAGCCCCCGGCCAGAGTGCCTATCTTCAGGTCCGTTTTGTGGGAAAGCCCCTGGAAGTATTCCTTAAGGGAGAACATCGCCTCGGCTGAATCGGCGGGCTGGACGTCATCCCCTCCGAATCCGTTTGAAAACGCTTCTTTCTTGAACTGCGCGGCTGCTTCCGGCTTGAATGCCAAAAGCGACAGAATAGTGAGAAGTATGAACAACGGATTAGTCCTGAACATTTTCCAGTGCCTTGAGCAGTTTCTTGACTTCTTCGTCCGATTTGAACTTTACTGTCATGGTGCCTGTGCCGTTCGACGAACGCTTCAGCGATATGTCGTTCTCAATGTATCTGCCGAAACATTCGAGCAGGCGGCAGTAGTCTTCTGTAAGGCTCTGTGGGGCGGAAGCAGGTTTGGATTCCTCTCCTGCCTTTGCGATTTTCCTGACCCTTTCCTCGAGCTGGCGGACCGAGAGGTCCTCCTTTATCACGGCATCGCAGAGTTCTTCCTGTACGGCATTGTCCTCTATTCCGAGGAGCACCTTGGCGTGTCCGACGCTCAGCAGACCGACTTTCAGATCGTGCTGAACCTTGGCAGGAAGCTTCAGAAGACGCAGATAGTTGGTCACTGATACTCTGCTCTTGCTGATGCGCTCGGCCATCTGCTCCTGTGTGAGGCTGCATTCGTCGATGAGGCGCTGGTAGCTCAAAGCTGTTTCTATTGGGTCAAGGTTCTCTCTCTGGATATTCTCGACGATGGCCATTTCGAGCATCCCCTGGTCTGATGCGGTACGCACATAGGCCGGAATCATCTCCATACCGGCGGCGCTGCATGCACGGAAGCGTCTTTCACCGCTGATGATCTGGTATCCTTCGCCGACTTTCCTGACAGTGATGGGCTGGATGAGCCCGAGGGCCTTGATGGAAGCCGTGAGCTCCTCCAGGGATTCCTCGGAGAATGTCATACGTGGCTGGAACGGGTTGGGGGTGATAAGGCTGACGGGGATGCGGACGATGTCGGCGCCTTCCTTCGGCGCGCTTGTGCTGCCCACGATTTCCTTGTTCACATATCCGACAGGTTTCCGGAGCTGGTCAACATTGGCTCCTTCGCCCAGGATGGCGCTTAATCCTCTTCCGAGGCCTCTAGGTTCTTTAGTGCTCATTGTCAGTGATTTATTGGACCCCATCCCTTTCCATCACCTCTTTTGCCAGGTTCAGGTAGTTGGTGGCTCCGTTGCTCATAATGTCATAAAGGACGATCGGCTTGCCGTGCGAAGGTGCTTCTGAAAGCCTGATGTTCCTCTGGATGATGGTTCTGAAGACCATATCCTTGAAATGCTCGTTCAGCTGGTTCACCACCTGTGTGTGGACCTTGGTCCTGCCGTCGAACATCGTCACCACGAACCCTTCTATGGTGAGGGCCGGGTTCACTCCGTTCTGGACTATGCGTATGGTCTGGAGAAGCTTTCCGAGTCCTTCGAGGGCGAAGAACTCCGGCTGTACAGGGATGATCACCGAATCCGCTGCGGTAAGGGCATTGACGGTGATAAGTCCCAGGGAAGGGGAGCAGTCTATGATGATGTAGTCATAATTGTCCCGGACAGGGGCGATTACGTTCTTCAGGATGGACTCTCTGTCTTCTGTGTCGAGCATTTCGATCTCCACGCCGACAAGGTTGATATGGGAAGGGATCATATGGAGGTTCGCGATCTCTGTCTGGATGAGGGCGTCCTCAGCCCTGATGCTGCCTATCATAGCCTCGTAGAGGGTTCTCTTCTGGTCATCGTCCGGAGAGAAGTTCAGACCCGAAGTAGTGTTGGCCTGAGGGTCGGCATCGATGATGAGGACCTTTTTCTCAAGGACGGCCAGGGAGGCCGCGAGATTTATGGCGGTGGTGGTCTTTCCGACTCCACCTTTCTGATTTGCAATGGCTATGATCTTGCCCATATTTTCCAAGTCTTGTTATCTCCGCAAAATTAATAATTATTTTGCAAAAAAAGTTTGTAATTTTGTCTCACACCAACATAATTATTCCGATGCCTGAAACTAAAAACGAGTGGTACATTATCGTCAATCCACATGCCGGATCCGGGAAAACCATGCAGGAATGGGCGCTGGCCGAGAAGAAGCTCTGTGAGCTCGACGTGCCATACATCGCGTCCTTCACAGGATACAAGGCCCATGCCAAGGAACTGTCCTACCGGGCCGGGGCGGACGGATACAGGAGGATTGTCGCCGTCGGAGGTGACGGGTCTGTCCACGAGATCTTCACAGGCATACTCCAGTACTGCAAGGACAGCGGGACGCCCACCGAGGAATTCTATATGGCGGTCATCCCCATCGGCTCAGGCAACGACTGGATCAAGTCCCTCAACGTCCCTCACGACACCCTCAAGGTGGTGGACCTCATCCACAGCGGCTCGTTCATCCAGGAGGACATAGTCGAAGTCAGTTCCAGTGTGAATGTTTCCTGCTGCATGGCCAACATCGGCGGCGTCGGCTTCGACTCCCACGTCTGCGTCAATGTCAATGCCAAGAAGGAGCGCGGCCGCAGGAACAAGCGCATATATGTCAATGCCCTCATGCGTACCCTGCTGACCCTCAGGCGGATCAATGTGGAAGTCATCGGGGACGGAGACGTGTTCTACAGCGGCCCTATGTACTCTCTGGCGATGGGCAACGGGAAGTACTCCGGAGGAGGAATGCTTCAGACCGGTGTTTCTGAGATGGATGACGGTCTGCTGGATGTCCTGATAGTCCCTGTCGTCAGCATATTTACGATCATCAAGGAAGTCCACCGCATATTCGACGGCACGACGCACAACTCCCCGAGCCTGATCTACCGCAGATGCAGGAATCTCAAGGTCGTACCTCTCGACCAAAAATCCGAGGATGCAGTGGAGATAGACGGTGAGATCGAAGGTCGTCTGCCTCTGGAGGTGAATGTTCCCGGGAACAGGATCAATGTCCTTTCGGGTAAGTTCTAATTGCCCTTCTTCCCTGTGATCCATTCAGGGTAGGCCAGTTTCGGGACGAGCCTGGCTATGGCGGTGGCGCGTGACGAAACGTAGCTGGAAGGCTTTCCTGCATTGCGCTTGAGCGGACTTGGCAGGACGGCGGCTATCAGGCAGGCCTCCCTGCGGGTGAGCTTGGAAGCGCTCTTGTGGAAATACAGCTGGGAGGCGGCTTCGACTCCGAACACTCCTTTCCCCATCTCCGCGATGTTCAGGTAGACTTCCATTATCCTCTCCTTGCTCCAGAACAGCTCGATCAGGATGGTGAACCAGGTTTCCACGCCTTTCCTCCACCATGTCCTTCCGTGAAGCGTGAACATATTCTTTGCGGTCTGCTGCGAGATGGTGCTTCCACCGCGGATGCGCTTGCCTGATTTCCTTTCCTCGATGGCCTGCCTGATGGCCTTTTCGTCGAAGCCGTTGTGCTTGCAGAACAGGTTGTCCTCGCTGCTTATCACGGCCTTCATCATCTCCGGAGAAATGTCCTCCAGCTTCACCCATTCCTTCGAAGTGTGATAGTCGGGGTCGTTCCTGTACTGGATGCTCCTGTGCACCATTATCGGAGTGACCCATACAGGGACCCATTTGAAGATGACGACCAGCAGCACGCTCAGCGCGATGAGCGCGAGCGGGAGCTTGATGAAAAGGAACTTGAAAAACTTCTTCATGGTTCTGAACGTGGCTGCAAAATTAAGCATTTACGAAAAATAATTGCTACATTGCAGGTTGTAAATTATTGCTATGGAATACAGACATCTGACAAAAGACGAGATTGAGCAGCTTGAAAGCGGGAACTGCTGGTCCTCAGACTGGGACAGGGTCCTCGTAAAGGACGGCTTCAATCCCAAATACATAAACTGGGCCCGTCTTTCCGGCGACATCAGGCTCGGCGTATTCAACCGTGTCTTCACAATGGCGGGAGGCATCCAGAAGCATTCAGGAATCTACCGCGTGACACTTCACAACGTTGAGGTCGGGGACGACTGCTGCATCGAGAATGTGGACAACTACATCAGCAACTATGTAATCGGCCACGACTCCTTCATCCAGAACGTGGACTGCATCATAACCGACGGCACGAGCACCTTCGGAAACGGGACCGAAGTCGCTGTCCTCTGCGAAACGGGAGGACGCGAGGTCAAGATATATGACAATCTTTCCGCCCAGCAGGCCTATGTCATGGCCCTCTACCGGCACCGTCCGCAGCTAATTGCCAGGCTCAATGCCCTGATCGACTCCTACTGCGACAGCGTCCGTTCCTCCACTGGAACGATAGGGGCCAATGTAACCATCTCCGGCGCGAGCTACATAAAGAACGTCAGAATAGGGGATTGGACCAAGGTCGAAGGCGCTTCCCGCCTGAAGAACGGCAGCATCAACAGCAGTGCTGACGCTCCGGTCCATATCGGCGTGGGTGTCATAGCCGATGACTTCATCGTCTGCAGCGGCGCCAGCATAGAGGACAATGTCACCATATCCCGCTGCTTCGTAGGCCAGGCCTGCAAGCTCGGGCACAGCTATTCCGCCTCGGATTCCCTCTTCTTCGCCAACTGCCAGGGTGAGAACGGTGAAGCCTGCTCCATCTTCGCGGGACCGTTCACCGTCACCCATCACAAGTCCAGCCTTCTCATAGCCGGAATGTTCTCGTTCATGAACGCCGGCTCGGGCTCGAACCAGAGCAACCATATGTACAAGCTCGGACCTATCCACCAGGGAATCATGGAGAGAGGTGCCAAGACAGCATCCGACTCATATATACTCTGGCCCGCCAAGGTAGGAGCCTTCTCGCTCGTAATGGGACGCCATGTCTCCCATCAGGACACCTCCAACCTCCCATTCTCATATCTGATCGAGGAGAAGGGCGAGTCCTTCATCATTCCGGGAGCCAATCTCCGAAGCGTCGGCACCATCCGTGACGCCAAGAAATGGCCGAAGCGCGATGCCAGGACGGACACTCACAGGCTTGACTGCATCAATTTCAACCTTCTCAGCCCGTTCACCATCCAGAAGATGTTCAATGCCATCGACATCCTGAACGGTCTTCAGGAAGTATCCGGGAGCGAAACACAGACCTATGCATACCAGAACGGAAAGATAAAGAGATCCTCGCTTGTCAAGGGTATGGGATACTACCGTATGGCGCTGGACAAGTTCCTGGGCAATTCCCTGATATCCAGGATCAAGAAGGGAGGAGACCTTCGCAGCATAGACGATGTCAGGAAGGCCCTTGTACCTGATTCCCTTACAGGAAAGGGCGACTGGGTGGATATATCTGGCCTTATTGCACCTGCCGGGGCGGTGCACGCCCTTCTTGATGATATTGAGGACGGACGCGTGGACGACGTGGAGTCCATAAATGCAAGGTTCAACGTGATGTTCCTCAATTACTACTCCTATGAGTGGACCTGGGCATACGATGCGATTCAGAAATATTACGGAGTAAACCTCTCGGAAGTGTCCGCAGACGCCCTTATGGATCTGGTACGCAGATGGAAGGATGCTGTCGTGAGCCTGGACAAGCTGGTATACGAGGATGCCCGCAAGGAGTTCTCCCTCAGTGCCATGACAGGTTTCGGCGCGGACGGGGACGAGAAGCAGCGCAACCTGGATTTCTTCCAGGTACGCGGTGCATCGTTCGAGAACGATGCGTTCGTCAAGTCAGTCGCCGACCATATCCGGCAGAAATCCGCGCTCGCGGATGAAATGCTGTCCTTGCTTGGCGGAATAAAGTGAGAAGGATCCTTGCATATCTGACCGCAGTCTTGATGTCGGCGGGTGCCTGCCTTGCACAGGGAGGGGGAAGGAATCCTCTGATATTCGATTCGACCCTTCGCGATTTCGGGACTGTGGATGAAGCGGGCGGAACGCTTTTCCATACATTCCAGTTCGTCAATGGAGCTTCCGGTACGGCAGTGATATCCAAGGTCACCGCCAGCTGCAGCTGCGTTACGGTGTCCTATCCGCGTGCGCGCATGGGGGCAGGAGAGGCCGGGGAGATAAGTGTCGCGCTCAGCCCTGTAGGTCTGATGGGCGACGTCCTGAGGGAAGTGTTTGTCTGCGTTGAGGGCTATGAGCCCGTGATGCTGGAGCTGAAGGCCGATGTTGTGCCTTCCAAGGTGGAAATCAATGATATATACAAAGTTTCCCTGCCTTCTGGATTGAGACTTACAACCTCATCGGCCAGTTTCGGATATATCCCTCAGGGAAGGTCGGAGAAGAAACGCATCGACATTGTCAATGTATCCGATTCTCCATTGAGCATCGAAGCTGAAGTCGAAGATGCGGCATCCCTGCTTTCAGTGGCCTGTCCCGAGCGCCTGGCTCCAGGTGAGGCCGGCTCCATTATCCTGAACTATACGATGCCGTCCTCCGGGCGCGCCTATGGCAGGCATTCCGATGAGGTAAGGCTGTATATAAACGGAGATCCATGTTCCCGTTTGATTAACGCTTCGGCCATCGGCATAGGGGCGTTGGCAAGGAAGGGTGCTGGCTGTCCCGCTTTTCAGACCTATCCTTCCCGCCCGGAGGTTAAGAAAACCCTTCTGGGAGGCTGGAACACTTCCTTTACTGTTAAGAACGCCGGGAAGGGCGACCTCGTTGTCTGGAAAGTCCAGGCCGAGGGCGTGACCGCCTGCAGCCTCAATGATGGGGACGTCATACGTCCGGGGCAGAGCAGAAAGGTCAGCGTCCGTTCGGACAGCCGCTCGTTCAGGATCGGAATAATCACCAACGATCCTTCCCGTCCTTTCAAAGAGATTGTCCCTTGAGGAATTCGGAAGGGGACACGTTGAACTGCTTCTGGAACGATGAAGTGAAGTACGACGGTGACGTGAAGCCTACCATATAGGCGACTTCACTTATCCTGTACTTGTGTGAGGCCAGCAGTTCCGCTGCTTCCTTGAGGCGGCAGAGGCGTATGTACTCGTTGATGTTCAGACCAGTATTGGCCTTGATTTTCCTGTAGAGGGTGGATTTGCTGGTGCCGAGGATGGATGTCAGGACCTCGGTGCTGAGTTCCGGCTCTGAGATGTGCTTCATCACTTCGTCGTGGAGCCTGTCCATGAAGTCATTGTCCACGGTGTTGATGACTGTGCCCTTGTATGGCGAGAGAGGCGATTCCGTGTACTGCTTGAACGCGATTTCCTTGTTCTTGAAGAGACTGGAGATATTCGCTTTCAGCAGGTCGATGGAGAACGGCTTCTCGATGTAGCCGTCGGCTCCGACCTTGAGGGTCCGGATCCTGGTCTCCACACCCACTGCCGCGGTCAGCAGGATGACCGGAAGGTGGCAGAAGTTGATGTCGGTCTTGATGGTGTTGCAGAGCTCGCAGCCGTCCATCACAGGCATCATTATGTCACTGATGACCAGATCGACTTTCTGCTCTTTAAGTATCTTCAGAGCCTCTTCGCCGTTTCCGGCGAGCAGGGTGTTGTATTCGTCGGACAGCTCCTTGCCGAGGTAATACTTCATCTCGGCGTCGTCCTCGACGATCAGCAGGGTTCTCTTGCTGCTGTCGCTTTCAGCTGGATGTGCAGCTCCTGATGATACTGTTTCCGATGCACTTTCAAGCGGCTGGAGCATAGGAAGCTCGAGGACGAAGGAATTGACCCCTTCGCATCCGTCGTCGAGGTAGAGCTTTCCGTTGTGCATTTCGGCGAGGGTCCTGGAGAACGGCAGCCCGAGTCCGGTGCCCTTGCTGCCGGTCACCTGCTCGCCGGACATCCTTGCCTGGAAGAACGGCTCGAAGATGCGCTCCCGGTCAGCTCCGGTGATAGGTTCCCCGTTGCTGTCCACCCTGATGCTGACGTTTCCGCTTTCCTCGGTGAGGAGGACGTTTATTCTGTCATTGCCGTATTTGATTGCGTTTGAAAGTAGGTTGACAAGGATTTTCTCTATGCTGTCGGCGTCGCAGAAGGCGGTGATGGCCTTGTCAGGGATAGAAACGTCGAGGCTGATATGGCGCTCCTTGGCGGCGGCGGCGAAATAGCCGCAGGCCTTCCTTGCAATGGCGCAGACATCGTTGGAAATGAATGTGAGCTTCTTTTCCTTCTGCTCGATCTTCCTGAGGTCGAGGAGCTGGTTTACGAGCTCCAGGAGCCTGTCGGTGTTCGACTGGATGGTGAGTATGTCGTCCTTGGACGCTTCGGCGTAGCCCTTGGAGGCAATGATCTTGTCCAGAGGCATCTTGATCAGGGTGAGCGGAGTCCTGATTTCGTGGGTTATGTTTGTGAAGTATTTGATCTTCGCGTCGTATATCTCCTTCTGCTTCTCGTTCTCCATTACGGCGAGTTCGCTTTCCCTGTCGTGGACTCTTTTCCTTCTGCGGTGCAGGACTGCCGTGAGGATGAGCGAAATCAGGATGAGCGAGTAGAGCACAAGGCAGACGGTCCCACGGTAGAACGGAGGCTTTATCTTGATTATCAGTTCCTTGCTGACGTCGCTTCCTTCTATGGCTACATTGAAGATGTATCTTCCCGGTTCCACTCCAGTAAAGGAAACGACGTTCTCCGTGGTCACTCCGCTGATGTTCTTCGAACCTTTCCTGAAACTGTATTCATATCTTGTGGCGAGAACGTTGGAATAGCGTGGTGCTGCGAACGATACCCTCATGCTCGTGACATCCTTGCTGCGCACCGTCACTTTGTTTGTTGTGAGCGGTGACCGTCCTTCTTCCATAAGTTCCTTTTCGCTGTCTTCATCCTTTCCGTAGATTCCAGTTATGAAGATATCGGATTCCGCTTCCGTCCTGTGCAGAATGGTAGGATTGAACTTCACCAGACCGTTTGTCGTGCCCAGATAAATGGTGCCATCCTTGGAGTGGTAGCTTGCCCCGTATGAATACTGGTTCCCGGTTATCTGTGACTCTTCGAAATAGATAGGGGAGAAGTGCCTGTCACGCAGCGTCATCCTGGTCAGACCTCTTGTGGTGGATATCCAGAACATTCCGTCCAGGTCTTCCGTTATGGAGCAAACTACATTGGTCGGAAGCCCGTCCTCCACGGTTATTCCGTAGAACTTGCAGTCCAGGACAGAGGTCTGTGGATCCTTGTAGCAGAGCCCGCCGTCCGTTGTGACCCAGAAGTGGCGGTCGCTGTCTTCGTAGAACGAAGTGATATGGTTGGACAGCAGTCCGCTTCCGTCATTCTGCGTAATGGTTCTGAGATGCCTGAAATGTCTGCCGAATATCTTTATGCCCTGGCCGTACGTCCCGACCCAGATATACCCCAGTGCGTCCTGCTCCAGCGAATGTACGAAATCGTCGGCAGTCCCTTCCACGAGGTCGAATCCGTCGTTCCCGTTCTTCATTACGAACAGGCCGTTATGAGTGGCTGCGGCGATGTCTCCGTCCATTGTTTTGAGAAGGTTTATGACATAGTTCCCGGCGAGGTTGTAATGGGCCGTCACTGTCTGTCGTGACGGATCATATTTGAAGAGACCCTTTCCGTATGTCGCCACCCAAAGCTGGTCACCGTCCATGAGTACGCTCTGAATGTTGCCGAAAGTCTCTTTGACAGGGAAACTTGTGAACGTGCCTTCATCGCTGTCGAACCTGTTCAGCTCTCCATCTTCCGTGCCTATCCATATATATCTGTCATCCCTGGAGACTATTGACCTGACGATGTTGCCTTTCATGGAGCCCGCTGAGCTGTTGTCATAGAACAGGTCGTAAGCCCCTTGCCTGTTCTGCCACAGGTTGAGGCCCTTGTAGAATGTTCCGGCCCAAACATTGCCTTCACGGTCTGCGAAAAGGTTCATTACATAGCTCGCTGAGATGGAATGGCTGTCCATAGGGTTCTCCTTTATCCAGGTCTTGGAGCCGGACATTCTGTCATAGACCATTATTCCGTTATCGGTGCCGATCCAGAACTCATCCTCAACCCTTTCCATCAGGCACAGGATGATGCTGCCCGTGCCGTCCGCGTTCTTTTCCATAACCGTCTCCACTTCTCCGGAGTGCGGGTTGTAGAGGATTACGCTCCTTTCTGTAGTTGAGGCCAGGACCAGACCGCGTTCGCAGCCGTACAGCATCCTGATACCGTCGATACCCAGCTCCCGGAAAGAGTCGTTCCTTCTATTATAGCTGTACAGCTTCCCGTCCATCGAAGATAGAAGGACGGACCCTTTGAAGTCCGTTGTACCCGACTGAGGCCTGAAATACTGCTCGGCGGGATATACTTTCAGCTCTTCGGTTCTCTTGTCATATTTCAGAAGTTCGGTGGACAGGAACCAGATGCAGCTGTCGCTGTCTGCGATTATTCCGTTTATGTCGTTGGTGCTGATCTGTCCCAGGGATTTCACCTGTCCGGTTTCCGGGTTGTAGCATCCAGCGGCGGTCGAATTGCCGAACCATATCAGTCCTTCGTCATCCACGCAAAGGCCCGGGCTCATTCCTGCCATAGGGTCCGCACCGGTCCCGTTGCTTCTCATAACCGTGAACCCGTGCCCGTCGAAACGGCAGATGCCATCGCGCGTGCTCACCCAGATGAATCCGTTCTTGTCCTGGACGGTGCGGAACGTGGTGTTGCTCGGCAAGCCGCTCTGAGTCTGATAGTTGTTGAAATAGTATTGCTTCGTCTGCGCTCCGAGGTGCAGCTGGAGCGCGAAGGCAAGTATTATGAGAATGAGTGTGATGCGTTTCATCAGCGGGGTGTCAGATACTGCTTTATTCACTTAACACTTGCAATTTAGTCATTTTCCTTTTACAAAGTGTTATTTATTACCAGCAACGTTGTTGTCTATACGTTATAAAAAAAAAGGAAGGAGCCCGAAAGCTCCTTCCAGATTATCGATTGAATGTCCTTCTTAAGGATTATTCAGTTGTATTGTTTCCTGCCCAACCGAGGACGTCCTTGAGTTCAGGGTTACCGACCTTGACGTCGCGTGGGAATGGGAAGTACTCGTGCTTGCCGGTCTGGAACTTCTCGTAGTGAGCCTGGACGTAATTCACTGAAAGCTTGTGCTCGGAAGCACCCTTGGTGAAGTAGTCGTCGGTAACTACAGGGATCCTGTCGTGGAAGCCTGAGCCGTTGAATACCTGGTCAAGGTTGACCTTGCCCTGGGCAGCCCAGCGTACGAGGTCATGGAAACGTACGCCTTCGAACCAGAGCTCGAACTGCTTCTCGTTCATGACATCCTCGAATGTGAGGGACTTGCTGATCTTGCCAGAGCCTGAACGCTCCTGAACCTCGTTGAGGGCTGCAAGACCCTTTGCCTCGTCGCTTGAACCGATGCAAGCCTCTGCATAGAGAAGGAGTGCCTCAGCGTAGCGGGCGATGGTGAGGTTGTGGGTGGTGGAGTTTGCACCGAGGCTAGGGAGGTCGTCACCCATATAGCTTGCAGCATCAGGACCAGCGACCATTCTAGGCACGTTGTGCCATACCATATTCTTCCACTCGAAGAACTTGTCGTGGCTATAAACACCGGTAGTAGAAGAGATACCACGTGCAGGGTCAGCCTTCTTCTCTGCGAGGGTGCCGTCATTCACCTTGGAGCCGCTCCAGTCCATCTCATAGAGGAACTCTTCCTCTGTGATGAAAGTAGCGATACGGCGAGGAGACTTGCCATCGTGATCGAGGAACTTCTGGGCGAAGTCCTGCTGGATAGCGCCACCGTTCCAGCCGCCGCCACCTCCTGGGAGGTTCTCGCAGACTGAAGGAGTGGAAGCCATAGCGTCGGTACGCCAGCAGAGAACGTCGGCGATCATCCAACGGCCGCGCTGGATAGGAGCACCTGAGCCCCAGCCGTTTGCTGTGAAGTTAGGGTCCTCCTGGAAGTTAGGGGCGAAGATGATCTCTGAGTTACCGTCACCGGCTGCGTGGAAGAGCATCCAGTAGTCCTTTGAAGGGACGAGGCTGTAGCTGCCGCTGCTGATGAGGTCACCGAGGTACTTGCGTGCGGTTGCAGGGTCGTTGTTGAACATAGCGGCCTTACCGGCTACGAACTGTGCGAAACCCTTGGTCATGCGTGCGGTAGCATCCTTGTCGGCTGCACCCTTGTCTACAGGAAGAGAACCGGAAGCGATGGCCTTCTCGCACTCAGCGATCACCCAGTCGAGGACCTCCTTCTGGCTGCTGGCCTGCTGAGGGAACTCTGAAGGGTCGAGGAGACGGTCGACGATGCAAGGGGTGTTCCAAGCAAGGGCCTCCATCATATGCATGTAAGCACGGAAAACGCGTGCCTCGGCTACGCACTGTGCAGTGTATGCGCTGGTGAACTGAGGAGCTGTCTGTGTGCTGTTCTCATCGGTGAAGTTGGAGATGATGAGGTTGGCGGTGTAGATGGAGTTTGCGTAACCGCTGTAGAGGTTGTTAAGACAGCCGTTGGCGTTGTCATAACGGAACTCGTCGAATACGCGGAAGTCACCGTGGTCCTCAGCGTCACCACCGGCTGCGAGTACATCGTCAGCTGAGTAGTTGAAGAGCATGAGCTGGTTGTTGTAGATACCTTCAGAACCTGCGATACCGTGACCACCGAAGCAGCTTACGTACATGTTGGCGCGGAGAGCTTCTGCAGCGGCATCTGATGTATAGAAAGTTTCAGCGCTTACAACACCCTTCTGAGGAATGTCAAGCCTGTCCTGGCAGGAAACTGCTACGAGAGCGAGACCAAATATAGGGATAAGAATCTTTTTCATATCGTAAAGCATTATTAGAATGTTAAGTTAACACCGAGGATAACCTTCTGCATGGTAGGATATGAACCCCAGTCGAGACCGGCACCGGTAGTGGTGTTGGTGGATGCGGTAGCTGGATCAAGTCCCGGATAGTTGGTGAAGGTGAAGAAGTCATCAAGTGACACATAGAAGCGGAGGTTGCTGATGGCAGCCTTCTTTGTGAGATTTGAAGGGAGAGTGTAACCGAGCTGGAGAGTCTGGATACGGAAGTAGTCACCCTTGAAGGCGTTTCCGGTAGATGACCAGAATGCGTTGTCAGCTGCGAGCACCTTTGAAGGAGCAGGGAGCTTGGCGGTCTTGTTGGACTCCGTCCATGAGTTCTCGAGATAGTACTTGAAGTTGTTCTTCACACCGGTACGGTGAGTTACAGGAACGATGGTGTTGCCACCCTGTCCGTAACCGTTCATAACGAAGTCGAAGCCCTTCCAAGCGAGGTTCACGTTGATACCGTAGGTGTAGGTAGGGGTTGTGGAACCGATGAACTTCTTGTCGTTGTCGACAACTGTATCGGTCTCCTTGCCTTCAGCGTTGATGTAGAGAGCCTCACCGTTTGCACCGACGCCTGCATACTCGTAACCGAGGAGGTACCAGATAGGATAACCAGCCTCGAATGCGGTCTGAATCTTATAGTTGGTTGAAGAAGCATCTGAGTTAACGATACGGGCTGCACGTGCAGCGAGCTCGAGAACCTCGTTGTGGAGGCTTGAGAAGTTAGCGCTGATGCCATACTGGAAGTCACCTATGTGATCCCTCCAACCGAGCTCGAGCTCGAGACCCCTGTTGAGTACGGTACCACCGTTGACAGTTGTTGAGCTTGCACCGAGTTCCACAGGAACGCTGATGTTGAAGAGGAGGTCCTTGGTCTTCTTGTCGAAGTAGTCGGCAGCGAAGGTCAAGCGGTTGTTGAGGAAGCGTGCGTCGAGACCGAGGTCGATCTGCTCTGAGGTCTCCCACTTGAGGTCAGGGTTAGGCAGACCGCCGCCCATGTTAGGAGCTGATGAGAAGACAACCTTCTGCTGGTCGAGGTTGTACTGGTACCAGTTGCCACCGGCAGCGATGGTGGTAGCGTAGCGGTATCCACCGAGTACATTGATGTTACCGTTGCGGCCCCATGATCCGCGGAGCTTGAGGAAGGAAACGGCGCTAGGATCTACGTTGTCCTTGAAGAAAGGCTCGTTGCTGATGGTCCAGCCGGCTGAGAATGAAGGGAAGTAACCCCATCTGTTAGCTGCAGAAAGCTTGGATGAGTCGAATGCATCTGCGCGGAAGTTTGCCTGTACGCTGTAACGGTTGTCATAGCTGTAGATCAAACGGCCGAAGTATGCGAGGGATGCTGAACGGCTAGGAGCGTTGCTGACGTTCTTGGTAACGTCACCCTTCACATAGTTCATATAAAGGAATGCAGGCTCGTATGCGGTGAGGATGTCCTGACCGCTGGCGCTGGTGTTGATACCGTCGCTGTTGTTCTCACGGTAAGACATACCGGCCATCACAGTGATGCTGTGCTTGCCGAAGTTCTTGATGTAGTTAGCGAAGTTCTCCCACTGGTAGTAGTAACCGGTGCTGACGTTTGCAGAGATGGAGTAGTTGTCCTGAGAACCACGACCGATATAGTAAGGAGCGGTGTAGCTGTGGCTTGCGTTCTGGGTGATTCTGTAACCGAGGCGTGAAGTGATGGTGAGACCCTTCACAGGCATGAGGTTGGCGAA
>JAZLLA010000018.1:0-18854 GCA_045597895.1 Candidatus Cryptobacteroides sp. | reverse complement strand
CGGGCCCGGGCCGCACTCCGTAGCCGCCGCGGAGCCCCTCGACCGCGCCGAGCTCGGCGCGGAGGGCGTCGCTGTCGCGCCGCACGTCGTACGCGTGGAGCACTGCCTCGGAAACCACCTCCTGCAGGCCCTTCCCTTCCGCATCAATGTCAAAGGCCAATTCCTGCGCGGGCGCAGGGATGCCTTCGGCGCGCCAGCCACCCAGTGGCAGCCCGAGCTGCGCGGCGATGTAGCGGATGCTCATCGTCGTGCCGTTCGCCTTTCCGTCGGCGCTGTAGCCGGCGATGTGCGGGGTGCTGATATCCAGAAGGTCCACAAGCTCCCTGTCCAGGTCGGGCTCCCCTTCCCAGACGTCGAGGACAGCGGCCTTAATAGTCCCGGCCTTAAGTGCGGCTTTGAGCGCCTTGTTGTCCACGACGGGGCCGCGGGAGGAATTGATCAGAATCTGGTCTTTCCTGAGTCCGGCGAGGCGTTTGTCATCGAAAAGATGCCACGTCGCATCCTGTCCCTCCTTGGTCAGTGGGACGTGGACGGTGATTATGTCGCTCTTTGCTATCAGTTCATCCAGTGATACGAATCCTTCGGATCCCTCCCGGCGCTCGCGCGGAGGGTCATTGAGAAGGACTTTCATTCCGTAGACTCGTCCGACTTCGGCGACCTTGGAGCCTACATTTCCGACACCGACGACTCCGAGGGTGAGCTCGTTCAGATTGAGACCGTGCTTCTGAGCAAGGACCGCGAGGACTGAACCGATGTACTGCTTGACCGACCAGGAGTTGCAGCCGGGAGCGTTGCTCCAGGCGATGCCATTGGCCTCGCACCAGGCGGTGTCGATGTGATCGAAACCGATGGTGGCGGTGGCGATGGCCTTCACAGCGGAGCCTTTCAGAAGGGCTTCATTGCAGATGGTGCGGGTGCGGGTGATCAGGGCGACGGCGTCCTTTACGACCTCAGGGGTCGTGTCCTTGCCGGGGAGGTAAACCACCTCGGCGAACGGCTCCAGCGCGCCTTTGATGAACGGAATCTTATTGTCTATTACTATTTTCATAATGTCAGTCCTTGAAGCGGGAAGGATGGGCCCAGAGGCCGAGGGCAGGGTTGGAGATGTAGTATATTTCTTCGCCTCCGACGGTATTCCAGCCGTCCTTGAGGTTCGCTACGTCATATTTTTCCATCACCTCGTCCAGGGACGCATAGCCGAAGCCGACGCCCTCGATCTCCTCGCGGGTCATCCCAGGACCCGGGCAGTATGTGATGCTGAAGCGGCCTTCCGACGAGCCGTGGATGAGGTGGGCGGAAGCGCCGAGATTGTCCTGAAGGTCCTTATTGGCCTTGGTGACCTCGAGGGTGTGAGGCGTACCCTTGTATCCGTACTTGCGGATGAGCTTGTCGATGGCAGGGTCCTCGCCGAACTCCTTGAGGGCCGGGGCGAGGATGATGAGCTCCGCGCCGTCGGCGAGGGCCATCCTGGTGCGGTAGACCGCCTTGTTGCCGAGCCAGGTGCTCTTGAACTCGGACGGGTCGAGCCAGACGATGCACTTCTTTATCTGCTTTTCGACCATTATGAAGTTCGTCTCCAGGGAAAGGTCCGCCGCTTTCTGGAAGCACTCGAAGTCGTCGCCGATGAAAAGGCCCTTGAGCTCCATCAGACCGTTCTCATAGTTCTTTGCAAGGACGGTCTGGATGTATATTATCGGAAGCTGGGGGATGAAATTCTTGCGTGCATACTCCATCACGTCACGCACAGGACTCTTTGCACGGCCCATTATGCGCTCCATTCCGTATGTGGCGCCGAGGTAGTGGCTGCGGTTGATGCCGGCGCTGCCGCCCACTCCGACGAAGATGTTCTTAGTATAGTTCGCCATCCCTATCACCTCGTGAGGGACCACCTGGCCGATGGACAGGATAAGGTCGAACGATGGGTCGAGAAGGAGCTTGTTCACCTGGGCGGGCCAGGTGAAGTCCAGACGGCCTTCGGAAATCTCACTGACATATTCGGAAGGCACTTCGCCTACGGTCACGACATCATTCCTCCAGTCGTGGACACGGAAAAGTGATGCAGGGACATGGCCGAACATCGCGGATATCTGTTCCTCCGTCATCGGCGTGTGGGTGCCCAGGGCGGGCATCACGTCGGTGAGCCTTTCTCCGAAATAGTCATAGACCATTTCGGTGACGGGACCGGCGTAGGAGTTCAGACGGGTGAAGTCCGGCGGTATCGCCAGCACCCTTTTCCTTGGTCCCATATTGTCAAAAACGCCGGACAGGGCCGCACGGACCTCCTCCGGAGTTATGTTGTCATTCTTTGAGCCTCTGGCGTAATAAAGCATGTTTTTCAGCCTCTCTTGAAAATCAATGCAATTTATCGAAAAAAACAGCAATCAGCAAAAAAGAAGGCGACCAATTGGCCGCCTCCCAGAATATTCATTGTCAAAAAGAACTCAAGTCTAGCCGATGTATCTGTAGACATACAGATCGGCTGAGAAGTATTTGATGAGATCAGGGATGGATACAGCATCGCCGACGAGCTTGACGAGATTGATTATCCACGCATACTCTGAATCCTGGCTGTAGTACTGGATAAGGTCCGTGAGGCTTTCGAAGCCTTCGAACAGGCTCAGGTTCACATACTCATACCTCTTTGTAAGCTTGTCGTAGAACAGGTCGGCTCCGATGGCGAGCTTGCTCAGAGAGCACTTGATGTTAGCGGTTCCATCCTCGTTGAAAGTGATGGCATGCGGCATCGTGGCATACTTGGTTGCAAGGCTCAGCATACTGGTGCCATCGGTTTCATCATTCGAGAAGGCGATGCTGTATGTAGGGATAGGGACCTGGAAATCAAGGATCTGTGTCGTCTCCATATTGCAGTACAGATAGCCGTTCGCATTTACTGGCTTGATGGTATATGTGCCGCTGAGTCCCAGAATCTTTGCAATGGATGAAAGAAGACCTCCATCGATTACCACCTGGTTTGCATCGATCGCTGCGCTTGGTCTGATCCTTTCGCCGTTGTCATAGACAGGGTTGCCGAAAACGAGGTTTTCGAGAGTGGTGATATCATAGTTGTAGGTTCCGGCCTTGGCGGCGTTGAAGGCGTGATACCAGTTGGAGCCCAGGATAGCACTCTTGGACACGATGATATACTTGCCTCCGTTGACGATCTCCGCCTCGCTGGTGATTCTCTGATAATAAGGGACTGAGATGATGAGATCGTACGAAGCCACAGCGGAACGGTACTCTGTATTGTTTGCAACATAAGCCTGGATGGTGACATCGCCCTGCTTGTGGATGGTGATGTTGCCTTCATTGTCTATGCTGGCTACGGAAGGGTCTGATGAAGAATAGGTAAGAAGAGCCTGCTGATAGTCTGACCTCCTTGCGAAAGCCTGGGCCGGATAGGTCCCGCCTATCTCATACTTGCCCTCGGCAATGGTCCAGTTCACCACGTCCTCGCCAAAGGAAATGGTCTGAGACTTTCTGCCGGTATCTATATATTTATAAAGATACACCCTTGCCCCATCGTTGGCAGAATATGTGAACTTGCCGTCTTGACCGAGCTCGAGATATGACTTGTTCTCACCATATTCACAGGTCATCTGTACACCGCTGTCGTATGCAAATGTATGGTAGTAGTAAACTTTGTCAGGGTTCTTTCCGGTACTGTTCGACGTAGAGAAGGTAATGCTGCTGGCTCCGAACATATAGTACCTGCCGGTCACGACGTTCCATAATGTCTGCTCCTGGGTTCCCTTGTTGCTGTCGGAAATGTCAAACGCGTATTTGTCAATGCTTGTGCTGGAATTGACGAAAGATACACCGTTTACACTCTGAACGGTGATGTCAGAGGTATATCCTGTGCTCTTCGAGTTTGGATTGATGACCTTTGCAGCGCCCTCGGCAGTGACACCGACGATAAGGTAGGTTCCTGACCAGTCCCCATCCTCCGGGACGGCGGTCACAAGCTCGTAACGCTTGGTCTTCGCTCCCTGGCCTTCCATCGCGAGGCTGACAGTCTGGATTTCATCATTGTTGAAGGTGTATGTTCCTGCCGGGACAGTCTGGTTGTATTCATTGCCGGCAGTCAGCACCTTGACGGTGAAAGCGCCGAATTCGGTAATCCAGCTGGTGAAGTAGGTTACGAACGTTCCGTTCTCATCTGCAGCGGCTTTTCCGTCGAATTCGAGTCGGATGCTCTTTGAGCCGTTCGCGGTGTTGTAGCCGTCGAATTCCGTGCCCTTCAGAGGATTGAGAGGTCCTGCGATAGGGTTCTCGGCAACGATGTCGATGAAATCGACCTTCTCACCGGCTGCCAGGCCTGTCACTTCGAGACGGGTGACTGCATTGACACGGACGAAGTTCAGTTTGAGGCCTGTAAGGACAGGGCGGGCCTTGCCGGCATAGTAGGCCCCTGCGATGAGGACGTCTGCAGCAGGGTCGAAGGAACCTTCCACCGGATTCTGGAGAGCAGGCACGGAAGCGACACCATTGGCAAAATTCTTTGCAATGACACCGTTGTAGGTGAAACCGCCAAGGAGGCTGAGGCCCAGTCCGCTGAAGTTGGCGGAAATGGTGTACTTGCCGTTCCAGCCGACACTGATCGTCTCCTTGGTTCCTTCCTTGCCGTTTTCAAACAGATGGACAGAGGAATTGTCGGTGTTGGCCCAGCTGATGGTCAGTTTGTCTCCATCTTCAGCGATGGTGGTTCTGGTGGCAAGCTGCGCTACATCGAAAATCACTTCGCGTTCCTCTCCGTCGGAGACAGGAACCGCTTCATCGAATTCCTTCGTACAGGAAACCGCAGTGACCACTGCGAACAATGTGCATAAAGATGCAAAGGACAGAAATTTTTTCATACTTCTTGGTTATTAGTTCGTTATAGGCATGAGTCCTCCAAATCATAACCAAGTCCGCTGTTTCCAGTATGAAACGCCACTATCCAACAAAAAACTTCTGGAACAGAGAGACTCGATTCAACAGAAGTTTTCCAATTCAGTTTAAGTAATAGACTCTCAAAAATAGCAAAAACTTTTGAGAAACCATACTTATTTTTCCTATTTCGCAGGAGCAGGCCGCAGGCCTATCTCTTTACGCGGGCATTGCCCTTCCAGATGCTCCAGACCTGGTCCTCGTCGGCCGGCTGCGCATAGTCGGTAAGGAAAGTGGTGGCGAGGGCCCCGGTGGCCCAGCCGAACTGTATCCACTTTCCGCTCTCCCAGCCCTTGAGGATGGCGTAGAGCATTCCGCCGACGAAGCCGTCGCCGCCGCCTATGCGGTCGAGGACGTGGATCTCGCGCGGCTCGACCACCTGCCACTCGTCCCCGGCGAGCATGATGGCTCCCCAGTTGTGGCTATTGGTATTGTTCACCTGCCTGAGGGTGGTGGCGAACACCTGCGCTGAAGGGTATTGCGCCTTCACGCGGCGTATCATCTCCTTGAACCCGTCGATCTTCGCGGCGATGTCCTTTCCGCCTGCCTCCGGGCCTTCGATGCCGAGGCAGAGCTGGAAGTCCTCCTCGTTGCCGATCAGGACATCGGCGATGGAGCAGATCTCCGAGAAGCAGTCGTGGAGCTCCTGCTCGCGGCCCTCCCAGAAGGAGGCGCGGTAGTTCAGGTCGAAGCTGATGCGGGTGCCGTACTTCTTCGCGGCGCGGGCTATCTCCAGGCAGAACCTGCTGGTCTGCGGGCTCAATGCTGCAATAAGTCCTGAAAGATGGACGATCTGCACGCCTTCCTGGCCGAATATCCTGTCAAGGTCGAAATCCTTCACGTCCAGTGTACGTCCGACCTCACCGGCGCGGTCGTTCCAGACGCGCGGGCCGCGTGAGCCGTAGCCGCTGTCTGCGATGTTTATCTGATGTCTGTAGCCCCACGGGCCGCCCTGCTCCACTTCCGGTCCCTCGAAATCCATACCGCGGGAGCGGAGGTTGGACTTGATGAAGGCGGCGAACGGGCTGCCCTTCACGAAGGTAGTGAGGACCTTCACAGGAAGTCCGAGATATGAGGAGATGCTGGCGACGTTGGTCTCTGCGCTGGTGGCCTGCAGATGCAGCAGATCGCTGCACTGCACAGGCTGTCCGTTTTCAGGAGTTACGCGGAGACCCATGCTGGTAGGTACCAGGAGGGCATATTTGCAATCTTTCTTGAGAGTGAGTTCCATAGAAGATGTTCTTTGTTTTATATTAGAACAAAAGTAATCAAAAATAACGAAAAACCCCGTATCTTTATGCCACATAATTAATGACAGCATCACTTATGAAAAACACCAGAACCCTTCTTTCGGTATGCCTCATCCTGGCAGCTCTCTCCCAGGGCCAGGCCGGTGCACAGATGCCCGGCTTCCCGAGAATGAACATGGACAGCCTCAACGCGCTGACCGCCAATGACCATGCAAACATGATGGGCCAGCTCGGCCTCACATCCGTCAGGCCGGGCCGCGACGGATACTCCACCGACCCCGCCATCGGAGCGAACTACGACCAGTACATCGCCAACCCATATCCGGTCTACCCGGAGCTCCTCACCACCTTCGACGGCAAGCCTGTAAAGAACGCGAAGACCTGGGTGAAGGTCAGACGCCCCGAGCTGATCAAAGCCTACGAGGACGAGGTCTACGGCCATATCCCTGCCAATGTCCCTGACGTGACCTGGAAAGTGGTCAACGAGGAAAAGGTGATGATGGGAGAAATCCCTTGCATCTCCAGGGACCTCCAAGGCGTCGTCGACAACTCCTCCTGCCCTGAGATCAGCGTGGTGATCGAGGCCAATGTCATCTGGCCGGAGAACGCCGGCAACGACCTCCCGGTAATCGTGGAATACGGTTTCGGCCGAATGATGGGCAATTTCTCTATGCCGGGGATGCCTAAGCGCAAGTCCTTCCAGGAGCAGGTGGTGGAGCGCGGCTGGGCCGCTGCGACCATTGTCCCGACCTCCTACCAGGCGGACGGCGGCCACGGCCTGAGGCGCGGCATCATCGGCCTCTGCAACAAGGGCGACTACCGCAAACCTTCGGACTGGGGCACCCTGCGTGCCTGGGGCTGGGGTACATCGAGGCTCCTCGACTACTTCGAGGGAGAGGCGAAGTTTGACGCCACCAAGGTCGCCATCGAGGGCAATTCCCGCTACGGCAAGACCGCGCTCGTGACCGGCGTCTTCGACGAGAGGATCGCCGCGGTCTTCGCCTCATCGTCAGGCAAGGGCGGAGCCGCTCCTTGGAGAAGATACTGCGGAGAGGCGCTCGAGAACCTCACCTCCGACGGAGAGTACCACTGGATGGCGGGCAATTTCATCAAATACGGCAGCGACCCGCTGACCGCCAACGACCTCCCTGTCGAGCAGCACGAACTCATCGCCCTAATGGCTCCGAGGCTCGTGCTCATCTCCGCCGGCCAGCCGGGAGCTGACCAGTGGCAGGACCTGATCGGAATGTTCATGGCCACCTACAAGGCTTCACCGGCCTTCGAGCTCTTCGGAGACCCCGGAATCAAGAATGAAGTCTTCCCGGGGACCAATGTCGGCGTCGGCGAAGGTGCCATCACCTACAGGATGCACGACGGCGGCCACGAACCCGGCCCGAACTGGCCGTACTTCCTCGACCGCTTCGAGAAACTGGTCGTAAAAGGGAAATAATTCAATTTTTGACCCTACTTGCATATCACAACCTGCAAGTAGGGTCAAAAAATATAAAAATACTGCTAGTTCAAAGGGAGACTGAGATACTGAGGGGCGCCTTTTTCGTCGAAGCCCTCGACCTCCAGGATGAAGTGGCCGTCGTAGGACGGAAGGGCGTAGTGAAGGACCCTGGACTCGCCCGGGCCAATTTCAACCAGAGGATGCCAGAGAATGGTCTGGCGGAGGTCCGGATGGTCGCTGTCTCCATCAGGAAGGTAGGCGGCGACAGGGAACGATTCGCCCTGGTAGTCCACCACGCGCACGTTGTCACCGAACGAGTAGGACGGCATGTTGCGCTTGTACGTCACGAAATTGATGATTCCGGAATAGGTCCACGGACCCAGATTGTAATGGTGAGGATATATGATGACCCTCTCTACCAGAAGCGGGTCGTAGTCGAATATCTTCGTATGGTCCAGTACAGGCACGCCGTCCAGAAGGACAAGCGCAGGAATGTTAGACAGTGCAGAAGGCCTTTGGGCATCCTGTACGAAAACGACAAGGTTGCGCACCTTCCCTGACTTGAGGACCCTTATCTGATGGATGAACTCGATGAACAGCTCCTCCATAAGAGGGAAACGGGTGTAGTCGTCCAGGATATACTCTACCCTGTCGGTATCGAGGAAAGGATCCTCAGGTATGTCCAGCCGCTCGTACAGGGAGTCGGCCCCCGCAGCCCTGCGGACCTGCATCGACACGCTGCGGTCAAGTATCCTCTGCTCCAGGGATGCGCTGAGAGGCATCGCCTCCAGGCCTGTGGCCTTCACGCTCCTGAACGGAGACTCTATGTCCAGATGGCAGTCGATGCCAGGGCTGGAAATCTCTATGAACGCCTCCTCGTCACCGAAGATGTTCCTCGTATAGAAAACGGCTTCGCCATTGTCCGTCACCTTTGTAGAATACATATCCGAAACTCTGCCCGGGATGGACAGGAAGGCATTGTTGCCAGCGATGGTGCTGAAATCCTCAGTGCCCCTTACGCGGGTCCTGACTATCTCACCCTCGTAGTCCGGGGTGCGGATGTCGGAGAAGGTCGTGCCACAGGTGGCCCCGCTACGGAACGTTACCGGATTGGAGGCGTTCGGGGACACGATGCCGTCATCGTGGAAGAGGGAAACGCTGAGGCTCACAGACTCGTCCGACTCATTGGTGATAGTCAGGCAGCCGTCGGACATCCCAGCCCTGAGGGAGCCTGCGGCCGGAAGGTCGGCAGAGGTCAGGGAGGCGTATGCATCCGCATCGAGTATCTCCACGCCCGAGCCTGAGCGGTCGGTGGTGAAAGGATTGATTATGGAAATGGTGCGGAAACCCTCCTCGAAATCGTAACCGTCCTCATTGAAGCACTGGGAGGTGTAGGCCACTATCCTGTAGTTTCCTGTCGGGATGGTGTTCTGAATCTTAAGCATTCCGCCGCCACGGCCGTTCAGGAGAGCGATCTTTCCCGTCTGGACCGGACCGTCGGTGGAGATGATCTCCAGATAGGCCACACGGCTCAGATCGGAATACTGACCGGAGGAGGCGTCAAGGCAGAAAGCGGAGACGAACATATCGTCACCGGCCACATACACGTCGCGGTCGGTGGAGACATACACACGCTCCGGGATGGCATCCTGGGCCCGGCAGACCTGCAGGGCGGACGCAAGCAAGAATATGATGGTCAACAGTCTTTTCATCGCAGCAGTGGATTAATATTTCCAGAAATCAGGCTTCGCATAAGGTGAACCGCCGAAGACCCTGCAGTCCACACATCTCCTGCTGATCCAGTCAGGATTGGCCAAAGGCTGTGGCGGAGCATAAGGGGCATAGCCAGCCCGATAGTACTCATACCACTCGCTCTGCCTGAGATGGTACAGAGTCTCGTCGAATGACTCCCTTTCCCTGTAGAAACCTGTACGGTCATTCAATATATACAATGTATTGGAACTCCTCTGTGCGGCGCTGATGTAGCCGTAGACAATCTCCGAAGGGTCGTCCAAGCAAGTGATATTGCCGAGGACCTCGCTCGGGTTCGGAGCAAAGAGGCTGCCGCTGTAATCGGAGTTGTTCCTGACATTCTGCCAATACGCATAGGCATCCTTGGTAATGGCCTGAAGCTTGACTTCGATGTGGTAGATATACGAAATGCGCCTGTCCGTCCTGTCGATGGAATAGAACTCCAGATCCACGAAACGGTCATCCGACTGGTTCTCCGTTGAGAAAACCATTATGTTGCTCGACTCGTTGTGGCTCCAGCAGTAATAGTTGTTGTCCGGTACGAAGGCCTGTACCACCTCCCCGGGACCGTTCGGAACAGGTGAGCCCCACCAGTACTGGGTCACGGTAGGAGGCACATAGATATATTTCGCCTGAAGGATGGTGTGATACTCCCAGTCCTCGACATAGTCCCATTTGAAATAGCTCTCGCCTCCGGCGTGCATACTGATGGCGATGTTCATCCTGTCCCTTTTCCCGTCAGTAATATAGGAAAGGGAATCGATGACGCCAGGCTTGCATACGCGCTGGAAAGAGGATTCGTATGTCTTCTGAGTCCTCACATTCATCACGCGAAGCTTGTAGAGCCTGTCAGGAGACGCTTCCCTGGTGTCCACCACGTATCCATCCTGACTTTGATGCACTACAGGATATACGGTTCCCTGGTCATCGACCACACTGACTTTGGCAGAGGCGTTCCCTTCTTCCTGATAGATGACGGAAATAGGCGTCGTGTAGCTGACCTTCACCGTGGTGAATTCGCCTATGAGGATATCGCCTTCGATGACCAACGCCCCTCCTTCACCTTCGGCTTCGATGTCCAGAGGGTACACGCAGGATGCCATCCCCAGAAGGACGGCAAGGAATGAAAGGGCTTTTATATGCAGATTGAGAGTTTTCATCATCCGAACTTGAGATTTAGGTTGATGTAAGGGATAGGGCAGGCGAACACTGAAAGCTTGTAGCCTCTCAGAGCACCGCCTCCGTTGGTGGAATAATAGATGGAGTAGGCGTTCTTGCGGCCTGTCACGTTATAGACACCGAGGGTCCAGGTCATGTGGGTGAGCTGCTTCAGATAATGCCCCGGATCGATGTTCAACGCCAGGTCAAGCCTGAAATAATCCGGAACCCGGTAGCTGTTCCTGAGCGAATAGGCCAGACGCCTTCCGCCGGCGTAGAAGTAGGAGGACACCGGAAGGGTGATAGGACGTCCGGTGGAGTAGTCGAGGTTGAAGGACAGCGAATAGCGGTGGGTGAACTTGTAATTGCCCACCAGTTTGACGTCGTGAGGCTTGTCGTGAGGGGCGTTGTACCAGTCGCCTCCGTTGATGGTCGCGATACCGCGGTCCTCCATCTCACGCATCATGGAGCGGGAATATGTGTAGGACAGCCAGCCGTTCAGCTTGCCGAGAGGCTTCTTGACCATGAACTCGACGCCGTAGGCCTTGGCATACGTCGGTACAAGGTCGGAGGCCAGGTCATCGTTCATGATCAGGGTGGCTCCCGACTTGTAGTCATAGCTGTTGACTCCCCTCTTGTAATAGCCTTCGAGGGAGAGGTCTATCTTGTTGTCATTCACGGACCAGTACAGTCCGGAGGCGGCCTGCCAGCCTCTCTGAGGCGCCAGGCCGTCGCCCACCAGATGCCAGGCGTCCATCGGGGAGATAGATGCCGTGTTCGAGATAAGGTGGATGTACTGGTTCATGGTATTGAATCCGGCCTTGAAGGAAAGGTTCGGACGGAAGGAGTATTTTCCCGAGAAACGGACTTCCGGAGCGGCGTAGAACCTGTCGGAAGGGCTCAGCGACTTGTACGAGGACAGGCGCAGTCCCAGGTCGAGGGAGAGCCGGTCGTTAGGCTTCCAGGTGTCTTCGACGAAAAGGGAAGGCTCGACGCCCTTCATCCAAGGAAGGGCCTTCTCCACTATCAGGGAATACTCGGACAGAGGCGACATGTGCCCCGGGTTGAGCATATAGTACACGGCCTGCGCTCCATAGGAGAAGGAGTGGCGGTCGTTGAGGACGGTCTTGAAGTTCCACTTGGCGAACACCTGGTCGATGTCGTTCTCGACGATGTATCCGGAAACCATATTGAACGCGTCGTCCACTTCGCTGGAGTACTGGTCATAGCCTGCGACCAGGGTCATCGTGGTGCGCGGGGAAAGGTTGCTGCGCCATTTGAGCGAAGCGTTGAGGTTCGAGTAGTGGAAGGTGGTGTCACCGTCGAAGCTGAACTTGTCACGGGACCAGTAGCCGTAGGCCTGGATGGTGTTCCTATCGTTTATGTGGTGGGTGACGCTGAGGTTCAGGTCGCTGAACGATGCGCCGCCGCCGTTGTAGGCGCTGTCCTCCGGAAGGAGTTTGAGCATCCAGTTCGAGTAGGTGGTGCGGCCGCCGGCGATGAATGTGGTCTTCTCACCCAGCGGGCCTTCCACGTGGAAGCGGCTGGTGAGAAGGCCGAGGCCGAGGGAGCCCTGGAGTTTGTTGGAATTGCCCTCGCGCCCGCGGACGTCCAGTACCGAGGAGATGCGGCCGCCGAATTCGGCGGGGATGGAGCTCTTGTAGAGCTCGATGTCATTGATCACGTCGGTATTGAAGGCGGAGAAGATGCCGAAGAGATGGCTCGGGTTGTAGATGGTGCCGTCATTGAAGAGGACGAGGTTCTGGTCTGTGGAGCCGCCGCGGACATTGAAGCCGCTGGACGCTTCGCCGACGCTCTTCACTCCCGGGAGGGTGAGCACGACCTTCAGGACATCAGCCTCGCCGAACGCCACCGGGACCTTCTGGATAGTATTGATCCTGACCTTCTCGATGCCCATCCTGGCATCGCGGTGGTTGACCATGCTCTCGGCGGAGACCACGGCGCCCTTCAGGGAGGTGATCTTCTCCTTCATCACCACGTCCAGACCGCCGTCGCTGTGGACATTGACACTGAGGTTCAGGTCCTCGAGGGAGTAGCCGCTGAAGTGGAGGGTGTTCTCCCCGACAGGGAGCTGGAGGCGGTAGAGACCGTCATTGTCGGTCATCGAATAGGCCTTGCCGCTGTCATCGAAGACGGCGACGCCGATAAGGGGCTGGCCGGAGAGCACGTCGCGGACGGCGCCGCTGACGTAGGCCCTGTCGCCGTGCGCGTCCTCGTCCTGGCCGATATCGTAGACCTTGTTAGCGAAGGTGACCATTTCGTGGCCGGCATTGATGAGCTTGAGAAGCTCGTCATCGCGGGTGTCGTCCGAGGAGGCGAAGAAGCCTGCAGGGAGCGAGGTGTAGATGGTCCTGTCACCTATCTTGAAATCACCTTCAGGGAGCCTGGCGGTGGTGTGCAGCGAATCAGGGATGGCAGGGAGGAGCTCCTCCGGCTGGATGGCGAAAGTGCGGCCGACGGAGTTCTTCGGGGATTTCTTCAGGGCCTGGAAGTTCCTTCCCGCCGGAGAGGCGAGGTACTTCCTTGCGCGGCCCTTGCGAAGAGGGGTCACGGTGCCACCGTCCTCCATCCAGAAGGTTTCGACCGGCTCGAATATCTCCATTATGGTTCCGGTGCCCGCCGCGGCCGTAATCATATCCTCCACCAGGCGCTTCTCGGTCCTGCTGTAGACGGTGAAGCCGTCCTCGTATTCCACTTTGTAGAAGCCCTCGGGGACTTCCTTGTAGCCTTTCTTGTTCAGGTTCACATAGCGATCCCCGCCGATGGTGAGCCAGTCCACCAGATGACGGCGGACAACGACGGGGCTGCGTTTCCCGTCAGGCATTGCGAAGACCTCCTGCCCGCAGGCATCGATATTGAGGAGTATGCCGTCGAACCATTTGCCGTCGAGCATAAGGCCGCCCGTCCTGAACTCCGGGGAGTCCCAGAAGTAGGTGCCTTCGTACTGGAAATTGTAGCGCTTGGCCTGCCGGGAGCGGAATACGGTGGAATTGTCCCCCGCCTTCCCTATAAACCGGAGGCTCTCCGGGCTGTCCTGAGCCGGGAGAGGGAGCGGCTGCAGGACTGCCGCCGCCAGCAGTATCAAAAGAGATTGTTTCAGTTTCATAATATGTAGAATCCAAAGATAATCATTTTTTAAAAATATCTTTCTTTCACTCAATGTTTTGCAATCACAAAAATATTTTCTACCTTTGCCCCGCTTCTGTCCGTCTTCCGGGCTCAAGCAGCTGAATATTTATTTATTAACTAAAAATTTTTTGCAAAATGGCCGAATATTTAGAGCCTTCAAAAAAGCAAGAGATTTTCGCGAAGTACGGGAAGTCCAATAAAGACACCGGTTCTCCAGAGAGTCAGGTTGCATTATTTTCCTACCGTATCGCTCACCTTACCGAGCACGTGAAGAAGAACAAGAAAGACGTTGTAACACGCCGTTCACTTCTCCGCCTCGTCGGTAAGAGACGTCAGATTCTGGATTACCTCCAGGAGATCGACATCGAGAGATACAGAAGCATTGTCAAGGAGCTTGGTCTCCGCCGATAATCTACAGTATAGGAAAAACACAAAGGGACAGGTCCCAAGAGAGATCTGTCCCTTGTTTTATGAAAGAAAGACGTAAAGACGCAATAACGGAAAAACAATGAACATCATCAACAAAAAGATCGAACTCGCGGACGGCCGCGTAATCGAGATCGAAACCGGTAAACTCGCCAAGCAGGCAGCCGGTTCAGCAGTCGTAAAAATGGGTGGCACCATGCTTCTCGCCACCGTCACAGCAGCAACGGAAGTAAAGGAAGGCACTGATTTCATGCCTCTTACTGTAGACTACAAGGAGAAATTCTATTCAGCAGGACGTTTCCCGGGCGGATTCATGAAGAGAGAAGGCAAGTCCTCCGACTACGAGATCCTCATCTCACGCCTCATCGACCGCCCTATCAGACCTCTGTGGCCGGATGACTTCCACCTCGAGGTTTTCGTCAACGTGACTCTCATTTCAGCAGAGAAAGATATCCAGCCGGATGCACTCGCAGGCCTCGCAGCCTCCTGCGCCCTCGCAGCTTCCAACCTCCCGTTCCAGGGACCTGTCTCAGAAGTGCGCGTAGCCCGCATCAACGGCGAATTCAAGATCAACCCTAACTTCAGCGAGATGGCCTCCTGCGACCTCGACCTCATGGTCGCCGCAACCGAGGAGAACATCATGATGGTTGAAGGTGAGATGAACGAGGTCAGCGAGCACGACATGCTCGAGGCCATCAAGTTCGCCCACGAAGAGATAAAGAAGCACTGCCGCGTCCAGAAGGAGCTCATCGCCGAGCTCGGAAACGACGTCAAGAGAGACTATCCTCACGACGTTGAGGACGAGGAGCTCAAGAAGGCCGTTGAAGACTTCTGCTATGCCAAGTGCTACGCTCTCGCCAAGTCCGCAAAGCCTAAGCACGAGCGCGAGGACGGCTTCGCCGCCATCAAGGACGAGTTCATCGCCACCATCCCAGAGCCACAGTCAGTGGAGGAGAAGGAGGACTATGAGCTCAAGTGCGCCCTCGTAGGCCGCTACTACCACGCAGTGGAGAAGGAGGCTATGCGCAACATGATCCTCGACGAAGGCATCCGCCTCGACGGCCGTGTATGCAACCAGGTACGTCCTATCTGGTGCGAGGTGAACTACCTCCCTTGCGCCCACGGTTCAGCCATCTTCACCCGCGGTGAGACCCAGTCCCTCGCTACCGTCACCCTCGGTACAAAGATGGACATGAAGGAGACCGACGAAGTCCTCATCCAGGACGACCAGCAGGTGGTCCTCCACTACAACTTCCCTCCTTTCGCCACAGGTGAGGCCAAGCCTCAGAGAGGCGTAGGCCGCCGCGAGATCGGTCACGGCAACCTCGCCCTCCGCGCCCTCAAGCCAGTCATTCCGGTAGCTCCGGAGAATCCATATGCAGTCCGCATCGTTTCCGATATCCTCGAGTCCAACGGCTCTTCTTCAATGGCTTCCGTATGCGGTGGCTGCCTCGCCCTCATGGACGCAGGTGTGAAGATCAAGAAGCCTGTAGCAGGTGTGGCCATGGGCCTCATCACCGATGCTGAGAGACCTAACGACCGTTACGCCATCCTTACCGACATCCTCGGTGACGAGGACCACCTCGGAGACATGGACTTCAAGGTCACCGGTACAGCAGACGGTATCACCGCCACCCAGATGGACATCAAGGTGGACGGCCTCTCATACGACGTCCTCGAGAAGGCTCTCGAGCAGGCACGCCAGGGCCGTATGCATATCATGGGCGAGATGATGAAGACCATCAGCGAGCCTCGTGAGGACTACAAGCCGTTCGTTCCTAGGGTTACCGAGATCAGGATTGACTCCGAGTTCATCGGAGCAGTCATCGGCAAGGGCGGCGAGACCATCCAGAAGATCCAGAAGGAGACCGGCACCACCATCACCATCGATGAGAAGCCGATTGCAGGCGACACCACCGGCAAGACCGAAGGCGTTGTCGACATCTTCAGCACAGACAAGGATTCCATGGAGAAGGCTCTCGAGTGGATCAAGGGCATCTGCGCAGTTCCTGAGGCAGGTACCACATATCACGGAAAGGTGGTCAGCATCCTCGAGTTCGGTGCGTTCGTAGAGATCCTCCCTGGTAAGGAAGGCCTCCTCCACGTATCCGAGATCGCCTGGGAGAAGACCGAGAAGGTCGAGGACGTCCTCAAGGTCGGCGACGAGATCGATGTCAAGCTTCTTGAGATCGACGCCAAGACCGGCAAGATGCGCCTTTCAATGCGCGCCCTCACCGAGAAGCCTGAAGGCTATGTGGAGCCGAAGCCGGCACCACGCGGACCACGCGGCGACCGTCGTGACGGTGACCGCAGAGGCGGCGACCGCCGTGACGACCGCAGAGGCGGCGAGCGTCGCGATGACCGCAGAGGCGGTGATCGCCGCGACGACCACAGAGGCGGCGACCACAGGAACGGCGGACACAAGTCCTTCGCCCCTAAGAACGAAGCCCCGGCCCCTACCATCGACGACTACAAGGAGCCGACAGAAGAAATCTTCTAGTTTCCCTCCAATACACAGAAAAAGGTGACCCCTCCCGGTCACCTTTTTTTATCCCCCCAGTGGGATTCCCCAGCGCTTAAAGAAAATGCTGGGCTACAGTCCCATCATGGCGGCGGGAGCAATGCCGAGGGCGGTGCAGAGCCGCGCAGCGATGCGCAATGTCGGCTCTGCACGGCCCGTGACATAGTCGCTGATACGCGAAGGGCTCACGCCAATCCGCTCGGCCAGCTCCTTCTGCGACATGGACTTCTCCTCAATGGCCAGAGCTATCAGCTCCGAAGGGGACGGCTTTTCAATGGGGAAATGCTTCTTCTCATACTCGATGACAATATCCGACATCAACGAGAGTTCCACCGCCTCTTTCGAAGTGGCATCGGCATACCCGTCCACTACCGGAAGGAGGTCCTCTATCCTCTCCAGAGCGTATTCATACTGCATTTGCGTAATTTCCTGCATATCATCAAATGTTTGAAGCATCTATTCTGTCATATTCCTGATGGGTCCCGACAAACCTGACAAAGACATACCCCATCACGAACTTGATGACCACTACTAGTCTATAATTGTTCCCCCTGATATTGAAGACATAATGCTGATTACCCACATAATCAGCGGACGGATAATCCCTCCTGATATCGCTCACCCCCTTCCACTCAGCGCCCTGCGCGACATCGTACCACCGCTCCAGAGCCACCCTGGCATCCTCTCTCCCCGGAGTCTCGTAAAACTCCTTTATCCTTCTATGCGACACTATCCTCATCTTCCATTTTTTGCAAATATGTCACATGATTTTGAAATTCACAACATTTATACTCATTTATTGCGAATTTCAGTTTTAGGCTTAACCCAAGGGCCACGGACTTCCCAAGCATCCCTCCCCGGGCCAGGTCCCCCCAGCTCCCCCACCACCTGGCCCATCCTGAAATCATAACTCTCTGGCCAATAATCACTTGCCAATTTCTCCCGGGCCAGGTCCCCAGGGGGCAAGGTGGACCTGGCCCGCTCCCGCCAACGCCAACAATGACCGGTAATACTAAGTAAAAATCATATCCCCATCAACCATTTCTCCATCTCAATTCATCACTGAAATGCCACTTACTATCGCCATCAACCTTCGGGAAATGCCCGAAGGTTACGAGGCATTTTCGCTGAAGTCGGGAGGAGAGGCGGCGGGCAGTTCCGGCGGACGACCGTCCGCCGGAATGTCGGGCAGTGTAACCGGCCCGGGCTGTTTGGAGCCCAGGCCGACACTGTCCGGCACTCGTCCCGAGCTGCCCGCTTCCGCCCTCCCTGCACACTTGGTTTCCGGGATGCACCATAGAAGGCTGTTTGGGAGGGATGGATGGAAACCAAGTGGCCCTGAGACAGGGATGGTTTCCGGGATGTGGCACGGAAGGGCGTCAGGAAGGGGTGAGTGGAAACCATAGGCCCCTGAGACGGGAATGGTTTCCGGGATGTGGCACGGAAGGGCGTCAGTGAGGGGTGAGTGGAAACCATAGGCCCCTGAGACAGGGATGGTTTCCGGGATGTGGCACGGAAGGGCGTCAGGAAGGGGTGGATGGAAACCAAGTAGCCCTGAGACAGGGATGGTTTCCGGGATGTGGCACGGAAGGGCGTCAGGAAGGGGTGAGTGGAAACCAAGTGGCCCTGGGAAGGGGTTGGTTTCCGGAAGGGGCCACGGAAGGCTTTCGAAAAGGGTGCCGTGGAAACCATAGGCTCAAGTCCATCTGTCTGGATGCATTAATTCCATGTGCTCATAGTTGGTTTAAGTAGCAGACCCAGCACGACAATCTGCGAGGGGTTTTTGTCAAAGGTGTCATCATATCAATCTTGCAAACCATTGGTAATTAGACAGTTGCAGATTCGCATTGATGCTTCTGAGCCCAATTCTGCTCGGAGGCATCACTTGTGTTTTGTAATCAGCTGATTGGCAGGTAATTGCAAATCAAGGGTAATGACATCTTTTGCAAAAACCGAAATGCCGGGTGTTTCCTTCATAATTCACCAGGCCATCGATGAATCTCTATGCCCGCTTTCGAATAAATGCCCGGCTGTTTCGGAAGAAACTTCTTCCATTTTTTGTATATTCGTTGGGAAATAAGGAATGATGAAAAAATAAGTTGGTAAAGATTTATGAGGGATTGTTTATGGATTTTGAATATGGAATGAAGGAACGTAGCGGGCTACGTGACTGAATGACATGTTCAAAAGACAAAACAAGAACCATAAAGATTACCAA
>JAZLLA010000017.1:0-22692 GCA_045597895.1 Candidatus Cryptobacteroides sp. | reverse complement strand
GGTAAAGATTTATGAGGGATTGTTTATGGATTTTGAATATGGAATGAAGGAACGTAGCGGGCTACGTGACTGAATGACATGTTCAAAAGACAAAACAAGAACCATAAAGATTACCAAGTTATTTTTTAAGAATGACTTAAAGTATTGATTTGAAATTCAGCCATATGAAAACATTCTCCCTTATCTGGAACATCTTTATCGCGCTCCTGATTATTGCGCTTGGAGTAATTTTCGTCATCGATTATCGCAAGACAAAGGACAGTACTGAGATATCCCCCGAGGAGTTGAAGCAACTGCGTAAAACAAACTTCTGGCTGATAATGCTATTGTGTGCAACCGTGTTAGTCGAGCATATCGATAGAATTATCCCGTCTTAATATCCACCACCCCGGATATCCGTCAGATAGTCCGGGGTTCCCGTTGTTCCTCCGCGCGCTGCACGGCCTTGACTGTGACAGTCGTCACCGGCAGCAGAACTGATTCAAGCACGATTTTGACCAGGATCTGGGCAATGCCCATGCTGACAAGCGTCTTGAAAGGCAGCGTTCCGATGAATGCAAGTGGAAGGAAGACAAGGCAGTCAGTGCATTCGCCGACTATACTGGAGAGTATGGCCCGGACGGCAAAGCCCTTGTTCTCATTCAAATGGTGCTTTTTCATGGCCCTGAAAACCCGGTCGTTCGAGAAATCACCTATCACAAAAGCGATGAGCGATGCTGCCGTTATGCGGGGAACGCTTCCCAGAACCGCCTCAAACGCACTTTGAGACGTGAACGAATCCGGGAAATGAAGAGCCAGCAGCAGTTCGAACATCAGCACCATAAAGACATTCATGGCAAATGCCATATAGCACGTGACGCGGCTCCATTTGTAACCGTACACTTCTGAGAATATATCGGAAAGGACATAGGTCAATGGAAACAGGATCACAGATCCCACCGTGGAAGCCCCGAACGGAAGCGAAATCTGCTTGCCCACGATGATGTTACTGAGGAGGAAGGCCACCGTGAATATCACCGAAAGCAGGAGCTGCAGGAAACTGTAGCTCTCCCGCTTGACCGAGAAGCCCGTGCCTGTCTGGAATCTCGCGACGAAAGCCTGATATCCGCTATGCTCTATCCCATAGGAGTCGCTGAACCGGTAGTTCCTTGGGCACAGGATACTGCAGGTCTTCCCCACGCTCTGTGCAGCATGTATGGCGGCCTCATCCACACCCGACTGCCCTCCGGAACGGACCTCCTCGATATTGATCCCTGCCGAAAGAATGGCCCGCAGCACATATTCAAGAAGTTCGTCAATCATCTTCTGGTCAATCCCGCCGCGTTTCAGGACGCCCAGGCGGTTCCCGGCGACATTGAGCAGGATACCCTTCCTGTTAATGGCCTGAAAGTCCTCCCTTCCCTTGATGCCCGCCACAACGGACTGCGCCGTCCCTTCCATAAAGGCGGGATCATTGATTGTAATCCTCCCGCCTTCCTGCGCCTCGGGAAGTTTGATGCCCAGAAACTTGTCTCCGGCGGCATTCTGCGTCTCGAGTTCCCCCTGCGACTGAGGGTTCACGGAGAAGGCCAGGGTGATGTCAGACCACCAGGCATTCTTTTCAGTGCGGGATGTATAAGAAAGGGATTCGTCTTCGATTATGACAGGCTCGATGTTATTTCTCCACATTGCAGCAGTTCCTAGTTCCATTATCTGATTATTCGGCTAATATAGCCATTTTTTCACAAAATGGGACCCACGTTCCGTACACAAAAAAAGCCCGAGGCATTTCAATGTGCCCCGGGCCTGTATCATAGAATCGGAATATCTATACCAATGAGCGGATGAGTGTCTCGGGGTCACCGGCGAGGAAGTCGATGACAGGGACCTCGATCATTGTGTATGCACCTGGGGCGCGACGGGTTACGGCGCGGGCCGCACAGACGAGCACCTGGCCGGTGAGGGCAGGATTGTTAATGCTCATATTGAACTCGAAGCGCTGGTTCTGGGTGCTGCCGCTGACGCCCTTGCGGACGAGATTGACTCCGTGTCCCATATCCTTGAGAGCATCCACGGAAGGGACCTGCTGGACGTGGGTTTCATCGTGGACGAAATAAGGATCGTTCTTCACGGCCTTCTCGATCATAGCGAAATCATAGCCGTCCTCGACCTCCACATAGACCATACGGCGGTGGATGCCGGTTCCCACAGGGATGGTGACTGACAATGCATCACGCACGCCCTCAATGGCCTTTACAGCCACGCTGTGACCCATACTCATACCCGGACCGAAGTTCGTGTAGGTAACACCCTTCGGAGCGAGGCCCTGGAGCAACGCGCGGACAATGCTGTCCGAGCCCGGATCCCAGCCTGCGGAGATGATACTGGCGCAGCCGGCCTTCTTTGCAGCTGCATCAAGCTTCACCTTGAGGTCATAGATGCCTGTATGGATGTCGAAGCTGTCCACAGTGCTGACTCCGGCCTCAAGGCAGTCGAGGGCGAAGGCCTCAACCTTCCTGGACGGAGTGGCAAGAATGGCCACGTCCACATCCGCAAGTTCGCGGATGCTGGAGACCACCTTCACGCCGGCAAGCTCGGGAGCGCCTTCAGCGGAACCGCTGCGGCGCACCACGCCTGCAAGCTCGAAGTCATCGGCGGCCTGGAGCGCCTGGAGCGCGAAACGGCCGATATTGCCATATCCCACTATGGCTGCGCGGATCTTCTTCATATCAGAGTCCCTTGCTTACGAGATATTCACCGATCTGGACTGCATTGAGGGCTGCGCCCTTCTTGATCTGGTCTCCGGAGAGCCAAAGGGTGATGCCGTTCTCATTGGCGAGGTCCTTGCGGACGCGGCCGACGAAGACATTGTCCTTGCCACCGGTGAAGAGAGGCATAGGATATACCTTGTTTGCAGGGTCGTCCTGGAGTGTGAGGCCCGGAGCAGCTGCGATGGCGTCCTGGACGGTCTTCACGTCGAGAGGCTTCTCGGTCTCGATCCAGACAGCCTCGGAGTGTGAGCGGAGTGAAGAGATGCGCACGCACATAGCGGAGCACTTCACGTCTGAATGGAGGATCTTGCGGGTCTCGTTGAACATCTTCATCTCCTCCTTGGTGTAACCGTTGTCGGTGAACACGACGATCTGAGGGATGACATTGTAAGCGAGCTGGTAAGCGAATTTGTTGACAGTGACAGGCTCGCCGTTGACGAGCTCCTTGTACTGCTGCTGGAGTTCGGCCATTGCCTGGGCACCTGCACCGGAAGCTGACTGGTAGCTGGCCACGTGGATGCTGGTGATGTGTGAGAGGGCCTCGATAGGCTTGAGGACCACTACCATCATGATGGTGGTGCAGTTAGGGTTGGCGATGATGCCGCGAGGGCGCACAAGGGCATCCTCGGCGTTGCACTCAGGTACTACAAGCGGAACGTCCGGATCCATACGGAAGGCGGATGAATTGTCGATCATCACTGCACCGAACTTGGTGATGGTCTCGGCGAACTCCTTTGAAGTGCCGGCTCCGGCTGATGTGAAGGCGATGTCGATGTTCTTGAAGTCGTCATTGTGCTGGAGGAGCTTTACTTCGATCTCCTTGCCGCAGAAGGTGTACTTCCTGCCGGCGCTGCGCTCCGAGCCGAAAAGGGTGAGTTCGTTGATAGGGAAATTGCGTTCCTCGAGTACTTTGAGGAATTCCTGGCCGACAGCGCCGCTGGCGCCTACGATGGCTACGTTATATTTCTTCATAATTACTTGATTAATCCAGAGTTGATAAGTTCCTGACGGAGTTTTGCCGCATTTTCAGGGAGAAGTTCGCAAAGCGGCGGACGGACGTCGCCGACTTCCATTCCCATCAAGTTCATAGCCTCCTTGACAGGCATAGGGTTGGTCTCGATGAAGAGAGCCTTGATGAGCTTGTAGGCCGCTGTCTGCATCTTTGCTGCGGAAGCGAAGTCACCGCGGAGGCAGGCGTCGGTCATATCGGCCACGGCGCGCGGGGCGACATTGGCCCAGACAGAGATCACACCCTTGGCGCCGAGGGCCATCATTGCGACGGTCTCGTCGTCATTGCCGCTCCAGACGTTGAGGTTGTCACCGCAGGCGGCGATGGTTCCGGCGACCTGGCCGATGTTGGAATTGGCATCCTTGATACCGTTGATCATCGGGTGCTCGGAGAGGGCCTTGAGGGTATCGATGGTGAAGCTCATTCCCGTGCGGCTAGGCACGCTGTAGAGGATGATAGGGGTATGGACGTTGTCAGCGAGGTAGGTGTAGTGCTTTATGAGGCCGCGCTGGCTGGTCTTGTTATAGTATGGGGTGACCACGAGAAGTCCGTCGGCGCCGGCGTCCTCGGCCTCCTTGCAGAGGTGGAGTGCGTATGCGGTGTCGTTCGAGCCTGCTCCGGCCACGACCTTGATCCTGCCGTTGACATATTTCACACAGTCACGGATGAGGGAGAGATGTTCCTCGTCGGAGAGGGTCGCGCCTTCGCCGGTGGTGCCGCAGACCGTGATTGCCGATGTGCCACCGGCGATCTGTTTGTCTACGATCTCATGGAATTTGTCATAGTTGATCTTACCGTCCTTTGTGAATGGAGTGACGATGGCGACAGACGATCCAGTGAATACCGGTGTTTTCATATTGCTAAAATATTAAAGAGTTGATTATTTGTCGAAAAGCTTGGCGCTGAGAGCGCGGAGTGCGCGGTTCTTGTCCTCCTCGCGCACGAGGAAGGAGATGTTGTAGTTCGATCCGCCGTAGGAGATCATTCGTACAGGGATGTCCTTCATGGCTGCAAGGGCGCGTGACTCGAAGCCCACGTTCTCCCAGTCCATGTCACCTACAACGCAGATGATGCACATATCGAGGTCGACGTCCACTGTTCCGTATTTCTTGAGCTCGTGTACGATCTCGTTCAGATGCTGGGTGTTGTCCACTGACATGGACACACCGATCTCTGAGGTGGAGATCATGTCGATGGAGGTCTTGTAGTTCTCGAAGATCTCGAACACCTTGCGCAGGAAACCGTATGCAAGGAGCATTCGGGATGACTTGATGCGGATGGCGGCGATGTTGTCCTTTGCAGCGACGGCCTTGATCTTGCCTTCCTCGAGCTTGTTGTTGATCAGAGTGCCCTCTGCGTCAGGCTGCATGGTGTTCAGGATGCGGACAGGGATGTTCGCGTTCTTTGCAGGGAGGATGCAGGTCGGGTGAAGGACCTTGGCTCCGAAGTATGCGAGCTCGGAAGCCTCCTCGAAGTGGATGTGATGCACTGCGGTGGTGTGGTCCACGATGCGCGGATCGTTGTTGTGCATACCGTCGATGTCTGTCCAGATCTGGATCTCGTCAGCCTTGATGGCGGCGCCGATCAGCGAAGCGCTGTAGTCGGAGCCTCCGCGCTGGAGGTTGTCGATCTCATTGCTGGAGTTGCGGCAGATGTAGCCCTGGGTGATATAGAGATATGCCCTGTTATGGTCGAGCATGTCCCCGATATGGTCTGTGATATAAAGGAGGTCAGGCTCGCCGGTGGTATCGATGCGCATATAGTCGAGCGCAGGGAGCAGGCAGACGTCCACGCCCTTCTCCTGAAGGTAGAAGGTCATCATATTCGTGGACATGATCTCGCCCTGGGCGAGGATGCTCTTCTCCTCCACTGTACCGAAGTTCTTTCCTGAGAAGGAACGGAGGAACTCGAAGATGCCGCTGAGGAATTTCCAGGCCTTGTCCTTGTATTCGTCCGAGGAGTAAAGCTCGGAGACGTGTTTGGAGTATTTGGATTCGAGGGAGGCGATGACATCGGCTGCGCCTTCTGCATTGCCGTTAGTGTAATAGTTTCCGATCTCCACGAGGGAGTTGGTGGTGCCGGACATTGCGGAAAGCACCACAAGCTTCTGTTCGCCGTCATCGATAAGGGAGGCGACATTCATCATTCTCTTGGCTGAGCCCACGGAAGAGCCCCCGAATTTCAATACTTTCATATCCTTACAATTAAATTAACTCTTTGAAAAGGTCATCCATCCCCAGCAGGCCCTCGTGCCCTGCAGCATATTCGGCGGCCATCACGGCGCCCAGCGCAAAGCCCCTGCGGCTCTTAGCATCGTGGGTTATGACAATACGGTCGGCGTCGCTCTCGTAGCGGACGGTGTGGATGCCCGGGACCTCGTCGTGCCTGTAGCTGAAGATCTGCAGCGCATCGCCCTGTGCGGGCGTCTTGAACGACTCGACCTCCCCCAGGGGAGCGAGCTCGTTAGTCCAGGAACCCTTCCTTGACAGCCGGGCCAATATGCCTTCGGCCAATGTAACCGCAGTGCCGCTCGGAGAGTCGAGCTTATGACAATGATGGACTTCGTCCATGACCACGTCGTAGCCGTCGAACTTGTCCATGATGCCGGCCAGATAGCTGTTCACTGCTGAGAAGATATACACTCCGATGGAGAAGTTGCTGCTCCAGAAGAGGGTGTGCCCCTCAGCGCAGAGCCTTTCCATCTCATCGCGATGTTCGGGAAGCCACGAAGTGGTGCCGCTGACGACCTTTACGCCGGCGGCGAACGCTTTCTTTACATTATTATAAGCTGAAGACGGCATCGTGAACTCGATGGCGACGTCCGCGCTTTTGAATGCGTCACTTTCGAAATCCTGCGGATTGTCCACGTCTATCGTGCAGACGATCTGATGACCGCGGGACTTTGCGACCTCCTCAATGATATGGCCCATCTTGCCATAACCAACAAGAGCGATTTTCATAACTAACCTTTGTTTTTAGAACTGCTTCTTTTACAATATTAATAATAAATTTTTTTATTAACAAGATTTTTTTGATAAAAAACCTTTTAGTATAGCAGTTCAGTACAAAGGAGTTATGACTCCTAGGCGATCTGAGGACGTCCCGGACGTGAAGGCTTTTCAGCATCGTCGAGGATACGCTCCTTCATCTTCCCGGCAAGGAGGGCATCATAGTTCCGCCTGTTCCTGAAGATGTCGATGGCCTTGAAGATGGCGGACATCATCGAGCGCGGGTCGGCCTCGTCGCGGCCGGCCATCTCGTAGGCGGTGCCATGGTCAGGAGAAGTGCGGACGACAGGGAGTCCGGCGGTGAAATTCACACCGTCCTCGAAAGCGATGGCCTTGAAAGGCTCGAGCCCCTGGTCGTGGTACATCGCCAGAGTGGCGTCGAACTTGGCATACATCCCGGCTCCGAAGAATCCGTCCGGCGAATATGGGCCGAAGGCCTCGATCCCCTCCTGGGCTGCCTTCTTGACTGCAGGGGCGATAATGCGCTCCTCCTCGTCGCCGAGGAGTCCACCGTCGCCGCTGTGAGGGTTCAGGCTGAGGACGGCGATCTTCGGACAGTCCACGCCGAAGTCCCTCTTCAGGGAACCGTTCATAAGGCGGAGCTTGCTAAGAATCTTTTCCTCAGTTATGCTGTCCGGGACCTCCCTGAGCGGAATATGGCCGGTGACGACACCTATCTTGATGGTGTCGCTGACCATGAACATCGTCACGTCCTTCACTCCGAACGCGTCCTGGAGGAACTCGGTATGTCCGGTGAAGCCGAAGCCCTGGGTGGACATCACCTTCTTGTTAATAGGAGCGGTGACCAGAACGTCGATGTCGCCGGCCTTGAGGTCCTTGACAGCAGCCTCGAGGGCGATGATGGCAGCCTTGCCGGATTCCGGGTTGGGCTGCCCTGGCTCGACGAAGACATTGTCAGGCAGGCAGTTGACGATATTGACCCTCTTCTGGTGGGCGTCCTTCGCGGAGGAGATGACATTGGTGTCTATCTGCTCGATCTCATGGATGGTCTTCTTGTAGAAACCGAAGATCTTCGAGGATCCGTAGATGACAGGGGTGAAGGACTCGAGTATCCTGCTGTCGGCCAGAGCCTTGATTATCACCTCATATCCGATTCCGTTCCCATCACCCTGGGTGATGCCCACCACGATTCTGTTATTGTTGTTCTGCATAACGATGTCTTTAGAGTCTTACAAAGATAATAAATTTTCCGATTCGGCATAGCCTGTATCCTCGGGCAGGGTCTCCCCTCTTTCCACGGCGCCCGCGCCGGCGGCAACCGCGAGCCTGTCGCAGCGCTCGTTCTCCGGATGTCCGGCGTGCCCCTTGAGCCAGTGGAAAGTCACACGATGCCTCTTGTACACATCCAGGAAGCGGATCCACAGGTCCACGTTCTTCACCTTCTTCCATCCCCTCTGCTGCCATCCGGCTATCCAGTTCTCAGTTATGGCCTTCACCACATAGCTGGAATCACTGTACACCTCGATGACCGCGTGCTCCCACTTGACGGCCTCCAGACCCACTATGACAGCCATAAGCTCCATCCTGTTGTTAGTGGTTCTGGCATAGCCGCCCGACATCTCCTTGCGGAGGCCGCCGCACTTGAGGACCACGCCGTAGCCGCCCGGACCTGGGTTCCCGCTGGCAGCCCCGTCGGTATAGAGTATTATGGAAGGCCTGCTTCCTGAAACATCAGAATTCATATTTACAAAAATAGTCAATTTTTTAGTAAATTTGTATGTTACGGATATTGGCGCGATGAACATACTGGTCACAGGTGCAAACGGACAGCTCGGAATGGAGCTACGCCGCTCTTCGAAAGGGAGCGGGCACAATTTCATTTTCACCGACCTGACCCAGATCCCCGGCATAGAGACCGTCAGCCTGGACATAACGAACACCGACGCTGTCAGGCTCACCGTCATTTCGGAGAATGTGGATGTCATCGTGAACTGTGCATCGTTCTCCGATCCGGACAGGGCAGAGAACGAAATAGGGCTTGCCGATCAGTTGAACCACACCGCAGTGGCCGGGCTTGCAAGGGTGGCGCGCGAGTGCAAGGCCACTCTGGTCCACATCTCCACCGGGTATGTATTCCCGGGCGACGGGCACGTCCCCTATACCGAGGACGACACCCCGGACCCTGTCGGAGTCTACGGCATCACAAAGTTCGCGGGAGAGCAGTCTGTCAGGGATTCAGGATGCAGATATATCATATTGCGGACATTCTGGCTATATTCGGCCCACGGCAAGAATTTTGTTAAGAGCTTCACCGGCCTGACAGGGACAAACACCTCTGTCAATGCCGTTTGCGACAAGGTGGGCTCCCCTACCTTTGCGGGAGACCTGGCGGATCTTATAGTGAAGATAGTCCGTGACGGGATGACAGACAGGACGGGGACTTACCACTTCACGGACCAGGGCTGCGCCTCGCTCTATGATCTGGCAGTTGCCGTCAACAGTCTCTGCGGGCACGGATGCAATGTCCGGCCGGTGTCCTCGGACGCGAACCAGGCCAAGCACCCGCATTATGTCCTGATGGACAAGAGCCTGGTGGAGAATACCTTCGGCATCACCATCCCCCACTGGTTCGAGTCCCTGAAGGCGCACATAAAAGAAATAGAGGAAAGTTTATGAAGATAAAGTTACTGGGAAAGACTCCCGACGAGTTGAAGGAAATAGCGGTTGCTGCAGGGCTTCCTGCATTCACAGGGAAACAGCTTGCGCAGTGGCTGTATGTCAAGCGAGTGAGGTCCATCGACGAAATGACGAACATTTCGAAGGCGGGCCGCGAAAAGCTTTCGGCGCACTACGAAGTGGGCGCGGCAGAGCCTATTGGCAAGGCTGTCTCCTCTGACGGGACGAAGAAATACCTGTTCCCTGTCAGCTGCGTACGCGTTTCATCCCTCAACGCCTACGAAGAGGCCAGGCCCGAGGAGATGGAACAGGCCGCCATCGAAGCCGTGATGATTCCGGATGACGACAGGAAAACGCTTTGCGTCTCCTCCCAGTCGGGATGCCGTATGGGCTGCAAGTTCTGCATGACAGGGCGCCAGGGGTTCCACGGCCATCTCTCCGCCGCCGACATCATCTCCCAGTTCATCGCCATCGACGAGTCACAGGAGCTCACCAACGCCGTCTTCATGGGAATGGGCGAGCCTCTGGACAATTATGACAATGTAATGCGCGCCATCGAGGTGCTCACAGCGGACTGGGGCTTCGGCTGGAGCCCTAAGCGCATCACCCTGTCCTCCATCGGGGTGATCCCGAACCTCTCAAGATACCTCGATGACTGCCGCTGCCACCTGGCCATCAGCCTCCACGACCCTTTCCCCGAGGAAAGGCAGTCACTGATGCCGGTGCAGAAGGCCTATCCTATAGAGAACGTAATCAAGCTCCTGAAAAAGTACGATTTCTCGGGGCAGAGGCGCGTCAGCTTCGAATATACGATGTTCGCCGGGCTCAATGACACCAAGCGTCACGAAGACGCGCTGATCAGGCTGCTCGGAGGGCTTGAGTGCCGCGTGAACCTCATCAGGTTCCACAAAATCCCCGATTTCCCATACGAATCCTCACCGGAAACAATAATGGAGAACTTCCGCGACAGGCTCAACGCCCACGGAATCACCTGCACCATACGTTCCTCCCGCGGGGAGGACATCCTGGCGGCCTGCGGAATGCTTGCCGGCCAGCACAACAACAGAACCTGAATATGAAAAAGCTTCTTCACCTGCTTGTCTTCCTCATCCTGGCGGTCCCGGCAAGAGGGCAAGTATCATTCAACAGCCTGGACCCCGTGGCAGATTCCATCGTATGCGCGAAAATGCGCGCGAAGATGGACAGGATACGCGAACACCGGCCGACGGTGGCATTGGTCCTGAGCGGCGGCGGAGCCAAGGGTGCGGCCCACGTGGGGGTGCTGAAGTTCCTGGAGCAGGCGGGCATTCCCATTGACATGGTCCTGGGGACAAGCATGGGCGGTCTGGTGGGCGGTCTGTACTCGATCGGCTACAGTTCCGAGTTCCTGGACTCGCTTTTCAAGTCGGTGGACTGGAACCTGATCCTTAGCGACAGGATCCCACAGGAGTTCATTTCATACCAGCAGAAGAAATACAAGGAGAAATATATTGTCTCCATCCCTTTCCTCTACAGCTCTGAAGGCTTCATGAGAAGGAAGGGGGGCGAAGACATGGACGGAAACGAAGCGCTCGATCTGGGAGCGGACAGCGAGCTGGGGGAAAAGACGCTGAAGGAGAACATCTTCGGAAGCCTCCCCGCCGGATACATCTTCGGGCACAACGTAAACAATATCTTCAGCAGCCTTACCGTAGGATACCAGGATGACATAGATTTCACCGAACTGCCGATACCGTTCTTCTGCGTGGCCTCGGAGATGGTTTCCGGAAAGGCGTACCTGTGGCATCACGGAAAGCTTAACACCGCCCTGCGCTCGACGATGTCCATCCCGGGAATCTTCGCTCCGGTGAGGACCGGCGGGATGATACTGGTGGACGGAGGTACGAGGAACAACTTCCCTACCGACATAGCCAGGGAAATGGGAGCGGATATCATCATAGGAGTCGAGCTGTCCGATACGGATATGACTTACAGCGACATAAACAATGTCGCCGACCTGGTATGGCAGTTCATAGACATCCTCGGCCGGGATGCATTCGTCAAGAACGTGGACATCCCCGACATAATGATAAAGCCGGAACTCAGCGGGTTCAATATGATGAGCTTCGACAGCCAGAGCATCGACGTCATCATAAACCGCGGTTACGAAGGCGCCTTCAGCAAAGCGGAGGACCTTCTGGCCCTGAAGGAAGTCCTGGGTCCGGAAAAGCTGCAGCTCCAGAACACCCCGGCAGTGGATGTGGGCGAAATCCCTATCAGGATTTCCGGCATACAGTATTCCGGGATGTCACCTTCCGAGATGTCCTACATCTCAGGAAAGCTCAACTTCAAGATCGGGGACAAGGTCTATAAGAAGGACCTGGAGAATGCTGTGGCGAAGATCTACGCGACCAAATCATTCGAGTTCGTTAACTATGAGCTTCTGAAGGATGAAGACAGCTTCATTCTGAACATCATCTGCAAGAAAGGCCCGGTCCATCTTGTCGGGGCCGGCGCCAGGTTCGACAGCGAATCACTTGTGTCGGCGATCTTCAACCTGGGACTCAATGTCCGCAAGGTGGAAGGTTCGGCCCTGGACCTCACAGCAAAGGTGGCATCGAACCCGTACCTGAACATCAAGTACACGTACAAGATGGCGAAAATGCCTACCTTCAACATCGAAAGCCATAATGCCTATACCGACGTGAACATGTTCGACTTCGGCGAGGCACCACGGCTGAACACCAAATACTGGAGGTTCACCCAGATGGCCTATTTCTCCGATATGAATTGGAAGAGGCAGGACCTGAAGCTGGGAGTCAGGAACGACTACTACAACGTAACTTCGCTGCTGTCGGAGAAATTCATTCCGGAGGAAATCGACTCCGAGATGCGCAAGAACGACTTCTTCTCACTGTTCCTGGACGCCAGGAACGACAATATGGATGACGGATACTTCCCTGCCTCGGGACACAATGCCGGAATCTCATACGATTACTGCATTTCCGGCGTAGGTGAGGAGAGCCGGACTTTCCATATAGTCCAGTTCGACCTGGGCACGGTAATCCCGATGGGCCGGGTTGTCAGCCTGATCCCCCGCCTTAACGGACGTTTCATATTCGGAGAGAATATCCCGCTCACACATATGAACATCATCGGAGGCAGCATGGCGGGGCGCTATGTGGAGCAACAGATTCCGTTCATAGGAGTGAATTATGCTACGCCTATGAGCAATATGCTGATGGTTGCACGCGCGGACCTGAGGTTCCGCGTCACCAGGAACAACTACATCTCGATGATAATCAACGCCGTGAAGGATTCCGAAAAGCTGGACAGGAATCTCTTCATAAACGGGGACACCCCGCTCGGATACGGCCTTGAATACGCATACGACTCCGTCATCGGACCGATAAGGGTCAACCTCCACTACTCCAGCATCACCAACAAGGTGGGGGCATATTTCAGCATGGGCTTCGATTTCTAGCATTATGGAGAAAGAGAAAGTCCTCCCATATCTTCAAAATCTCTGCGCAAGGCGCGAGTACTGCCGGTCCGACATAAGGAAAAAGGCGCTCACAGCCTTTGAAGGGGACTCGGCCGAGGCGGAGAAAGCCGTCGCCTCACTTGTCAGCGACAGGTTCGTCGACGACTCCAGATACGCCGCAGCCTTCGCCAGGGAGAAGGCCGCCCTGACCGGCTGGGGCGAGGCCAAGATCCGCTACGCCCTGATGATGAAGGGAGTGTCCAAGGAGGACATCGCCGCCGGCCTGCAGGAAATCGATGCCGATGCAGCCTCTTCGAGGCTCGAAAAAGTCGTCGCCACCAAATTCAAATCCCTCCGGGGAGACCCGTATATCAAGTTCAAGCTTATCAAGTTCGCCCTGTCCAGGGGATACGGTTACGATGAGGTCTCATCTGCTGTGGAAAAAGTGCTCTCTTCCGACGAAAATATCTAGCTTGTGCCGCGCTTTGGCTCAAGGTGGAATTATCTTTGCAAAAGTTTTGGAGATAAAGGACGTTTTGATACCTTTGTTCCGGAAGTTTTTGAAAGATAATTCTAAAACACTACAGATATGGCCAAGGAAAATGAAAACAACGCCGCTGAACTGAATGCAGCCAAGCTCAAGGCCCTTCAGGCGACTATCGACAAGATCGAGAAAGATTATGGCAAAGGAACGATTATGAAGCTGGGAGACCAGCCTGCCTGGGACGTACAGGTGATCCCGAGCGGTTCCGTTGCCCTCGACCACGCCCTCGGAATCGGGGGTTATCCGCGCGGCAGGATCATCGAAATATACGGACCGGAATCATCAGGTAAGACCACACTCGCCATCCACGCCATCGCCGAAGCCCAGAAGCAGGGCGGCATAGCAGCTATGATCGACGCCGAGCACGCATTCGACAGGTCATACGCAAAGGCTCTGGGAGTGAACCTTGAGACCCTCCTCATATCCCAGCCGGACAACGGGGAGCAGGCACCCGAAATCGCCGACAACCTCATCCGCTCGGGAGCCATCGACATCGTCGTCATCGACTCCGTGGCCGCACTGACCCCGAAGGCTGAGATCGAAGGCGAGATGGGCGACAACAAGGTCGGCCTCCAGGCCCGCCTCATGAGCCAGGCCCTCAGAAAGCTCACAGCAAACATCTCAAAGACCAATACCTGCTGCATCTTCATCAACCAGCTGCGCGAGAAGATCGGCATCATGTTCGGAAACCCGGAGACCACCACGGGTGGTAACGCCCTCAAGTTCTACGCATCAGTGCGCCTCGACGTGCGCAAGACCACTCAGCTCAAGGACGGAGACGAGGCCACAGGTAACAGGACCAGGGTGAAGGTGGTGAAGAACAAGATGGCCCCTCCTTTCAAGAAGGCCGAGTTCGACATCGTCTATGGCGAAGGTATCTCGCACAGCGCTGAGATCTGCGACCTCGCCGTGGAGTTCGACATCATCCACAAGAGCGGTTCCTGGTTCAGCTACAACGACGAGAAGCTCGCACAGGGACGCGAGGCTGTAAAACAACTTATGAATGACAACAAGGAGCTGTGCGACGAAATCGAGGCGAAGGTCCGCGAGGCGCTGGCTCAAATAAAAGACTAATAAAATATAAATGGGAAAAATAATTTTGACCGGTGACAGACCGACCGGAAGACTCCATATCGGACACTATGTAGGCTCGCTCAGAAGAAGGGTGGAGCTTCAGAACAGCGGCAAGTTTGACAAGATATTCGTTATGATCGCGGATGCCCAGGCCCTGACGGACAATGCCGACAACCCTGAAAAAGTACGTCAGAACATCATAGAGGTGGCCCTGGACTATATGTCAGCGGGACTTGATCCGGAAAAGACCACCATCTTCATCCAGTCCCAGGTAAGCGAGCTGACGGAGCTCACATTCTTCTACATGAACCTCGTCACAGTGCAGAGGCTCCAGAGAAACCCTACCGTGAAGCAGGAGATCCAGATGAGAGGATTCTCTGACAGCGGAGAGGACAACAAAGCCGGTACACCTGTAGGTTTCTTCTGCTATCCTATCAGCCAGGCCGCCGACATTACCGCCTTCAAGGCCACCACAGTGCCTGTAGGAGAGGATCAGGAGCCGATGATCGAGCAGACACGCGAAATAGTGAGGAAGTTCAACTCAGTCTACGGACCGGCACTTGTCGAGCCCGAAATCATGCTTCCGGACAACGCCGCCTGCCTCAGGCTGCCGGGAACGGACGGAAAGGCAAAGATGAGCAAGTCCCTGGGCAACTGCATCTATCTCTCCGACAGCGCGGAGGAAGTATGGGACAAGGTCAAGGGAATGTACACCGACCCTCTCCACCTCCAGGTATCAGACCCCGGACATGTGGAGGGCAACACCGTGTTCACATACCTCGACGCATTCTGCAAGCCTGAGCATTTCGACAAGTTCGCCGACTGCTTCGTGGGCAAGAAGTCAAGCTTCGAGTTCCACAGCCTCGACGAGGTGAAGGACCAGTACCGCGCAGGAGGTCTCGGCGACATGATGATCAAGAAGTTCCTCAACGCAGTTCTAAATGACACTCTCGAGCCTATCAGAGCGCGCAGGAAGGAGCTGGAGCAGAATATCCCTTACGTCTATGAAGTCCTCAGGAAGGGAAGCGAGGAGGCACGCGCAGTCGCCGCACAGACCCTCGCTGACGTAAAGAGAAACATGAGGATCAACTACTTCGACCAGGGAGTCCTCGACGAGCTCATAAAGGAACAGACAGAGAAATACAACAAATAAATGATCGAAGAGATACTCCTCAAGCAGAGAGCATTCTTCAAGGCCGGCTACACACTCAATGTAGCCGGCCGAAGGGCTGCCCTGCAGATACTGGCAAACTCCATCAAGGAGATGGAAGGCGAAATCCTGGACGCTTTGAAACAGGACCTGGGGAAATGCACCGCTGAAGCATATATGTGCGAGGTGGGGCTTGCGCTAAGCGAGATACGCGATATGCGCAAGCACCTGCGCAGATGGGCACGCCCGCAAAGGGCCAGCACTCCCCTCGCCCAGTTCCCGTCAAGGAGCAGAATCATCCATGAGCCTTACGGCAATGTCCTGATAATGGCGCCATGGAACTACCCCTTCCTCCTCAGCATCTCACCGCTCATCAGCGCCCTGGCAGCAGGAAACACTGTGGTCCTGAAGCCGTCTTCACAGGCAAAGGCCACCCAGGCCGTCATAAAGAAGCTTATTGACGAGACTTTCACTGAAGATTATGTGGCAGTGATAGACGGGGACAGGGACAGCTGCACCGGTCTTCTGGACCAGAAATTCGACTATATCTTCTTCACAGGAAGCAAGTCATACGGCCGTACCGTAATGGCGAAAGCCGCGGAGCATCTCACTCCTGTCACCCTGGAACTTGGAGGCAAAAGCCCGGTCATTGTCGACTCGGAGTGCGACATAAAGGTATCAGCCAGAAGGATTGTGTTCGGAAAGTTGCTCAATGCAGGCCAGACCTGCGTCGCTCCTGACCATGTATTCGTACAGAAGGACATTGCAGACACATTCGTGGATGCCTGCATCACCGAAATCAAGTCAATGTACGGGGAGAACACCCTGGAGAATCCGGATTACGGGAAGATTATAGGACAGCGTCACTTCGACAGGCTGATCGACACTCTGGACGGCTGCAGGGAGATGGTATGCTATGGCGGCAAGGCGGACGCTTCCACCCTGAAGATCGAGCCTACGGTTATCCGTCTCGGATCCATAGACCAGAAGATGGAGGACAAGAGCCTCGCCATCGATTCGTACAGGATCATGCAGGAAGAGATATTCGGACCTCTTCTTCCGATTATCACATATACTGACATCAGCGACGTTGTGGACTATATCGATGCACGGCCGAGACCTCTCGCTACATATATCTTCACGAATGACAGTGAGCTCAAGCGCGAGCTCCTGGCACATCTCCATTTCGGCGGCGGCTGCGTTAACGATACCATGATACACCTTGCAACGGAAAGGATGCCTTTCGGAGGAGTGGGAGAAAGCGGAATGGGCAACTACCACGGCAAGTGGGGATTCGACACATTCACCCATCAGAAGAGCATCGTCGACAAGAAGACCTGGCTTGACATAAAGATGCGCTACCAGCCTTATTCAGACAAAGCGCTCAAAATGATAAAGAAGTTTCTCTAATGGAAATACAGCCGACAGCGTCAAGAGCACACTGATACTCACACTCGAGAGCAGCCAGCAAAGAAGGGTCGGCCGGCTCGGAGAGCGGGCGAAGTTGCTCTGTAAGATCGCACGCTGCCCTGTATAGGGCTGTGAAGGCAAGATTGCCGGCCACGCCCTTGAGCGTATGGGCGGCTCTGAAGGCATTTTCATTGTCCCCTGCGGCGACAGCTTCCCTAAGCTGCTGCATAGATGGATCGGAAGGGAACTTGAGGACGAAACGAGTGACCATCCTCTCATTCATCAGCCTTTTGCAAGCCTGGTCGAAATCGCCATGCAATGCTTCATAGCACTCCCGGATATCCATACTAGACAAACCGCTTCAAAGTCTTCCAAAGCACATCCAGGTCGATAGGTTTCGAAACATGGTCATCCATACCGGCCTGTTTTGCATCCCTCTTATCCTCAGTAAAAGCATTGGCCGTCATAGCGATGATAGGGATATGGACACCCGCAGGGGCCTGGATGTCACGGATTGCCTTCGAAGCCTCGTATCCGTTCATCCTTGGCATCTGAATATCCATCAGAATAAAGTTGAAATAGTCCCATTCCTTCCTTTCTGCCACACCCTTCATAATCTCCACCGCCACATCCCCGTCTTCGGCAGCAACGACTTCGATGCCCTGCTCTTCGAGCAGCATCGCAGCTATCTCACGGTTCATTTCATTGTCCTCGACCAGGAGTGCCCGCTTGCCCTTCAAGACATCATTGTCACTGCTGGAACGATATGCCGACGGTTTCATTTCCGCCGGAACCTGCTGCCGGAAAGGTAATGCCACAGACACCTTGGTTCCCCGGTCAGGGGCAGAATCGACCGAGACCGTTCCGTCCATCATATCCACCAATGTCTTCACTATGAACATTCCGAGCCCAGCACCCTGGACAGAACCGTTCATTTGAGCCCTACCACGGGCAAACGGGTCGAAAAGCATTTCCACGAAATCCTTGTCCATCCCTATTCCGTTATCCTCAACAGAAATAACATAAGTTCCATAACCCGGTCTGTCACATTCTGCCTGGCTCAACGTCAGGAAAACACGTCCGCCCTCCGGAGTATATTTGATGGCATTGTCCAGAATGTTCCCAATTATCTGCCTCATCCGGAAGAGGTCTCCCTTGACCCTGCTGTTCTTGACCGGACTGATCACCGGTGCAATCTTGATTCCTTTCAAGCCGGCGGCGGCACTGACACTTTCAGCAAGCTGATATATCTTGTCAACGACATCGAAAGGAACTTCCTCAAGGATGATGTCCCCCATCTCCACCTTCGAGATATCCAGAACCTTGTCGACGAGCCCCATAAGATCATTGCCGGCGGACCCTATCTTATCAAGGAGCTCCACAACCAGAGCCTTGTCATCCAGACGCGTCTGCGCCAGAGAAGCATATCCGACAATAGCATTCAGCGGAGTGCGGATATCGTGGGACATATTGTTGAGGAACAGAGCCTTAGTGCAATTGGCGCTCTCCGCCTTGGCGACAGCGGCTTTGAATTCCTCTTTCTGGCTCCGGCGAAGGCGGAGGGCCATGAACAAACAGAACAGCAGCACAAGGACATTGAGAACACCAAGGATATATAACGCGCCACCGGTTATGCTCCCCGCTATGAAATAATACAATGCTGTAAACAACAGATAAGCGGCCGATACTACGACACAGATGGAAATGGTAGTGCTCCTATCAACTTTTTTCATCGGAATAATTATGTGGATTGCATCAGGGCTAAAATAGCATACTGCACAAATCTACTAAAAAAAAGCAAGCAATTGCAAGCTTTCATAAAAAAACTCTACCTTTACCGATGCATCAACCACTGAACACAAATGAAAAGAAAAACCATCCTGAACTGCCTATGCTGCCTTATCATTCTTACCACCGGCTGCAACAAGACCGGCGGTAAGGAAAGCGGTCCTAAGGGCGCCACAACACAAGCATTCGCCATAGGAGCCGACATAAGCTGGGTCACCGAGATGGAGGCCAAGGGATACAAGTTCTACAGCCGCGACGGAAAACAGACCGAATGCACCGAACTTTTCAAGGAACTCGGTTTCAATGCCGTCAGATACCGCGTCTGGGTGAACCCCACCGACGGCTGGTGCAACAAGGAGGACGTGCTCACAAAAGCAAAGAGAGCCTCCATGCTGGGAATGGAGATAATGATAGACTTCCACTACAGCGACTGGTGGGCAGACCCGGGCAAGCAGAACGTCCCAGCCGCATGGAAGGAGCTGGGCGTCAACGAAATGGCTGCAGCCGTCGCCTCCCACACCGAGGAAGTCCTGAGCCTGCTGAAGCAGTCAGGCATCGATGTCGCCTGGGTGCAGGTCGGGAATGAAGTCACGAACGGAATGCTCTGGGAGTCCGGGCGCGTCAAGGACCAGGAAGCCAGGAACTTCGTTCAATATTTCAATGCCGGAAGCGCCGCTGTCAGGAGCGTCTATCCCGATGCCAAGATCATCCTCCACATCGATGGTGGTGAAAGGACCCAGACCATCCAGTGGTTCTTCGACCTGATGCAGAAGGCAGGCGCAAGCTATGACATCATAGGATTCTCCCTCTACCCATCCTACTGGGACTCCAGCATCAACGGCTACCCGGACTGGCGCCCGAAAACCGAACAGTTCGTCAACAACCTGTCAATGACGCACACAATGTATTCCAAGCCAATAATGCTCTGCGAGTTCGGGATGCCCGCCACGGAGCCCGAGGCCTCGCGCGATGCGCTCCAGTACATAATCGACCATACAAGCGGCTACCCCTGGTTCCTGGGAATCTTCCTCTGGGAGCCGGAGTCGGAGCACTCCCGCAACGGCTACGACTACGGAGCCTTCGCGGACGGGCGCCCGACAGCAGCCCTCGAACCTTTTAAAACTCTACAAACCAATGACTAAAGAGGAGAAATACATTTCCATCCTGCCGCAGGCAGCAGCCCTCCTTGAAGGAGAGGACGATATCATTGCCAATATGGCCAACCTTTCCGCCCTCCTGCACCAGGCTTTCGGGTTCTGGTGGACCGGATTCTACCGTGTGGCCGGCCAAGAACTTGTCCTGGGCCCGTTCCAGGGCCCGCTGGCCTGCACCCACATCCCTTTCGGCCGTGGAGTCTGCGGCACTGCCTGGAAGAACGGCGAGACCGTCGTTGTACCCGACGTGGAGGAGTTCCCGGGGCACATCGCCTGCTCCAGCGAGTCGCGCAGCGAGATTGTCGTTCCCGTGAAGAAGGACGGCGTAATCGTGGCAGTGCTGGACATTGACAGCAGGGAACTCGGCTGTTTCGACGACATTGACAGGAAGTACCTTGAAAAGATCCTTGAAAACTGCCATCTATGAAAACCATAACCAAGTCCATCATCATCATTGCAGCGCTGTCCGCTGCCGTTTCGTGCAACTGCCTTTCTATCAGCTCCCCTGACGGGAACCTGACTGTGACCGTTTCAGAGAACGGTTTCGTGGCAGCCCTCGGCGGGGAGGCCGTCCAGACCGTCGAGTTCGACGGAGGAGAGGTCAAGGCCCCTTTCAAGAGCGAACTTGTCGAGGAATCCTATGAGCTTATCTCTGGAAACTGGAAGGAATGCTCCTACAAGGTAAAGACAAAGGTGTTCCATTTCGCTGACAACGACATGGAGATGCGTGTCTATGACAATGCCGTCGCTTTCCGTTTCCTAAAAGGAGAGAAAAAGGTTTCGTACGTTATCCCTGAAGGAAAGAAAAGATGGACAGGACGTTACGGCTTCTCAGGATATGAGGCGCTGTTCCCGGAAAGCACTTCGAGCAAACCAGGGAAATGGATATATCCTGCACTTGTGGAATATCAGGACGGAGTGTTCGGCTTCATCGCTGAGGCCGGCATCGAGAAGGGGCACAGCTGCTCGATGCTTGCCACCACCGATGAGCCGGAACGCTATGAACTGGTGACGACAGACCCTGAACCTTCATACGAAGTGACTCCTTGGAGATTCGTCATCATCGGGTCACTCGCGGACATTGCGGAATCCACCATTGTCACAGACCTGTCGGAGCCGTGCCGCCTCGAGGACACTTCCTGGATCGAGCCGGGTGTATCCTCCTGGATTTATTGGGCTTACAATCACAGTTCCAACGACTTCGGGGTCGTCTGCAGCTACATTGACCTTGCGGCCGGAATGGGGTGGCCGTACTGTCTGGTGGACTGGGAGTGGCCACAGATGAAGGATGGGAAGACGATCGAAGATGTGATGGCCTACGCCCGGGAGAATGGCGTGAAGATCAACCTCTGGTACAATTCAGGGACCAGCTGGACCGGCGCGGGAGCGCCCCAGCCGGAGGACCGCCTTTGCACCGCCGAGTCGCGCGAGAAGGAGTTCGCCTGGCTTGAGAGCATTGGCGTTTCAGGGGTGAAGGTGGATTTCTTCGCAGAGGACGGCGCTGCGATGGTCGACTATTACATTGACATCCTGGAGGATGCGGCAAGGCATCATCTGCTCGTCGACTTCCACGGCTGCACCATTCCGCGCGGCTGGCAGCGCACCTACCCTAACCTTATGTCAATGGAGGCCGTCTACGGCGCCGAGTGGTACAACAACACACCTATGATGACCACCGTCGCGGCCTCCCATAACGCCACGCTGCCGTTCACAAGAGGGGTGATGGGGCCAATGGACTATACTCCCTGCGCGTTCACGGACTCGCAGCATCCGCATATCACCACCAGCGCTCACGAGCTGGCACTCCCTGTCCTTTTCCAGTCCAGCCTGCAGCATATGGCTGACCGTCCCGAGGGCTTCCTGGGACAGCCGGAAGAGGTCCGCAGCCTCCTGTCCGGCCTCCCGGCCACCTGGGACGAAACGCGGCTGCTTGACGGATATCCGGGAAGCCACGTGGTCATGGCACGCAGAAGCGGAGACAGATGGTATGTTGCAGCCATCAACGGGACGGATACTGAGAAGACTCTGACCGCGGATCTGTCCGCTCTTGTGGACGGGGACTGCACCGTGACAGTTTTCAGGGATTCCGAGGACGGCAAAACCCTGGTATCGGAATCATCGGATTCTAAGATGCTGACGCTGGACTGTCTGCCTCGCGGAGGTTTCGTGGCGCTTGTCCCGGTCGAGGGGATGGAGGACCGTACGAGGGAATGAGACAGCTCATCCATCACTACACAGAAAAGCCGTTCCGGCTGTGCCGGATAACTTTTGTCAGGTTCATCGCCTGACGGCAAAAGCAAACTGTCCGAAGTACTTGTCCAGATACGAGATCTTCGGGATATTGTGACTTATACAGTTTTATTTCTTTATTATCTTCCCGTCCTTGATTTCGAGACAGTTCTCTTTGAGCCACTCCCCGGCCATACGGGCATCAGTTTGATCTTTGGAGTCGTACCACTGCCGGATCTGAATCATATAATTTCAGTATATTCTTTTTCAAGGTACAACTATTTTTATGGATTAATTTAAAAGAGTGTTGTAACTTTACAAGAAAACAGAATCAATTTAGGAATGATGAAAAAATAAGTTGGTAAAGATTTATGAGGGATTGTTTATGGATTTTGAATATGGAATGAAGGAACGTAGCGGGCTACGTGACTGAATGACATGTTCAAAAGACAAAACAAGAACCATAAAGATTACCA
>JAZLLA010000016.1:0-6184 GCA_045597895.1 Candidatus Cryptobacteroides sp. | reverse complement strand
CTCAAGTAAAATATTGCGGTGGCTATAGCGGCGGGGAACCACCTCTTCCCATTCCGAACAGAGAAGTTAAGCCCGCCATCGCCGATGGTACTGCCCCACCAGGTGGGAGAGTAGGCAGCCGCCGTTCTTCGGGAAGCCCGGGCTCTGAATGAGCCCGGGCTTCTTTCGTTATATTCTCCCGATCAGTTCGAGGCACATGCGGCTGTTGTGGTAAGGGCATTTCCAGAAGCCGGCACGGTCGTCCGTTGTGTTGGGCTTGAAGCCATTTTCGGCAGGGAGGGCGCTCCAGTACCATTCTCCGTCAGGGCAGATGATATTGGCCTTTATGAAGTTCCAGGCCGCTTCGGCCCGGGTTTTCCAGATAGAGTCTTTTGTCAGCTGGAACTGGTTTATGCAGCCGACGACTGTCTCTGCCTGAACCCACCAGTCCCTTGAGCTGTTACGATATCCTGTGGCTGGGTCATACTCGTATTCCATTCCTGATTCCGGACGGAATCCTTCCATTGAAGCTTCTGCCACTTTTGTCGAGATTTTCTGCACTTCGGCCAGGAGAGCTTCGTTGCCGAGCACTTCCGCTGCTTCACACAGGAGCCAGGAGGCTTCGATGTCGTGCCCGTAGGAGAACATCGTGGAATCCGGCTGCCATTTCTCATCGAAGAATAGGATGAGATGGCCGTCATTTCCGATTATTCTTTCCAGGAACAGTTCTATCGTGTTTTTGAGAGCCACTGCAAGCCCTTTGTCCGGCCATACACGGTAGAGGCCAGTGTAGGCCTCAAGGATATGCAGGTGGGTGTTCATTGTCTTGGCGTCGTTCTGGTCCTTTTCGCTGAGGCGCATATCTTCGATCGGCTCCCAGCTGCGCGTGCAGGCCTCCAGATAACCGCCATTGACATTGTCCAGACTATAGCCTTCTATGCTCCGGTAGAGGTCCACGGCTTCCTCCAATGCTTTATCGTTCCCCGTGGCCCTGTAATATTCGGCCAATGCATAGATCGTGAATGCGATAGCATAGAACTGCTTTTTTGTGTCTTTCGGAGTGCCGTCTGCGTGCAGGCTCCAGAAAACGCCTCCGAACTCCCGGTCGATGAAATGGGATGAAATGTATAGGAATGCTTTTTCTGCCGTTTCCAGATACGTGCTGTCCTGCAGAACACGGAAAGCGGAGGAAAACGTCCAGAGGATACGAGCATTAAGGATGGCTCCTTTGTCCGCGTCGGGACAAGGCACCCCGCTGCCGTCGATCCGCCCGAGGAATCCTCCGGATGCATCGGGCATCCTTTGCATCCAGAATGGCAGTATGTTCTCTTTCAGTTCCTTTAAAACTTCAGCCTTGATCTTTTCCATAGTATTGACAAAAATGATAAAAAATCTTAATAAAAGTATCATCAATTTTATCAATTTGCCGATAGTTTTTCCGCGGGTTTGTGATAAATGAGTATAAGGAAGATGTTTGGCTGGGAGAATGGCGTGGCGTTGTGGATAAAAATGTATTTATTTGATCCAAATATATTCGCTATCTTGCATAAAACTGATGAATATGCCACAAATTAAACACTTGCCCGCTAAATGCATGATGGCGCTCGCCTTCTGCTCAATGCTGCTTTTCAGCGTTTCCTGTAACAGGATTGCCTCTGAATCTGTCTGGACGACATCGGAGGGCCTGATTCTCAAGAACGGTGAGCCGGAGTATTTCATCGGGACCAACCTGTGGTACGCCGGAAGGCTTGCAAAGGATGAGGCCGGGAAGGAGAGGCTCAACCGCGAGCTTGACACTCTGAAAACTCTGGGAGTGACGAACCTCCGGGTCCTGGCCACTGAAGGCGAGGACATTTCCTGCCTGAGATATGCCCTTGACCGTATGCAGGAGAGAGGGATGGGCGCTGTACTTTTCCTGAACAATGCGTGGGAATGGTCATACGGCTTTGCCGAGTATCTGGAAGCTGCCGGGGCAGGGAAGCAGCCGCGGCCTGCAGTGGAGGGATATTCCGCTTATATGGAGAGCATGGCCGCATTCAGTACCAATGAAAAGGCCATTGCGCTCAATCACGACTATATCCGCAGGATCGTCAATACCCTGAAGGACCATCCTGCCATTTTCAGCTGGCAGCTGTGCAATGAACCCCGCTGCTTCAGCGACAGCCCCGAGGTCCGCGATGCATTCGTGCAGTATATCCATAGCACCGCCGCCCTTGTCAAGTCACTTGACCCTGTGCATATGGTCAGTACCGGCAATGAGGGCAGGATGGGATGCGAGGGCGACCTGGAACTTTGCGAGCGCGTGAACAGCTGCGATGACATTGACTATATCACTGTCCATATCTGGCCGTACAACTGGAGCTGGGTGAAGGAGGATTCGGTCAATGACGGGCTGAGCGCAGCCATTGCCAATGTCGGCAGCTACATTGACGAGCATATCGGGCTGGCGGAGCGTCTTGGCAAGCCGATGGTCATCGAAGAGTTCGGCTATCCGCGCGACGGGTTCGGCTTCGACCGCGGGTGTACGGTTTCCGGAAGGGACAGCATTTACGGTTACGTCTTCTCGCGCGTAGTCAAATCCGCGGTGAACGGCGGAAACCTTGCCGGGTGCAATTTCTGGGGTTGGGGAGGTTTTGCCGAGCCTGCCCACGAAATGTGGCAGGAAGGCGACGACCTGTGCGGTGATCCTGCTCAGGAGGCTCAGGGGCTGAATTCCGTATTCGTGACGGACAGCAGCACATTGGACGTAATCATTTCGGCTACCCGCAGGCTTGCCCGGCCTGCCAATACGAAGGAGGGAGTGTTATCCGTTCTGAAGGATGCGGCGCAGGAGTGTGTGCCTCTCTACGGGCATCAGGATGACCTTATGTACGGGCATACGTGGAATGTAACCAAGGAGAACGACCATTCGATGGACCGCTCCGACGTGCTTTCCACCGTTGGGGCTTATCCGTATATCCTGGGTCTGGATATGGGCGGGCTTGAAATCGACAGCCCTGTCAATCTGGATGGAAATGATTTCAACCTTATGAGGGAAGCGGCGATAAAGCATTATGAAAGAGGCGGTATCGTTACCCTGAGCTGGCATCTGCGCAATCCCCTCACGGGAGGGGATTCCTGGGATGTAAGCAGCGACAAGGTGGTGGAGTCCATTCTGCCGGGCGGAGAGAAGCACGGGTACTTTATGGGATGGCTTGACAGGATCGCGTCCTATATCGCTTCGCTCAAGGACTCACGGGGCCGGCAGATACCGGTGATCTTCAGGCCTTGGCACGAGCATACCGGAAGCTGGTTCTGGTGGGGCGCAGGGCTTTGCAGCGCTGGGCAGTTCAATGATCTGTGGAAGATGACCTATGACTATATGGTGGATGAAAGGGGTCTCACGGACCTTGTCTGGGCCATATCGCCGAATTCGTTGTCCGAAAACTTTGAAAGCTGGGAGGAGAGATATCCGGGGGATGAGTATGTGGATATCGTGGGACTGGACTGTTATTGTCCTACATATCTGGCTCAGCCTGAGTCCTTTGAGACATACAGGAAGGATATGGGCAGTTGCCTCGGAAGCCTGAAGGGGTTTGCGGAGAGCCACGGAAAGGTGCTTGCCGTAACGGAAACAGGCTACGAGGGACTCACTTATGAGAAATGGTGGACGGAGATCCTTCAGCCTGCAGTCGAAGGCTTTCCGGTTTCATATCTGCTTGTATGGCGCAATACCGATGAAATGCCGAGGGGCATGACCCATTTCTACACCCCATGGCCCGGAGGTCCTTCGGAGCAGGATTTCAAGACATTCGTAGATGCCGGCAAGCTCCGGCTGCTGTAAAATAAAAAAACCGGCGGAACAGCCGGTTTTTTTATTTTCAGAAATATAGGTCTTTATTATTAGATGGCGTCGATGAGCTTGGCCTCAGGAAGGTTCTTGAGCTGGGTGGCGGCGTCTCCTACGACAACGATTATCATATTGTCCGTATTGAGATACTCGGCAGCCTTGGCCTTGATGTCCTCGAGAGTCATGTTGTTCACCACTTCCTCCTCACGGGCGATGAAGTCATCCGGAAGATTGTTGCTTCTGAGGGCGGACAGCAGGCTTAGCAGGCTGTATGAAGTCTCGAACGCAGAAGCGTTGGCTCTGAGCATAGCACCCTTCACGCCGTCGAGTTTCTCCTGAGTGTAGTCATCGACGAAGCCGTTGATGATTTCCTTGAACAGGGCCAGGGACTCCTTGGTGGAGCTGCCCTGGACGCTTGATGCGGCGTGGAAGTAGCCTGTTTCAAGCGATGAGCTGAATGCGGAGCTTGCACCGTAGGTGTAACCTCTCTGGAGTCGGAGGACCTCGAAGAGGCGGCCGGCAGATCCGGCTCCGAGCTTCTCGTTGAGAACGTCAAGCTTGTGGTACTCAGGGTCGCTGATGGTCATTCCTGGGCCGATGATATAGATGTATGACTGCTTTGAGCCAGGGAAGTCGATGAAATAAGTACCAGGGGCGGCATTCGTGCCTACTGTGATCTCCGGTACTGAGACCTCCGGGCCTTCCCAGCCTTCGAGAGCGGAGAGAGCCTTCTTGAGGGTCTGGAGATCCACGTCGCCAGCGACATCGATATGGGTGTTCTTCGGTGTGAGGGTGGCGTAGTAAGCCTTGATGTCATCCATTGTGATGGCGTCGATACTCTCTTCGGTGACGAAGTCAGAGTAGATGCAATCTCCCAGCCAGAGCTTTGTAGCTGCCCTTGAGCCCAGGGATGTGATGCTTGTGAGAGCGTTCTGGATAGATGACTTCTGGCTCTTGACGGCACGGACGAAGGCGTCTTCGTCGAATCTAGGCTTGGTGATCATCTCGTTCACAATCTCCATAACGGCCGGAAGGTTCTTTGAAAGTGCGCTCACAGAGATATTGGTTGACTTTGTACCGCCTGAAACGCGTGCGCTGGCACCGAGCTTCTGGAGAGCCTGCTCGATCTCGAAGGCAGTGTGCTCGGAGGTTCCCTCGTTCATCATGCTGGCGTTGATGGCGGCTGTGCCTCTCTTGCCCGCAGGGTCGAGGATGTTTCCTCCGTCGATGGCGATGGTAAGGTTGACCATAGGTATCTCGTTCTGGCTGATGCCGGCGATCTGGATGCCGTTTGCGAGAGTAGCTCTCCAGATGGCAGGGACATTGGTCTTAGGAGTGTTGACCATGTAGTCAGGCTCGATGCTGCGGTCGATCTTGGACGGGGTGCGCTCGTAATCGTCGTCAACGACTGCGCCGGCCGCGCTGCGCATGGTCTGGTTGCTCTGGTCCTCCATTGTGAGATTTGCCAGTGAGCTTCCTTCGATGGAGAGTTCTGCCTGGCCCTGAGGTACGGCGACGACAGCGACGTAGTTCTGGCCCTTGATGTATTTGTTGTAGACCCTCATCACATCCTCTGACGTGACTTTGTTGAAGGCGTCGATTTCGTCGATGAACTTGTCAGCCTTGCCGTAGAACTCCTTGCTTCTGGCGAGCATCATTGCCTTGCCGAGGACACTGCCGAGCTGGCGGTATGCTGAAGTCTCGTTCTGAGCCTTGAGGGTAGCGAGCTCTTCCTCGTCCACGCCATTGGCCTCGAAATCAGCCATGGCCTGCTCGATGCCTGCCATGATGTCGTCGATATCGACTCCCGGATAGGCGGTGGCGTAGATGCCTACCTGGCCTGCGCTTTCGCGGCAATAGTTGGATGCTGATACGTTAGGTGCGAGGTTCTTCTCTACGATATTCTTGTAGAGAGGAGAGTTCTTGCCGCGGCCGAAGAGGCTGCAGAATGCATCGAGAGCGGCTTCATCCTCGTGACCGGAAGCCACTGAGGACCATTCCACGTCGACTGCCGCCATGCTGGCGAACTGGTCCTCGTAGTAAAGTTCCTTGGTCTCGTCGAGGGTGACGTCCCAGACAGCGGGCTTCTCGACCGGGTGGCTGGGAATCTCTGCGAAGTATTTGTCGATGAGGGCTTTCACTTCCTTGGGGTCGAAGTCTCCGGCGATGCAGAGGGTGGCGTTCGAAGGTACGTAGTAGTTGCCGTAGAAGTCCTTGACGTCCTCGATGGTGGCGGACTTGATGTCCTCGAACTCTCCGATGACGGTCCAGCTGTAGGGATGCCTCTTCGGGAAGAAGTTCTTGCACATCACGTCATCCATCATTCCGTAGGCGTTGTTGACCTCGGTCTGGCGCTTCTCGTTGCAGATGACGTCG
>JAZLLA010000015.1:0-20806 GCA_045597895.1 Candidatus Cryptobacteroides sp. | reverse complement strand
ACACGGGTCTTACCCATTTGCTATAACTGAGAACCGCCCGGCTCCATTGTCCTTTGTTAAACTTTCACTATCAGCACAAATTTATTATTTTTGCAGTACAAACCTTGGTGCAGTGAACCACTCTGCAAATCTAAGGTTTGTATCATATAGTGAAAGGATAATATGCTGATAGTGCTTGAAGGGCTGGACGGAGCAGGAAAATCCACCCAGGTCAAAAAACTCAGAAGATACCTTGAGACTGTCTGCGGAGGTCTCGAATACATACATTTCCCCAGATATCAAGCCCCCGTATACGGAGACCTCATCAGCAGGTTCCTCCGCGGGGATTTCGGATCCATAGAAAACGTCCATCCACAGCTCGTAGCCCTTCTCTTCGCGGAGGACAGGCACGGAGCAGCTCCGCATCTCAAGGAGATGCTTGCTGCCGGGAAGACAGTCCTGCTGGACCGCTATGTGTATTCGAACATCGCCTACCAGTGTTCCAAACTGGATTCAGAAGAGGAGGCAGAGACCTTGAGACGGTGGATATTCGATACCGAATACAAAGAGTTCTCCCTTCCGGAACCTGACCTGAACATCTTCCTCGATGTTCCGATATGCTTCGTTGAGGGCAATCTCACAGCCGCAAGGCAAGGAAGCGACCGCGAATATCTTGCCGGCAGCCGTGACATCCACGAAGCCGACATCGAGTTCCAGAAGAAAGTCCGCGCAATGTACAGGAAACAGGCCGCCCTTGACGAAAGGTTCCTGACCATCGACTGCTCGGACGAATTCGGGCTGATGCTCCCTCCCGATGAGATATTCAAAAAAATCAAAGAAACCGTTGACAATCATCTGAAGATATGAAAGGATTCCACATAGGACTCAGAAGGCTGTGCACAGTGCTCCTGGGCCTCGTCTTCTTCGTGGCAGGAATGCTGAAGCTGATGGACCCGGTCGGCGCCGGTCTGGTGATGGACGAGTACTTCAAGTTCCTCCATATGGAATGGCTCTGCGGTTTCTCCAAGGCCGCCGGAGTGATAATGGCACTTCTTGAAACCCTGGTCGGCGCAGCCCTCCTGGCAGGCGTCTGGCGCAAATGGGTGGCCCTTGTCACTTCCATCATGCTCGCGGGATTCACAATCCTGACCGCAGTCCTGCTGATATTCAACCCGCAGATGGACTGCGGATGCTTCGGCGAAGCCATCCATCTGACACACCTCCAGACCTTCCTGAAGAACGTATTCCTTTGCATCCTGGGTGCAGGAGCCTTCCTTCCGGTAAAGGAATATGAAAGCACCCGTAAATCCAAGGTCATCGCCTTCTGCATAGTCGCCGTCACCGTCGCCGTGTTCACGGCGCACGCCCTTGCCTCACTGCCTATGGTGGATTTCACCGAGTTTGCACCAGGCGCATCGCTTGCCGGAAGCGGGGACGAAATAGACACCGCACAGGAATACACCGTAATCTACTCGAAGGACGGAGTCGAGAAGGGATTCACTCTTGAGAACCTTCCTGATTCCACCTGGACCTTTGTCAGAGTGGACCAGACCGGTATTATCCTTCCTGAAACAGGAGACTCCCCTTCCTTCTTCATCTCCGACTCCGAAGGAGAATACAGGAACGAACTTCTGACCTCGGGACGGGTGATGGTGGTATCAGTCTATGATGCTGAAGGCTTCAGCCGTCTGAGGCAGACCCAGGAGTTCATTGACAATGCAGGACAGCTGGGAATGAACGTACTGGTCGTCTCCCGCGACGATGTGCCCGGACTGGAATCATACAGATCCGACTACAAGAAAATAATAACCCTCAACCGCTCGAACGGAGGCGCCACCCTCATCGATGACGGAGAAATAATATGCAAATGGCCTGCACGCTCGCTTCCCGATGCGGATGACCTGGCCACAATAAACGAAAAGAACAGCATAGAGCTTATGGCGGGAAGGGCCCCGAGAGGACGTATCTTCTTCGAGGGACTTATGGTCTACTCCCTCGCTGTCCTGCTAATCCTGTAAACTTATGAGAAAGAACAAAAGGAATTTCAACATCCTGTCGAACTACACTTATTTCACCCCTGATGCCAGAGGAACCGTCATTCTGCTTTTATGGTTCTTCGCAGGAGCATTGCTGGGCAACATAGTCGCCGCTGTCTTCATGCTGGCATTCCCGAATATTGAAAGCCTGTCGTTCTATTCACAGCTCGTCGCATACCCGATGATGTTCATCCCACCTATGATGTACGCTTCGCTGAAGAGCAAGGAGAATTCATTCTTCGGAAAAGGCTTCAATGTTTCCAATGACCACTACAAGCCTGTCGGAGGTCTGCTTTGCGTAATCCTGGTGGTTTTCGGAACACTATGCACCGCATTCATCGCAGATATGATGGCCACCCTTCTTCCCGAGCCTCCGAAGTGGCTCACGGACATGCTGGAAAGCCTCACGACAGGAGACAACCTCCTGCTCAACTTCATCCTGGTCAGCGTAATGGCGCCTTTCTTCGAGGAATGGCTCTGCCGCGGTATGTTCCTCAGGGGCCTTCTCAACTGCGGACGCAGGGACAAGCAGGGCAACAAAGTGCGGGGGATCAAGCCTGTATGGGCTATCGTGATTTCAGCGGCACTTTTCGCATTCATCCACCTGAACCCTTGGCAGGCTGTACCGGCATTCCTGCTCGGCTGCGTCTTCGGATATGTCTACTACAGGACAGGCTCCATCAAACTCACCATGCTGATGCACTGCACGAACAACACCTTCGCCCTTGTGCTGAGCAACATCGATTCGCTGAAGGAGGCCGATGACTTGACCGAGGTCCTGAGCATAGGAACCATAGTCCCGCTGCTGGTCGTCAGCGCTGCATTCCTGTATTTCTTCTTCAGGATGTTCCAGAGGATACCGCTCCCTACCACGAGGGGCAACTGCGACGAAGTTCTTGCAGAAGGCGCTCAGCCTGATCCAGAGAATTGAGTTTCCCCACATCGATCATCCTCAAGCCCTGCGGGGCCACCCCATAGATCGGGAAACGGTCACAGACCTTGAGATAGAAATCCATTATCGGGAACCTTTCCCCCATCCCTTCAGACTCCATCGCATCGAAGATGGAGTTCGACATCTGGTGTATGCCGGCGAAGGCATAGCGTCTGCAGGACTCCACGTCCAGGGAGGCGTATGGCGTACGCACCTCTCCGGTAGCGATGTTGGTCCAGCCGACGAGGCGCATTCCATCATCGAAGAGAAGGTAGCGCTGGGTGTCACGCGAACTTACAAGAAGGGTCGCGAGAGCATCGGGACGCCACTGTGAGATGAACCATCCAAGGTCGAGGTCGGAGAGGATGTCGACATTGTGGACAACGAAACGGGAGTCCGAGGCAGAATCACGCATAAGCAACTCCTTCGCGTGGAGCACGCCGCCGCCGGTCTCGAGAAGGCAGCCGCGCTCATCGGAGATTGCCACCGTGGAGCCGAAGGAGGCATTGGAATTGACATAGTCGATTATCTGTTCGGCGAAATGGTGGACGTTGACGACGAAGTCATTGATTCCGGCGTCCTGGAAGCGGCGGATGACATGCTCGAGAAGAGGGGTCCCGCCGACCGGTACAAGCGCCTTCGGCATTGTATCGGTGATCGGCTTGAGCCTGGTGCCGAGGCCCGCGGCGAATATCATTGCTTTCATAGGCATTCGTCTATTCCCAGCTCCCTGTGGGTGAGGTGGACCTTGACGTCATTGCGGGCAGCGAGACGGGTCGCAACGGCCTGGGCGCAGTAGGCGGAGCGGTGCTGGCCTCCGGTGCACCCGAAGGCGACCTGCAGGTGGGAGAAACCGCGCTCGACGAAACGGTCCACGTGTGCATCGACCAGAGGCATCACGTGGCTCAGGAAAACGGTGATCTCGCCGTCTTCCTCGAGGAACTTGCGCACATCTTCATCAAGGCCGGTGGAATGCTTGTAGCACTCGTATTTTCCAGGGTTGTGGACGCTGCGGCAGTCAAACACATAACCGCCGCCGTTGCCGGAACAATCTTCAGGGATACCTTTCTTGTAAGAGAAGCTAAGCACGTGCACCTCGAGCTTTCCAGACTCCTGCACGGATGGCACGGGGCCCGTGGAGGCGAGCTCCGTCAGCACTTCGCACAGATACGGGTACTCCTCGAACGGTTCGGCCAGGATGTCCCTGAGGTTCGCAAGGGCGTACGGAATGCTTTCTATGAAATGCGGACGCTTTTCGATACGGCCGCGGAAACCATAGGCGCCGAGGACCTGGAGTGTCCTGAAAAGGACGAACCTGCGAAGCGTGGAGTCAAACTCAGCCCGGTCCATACTGCGGTACTTCTGAAGAGCCTCAAAATACGTGTCCACGAGCAGCTTCTTCAGATCGGCAGGATAGCTGGCGCGTGCCTGCCATACAAAGGATGCAACATCGTAGAAGAACGGTCCCCGGCGTCCGCCCTGGAAGTCGATGAACCAGAGCCCGTCATCCTTCAGCATTATGTTCCTGGCCTGGAAGTCGCGGTACATGAAAACGCCGTCGCCGCAGTTGATAAGGTCAGCCTTCAGCCTCTCGAAATCATCCTGGAGGCGTTCTTCGTGGAATTCAACGGAGGAAGGCTTCAGAAAACAGTATTTGAAATAGTTCAGGTCGAAATCGACCATCCTTCCGTTGAAGGAAGGAGCCGGATAGCATACACTGAAATCCATTCCCTCCCCTCCTTCGAACTGGATACGCGGAAGCTCCGACATCACCCGGCACAGAAGTCCGCGTTCATCGGAGCCATAGCTGCCCGACAGACGGGCACTTCCGAGCCTTGCATACAGGAGCTCGTCGCCGAGGTCCTCCTGAAGGTAGAACATCCCGTCCTCACTGATGGCCTTGACCTCCGGAACGTTGATTCCTTTCGACCGCAAATGTGAAGCAATCGAGAAAAAGGCACGGTTTTCGTCAGTATCCGTCCCGTGGACACCTACAAGGGTGGTTCCTGAAGCCTGGAGTCTGAAATAGCGGCGTCTGCTCCCAGCAGCCGACAAAGCTGTGACCGATTCAGGTTCAAGTCCGGTATAAGACAGGAATAATTGCTCCAACTTGTCCATAATGAATGATTTGAATTCACGAAATTACTAATTTCTTTCCGACTTCTCACAAAAATCAGTATCTTTGTGGGTTATTTAGTATGAAGAATCTTTTGTCCAGGATATGGTTCCCTCTGGCTGTCGCGACTCTGGCGGCCGCAGGTTCCGTAGTTTCCAACCCCGGAGTACGGACTGACCTGACCATAACCGGAGTCCCGATCGAAGTGATGACCGAACGCCCGGACACGGTGATCTACCCTCACGACGGTTACAAGAAGGGATGGACGGAAGAGGATTTCAGGATGGGCGGCACGGACACAGTCTCCATGCCTGATGACACCCTCCAGGTCCCCGACTCCCTCATCGATCCTGCCGACACACTCCCTAAACTCACTGCAAGGGACACGATAAAGGCCCCGGACTCTCTCAGACTGACGGATCCTTTCAGATACAAGTACTATGTGGCCCTTCTGGACTCGGCCACACACGTTCTCGTGCGCGACTCGCTGATCGCCGCCGGCGACACCCTCGACTGGCCGAAGCTCGACTCCCTCTACAAGGCAGACTCCATCGTACTGGCAAAGATAAAGTTCGACCAGTGGTACAAGGGACTCTCAAAGGTCGACAGGAAGAAATATGACATGGAACAGCTGAGCAAGGTCAAGATGGCTCAGATGAAGAAGGAAACCGCCCGCAAGGACAGCCTGAAGCAGATAAAGGACAGTATCGTCAGCAATACCCCACGCATCCTCGAGACCTTTGCGTTCGCGGATTCCCTCCAGCACAAGCGTCTGCTCGAGTGGACCCACGAGCAGGCCTTCCACAAGACGAGGGTCGCCCCTGTCGACACCGGATTCAATTACCGTTTCCACGACTATCCGTTCCTCCGCAATGATGTGAACGCCACTTGGTTGGGAGTGTCCGGTTCCCCTGTCCTGTACTACAACTGGTTCAACCGCAAGTCCACCGACAATGTCTCGTTCTACGAGGTCCAGGAAAGCTGGAGCTACACTCCCGAGACGGTCAGGATGTACAACACGAAGACCCCTTACACCGAGCTAGCCTACTTCGGAACACTCTTCGCCGGCACGGAAAAGGAGTCTGACAACCTCCACCTGCTCACCAGCCAGAACATAACCCCTGAGCTCAACATCACTCTCGGATACGACCGTTTCGGCGGCGGAGGAATCCTTCAGAACGAGAAGACCACGAACAAGAACACCCAGGTCACCGCCAACTACCTCGGCAAGAGATATCTGGCCCACGCAGGATACCTTTACAATTCCGTAGTCCGCCAGGAGAACGGAGGACTCGTGAACCTTTCCGACATAAGGGATACCACGCTGAACGCCAGGGAACTCGAAGTGGCCCTGAACGATGCAAGCAGCAGGATAAAGAAGAACACCGTTTTCCTCGACCAGCAGTACAGGATTCCGTTCAACTTCATCAACACCCTCAAGGACAAGAAGATCGACAAGGCAGTGGAGATTTCGTACAGGGACAGCGTCGCCGCCGCGGGAGATACAGTGTCACTCGAGCAGATGACAGCCTACATCGACAGGATGCGCGAACTGCGTGCCGCCGCCGATTCTTCCGACTCGAACGACATCACCACGGCATTCATCGGTCACAGCACCGAATACTCCGTCTACTCAAGAAGTTACGCAGACAGGGTCAATTCATCCGACCAGAAGGGCAACGGACTCTACAACGGCATGTACTACATCAACCCTTCCGCCTCAGCGGACTCACTGCGTGTCGCCAGGTTCGAGAACAAGTTCTTCATCAGGCTCCAGCCTTGGGCGGATGACGGCATCATCTCGAAGATCAACGCCGGAATCGGCAACAGAATGCTCACCTACTACACCTTCGACCCGACGTTCACGAAGAAGAGCCACAACACCAGATGGAACTCCACCTACCTGTATGCCGGAGCCGAAGGAAAGCTCAGGAACTATATCGACTGGGATGCCAAGGGCGAATACTCTTTCCTCGGAGACGAGGCCAACGACCTCGACGTCGAGGCCAACCTCAGTCTCAGCATCTACCCGTTCAGAAGAGCCAGGAAGAGTCCGGTCACCGCGGATCTCCACTTCGAGACTACTCTGGACGAACCGGAATACTACAACCAGCACATGTACTCCAACCACTACCGCTGGGACAACGGATTCGGAAAGATATCCACAACAAGGGTGGAAGGCAAGCTGACCATCCCGAGATGGAACATAGAGGCGAAGGCCGGATACGCCCTGCTGGCAAACAACATCTACTATGACACACTGGGAGTGATACGCCAGAACGCAGACCCGATGAGCATAATCAGCGCATCGCTGCGGAAGGAGTTCGTGCTCGGTCCGCTGCATCTGGACAACAGGGTGCTGTTCCAGTACTCATCCAACCAGGATGTGGTCCCGCTCCCGAAGCTGGCCGTCAACCTCAGATATTTCATACAGTTCAACATATCGCACGGAATACTGCTGATGCAGATAGGGGCCGACGGATACTGGAACACCGCCTGGTACTCTCCTGCCTGGAATCCTGCACTGGGAGTATTCCACAACCAAAACAGAAACGAATACAACAACGGACCATATGTGGATGCATTCGTGAACATGCAGTGGAAACGCGCCACCATATTCATCAAATATGAGAATGCAAACCAGGGATGGCCGATGGAGAAGGCTGATTATTTCTCCGCCGACAGATATATTTCGACACAGAGAGCCCTGAAGATAGGTATGTACTGGCCTTTCTATACCCAACCGGGGCACAGCCATTCCCACGGTACTGAAGACGCATCGTCCTCAGAGAACAGCCGTCCTCGGCCAAACAGCAATGGAAGAAAAACAAGTTCCCGTTAATGGTCCCGGGACTTGCACAGGTTAGTTTTATGAAAAAGGTTAGAATCGCTTACTGCCTTCTGGCAGCAGCACTGGTCGCGGCAACCGTCCGTGTGGGGCTGAAGACTAGGGAAAGTCAGGGGTCCATGAAAGACATGACGCTCAAATGCGCCATCGCCATCGACAGGAAGTCCGGCAGCATGCCTGGACTGACAGTCGGTTACAATTATGAACTTCTCCAAAGGTTTGCAGAAAGTCAGAACGACACCATCTCATCCATCACATTCGCAAAGCGCGGAACGAACTACATCGACTCCCTGAAGGCCGGAGTTGTGGACATTGTAGTGCTTCCTTTCGACGAGTCGTTCGAAGAAGACAGCCTGCTGGTTTCCAGACCACTGGACAGCCTCACGATGTGGGCCGTCAGATGCGACAGGAAGGAAGGGATAGCCGAGATCGACTCCTGGCTCAAGGAATTCGAAGAATCCGATGAATTCCAGACTGTCCACGACGTATATTTCAAGCGCATCAATCCGTTCAAGGCATCCGCTCAGAACAGAAAATCGGACCGGATATCACCGTACGACGACATCCTGAAGGAATATGCCGGCGAAATCGGATGGGACTGGAGACTTCTTGCAGCCCTGGTATATCAGGAATCCAAATTCCACATCGAGGCCAGTTCCCACAGAGGAGCCGAAGGACTGATGCAGATGATGCCGAGGACTGCCAGGAGGTTCGATGTAACAAACCCTCTCGACCCCGAGCAGAACATCAAGGCAGGAGCAGCATACCTGTCCAAGCTGAAAAGGAAGTTCAGCAAGGAGGCAGCCAACAGCACAGAACTCTGCAAGTTCATGCTTGCCGCCTACAATGCAGGGGAAGGCAGGGTGGACGACTGCATCAACTACGCCAAGTCCCAGGGGGCTGAATACGGCACCTGGGATGGGATAGTGTCCATCATACCCGACATGAGGGAAGAGTCCATCCTGGAGGAGGACACAGTCAAGCTCGGGATTTTCAAAGGAAGGGAAACCATAGCGTACGTGGACTCTGTGATGAGCCTGTACGAACATTACAAGCGCATCTGCCCGTAATCACTGAGCTCTTACAGTCTGTGCCGGATCGATCTTCGAGATAAACATTGCCGGTATAAGGAGAAGCACCATTATCACCAGATATGAGATGACATCCGCAAGGATGATCATCGGAAGGTTCACGCTTACCGGAACGAATGGAATGAAATAGTTTTCAGGGTTGAGGCCGATAAGGTGCGTTGTACCCTGGACCAGGCAGAAAAGGAGTGCGAGTGCATTCCCTATGGCCATACCCTTTAGGACAAGGGTGGAGGAGACTCTCAGGAAGACGGATGAAATGTCCCTGTCCGTCATTCCCATCGCCTTGAGCGTCCCTATGGTGGATATGTTCTGGAACAGAAGGATCAGCAGGCCGGAGATCATATTGAAACCAGCCACTATCGTCATCAGTATAAGTATGGCTACAACATTGAAATCTATCAGGTTCAGCCAGTCGAAGATCTGCGGATACCTGTCGATGGATGACTGTGCCACCAGGGCATCGTCATAAGTGCCTGCCATCAGAAGCGCAAGGGAGCCGACCTCATCAGTAAGGTCCATCATCGCACCGGTCCTCCGGCTTCTGTCATCAAGTGACACCTCCAGGGCGGAAACCTCGTCCTCTTCCCAGTCGTTAAGCCTCTGAAGGTCGCTTATATCCGCGAATATCTGAAGATTGTCGTCAGTGTTCACAAGGCTTCCGTACACTGAGCGGATGTGGAATTTCCTCACCTTCACGCGCTCACCGACAAAATAGGCCTGCAGATCATCCCCCTCCTTGAGCTCAAGCAGTTCGGAGAGGCGGGAAGGGATGCTGATCCCCAGCCCGGAAAGGGCGGAATCGGGCTGCTGGACGCCCTTGAAGAGCACTCCGTGTATATTGTCCCCTTTCTTCACTATCCCGGCCCTGTAGACCACGGGAGCGATTCCCGTCACGCCGGGAAGGGAGTCTATGGCATCACGGCTTGGAGGGTATGCATCGATGGAGGAATCCTCGCTGATGTAGTTCATATCCGAGGAAGTCAGCTGGATGTCCCCGCATATTGAGGCGATGCCTGAGCGTATCTCGCGCCTGAAGCCGGAAGATATGGAAACCGCCAGGATCATCACAAGGAAAGAGATAGCGATGGAAACCATCGCTATCCTGCCTTTGAAACGCAACTTCCTTGCAATGAATGAAGGGGCTTTCATTATTTACTGTCTGAAAAGGTTCACGTCGATTCCCCACCCCATAGTCTCATAACCGGAGGCATTGAGATGCAGCCAGTCGTTCTGGTAAAGGAACTCGGGATTGAGGCGGTCAGGGTCCTCGGAATCGCGGGTCATGGCGTCAAAATCGATTACGCCATCGAACAGCCCGCAGGTGCGGATCCACTCATTGAGAGCCTTGCGGCCCTCCTCGTGATTGCCCCTGTAGTAGCCGTTGCCCTTGAAGGCGGTGACGGTGGCGCCGAACACCTTGATGCCCTTTCCGTGAGCCTCTGCAGCGACCCGGGTCCAAACTTCCTTGATTTCCTCTGCTGTTGCAAGGCCGTCGCGGGAACCGCCGAGGTCATTGACCCCTTCGAAGAGGATGACATATTTCACCCCGCACTTTTCGAAAAGGTCGCGCTGGTAGCGGCTCTGGCCGGTAGGGCCGAGACCTCCCCTGAGGATGCAGTTGCCGCCGAGGCCGAAATTGAGCACTGAAAGATTGAGGCCGTGGGCCAGAAGGTTCTTCGAGAGCTGGTCGGTCCAGCGGTTCTGTCCGTTGGTAGTGGTTCCGCGTCCGTCGGTGATGGAGTCACCGAGCACACATACGGCCGCAGCCGGCTTCCTTGGGATGACATCAATGGAACTGATGGTATACCAATGCTCCGTCATAGCGGCAGGATTCGAAAAGTCGGTCGTGTTCCCGAGAGCTATGTAGGAGTTCGTCCTAGAGCCAGGATGGCTGGTAAGGCAGGTATGGGATACGGAGCCGTAGTGAATGGTGACAGCGAGGTTCATCCTCTCCCCTACCTTGAACTTCACGGGGTCGGACACGATCTCTTCACCCGGTTTCATCGTAACGGAGCGCTGTCCGTTGAATGTCAGTTCACGTGAGGTGTTCTCAATGATTTCAGGGGACACGCCCATCGTCTTTGCGACGGCGACCTCCACTCCCATTATCTCCGTATCATCCTCATTGAAGATGTTCGAGAGATGGAGTCTGAGCTGCTTGCCGGCGATGGACACCTGGACGATCTGCCTGAAGGAATTGTTCTCCAGATACGGTTCAGGGGGATTGTTGTGTGGCTCGGCCACCTGAAGGGCTGTAGCCCAGGTGGTCACCCAGCCGTCACTCTGAGCGGTGGCTTCCAAAGCCATAACGGAGCCCAGTACAAAGAACAATGCTGTAAACAGAATCCTTTTCATAAGCATCATTTCTTAGCATCCAACTGTCCGCTGGACATAAGTCCGCCCGGACGGTAACGTCTGTTCTGCACAAGCACAGGCTTGTTGTCCTCATCGTGGGCAGGCATTCCGTACCTGTCGGAAAGGACCGACTTGGTCATCACGGAATCAACAGGCATTCCGAGAGGACGGACCCCTTCTGGGAGATCCATACCGGAGAAAGTCTGGAAATAGCCTACACAGGCGTCCCTCCACCACTCGGCATCATTCTTCTGGATATCAAGTTTCTTCGTGACTTCGTTGAAGATGGACTCGCTCACGTAAGGTTTCAGTCCGGCCCATACCTTCTGGAAATTCTCGACCTCGGAAATACCGGTGTCATAATGCAGGCATATCTCATCCCAGAGGGTCCTGCCGCTGGACATCGTATAGTCCCAAGGAAGATGATGGAACCAGAGGATAAGGTTCTCCGGACAGGTGGCGAGGTCATTGAACTTCGAAGCGAGAGGCTCGTAGTACTGATCCACGTTGTCAGTGCCTTCACGGGTGCGGTCGAATCCGATTCCGAGGCTGTCGGCCTTGTGGTAGAACACAGGGGACCAGTCCTGGCGGATACTCCTCTCCCACGGACCCGGGCCATAATGCGAGCCACCGAAGATATGATGGAAACCGAGCGGCATCATATAGTTGACGGCAGCCTCCCTTGACTCCATCATAATGGCCTTGACAGGCTCGATGAACTTCTTGTCAAATGACTTGGCCGTCATTCCGTCCGGGCGGATGAATGTCTGGCGGACCCACTCGTCTGCGATGGTTTCAGCGCTGAGCTCCGGATTCCAGGCAAGGCGGCCGAAAAGGTACCAGTTCGACTGAGCGAAGATATACCCGGAGAAATTGGCGTCCTGGCCGGTGTTCGCCACTCCGGCAATGGCCTTGATGACCTTCGCCACGGTAGAACCTTCGCCGTCACGGTATGTATCGCTGTCGAGAGCCTCCTCGTAGGTAGGTCCGTGATAGACGAGATGGTTGGAGAATCCGAGATATTCCTGGGTGATCTGGAACTCGATCATTGTATTTGTCTTCTGGAGCCTGCCGAACAGAGGGTTGAAAGGCTCGCGCGGCTGGAAGTCGATAGGGCCGTTCTTTATCTGGATGATTACATTGTCGGCGAACTGACCGTCAAGAGGCTCGAACTCCTCGACCGCCTGGTTGGCACGGTCCGGGCTGAGCGGGCTGTAAACGAAGGCTCTCCACATAACGATGCCGCCGTGCGGGGCAAGTGCCTCAGCCAGCATGTTGGCGCCGTCGGCGTGCGTCCTGCCGTGGTCCTGAGGGCCTTCCTGGCCTTCGGAATTGGCCTTGACAAGGAATCCTCCGAAGTCAGGGATGGCTTCGTAGATTTCATCGGCCTTGTCCTTCCACCACTGGCGGACTGACGGGTCCAGAGGGTCACCTGTCTTTACGCCGCTGAGGACGATAGGACTGGTCCATTTGATGGAGAGATAGGTCTTGATCCCATACTCGCGGAGAATGTCCGCGATCTTTGCGACGCGTGCGATGTGCTCGGCATCAAGGATCAGAGGGTTGGAGTTAACGTTGTTGAGAACGGAACCGTTGAGACCCACGGATGCGCAGAGAGCGGCATACTGGCGGATCCTGGCTTCAGGGATCTCCTCGGAAGTCCACTCCCACATGGAGCGGCCGGCGTAGCCTCTTTCCACGGTGTCATCGAGGTTGTCCCAGTGGTTCAGAAGACGGATGTCATAGGCCGGCTTCCCGTCGACGTCCATTCCCGCACCTGCCTGTCCGAGTACCTCGGCACGCTGCAGCGCATAGACGCCATAACGGATTCCGGCTTCAGAGCCGCCTGCGACGAAACGCTTGCCCTCAGAGTCGTAGATGTGGTACTCTTCCGGTGCCAGAGTGCTGTCCACAACGGTCTCAACAGAGGAAAGGACATCCTCATACGGCCGGGAATTCGCGAACCAGAGGTCGCTACCATCCTGGTCTGCAGGTCCGGAGCCGGCACACGCAACAGCCAGCAGTCCTGAAATCAAAACCGCAGCAGTGAAAAAACTGTTCTTGATATGCATAATTGTGTTCTTTGTGTGATTATCAGTTTTGCCCATGTCAATAGACAAAGATAATCAAAAAAGACTATTATGCGCCAACTTTGGAACAGGAAAATAGCACCAGGCCGGAAAAGCCTATGCAAGCAGCGATTCCACCGCTTCAGATACTCTGCTGAAGGAGAATCCGCCGAGGACACGGTCCATCTTCGAGGCAATCCTGTCGTTGCAGAGATTGCCGAGGGACCCCTCGTGAGTGTGGTGCAGCTCGCCGTGATACTCGAACCTGCCGTCCATGATCTCCATTCCGACCTGCTTGTATGCATCGCGGAACGGCACTCCCTGCTCCACGCGGTGGTTCACTTCCTCCACGCTGAAAGCAAGCTTGTACTTCGGATCCGACATCAGGCCCTCGGTCACGGTCATGTTCTCAATGGCGAATACGGCTATATCGAGGCAGTCATCCATCTCTTCGAACATCGGGATGAACACTTCCTTGATGATCTGCATATCGCGGAAATAGCCGGAAGGGAGGTTGGTCCCTATCAGACGGATGGAGTTTGAAATCCCATTGATCCTGTTGCAATGGGCGCGGATGAGCTCGAACACGTCCGGATTCTTCTTGTGAGGCATTATCGACGAGCCTGTGGTCAACGAATCCGGAAGCTTCACGAAACCGAAGTTCTGGCTGTTGAAAAGGCAGCAGTCCATAGCCAGACGTCCGAGGGTCTCGGCGACGGAAGCATAAGCGAAGGCTATGATGCGCTCTGTCTTGCCGCGGCCCATCTGTGCATATACTGAATTGTAGTTCAAGTCGTCGAAGCCCAGGAGCCTCGTAGTGAGGGTTCTGTCCAGAGGGGCGGATGAGCCGTATCCTGCAGCAGCACCGAGAGGGTTCTGGTTAGTAACCTTCCACGCCGCCTGAAGCATGTTCATATCGTCGCAGAGGCTTTCCGCATATGCTCCGAACCAGAGTCCGAAGGATGAAGGCATCGCCACCTGGAGATGTGTGTAGCCCGGCATCAGGACATCCTTGAGCTGCTCGCTCCTGGCCTGCAGAACATCGAAGAGTTTCTTCACCTTCTCCACCGTCCTCTCGATTCCGGCACGGGAGAAAAGTTTCAAGTCCACCATCACCTGGTCGTTCCTCGAACGGCCGGTGTGGACCTTCTTGCCCAGGTCTCCGAGCTTGCGCGTAAGCATAAGCTCCACCTGGGAATGGACGTCCTCGATATCGTCCTCAATGACGAAGCTCCCGTCCAAGGCTGTCCGGTATATGGCCTTCAACTCCGGGAGAAGCTTGTCCAGTTCATCCTTCCCGAGCAGCCCCACGCTCTCGAGCATAGTGATGTGCGCCATCGTTCCGAGGACGTCGAAAGGTGCAAGATAAAGGTCCAGTTCGCGGTCCTTTCCTACCGTGAACCTGTCAATCTTATCGTCAACTGAATATCCCTTGTCCCAAAGTTTCATAAAGCTATATTTTAAGTCCGTCCAGGAGTGCCACGTAGGTGCTGATGGCGGAGGTTATTTCTTCTGTTTCAATGTATTCGTCAGCAGTGTGCGAGCGAGACGACTGCCCCGGTCCGATCTTTACCGTGGTGAAGTCCACCACGGTCTGGTTCGACGTGGTCGGCGATCCGAATGCCTCCAGCCCCAGTGAAAGACCGCGCTGCACCACCGGATGACCGGAGTCGATATGCGAGCTGTTCAGCCTGGTCGACCTTTCCTTCACGTCGCACTTCACCGAGTCCTTGATGATGGAAAGCACCTCAAGGTTAGTGTACATACCGTTCGGGCGCACGTCCACTACAAAAGTGCAGGCGTCGGGCACCACGTTGTGCTGGGTCCCGGCATTTATCATTGACACGGTCATCTTCACAGGTCCCAGATAAGGGGAAACCTTCTCGAACTGATAGTTCCTGAACCAGTCGATGTCGGCGAGCGCTTCATAAATGGCGTTCACTCCCTCGTTGCGCGCGGCGTGCCCGCTCTTCCCGTGGGCGGTGCAGTCCAGCACCATCAGCCCCTTCTCGGCCACTGCCATCTGCATTCCCGTCGGCTCCCCCATCACCCCCAGGCTGACAGGAGGCAGCTCCGGGACAATGAGTTCGATGCCGTTCCTTCCGCACACTTCCTCCTCGGCCGTCGCCGACCAGATCAGATGATAAGGCTGCGGTTTCTTCGACAGTTCCAGATACGCGCCGAGCAAAGCCACCACCGAGGCACCGTCATCATTGGTGCCCAGACCGTAGATGCGCCCGCCCTCCTCGGACGGAGTGAACGGGTCGCGGGTGTATCCGCCAGCCGGCTTGACAGTGTCAATGTGGGCGTTGAGAAGCAGGACGGGCTTGTCGGAGCCGGGGTCGGAGTCCAGCCAGAGGTTGTCCTTCAGACGCTTCGGCTCCAGAGCGTGAGCCTTCAGCCAGTTCTCGATATAATCGGCGACCGCCGTCTCCTCCCTGCTGAAGGAAGGGATGGCGACCATACCTTTCAATAATTCTATAAGTTCCTCGATCATAAGACAATGCTCGTTCCTCCCAGCAGGGAGTCTGCGCGGGTGATCCTCACTTCCCTGACTCCTCCGCCCACTGCGTCGAGAGCGTTCTGAAGTTTCGGGATCATTCCGCCCGCCACCGTTCCGGACGCAACAAGGCCCTCAAAGGAGTCCTTCGTAATGACCGGTATCACACTGTCATCATTGTCCGGGTCACTCAGCACACCCTTCTTCTCGAAACAGTATACAAGTGTGACATCGAAACGCTCGGAGAGCGCCACAGCCACGCTGGAAGCGATGGTGTCAGCGTTGGTGTTGAGCAGCGAGCCCTTCCCGTCGAAGGACAGCGGTGCCATAACGGGGACCACTCCCCTGGAGATAAGGTCCGCCAGTATCGACGTGTCGACCTTCCTCATATCACCCACAAAGCCGTAGTCAACGGTCTTCACAGGGCGCTTGTCCGCAAGCATGCAGCCCAGGTCGGCGCCTGTCAGTCCGAGAGCATTGATCCTGGAAGCCTGAAGCGCAGCGACAATGTTCTTGTTCACAAGACCGCCGTACACCATCGTAACGACTCTGAGCATGTCAGCGTCAGTGATGCGGCGTCCATCGACCATCTTCGTTTCCACGCCCAGCTGGGCGGCCACCTTGGTCGCCTCCCTGCCGCCGCCGTGCACAAGGACCTTCAGTCCCTCCACGGCCGCGAACTCCTTCAGGAGTCCGGCAAGGGCCTGCGGGTCCTCAACGACCGCACCACCCACCTTGATCACTGTCAATCTCTCCATCCTACAGGCTCTCAAGCATTCTCTTCATCACAACCTGGGCCGAGACCACGCGGTTCGCAGCCTCCGGAATGACAAGGCTCTGAGGAGAGTCGATGACCTCGTCGGAGACTATCATGTTCCTGCGTACAGGCAGGCAATGGAGGAAATATGCATTGTTGGTCACCGCCATATGCCTGGCATCCACGGTCCAGTCCATGTCCTTGCTGAGGATCTTTCCATAGTCGGCCGGATTCTTGACACCCGGACAGCTCCAGTTCTTCGCATACACGAAGTCTGCACCCTCGAGGGCCTTCATCTGGTCATACTCGATACGGGCGTTCCCCGCGAAACGCGGATCAAGTTCATATCCTTCCGGATGGGTAATGACAAAGTCAACGTCAGCGGCGTTCATCCACTCCGCAAAGGAGTTAGGGACAGCCTGCGGCAGTGCCTTCGGATGCGGAGCCCAGGTCATCACCACCTTCGGACGCGCTGTCTTCTTGTGCTCCTCTATAGTGATAAGGTCGGCGAAAGCCTGGCAAGGATGCACTGTAGCGGATTCAAGGCTGATGACAGGCTTGCCGGAGTACTCGATGAACTGCTGCAGGATATCCTCGGCATAGTCCTTCTCACGGTCCACAAGACCGGCGAAGGAACGGACACCGATAATGTCGCAGAAGCTTCCGATGACCGGAATGGCTTCGCGGAGGTGCTCGGACTTGTCTCCGTCCATGATGACTCCCATCTCGGTCTCAAGTTTCCAGCTGTCGCCGTTGACATTGAGCACGATAGGGTTCATCCCCAGGTTGAGGGCCGCCTTCTGGCTGCTCAGACGGGTGCGCAGGGAGTTGTTGAAGAAAGCAAGGATTATGGTCTTGTTCTCTCCAAGGTTCTTCCAGGCGAACGGATTCTTCTTGACTTCGAGAGCTTCTTTCAAGGTGGCTCCCAGATCGCCTATATCTTCAACGTGGAAAAAGCTTTTCATTCTTTATGCGTTTTTGAGTACGTCCGCAAAAGCGGTGAGGAAAGTGTCGGCCTGAGCCTTTGTGAGGCACAGAGGGGCAAGCAGACGGATCATCGTCGTGCCGGCAACACCCGTGAAGATGTGCTTCTCGAAGAGGAGTTTCTTCCTGATTTCAGCTATCGGGCAGTTGAACTCGATGCCGAGCATAAGACCGCGTCCGCGGACTTCCTTGATGAGCGGGCTTGAAGGGATGTTGGACTTGATGTATTCGCCCACTTCGTAGGCGTTCTGAATCAGGTTCTCCTTTGCGATGATGTCTGCGACAGCATTGGCGGCAGCCATTGCGAGATAGTTGCCTCCGAACGTGGTGCCGAGCATTCCCTTGACCGCCTTGATGTGCGGGGCGATGAGCACACCGCCGCAAGGGAAGCCGTTGGCTATGCCCTTGCCCATGGAGATGACATCAGGCCTGATGCCGTCCCACTGGTGGGCGAAGAACTTTCCGCTGCGCCCGTAGCCGCTCTGGACTTCGTCGAGAAGAAGAAGCGCTCCGTACTTGTGGCAAAGGGTCTCGAGGGTCTTCAGGAAGCCTTCTGCAGGGACGTGTATTCCGCCGCAGCCCTGGATGCCTTCGATGATGACACCGGCTACGTCACCCTTCTTGAGCTCCTCCTCGACTGCCTGTGCATCGTTCAGATCGCAGAAGGTCACCTTGTGGTTGGCATTGAAAGGAGAGACGATCTTAGGATTGTCAGTTACAGCCACTGCGCCGGACGTGCGGCCGTGGAAGCTTTTGCGGAAGGCGATGATGCGGTCCTTTCCTGTATGGAAGGAAGCGACCTTGAGCGCGTTCTCATTGGACTCGGCTCCGGAATTGTCAAGGAAAAGGAAATAATCCTCATAGCCGGAGAGCTTGCCGATCCTGTGGGCGAGCTCCTCCTGGAGAGGGTTCTTCACGCTGTTTGAATAGAAGCCAATCTTTCCGAGCTGGTCGGATACGGCTGCTATGTACTCAGGATGGCTGTGGCCGATGGAGATCACGGCGTGACCGCCGTAGAGGTCGAGGTACTCCTGGCCCTTGTCATCCCAGATGGTGCAGCCCTGCGCCTTGACAGGGGTTACGTCGAATAGTGAATATACGTCGAATAGTTCCATTGTCTCTTCAGTTTAGAAGGCTGATGCCTTGAGTTTGAGTCCTATGTCTTCAGGGAGGCCGAAGATTATGTTCATGTTCTGGACGGCCTGTCCTGATGCGCCCTTGAGGAGGTTGTCGATGATGGAGCTGACCACCAGCTTGTCACCGTGCTTCTCCACGTGAACCAGGGCCTTGTTAGTATTGACCACCTGCTTGAGGTCCACAGCCTTGTCACAGACGTGGGTGAAGGCGGCATCACCGTAATAGTCCTTGTAGAGATTCACGGCAGCCTCTTCATCGAGTTCGCAGGCGGTATAGACGCTGGCGAAGATTCCGCGGGCGAAATCTCCACGCATAGGTACGAAGTTTATGACCGGCTCTTCGGACATATTGCCCAGGAGCTTGAGGTCGCGCTTGATTTCCAGGAGATGCTGGTGCTCGAAGACCTTGTAGGCGGAGAGGTTGTTGTCCCTCCAGCTGAAATGGGTGGTAGCGCCCGGCTTCACGCCCGCGCCGGTGGATCCGGTGATGGCTGTGACCTGGATTTCGCCCTTCAGCAAGCCCGCGGCCGCGAGAGGCAGAAGGGCGAGCTGTATGGCGGTGGCGAAGCATCCCGGATTGGCGATGAGGGCGCTGCCCTCGATCCTGTCCTTCTGCCACTCCGGAAGGCCGTATACGTATCCGTCGTGCTGGTCGCGGTAGTCCTGTGCAAGGTCTATCACCTTGAGTCCTGCAGGACGTTCGTTCTGTGACCAGAACTCCGTACTCTTTCCGTGGCCGGAGCAGAGGAACAGGACGTCCACTGCATTGAGGTCGTATTCGGAGCTGAAGCACATTTCAGTATCGCCGAATATGCCTTCGTGCACGTCATAGAGCTTGTTCCCGGCATTGCTTGTGGAATGCACGAAAACGAGCTCCACTTCCGGATGGAAAAGAAGTATCCTGATAAGTTCGCCGGCCGTATATCCGGCGCCTCCTATTATTCCTGCCTTTATCATTACTTCTCAAGCTCTGCTCCTTCCTCAGGATGGTTGAGATAGTATGCGCGGAGAGGAGTGGAAGTGACCTTGATGAAGCCCTTGGCCTCATCGGAGGTCCATCCCTTGGCACCTTCGCCGTATTCGCCGAGCTTGTTCTTCACAAGGTCGTCAGGTGAATCGACACCGACGGTGGAGAAGCAGTATGGACGGAGTTCCATTGTGACGGTTCCGTTGACATTCCTCTGGCTGCTCTCGAGCATGGCCTCAATGTCACGCATCACAGGCTCCATGTACTGGCTCTCGTGGAGGAACATTCCGTACCAGTTGGACACCTGGTCCTTCCAGTACTGCTGCCACTTGCTGAGGGTGGACTTCTCGAGGAACTTGTGTGCGGCGATGATGAGAAGCGGTGCCGCAGCTTCAAACCCTACACGTCCCTTGATGCCGATGATGGTGTCGCCGACGTGCATGTCGCGGCCGATGCCATAAGGGGCGCAGATGGATTCGACCATCTGGACAGCCTTGACGCCGTCAGTGAATTTCTGGCCGTTGACGCCGATCAGCTGGCCTTCGGCGAACTCGAGGGCGATCTCTTCGCTCCCCTGCTTCTCGACCTGCTTGAGGTATGCAGATTCAGGGAGGCCCTGCTTGCTGTCAAGGATCTCGCCACCACAGATGGAAGTGCCCCAGAGGCCGACGTTGTAGGAATATTTCAGCTTTGCAAAGTCTGCGGCGAAGCCGTGGTCGTTCAGGTAGTCAACCTCCTGCTGGCGGCTGAGTGCCATATCACGGGTAAGGGTGATGATCTCGAGTTCAGGTGCCATGACCATGAAGGTCATATCGAAACGAACCTGGTCGTTGCCTGCTCCCGTCGAGCCGTGGGCGACTGCATCGGCGCCGATCTCCTTGGCATAGCGCGCGATGGCCATAGCCTGGAAGATACGCTCCGATGATACGGAAATCGGATATGTGCCATTGCGGAGGACGTTTCCGTAGACCATATACTTGATGGTCTTGTCGTAATATTCATTGGTGACGTCGAGAGTGACATACTTCTTTGCGCCG
>JAZLLA010000014.1:0-5773 GCA_045597895.1 Candidatus Cryptobacteroides sp. | reverse complement strand
TTGGTAATCTTTATGGTTCTTGTTTTGTCTTTTGAACATGTCATTCAGTCACGTAGCCCGCTACGTTCCTTCATTCCATATTCAAAATCCATAAACAATCCCTCATAAATCTTTACCAACTTATTTTTTCATCATTCCTTAATATGCGCCTAAAGGCCCGTCGACCACATTATCTGTAGCGATAGGTAGTCACTTAACTCTCTCAGTATCAGTCAAAAGAGCAAACATCTACCATCCAAATCGAAGGTAGACATCTGCTTAATTATCTATATTTCAGCGTATTAAGCAATTGTCTATCTCCGAGCACCTCACAGAAACTGAAATGATGAAATGACGAAAAGATGTCTTGAGAAGGCATATGAAAGGTGTCACGATGTAATTGCCGATATAGTGAACATCATGTAGGAGGGAGAGCGGAGACGGCAGTCAGGACTGCGGAGCGGGCCGGAGCTGTCGCGGAGCGGCATAGGCGTGCACAGATGAAGGCAATAAGAAAACAAGAATGGGGGCTGAAGAAAACGGTAGAGAGATGAAAGGGCAGAGACAAGAAGAGCGGAGCGGAAAGGAACGGGAAAAAAAGAGGACCGCGATGGTCCTCTCATTATACTGTCAAAATATTGAACTGATGGAATCAGTTGTTCTTCGTGTCGAGATGGAGGTCAGGATGGAGGGATGAGCTACGGCGGAGAAGGATGGCGATTGCCACGGCGATGATGCCGAGGGTAATGAATATCCATTCGACGCGGCTCACGGCGGCCAGAGGCTCATAGCCGGCGGCAAAGATGCGGCCGACGGCCTTCGGGACGAAGAAGAGTCCTACATTCTGAATCCAATAAATCAGCGAATATGCAGTACCGAGGTTCTTCTCAGGAACTATCTTCGGTACGGAAGGCCACATGGCTGACGGTACCAGGGAGTATCCAAGGCCGAGCAGGGCGATACCAATGAAACCGAACGCCTTGACGTCCATCGGGGCAAAGGCGATGATCAGATGTCCTGCCAGGACTGCGAAGCTTCCTGCAATCATCCAGCGGGTGGCGTGTCCCACACGGTCCACCATCGCTCCGAAAAGCGGAGTGAAGACAATGGTGAAGAAAGGAATCATCGACACCATTGTGCCTGCAAGGGAGTCCTCGATGCCGAAACGGGGGATGACAACGGATGTTCCGAACTTCTTGAACGAGCTTACACAGCAGTAGAAGGTCACGCAGAGAAGCCCGATCATCACGAAACGCGGATTGCGCAGGAGGGAGAATATGTCCTTGAACGAGAAACGGTTCTCTTCGGTAACCTCGCCCCTCTTGAAGCTGACACCGTCCGCAGCGTCCTTTGTGGCGTCAAGTCCGACGAATATAGCCCATACAAAAGCGCCGACAATAAGCAGAGCCAGACCGACCAGGGCCGGGCGGGCAGTATCAGAAAGCGAGTAGAAGTCCTTAGGCACGCCCACGATGAACGGAGCGAGGATCAATGCCAGGCCGGTGCCGGCGCGTGCAATCGCCAGCTGCAGGCCCATTGCAAAGGACATATTGCCATCCTTGAACCACTTGGCAATGCTCCTGGTCACCGCCACTCCGGCTATCTCGCTTCCTAGGCCGAACATCATACGGCCCACGCGGCCGATAGCGATGGCGCTGTCCTTCGGGAGCCCTCCGGCCACGCCGTAGTAAGCCAGACCCGCACCGATGACCATCATAGCCACGAACACGGAGCCCATTATCCTGACACCGAAAATATCCAGAAGGATACCTCCGACTATCAGGCCGCCGCATACACACAGGAGGCTGTAGTCGCCGATGAAGTTCCCCAGGTCGGCGGAGTTCCAGCCAAGTTCAAGAGCCGCAGGGTTCTTGAAGAGATGCGACACGGTAGAGAACATGTCGTCGAAGAAGTAGGAGCCGAACATCGGCACCACCAAACAAGCCAAAGCCAACCAGCAAGCGGCTTTGGACAATTTTGACTTACCCATGATTATTTGATGTTAGGTTCCTCAAGACCGAGACCGCGCTTGCTGTCGAGGGCCTTGAGATAAATGGCGATGAAGAACGCGAGAAGGCCGAAACCTGCGAAGATGATCAGAGGAATGGTGTAGTTGTATGGGATGAACTCGGCGTTCGCGGCCTTTGCGGCAACCACAGCAGGATTGCCGGCGTTGACGGACTCGAGGACATTGCCGATGAGTTTAGGGACGAAGCAGAGACCGATGTTCTGCACCCAGAAGATGAGGCAGTAGGCGCTTCCGAGGATCTTCTCGTCGATGATCTTTGGAACTGAAGGCCAGAGGGCTGCAGGAACGAGGGCGAAGCTGATGCCGAGGATTACGATGGTCGCGTAAGCGAGGAAATGGCTGTGGGTGGCCGGAAGGGCGAACGCGAACACGAGGTGGCATACGATGAGGAGCACTGCGCCCCAGATGAGCATTGTCGCTCCCTTGCCCTTGTGGTCGAGGTATGCGCCGAGGAACGGGGTCACTGCGGCAGCTCCCATCGGGAACCAGCGGAAGATATTGGACGCCGCCTGAGGGGAGATGCCGTCAAGATTGCACTGGAGCATATTGGCTCCGTATCTCTGGAACGGGAAGATGGCTGAATAGTAGAGCACGCAGAGCAGTGCCACTACCCAGAAGCTGCGGGAGGAGAAGATCTTTCCGAGGTCGGAGATGTGGAACTCATCCTCAGGGTCATGCTCGGCGGTGGCGAGTCCAGCCTCGACGAGCTGGCCGTCGAACTTCCTGTCCATGAAGGTGAAGACGATGAAATTGATCAGACCGATCAGGAGCAGGCAGGTGCAGAAGCCCACCGGGGCGGCAACGGTGCCGAGCTTGGAGGCGATGATAGGGCTGATGGAGAAGATGGCGAACACGCCTACGCGTGCAAGAGCCATCTCGATGCCCATTGCGAGAGCCATTTCCTTTCCCTTGAACCACTTGGCGATGGCCTTGGAAACGGTGGTTCCGGCCATTTCGCAGCCGCAGCCGAAGATCATGAAACCGAGGGCTGCGAGCTTGGCGCTTCCCGGCATTGACACCCACCAGCTGTTCAGCCAGGCCTCAAAGCCTGATCCCTGGAACCACTTGCTGACGGCGAAGAACTTGATGCAGGCTCCGAGGAGCATCATCGATGCAGAGAGGATGCCGGTGAAGCGGACACCCATCTTGTCAAGTATGATACCGGCGATGATGAGGAAGCCGCATACGTTGAGTATGTACTCAGCGCTGGCATAGGTGCCGAAGACACCCGGGGTCCAGCCCTTTTCAGCCTCCACAAGCGCCTGGAGAGGCGACATTACATCCACGAACATATATCCGAAGAACATCATCAGTGCGATGAGCACGAGCGCCGCCCAGCGGGCTGCCGGATAATCGTTCAGAAGTTTTTGAACTTTTTCTGCCATAACTTTATCTGTTTTACAATTATTATCAATGGATGGCGAATTTAAGAAAAATCTGCAAAAAAATCGTACCTTTGCTGCCCGTTGAAACGAAATATGTACAAGACCCTTGACAGAATAAACTCACCTGAAGACCTCAGGAAACTCGCCCCGGAGGAGCTGAAAGCCCTTTGCAGCGACATCCGCGGCTATATGGTGGAGTGCTGTTCCAGGAATCCGGGGCATCTGGCCTCGAGCCTTGGAGCAGTGGAGCTGATCGTGGGCCTGCACTACCTGTATAATACTCCCGAGGACAAGATCGTCTTCGACGTGGGCCACCAGGCCTATGCCCACAAGATCATCACCGGGAGGAAGGAAGAGTTCAAGAACAACCGCACCCGCGAAGGCATCAGCGGCTTCCCGCGCATTGCAGAAAGCGAATACGACGCCTTCGGGGTGGGACATTCCTCCACATCGATATCAGCCGCCCTCGGACTGGCGGAAGCCGCCAAGCTTAACGGAGCGGACTCCAAGTCAGTGGCTTTCATAGGGGACGGCGCGCTTACCGGCGGCCTTGCGTTCGAAGGGCTGAACAACGCCGGAAACAGCAAGGCCGATCTCCTGGTGATCCTGAATGACAACAACCAGGCGATCGACAGCAATATCGGCGCACTTCACGAGCATCTGCTCAGAATAACGACCAATCCTGCATACAACCGCTTCAAAGGAAGGATCTGGGACTGCCTGAAGGAGGGCAGGTTCAAATCGTTCATCCAAAGATGGCTCAGAAGCCTCAAGTCCTGGGCGGTCAAGAAAACCGGAGGAGACCTCTTCGAGTCGCTGGGATTCAGATACTTCGGACCGATAGACGGCAACGATATGGACCAGGTTCTCGAGACACTCGGAAAGATCAAGGACCTCAAGGGACCGCGCCTCCTCCACTGTATAACCACAAAAGGCAAGGGCTACGGGCCGGCAGAGGCTGACCCTACCACCTGGCATGCTCCGGGCAAGTTCGACCCTGCCACGGGAGAGCGTTTCCATTCCCCGCGCACAGCTGACAGATACCAGGACGTGTTCGGAGAGACCCTTCTGGAACTTGCGGAGATGTACAGGAACGTGGTGGGAGTCACACCTGCAATGTCCACCGGATGCGGAATGAACATACTGGCTGCGAAGATGCCTTCACGCTTCTTCGACGTAGGAATCGAGGAAGAGCACGCCGTGACCTTCTCTGCAGGACTGGCGGCTGGCGGTCTCAGGCCGTTCTGCAACATATATTCTTCATTCTCCCAGAGGGCATACGACCAGATAGTGCACGACGTGGCGCTTCAGGACCTGCCCGTGACGCTCTGCTTCGACAGGGCCGGACTTGTGGGAGAGGACGGAGCCACCCATAACGGGGCGTTCGACATGTCTTCATACAGAAGCATTCCGAACATCGTGATCTCCGCTCCGATGAACGAAATCGAGCTCAAATCCCTTATGTACACCTCACTCCAGCAGGAAAGCCCTATGATAATACGTTATCCGAGAGGAATGAGCGAAGGAGTGGACTGGAGGAACGCCGGGTACAGGAACCTCACAGTGGGGACGGGCGAAAAGCTGGTCGAGGGAGAGAAAGTCGCTGTGCTGGCCATAGGACCCGTAGCGAACAGGGCTGTCGAAGCAGCAGAAGAGCTCAGAAAGGAAACAGGATGCGCACCTTCCATATATAATATGAGGTATCTGAAGCCGCTTGACACAGACCTGATAGAGGAAGCTCTTACTTCCATCGATACATTCCTCACACTGGAGGACGGCTCCCTTTGCGGAGGACTGTTCGGAGCCGTGACGGAGTATATGGCCTCAAGGGGACACAAGGTCCGTATCGAAGGACTTGGAATCCCTGACAGATTCATCGCCCAGGACACTCAGAAAGCGCAAAGGAAGGAATGCGGACTCGACAAGGACAGCATACTTGAAAAAGTGCGGATTCTAATGCAAAAAGATTAAAAAAGTTTTGCAGAATCCAAATAATTGCATACCTTTGCAATCCCTTTCGGTAAAGAAAGCATTGACATACTGCCGATATAGCTCAGTTGGCTAGAGCGCGTGATTTGTAATCTCGAGGTCGTGGGTTCGACTCCCTCTATCGGCTCTAGCCGGAAAAGCATTATCCGGCGAATATTCGGGAAGATACCAAAGTGGCCAACTGGGGCAGACTGTAAATCTGCTGCGTAATCGCTTCGGAGGTTCGAATCCTCCTCTTCCCACCAAACAATTGCGGAAGTAGCTCAGTTGGTAGAGCATCAGCCTTCCAAGCTGAGGGTCGCGAGTTCGAACCTCGTTTTCCGCTCCAAAAGCCGATGTAGCTCAGGGGTAGAGCGCATCCTTGGTAAGGATGAGGTCATGAGTTCAATTC
>JAZLLA010000013.1:0-40349 GCA_045597895.1 Candidatus Cryptobacteroides sp. | reverse complement strand
AACACATTTTTGTAAGGATTCACCCTCAATACTAATCGACATGGTAGTGAAAATATGTTTTGCGTTCGGCCTTTTGGCCTTATCAGTCCTTCTTATTTGTCTGCGGCCGAAGATTTTCAAGGTCATTGGCTTTCTCGGTCTTCTATTATGGCTCTTCATTGGGGACTGGGGCGGCTTGGAACTGGCAAAGAAACTCTTTCTTTGGATTTCACATGGTCATCTGCTCCACTTTATTGGAATTGTCATAGGATTTTTTGTTGCAGTTATATTTATCGGCGGACTTATTCCATCCGGAGGTGGAAGTGTTACTAAAGGAAGCAGCTTTAAAGCGAAAAATATGTTGAAACAGACTGAAGCGACACGCGATGTCTGGGTCGTCAATGGAAAGGAGTTCGCAAGTAGAGGAGAGGCCAGCATGTATGTGAAACAGTTCCCTTACATGGATGAGAGCTGGATCAGACAAGAGCGCCGTTAACGGCGTTAGTAGAATCGGCCTGTCGAACAAGCTGCAATTTCATAGCCACCTGAAAAGCCCACCGAATAAGCAAAGTGGCTTACGACCGACAGCCAAAACGTACTTGTTTGACGGCCCCTGTTCATATCTGAAGATCAGATATGCCTAAGCCACCTAGCAAACTCAGTGTGCTCATCCGCTCAGACGGATGATATAACAACTGGCTGTCTTTCCTGATTCGCGACTGCAAAGAATTGCCACTTTCTTTGCACTCACCAATCTTTATAGGAGACCGCCTGTCCTGTTCTGAGGTTTTGGTTTCCACAACACCCCTCCCAAAGGCCTTGCAAAGCCCTTCCCGGAAACCAACCCTGTCCCAAGGCCTCGTGGTTTCCATTCATCCCTCCCTGACAGCCTTTCATGGCGTATCCCGGAAACCAACCCTGTCCCAAGGCCCCTTGGTTTCCATCCATCCCTCCCTGACAGCCTTCCAAGGCGTATCCCGGAAACCAACCCTGTCCCAAGGCCCCTTGGTTTCCATTCATCCCTCCCTGACAGCCTTCCATGGCACCTCCCGGATACCAACCCTGTCCCAAGGCCTCGTGGTTTCCATTCATCCCTCCCTGACAGCCTTTCATGGCACCTCCCGGATGCCAAGGACGCAGGGAGGGCGGAATCGGACAGCTCGGAACGAGTGTCGGGCAGTGTCGGCCTGGGCTCCGAAAAGCCCGGGCCGGTTACGCTGCCCGACATTCCGGCGGACGACCGTCCGACGGAACTGCCCGCCGCCTCTCCTCCCGCCTCTCCTCCCGCCTCTCCTCCCGCCTCTCCTCCCGCCTCTCCCAAAACTCTCCTGTGTAACCTTCGGGCATTTCCCGAAGGTTAACGCAGTTTCAAATCTTTCAGTTTGGAATCAGGGTGGATGATGTTACGAGAAGGAGAGGAGACTGCATGTTTTTGCGATTAAGCGGGAACATGTCATTTTGTAACCAGCTGATTTTCAATATGATTTCACCGACTGATGTTCCCGTTGAATGACAATTCCGGCCATCTTGCAGAATACCTGATTCTGTGAGAGGAGGATTTGCTCTCCAATGATGTATTATTCCTTTCGGGATTTCAGGGATATCATTATGTTCCTTATGGAGGCGATGATGCCGAACTGGCCTATGATGAGGACCCAGTCGTGGCGGATGGCTCCATAGGTGATTATCATCAGAGAGCCTGTGATGGCGATGATCCAAAAGACAGGAGGCAGGAGGGACTCCTTGTGCTTCACGCTGTAGAACCACTGGTAGATGAACCTTGACTTGTATACCGTCTGACCGAGGGTGCCGAAGATGAGAAGCCCCATAGGCACGTCGTCGTTCCTGAGGAATGTCTGTGTGAAATGCGGAATGTCCTTGAGAAGGGCTACCAGCACCACTGCGGGCAGGAGCGCCTGGATTATCGGCACAGCCTTGGGGAGTCTGGCGTAGAGCCCCTTGGCGCTGATGTTCCACATATAGATGTAGTATGTGAAGAACTCTCCGAATATGATGGAGAAGTCGTTCCTGAGCCATCCGTAGAAGAACAGGATCATGGAGCCGATTATGCTGAACACCCAGAAGAGGGTGGGGGACTCCACTTTGCCGTGCTTCTCCGAGAGATACCACTGGATGAAGACCCTTCCGGTGTAGAACACCTGGGCCGACAATCCGATGAGGTATATCCACAGAGGGCTGTCCATATCTTACTGGATGTCAGTGTCCTTGATCTTGTACTCGATATAGCGCGGCTTCATCCACCTGTATGCGAAGCAGTCCTGGAACGGACCCACGAGCCTGTTCCAGAGGTGGAACTTGGACTTGCCCGCGACTCTAGGGAAATGGCTTACCGGCACCTGCTTGTAGCAGCCGCCTTCCTGAAGGAGCACCAATGCCGGAAGGAAGCGGTGCATTCCTGTGAAGAGCGGGAGCTTCTTCGCCACGTCGGTGCGGAGCACCTTGAGAGGGCAGCCGGTGTCGGTAGCTCCGTCGTGGGTCATCATGCGGCGGAAGCCGTTGGCGAACTTGGACTGGAACTTCTTGAAGATGCTGTCATTCCTCCTGGCCCGGATTCCGATCACCATCGAGTAGTCCTTGATGTCCTTCAGCAGGATGTTGAACTCCTCCGGTGCGGTCTGCAGGTCGGCGTCCATATAGCCGAGGTGTTTGGACTCGGTGCAGTCTATCCCCGCCTTCAGGGCAGCGCTCAGTCCGCAGTTCTTCTCGAAGTCGATGTAGAAGAAGTCGGGATTGCGGGAGCATATCTCCGCGAGCTTTGCGGCGGTGCTGTCCTTCGAGCCGTCGTTGACGAAAAGCACGCAGGCCTTTTCGATGCACTGCGGCAGATATGCGCTCAGACGCTCCTCCAGCGTGTAGATATTGTCCTCCTCGTTGTAGGTGGGGACGATGATGGTGAAATCGTATTGGCTTGTCCTGTTCATAATCTGCAAAAATAACAATAATCCATTGAATTAAGAAAATCGGGGGGATTCTCCTTGAAATCATATGGGAATGTGATATATTTGCAGCATAAATCTTATTGTGATTGTAAATGAAAGCTGAATATTCCTCACCGTCCGCAGAGGTTATTATCCTTGCGCAGAATACTGCTTTGTGTGTCAATGCCAGCGGAACAGAAAATTTGCTTGAAGACTACTTTGAAATCGATTAGCCCTATGAAGAAGTCTGTATTGTTCAGCATCGCTATGCTTGTGTCGCTGTCCTGCACCGCAATATACAGTGAGGAGGACCAGCCTTCTGACCACACTATCACCGTGACTGCGTTCTCCGACGGACCTGATTCCAGGGCGGAACTCGGTCCCGGCAACTCCATCCTTTGGGAAAAGGGGGACAGGATCGGCATTTCCTATACTGACCAGAGGACCGGCAGTTTCTCCCTTGAACTGGCATCAGGCGAGGGCACGAACTGCGGTGTGTTCCAGGGGGAAGCCCCTTATTCCAGCAGGGAATATCTGGCGGCGTATCCATATCGCGAAGGAGACCATTACTACTATGAAGACCACTTCGGACCGGAGTATTATATCCTGCACTGGTCAGGGAGGATGCAGAGGGCTACCCCGGGCAGCTTTGACAGGAATGCCGCTCTGATGCTCGCAGAATCTACCTTCGGGAACAACCACCTCTATTTCAGGCACGTATGCGCTTTCCTTAAGTTCCAGACCGATTTCCCTTGCAGGATATTCAGCATTTCGGCCAACGGTGGCGAGCCTCTGAACTGCAGCGAGCTTCACGTCGCTTTCGATGATGCTGACAGCTATTATGTCGATGACTATGCAGGGGTCCCTGTCATAATGGATATGCTGGGCGTCTCCGAGGACAACTCCAGGGTCGCGCTTCTTCCGGAGGAAGGGAAGGAATATTTCAGTCCCGGAACATACCTTGTTGCAGTCCTTCCGGGAACGCTCGAGAAAGGGTTCACCATAAACGTCCAGGACGCTGAGACCGATAAGGTGTATTCGAAAGTTGTGAACAAGACCGCAGTGTTCCAGCGCGGACATATCCTCAACATTGGAAAGCTTGACAGGTCTTCACTCGGAGACTCCCACATTTGGAATGGCTCTGGTACAGCGTCGGATCCTTATCAGATCGAATCGAAGCTCCAGTTCCTCGAGTTTGTACGGTCGATGTCCCGGACGGGGAAGGACGGACTGAAGGACAAGCATTTCATCCAGCTCAACGACATCGACCTGGGCGGGGAGGTCCTCGACCCTATAGGCCGTTCTATGCCGTTCATGGGTACCTACGATGGCGGCGGGCACAAGCTTGTGGACTATTATATTTACGGGGACTATCCGGACCTGGCCCTCTTCGCCAGTATCTACAACGCTACGATCAGGAACCTGACGCTGATCCCGCACAATATAATACAGAGCACGACAAAGAACTTTGATGAAATGAACATCAGCCCTCTGGTCGCCCGTGCCACTAGCTCCGAGAGCGGACAGTGCCTGATTGAGAACGTCACTGTCGCCAAGGGTCCAGACAGCCAATGGGGGCAGCGCGTGAACTATATCAGCGACGACAGCCGGGTCAATTATGGCGGAATCGTCGCTTTCAATGGGGGCAACCTGAAGATAATCCGCTGTACTAACCATCTGGACTTCCAATGCCGTCCGGTTTCCAAGAGTGCGGATTTTGACGGTGATTCGAAGGCTTCGGCCGGTGGGATCGTAGGGTATGCTTACCTCGATGACTTTGATGGATATCTGGTGATAGACCGTTGCAGGAATACGGCGGTGATCGATGTCGAGAACATTGAAGACTCGAATGCCGGAGGCATAGTAGGGTATCTGTACGATAGCTTCCCTGACGACGTCGTGCTCTGGGCTTCCAATTGTGTGAACAGCGGATATATCAGCGCCGTGTCATATGAAAGCGACGGTTATGCCGGAGGAATTGTCGGCAATGGGGATTCTGACGGATACGGCAGCAACGACCCTCATGTCTACAATTCCCTGAACAAGGGATGGATCGAGGCGGAAGGGGATGATGACACATATATCGGTGGCCTTGCGGGGTATTGTTATGATTCCGACACAAAATTCGTCTGCTGTGCCAGCATCGGACATCTCATCGGTGACGGGGATAAGTACCATATGGGTGCCCTGTCCGGTGATAACGGAAAGTATGACTATTGTTTTTGGGACTCCGCTTCCCTGATCATTGACAGCGAGAGCGAGGATGACTGTTCCGGGCTTGACAATTGTGGCCGGAAGTATCCCCTCGAAGCGTCCTTCATGAACGGCGTCCTTTCGAAACTTCCTGCCGGCAGCGGCCCTACCGCCGGCATTTCCTACTGCCAGTGGCACGGAACCAGCGATGGCGGTTCCCTCGATATTTACACCGAAGATTGATTAACGGGTATTTCTGTCGACTGTCTCGGCGATGTCCTCGACCGGACGGTCTGAGTAGTGCGCGAAGGTGTTCTTGCACAGCGGGCAGGCCGTGACGATGCGGTCAGGGTTGTCCACTGTGAGGTTCTTCAGCGAATTCTTCGTGATATCGGCGCGCTGTGCGTAGCCGAGCGACAGGCTGCCGAGGCTTCCTCCGCAGCAGATGCTCAGCTCCCTGTTCTCATTGGCCTCCAGAAGGGTTCCGGCGCTCCTGAGAATCTCGCGCGGCTGCTCGTAGATGCCGCTTCCGCGCCCGAGCTCGCAAGGGTCGTGGAACACGTACTTCGTGGCGTCGCCGTCCATTTCCAGCCAGCCGTCATTGATGAGGCTCCGGATGAACTCCGTGTGGTGCATGACCTTGATGCCTTCGAGCTTGTAGTGCTCCTTGAAGACCTTGTAGCAGATAGGGCAGGAGAGCACGAGCACTTCGGCGCCGCTGTCCTTGATGATCTCGCGGTTCTTGCGGATGAGCTGCTCGGCTTCCTTGAAGCGGCCGGCGGTGAGCATCGGACGGCCGCAGCACAGGCCGCCGTCCTTGTCCATGAAGACATAATTGACACCGGCCTTCTTGAATATCGACTCCATGGAGCGGCTGATGGTCGGGGTGAGCTGGGTCATGCAGCCGGCGAAGTAGATGACCTTGCCGATGCCGATGTCCTTGGCGCATTCGGCCTTGGCGGCGCTGATGTCGATATTGGAATAGTTCTGGTCGTAACCGTACTTGCGTATGGACCTCTGGGCGATGCGCATCTTAGGGCCGTCGACCTGGACCTGGCAGACTGCGCTGCACTTTCCGCAGAGCATGCACTTGTCGCTGATCTCCTCGATGCGCTTCTCGTTGCCGCGGCGGATCTGGCGGTTCAGGTAGACCGTGGTGTCCTTGATATTGGCCTTCTTGACGCTCATAGGGCAGGCGTCGATGCAGACTCCGCAGCCCGGGCAGCTGTAGACCTGGGCCTTGGCGAAGCCCTTGCGGGCGTTCTTCACTGTCAGGCCGGCGTTCCTGAACGGGATGAGGAGCATCTCGGTCGGGATGTGCATATATCTGGTGAACGGCAGCACGCACATGAAGATGCAGAGGGCGATGGAGTATGCCCACCAGGTAGGGAGCATGTGCATGTGGTTGCCGAGGAACGCCTTCAGGATCCAGTTGAGAGGGATGGTGAGGAACGAACCTCCGCTGATGTCGGCGGTGAATCCTTCGGCGAGGAGTCTCAGTGGGAAGATGCACCAGAGGGCATAGAGGCCCACGCGGTCCAGAAGCGCCGGCTTCGTGGTGCGGCGCATTCCGAAGATCGTGGACTTCACGCGCTTGATGATGGCGAGGGTTATGCCGCTCAGCACCATCAGGAGGAAGAAGTCCATCAGGAAGAAGAGCACGGCCCCTCCGATGGTGGACTCGTTCTCTGCCACGAAGAAGTTGAAGAAGATAGGGTAGTAGAAAAGCCTTACCCTGTGCGGCATGTAGATGAAGCATTCCACGTGGCCCAGGACGATCAGCATGAACCATCCGAAGGCGATGCTCGAATGCATGTAGCCCAGGACCTTGTTGCGCTTCCAGAGCTTGACGTGGATGAGGCAGTTGAGGAACAGGTCCTTGATGTCCTTCCAGAGGATTTTAGGGTTGACCAGGGAGGCGAGGAACTCCTTCCTGTCCTGGGAGTCGAGCTGAAGGAAGAGGCGCACCGCACCGATGATGCAGTAAGTTATCACGAACACCATTCCGAAGAGGAACGGAAGGACGAATGGGTTGAAACCCGATGCGAATCTGTCGACCATTATCTTTCCTCCTCCTTCTTGTAGATCCTGCAGAGCGAAAGCAGCAGGTGTCTGGTGTTGATGCCCCTCGGGCAGACCATTGTGCATTTGCCGCAGAGCATGCAGTTGGAAATCATCTTCTCCATTTCGGCTTCCTTGCCTCTCTGGAGGTCAAGGATCACCTTCCTCACGCTCATGCCGGAGTATGGTCCGGCCGTGCAGGTGGCCGAGCAGCTTCCGCAGGCCATGCACTTCTTTATGTCCGGCTCCATTATGCACAACTGGTTGTACAGGGTCAGGTCGACCTTGTCAAGGTTGAGGGTGGAGCTGGGTGATATTCTGAATCCGAAATCCATTATTGATTGTCAATGAGGTAGTTGTGGATGGACAGCGCTGCGGCCCTGGCTTCCGCCACGGACTCGGGCACTGTCTTGGCGCCTGTCGCGGCCCCTGCGAAGAAGATGCCCCTGGAGTCGGACTCGATGATGCTGAGGACATTGTCCTTGCTCTTGAGGAAGCCGTCGTCGTCGGTCTGGACCGGTATCATCGAGGCGAGCTTGCCCACTTCCTGGTTGCATACTATTCCGGCCATCAGGACCAGGAGGTCCAGGGTGACCTTCGCCGGCTTTCCGGAAAGGGTGTCCTCGAACTTGACGACCACCTGTCCGTCGATGTTCTCGCCGACCTCTGAGACGCGGCCTCTGATGAAATGCACTCCGCTGTCCATCTGGGCCTTGATGTAGAAGTCCTCGTATTTCTTTCCGAAGAGGCGGAGGTCCATGTAGAAGCAGTATATCTCTGCGTCAGGGAACTTCTCCTTCATCTCCATCGCCTGCTTGATGGCGGTTATGCAGCATACTTTCGAGCACTGCGGATTGCCGGCCTTCACGTCACGTGAGCCGACGCAGTGGACGAAGCCTATCTTCTTTATATCCTTGCCGTTGATCCTCTTGTCGTCGCCGGTGTTGAACCAGTGCTCCAGGTCCTTGTTGGTCATCACCTGGTCGTAGATTCCGTAACCGTACTCCTCCTTCCTGTGTGCGTCGAAGAGGTCGAATCCCGTGGCCATCAGGATGGCCTTGCAGATGACGTTGACGCCATTGGAGAGCATCACGTTGTAGCTGGAGGTCAGCTTGTTTATGAATGACACTTCTGTCTCGAGAAAGATGTTCGCTTCCTTGATTTCAGCTTCAAGGCTCTTTACGACTTCCTGGGCGGGGGTCATGTCTGGGAACAGCTTGTGCCAGTCGGCGACGTGTCCTCCGAGGTGGTCCGCCTTTTCTACCAGGATGGGCTTGTATCCGAGCTTCAGGAGCTGTCTGGCCGCTTCCATTCCGGATATCCCTCCTCCGATTATTACTATGTTGTCTTTCATCTTTTTATTCTTTGTGGGTTCCTGCCTAGCAGCATTTCAGGACCGACGGGAGTCCCGGCTTCATTATGTCCTTTTCGTTGAGGCCGAGGTACTTGGCCTTAGGGTCGTATTCGATGCCGATCTTTTCGAGGAGAGGCTCGACGGCGACCTGGTGGAGCTGGAGGCCGAGGTCCCACGGGTCATAGCCGAGGACGAGGCCGGCGAGCTCCTCATAGGTGAGGACCGGGATGCCGTAGCCGTTCTGGCCGTAGGTCTTGCCCTCCATCTCGGAGATCACATACTGCCATCTGTCGAGGAAGTACGGGCAGCCCGGGCAGTTCGTGATGATGGCGTCGGGCTTGTACGGCTCCATCGACTCGAACTTCTTGCGGGTGTTGGAGATGCTGTAGCCGCGGTTGGCCTTGACATGGTACTGGCGGAAGCCGTAGCCGCAGCAGTGGCGTCTCTCCGGGTAGTCGATGACCTGGCCGCCCCAGGCGTCCACCATTCCGCTCAGCACGCACGGGTATTCGGCGCCACCCATTCCCTTGGAAGGGAACATCTTTGCGTAGTGGCAGCCGATGTGCTCGACGATTTTCAGCGGCTCGCCGGTCTCCTTGTCGACGAGGTGGAACTTGGCCTTTTGGGCTATTTCGTTGCGGAATTTGTAGATCAGGTCGCTGGTGTGGGCGAGGTATTCGGGCTTTTCGAATTCGCGCCTGCAGGATTTCCAGAGCATTTCGCGGATCTTCGCTTCGAGCTCCGGGAATTCGCGCCAGGTTTCGAGGATTTCGGTGTAGTTGCCGAAGGAGGTGATGCAGGAGCAGGCGTAGTTCTTATAGCCGGCTTCTGTCATCAGGGCGAACTGGCGGGCGACGATGGTCATTACGGTTTCCTGCGGGATGGTGTCGCAGTGGTATGCGATGCCGCCGCAGGTGGTGTGGTGCGGGGTTTCGTAGATGTCCTTTCCGAGGACGTTCTGTGTGATTTCGCAGAACATCCTTTCTGATGCTGGGAAGAAGTTCTGTCTGATGCAGCTCCTTACGTAGTACCAGTGGTCGTCAGGAATCTCTTTCTGGTAGTCCGACCATATTTTTTGTTTTCCTTGGAATATCATTTTTCTTCTTTTTTTTGCTCCGCGGAAGCTCGTCCCTGCTCCGCTGAAAACGCTCCGCAGTGCCGACTTCCGTCTCCGCTTTCCTCAGTCCTCCGAGTTGAAGTGGGTGTCGGAGCAGTACTCGAAGGTGAACTTCTCGTACTCCTCCGGGCTCATGCCCATCTCGGCGGCCTTTTCCCTGGAGTATTTCTCGACGGTCTCGATCCTTTCGGTGCCTCCGGTGACGTCGAAGATGGCCTTGAGCTCGTCGAGGGACTCCTGAGGGATCTTCCTTAGGATGCCCGGGCCTTCGCCCATATAGTTCGCGCCCTGGCGGGCAAGGCTGTCCTCAAGGTGCTCGGTATGCCATTTCCAGACCGGGCCGGACTCGGGATGGTCCTCCCAGCTGAACGTCTTCGGATGTATGCAGTATCCGTAATTCAGGATATTGCCTGTCATTATCTTTGTCAGAGGATATATCTGGCGCCCCTTCTCGGAGCAGGTGAACCAGCCCTTCCTGATGGACATGTTGCGCAGAGCCATGATGACCAGGCCCGGGCCGTTCTTGCGCGGGCATCTGGTCACGCAGGAAAGGCACTCCCCGCAGTACCAGATGGTATCGCTCTTCAGAAGCGCCTCGATCTCGTCGTCATCCTTTCTCTGGATGATGTCCATTATTTTCCGGGGGTCGTATTTGTAGAACTCCGCCGCTGGACAGATCGCCGTGCAGGTGCCGCAGTTGATGCAGGTCTTCAGACCTTCCTTGATGCGGTAGTCCTGGCTGAGTTCTTCATAAAGTTTTCCCATTGTCAGTAAATTAGATTCAGTACAAGTCCCTTGCGTCAGCGCCGCTATTTGAGCAGGTTGCCCAGGATGGAGCGGGTGAGCTGGCGGGTGGCGGTGGCGGTGGCGTTCTTGATCGCCTTGTTCGCCACGGTCTTCGCGTCGGTCTTGGTCTTCGACTTCTTGCCGGTCACGGAATTGGCGACCTGGGTGCCGATGCTGGCGGTGACGCTGGTGATGGCGGCGCCCACTGCGGCTCCGAGGATGGATTTGCCCACCTTCTTCTTCTTTGTGGCGGCCTTGGCCTCTTCCTTGGCGGCCTTCTCCTGGGCTGCAGCCTCCTCGGCGGCGGCTTCCTGCTCGGCAAGCTCCTTGGCCTGCTGCTCGCTCTCTGCGAGGAGCACCTCGAACGCGCTCTCGCGGTCGATCATCTTGTCATAGCGTCCGTAGATGCGTGACTGCTTGATGATGGTCTCCCGCTGGCTTTCGGTGATGGCGCCGATCTGGCTGAGCGGGAAGAGGATCCTCGCGCGCTCGACTACTGTCGGGGCGCCCTTCTCGTCGAGGAATGAGACGAGGGCTTCGCCGGTCTCGAGCTCCATGATGGCGTCCTCGGTCTTGAACGAAGGATTGGCGCGGAAAGTCTCGGCTGCAGCCTTGACCACCTTGAGCTCCTTCGGGCTGTAGGCCCTGAGAGCATGCTGTATGCGGTTTCCGAGCTGGCCGGCGATGGAATCCGGCACGTCGGTAGGGTTCTGTGTCACGAAATAAACGCCGACACCCTTGCTTCGGATGAGGCGGATGACCTGTTCGATCTTGCTCACGAGGGCCTTCGGAGTGTCCTCGAAGAGGGTGTGGGCCTCGTCGAAGAAGAACACCAGCTTAGGCTGTGCCATGTCTCCGACCTCAGGGAGCTGGGCATAGAGGTCGCTCAGGAGCCAGAGGAGGAAGGTGGAGTAGAGCTTGGGGTTGAGCATAAGGCGGTCAGCGGCCAGGACGCTCATCACGCCGCGGCTCTGCTCGCACTGGAGGAGGTCGTAAATGTCAAAGGCAGGCTCGCCGAAGAACTGCTCGGCGCCTTCGTTCTCGAGCTCGAGCAGGGCGCGCTGGATGGCGCCGATGCTGGCCGCGGAGACGTTGCCGTAGGTGGCGGTGAACTCGGAGGCGTGCTCACCGACATAGCCGAGCATGGCGCGGAGGTCCTTGAGGTCCAGGAGCAGGAGCCCCCTGTCGTCAGCGACCTTGAAGACAATGTTCATCACACCGGTCTGGATGTCGTTGAGGCCCATCAGACGGGCGAGGAGCTGAGGTCCCATGTTGGAGACGGTTGTCCTCATCGGATGACCCTGCTCGCCGAAAACGTCGTAGAAACGTACCGGGCAGCCCTCGAACTTAGGATTCTCGATGCCGAACTCGGCGCACCTCTTCTCGATGAAGCCGGACATCGAGCCGGTCTGGCTGATGCCGCTCAGGTCGCCCTTCATGTCGGCCATGAAGCAAGGCACGCCCGCCTGGCAGAAGGTCTCTGCCAATACCTGCAATGTCACTGTCTTTCCTGTGCCGGTGGCACCGGCAATGAGTCCGTGGCGGTTCGCCATTTTTGAGCAGATCGAGATCGGGCCGTTCTGGCCGTGGGCTACATAGAATCCTTTGACGCTGTCGTACATATCTTTATGGTTTTTATGTTGTTTTCTTACTACCGCTCCCGTTCAGCTGCAATTTCCTGCCACGAACTTGGCGGTACTCCGTAGGAGTAACTTACAAAGTTAATCAAAATTTTCCTTTTTTCATCCCTTTCCCATCTTCGCTCCGTCCCTTCCTTCGCTTTCTTGTTTTTGACCCTACTTGCAGCTCCAGACATGCAAGTAGGGTCAAAAAATGCGAAGATGGATGTTTTTTTTGCATTGTCCTTCGGGGAGAATCGTTATTTTTGCTGATATGAATTTCGAGGAAGAGTTTGCGGCGTTCCTTGAGGGGAACGGGCTGGACGGCACCGGGTTCGTACCTGTGCCGGTTGTGGCGCGTTCGCCCAGGGAGGCTGCGGAACGCTCGGACGCGCTCTCTGCGACCTTTCCGCTGGCTTCTGCCTTCCCGCCGGCTTCTGCCCTCCCGCTGGCTCTGCCGGACGATGGGACCCCGGGGCCGCAATCCTTGGGCTGCCCGGGAGAGCTGCCGGAATTGGCCGGAAGGCCGGTTTTCATTGTCGAAGACAGATGGAGGGCGCAGGGGGAGCAGGTGAAGGCTCGGGTGATGGCGCACTGCCGCCGGTTCGCCCAGGTCTACGCCCGCAACTGCGAGGTCAGGCGGATTGACAAGCCCACCGCTGCGGCCTTCCTGGAGCGCACGCACAGCTACGGCGACGCCGCTTGCCGCTACCGTTACGGCCTCTACGTCAAGCGGTTGACGGGGGAGAAGAACAGCGCTGACATTGGCGCTGCGGAGACGCTGGTGGCGGTGGGGGAGTTCTCCTCGGCGCGCACGATGAGGGACGGCGCGAAGTCGTACGAATGGGTCCGCTACGCTTCGGAACCCGGCGTAAGGGTCATCGGCGGGATGGGGAAGGTCCTTCAGAAGTTCGTGGACGACGTGCAGCCGGACGACGTGATGACCTACGCGGACCTGGAGTGGTCCGACGGCGGGGCCTACCGGGCGCTCGGCTTCGAGCCCGAAGGCCTCAAGGCCCCGGTCCTCTTCGCCATTGACACCCGCACCTGGATCCGCACCGCGCTGAAGCCCGGCTTGAACGGTGCTGCCGATGAAGCCCCGTCAGCAGGCGCTGCTGCCGAAGCCATCCGCTACTACCGCAACTTCGGCAGCCTGAAATACCGCAAAACCCTCCCATCCTGCGGCAAAAGTCCGCAGGATAAATGAAATCCCTTTAACTTTCGGGCAAATCCCGAAGGTTAACGCGAAAAAGCGCCGAAACCATCGTAACTTTCGGGCAAATCCCGAAGGTTAACGCGAAAAGCGCCGAAACCATCGTAACTTTCGGGCAAATCCCGAAGGTTAATGCAGAAAAGGGCAAAAACCCTCGTAACTTTCGGGCAAATCCCGAAGGTTAACGCACGAAAAAGAAACAGAAACAACGAAAGAAATATGAAAAAACGGACAAACATGACCATCTGGGAGCTTCTGAAAAAGATTTGGAAGTACGTCCTCCCTTACAAGTGGCTCGTCTTCGCCACCCTGGTCCTCACCCTCATCAGTTCCCTCTTCGCACAGGTGAACGCCATCGTCCTTGACCGCACCGTCGACTCCGTCAACGCCCTCGTCGGCGCCGAGGACTTCGCCTGGTCCAAGGCCGCCCGCATCCTGACCATCATCTCCATCATCCTTCTGGGCAAGGAGGTCCTTTCGATCCTCCTCAGCTATGCCCAGAAGTTCTTCGGCGAGCGCATGCGCATCCTCGTCAGCCGCGACCTCGCCCAGGCCGTCATCGAGAAGATGCTCACCTTCCGCATGGCCTTCTTCTCCGCGAACGGCAACGAGCCCGGCAAGCTCCAGACCCGTATCGACCGAGGCGTCGACAGCCTCACGAACACGATGAAGAACTTCTTCATCAACCTCCTCCCTATGTTCACCAGCGCCGTCCTCGCCCTCATCCTGATGTTCTCCGCGAACTTCTGGGTCGGCCTCGTCGCCCTCTGTATCGTGCCCCTTTACTTCGTCATCACCTGGATCCAGGCGAAGCGCCTCAAGGGCTGGCGTCACGAGATGCGCTCCTTCCGCGAGCAGAAGAGCAACGGCATAATGAACATCATCGAGAGCATCAACGTCATCAAGTCCTTCAACCGCGAGCGCATCGAAGGCGACAAGCAGCTTGACCTCCAGGATCGTCTCACCCAGAACCAGATGGACACCCGCAAGCTCAGCTACCTGTTCGACGGACTCAAGAACTTCACCCAGCAGGTCGGCACCGTGCTCATCATCATCCTCACCGCCTACCTCGTCCTCTCCGGCTACCCGGGAATGACCATCGGTAAGATAATGTACCACGTTATGCTCTTCTCCAATGTCTCCTCGCCGATCCGCCAGCTTCAGATGATCTTCGACGACGTCAACGAGGCCCTCGTCTACGCCGAAGGCTTCTTCGAGATCATCGACTCCGACGACGAGATCGAGCCGTGCGGCAGCTACCGTCCTGCCCAGGTCGAAGGCCGCTTTGAGATCGAGCACGTCGACTTCACCTACCCTAACGGCAACAAGGCCCTCCACGACATCAATATGTCAATAGAGCCGGGCCGCATCACCGCCTTCGTCGGTCTCTCCGGCGCTGGCAAGTCCACCATCATCAACCTCCTGGACAAGTTCTACGAGCCGGACTGCGGCTCCATCAAGCTCGACGGGGTCGACCTCCGCGAATACGACACCCACTTCCTCCGCGAGAACATCGGCCTCGTGCTCCAGAAGAACCACATCTTCGACGGCACCGTAGAGGAGAACATAAAGTATGGCAATCCTGACGCGACCCACGCTGAAGTGCTTCTGGCCGCCAAGAAGGCCTACCTCTACGACCAGGTCTCCGCGCTTCCGGACGGCTTCGCCACCAAGGCGACCCTCCTCTCCGGCGGCCAGCAGCAGCGCGTCGCCATCGCCCGAATGTTCCTCAAGAACCCGCCGATCATCTTCCTCGACGAGCCTACCGCCAGCCTCGACGCCGTCGCCACCGAGCAGATCAAGAACAGCATCGACGCCATCAAGCAGAACCGCACCGTCATCATCATCTCCCACAATATCTCTCAGATCATCGACAGTGACATCATCTACGCCCTCAAGGACGGTCATGTCGAGCAGGGAGGCGACCCTGACGAGGTCTACAAGCAGGGTGGTATCTACAAGGAAATCCTCGACGCCTCGGCCCGCAGCCTCAACGTCGAGAAGATCGCCAGAACCATCGAAGGCTGATCCCTCCTGCCCTATCGGCCAATCCCTTCTGCGCCATTCAGAATTGAGGCTGACCAAATAGTATTGGCCAGCCTCAATTCTTTTCGATCCTTTCCAATGTTTCTGAGCAAGATTTTGACAATATTGGACTATGTCTCATCGTTTTCGGGCTAGGTCTCAGTGTTTTCGGGCAAGGTCTCAGCAATATTGGGCTAGGTCCACCCTGGTGGTGGGGTACCTAGCCCACTGATGTTTTGTAATTTATTGAATACTAATATCTTGCGTATTTTTGGCGGGCTAGGTCCCCGTGCAGCATGGGGGACCTAGCCCATTCTGCTTGGACACCTAGCCCGCGCCGTCGATGCGGTCGGGCAGGTCCTCCCTTTTCTTAACTCCCAGGATAGTCCGGACCACCTCCCTGTCTATTTCGAAGGTACGCGCTATCTGATTTGGATCCGTCTTGAAAGAATGGACAGCATAATTTATCAGACGGGCTTTCTTTGCCATTGAAAGATTCTCCACATCTGTACCGAACCACTGTCCGGCTATCTCGTTGACACTGGCCAGAAAGTCCTTGTCATTTCTTTTGCAGCGCGGAGCGACCACTAATTTTTCTTTAATCTCAACTGTATTGACGCACCCGATAAGCTTGAGGAAGAAGGATTGATCATTATGAAAAGCCCCTTCCACGTACTTCCAGTCACAAATGGATGCAGGTTCCAGTTCATTGTCCTTATTCAGAGCCCAAGGAACGCCGTCAAGCCTGTCATTCGTATGCATGACCATGCGTTTCTCCCGTTTCGTCAAATCTTTGACCATATTTGTCCACGGACATTTCCCGCCGCAGAACATACCGCGATATCCTGTCCATTTGTAGTTTTGAACACAGTCTGCTCCGTTGTCCATTGCATTCCTCACATCATAGGCCACCGCATTTCTCAAATATTTGATATCCCCTATAAAGATCGCCTTTGAGTCGACCCTATGCATCACCTCGTTCCTGGCATACTTGCCCTGATGGTACATTGCCAGCATTCTCTTGATTTCATTGCCACAGTCATCCGCGGCATCCTTGCTGGGGGCCAGTACCACGCAATGAATATGTGTGGACACAACGGCATAAACAATCAGAATTACGTTTTTCCGCAGGCAGCATACAGCAATGATCTTCACAGCAGCGTCACAATCTTCGTCATCACGGCACAGTATCCTTGTCTCAAGTCCTTCCAGAGAAATGTGGAACGGGAAGACCTTGCATTCCCTGCCGTCCGGAAGCCTCCTCACCGGATTCAGAACAAAATATTCATTTTTCATATCACAGAGCACCTTGATTTTTCAAAGCCCACAAAATTGTTATTTCAGATGCTATATCACAAGGAATATATAGAATCATAAACAAGTTTTTATGGATTGATATGTTTTCTTTAATTATGTCTATAGTTTTCCCGGAATATTGAATACTTTTGTGTTCAAAGGATAAGGATATGGAATCGGAATTCGAGCATAAGGAAGAACTGCCGGAAGGAGGACACATCCGGAAGGAAATCACAGAATGGATTGACAATGAAATAGTTCCGCAGTATGACGCCTTCGATGGCGGCCACCGCCGCGACCATGCCCGCTATGTCATCGACACCGCGCTCGGACTGGCGGAACATTACGACGTCGACCACGAGATGGTGGCGGTCGCCGCCGCCTGCCACGACCTCGGCCTAAGCGTCGACCGCAAGACCCACCATCTGGAGTCCGGCCGCATCATCCGCGGAATGAAGGAACTCCCGGAGTGGTTCACCCCGGAGCAGATCGAAACCATCGCCCAGGCCGCCGAGGACCACCGCGCCTCGTCCAGGGAGGAACCCAGGACCATCTACGGTAAGATAATCGCCGAAGCCGACCGCCAGATCATCCCCGAGACCGTCATCCGCCGCACCGTCCAGTTCGGCCTCGACCACTATCCGGAGCTGGACAAGGAAGGACACTGGCAGCGCACCGTCGAGCACCTCCACGAGAAGTACGCTGAAGGAGGCTACCTCAATCTCTGGATCCCCGAGTCCCCGAACGCCGCCCGCCTCCAGGAGCTCAGGTCAATGATCGATTCCCCCGCCACCCTCCGCCGCATCTTCGACTCCGCCTACACCGTCGGGACGTCCGCCGAATAACATCGCTATGGGCTAGGTCCACCTTGCTCCCCAGGGACCTAGCCCGTCAAAAATCCGCAACATAATAGTAGTCAATACGTTACAAATTATCACTGGGCTAGGTGCCCCACTTCCATGGTGGACCTAGCCCAGTGACGTTTTATGTGATATTAAAGCTGGCTGTAGGCAGGAGAGAAGGTGTCACCGAGGTCGATGTTGCCGGTGGTGATGCCCTTCTTGAGCCACTTGCTGCGCTGTGCCGAAGTACCGTGGTTGAAAGAATCCGGAACGGTGTAGCCGCGCGCCTTCTTCTGAAGGTAGTCGTCACCGATCTTCGAAGCCACTGCCAGACCTTCGTCGATGTCGCCCTCCTCGAGGGAACGGAACATCTTGTTGTCATAGTAAGCCCAGATGCCGGCATAGAAATCGGCCTGGAGCTCCAGACGCACGCTGATCTGGTTAGACTCCTTCTCACTGACGCGGCTCATCTGAGTGTGAGCCTGCTGCAGGGTACCGAGAAGATACTGGACGTGGTGTCCCACCTCGTGGGCGATGACATAAGCGTAAGCGAAGTCACCGTCAGCACCCAGCTGCTGCTTCATGGACGTGAAGAAAGAAAGGTCGAGATACACGCAGTGGTCGCCGCTGCAGTAGAAAGGACCCGATGATGAAGTCGCACCGCCGCAGCCTGACTGGACCGCACCGCTGAAAAGAACGAGCTTCGGAGGGGTGTAGGTCATACCGTTCTGCTCGAAAATCTTCGACCAGACGTCCTCAGTGCCTGCCAGGATCTGCTTCGAGAATACAGCGAGCTCCTCCTCTTCCGCTGAAGGGGTGTAGTCCTGCTGCACTACGGAACCGCCGCCCATCTGCTGGACGTTGTTTATGACGTCACCGGCATTTCCGCCCATAAGGAGGGTGATGATGCCGACAATGATGACTCCGCCCAGACCGAGGCCACCGGCCTTGGCCACAGTACTGCCTCTGCGGTCCTCTACGTTGGAACTTTCTCTTCTTCCGTCAAGTCTCATAGTTTCAATCGATTAGAATAAGAATGCGATACCTACGTTCAAAGTGTTGCGATGGAGCTTTGTCTTTCCGTCAATAGGATTTCCGTTCTCATCCTTGCTCTTGAGGCCATCACCGATCTGGTTTACGATACCGAAGTTGTAGCCGACGGTGATGCGGGCCATATCATTGACCTCATATCCGAGGCCGAAACCGAGCTTCACGTCGAAGCGGTTCAGATAATCGTGCTTGTAGCAGTTGGCCAGCTTGAGCTTGAGGATGTCCAAAGCGTTTGCCTTGACATTGGATGCCAGACCGTAGGTGAATGTAGGGCCTACATAAGCGAATCCCTTGTCACCGTTTGAGAATCCCAGGGTGTAACCGAGCTGGAAAGGAACGTTGAGGCTGTGCTCATAAAGGTTTCCCCAGAGATAACCATCGACGACCTTCGCTTTTCCGGTAAGGAATGCATAGTAGAGACCGGTCCTGACACTGAGGCCTTCGCCTTCGTTGATGTCATAGAAAAGTCCTGCGTATGCTCCGTTCAGGGATGTCGATTTTTCTAAAGCGTCTGCATAGGAAATGCGGAGTGACTGGTTGAGATAACCTGCTTCTGCGGATACCTGGGCTGAAGCCTTGGTACCGATGCCCATCAGCGTTGCAGCTGCAAGGGCGAAAATGATAAGTTTCTTCATCTAATAACAATATGTTTAAAACAACGCAAATATAGGAAAACTTTGTAAATTTGTGACAAACAACCACCAGTACAATGAATACAATGACCAAAACCCTCGCCACCGCACTCTCCGCTGCGCTCGTCGCCACCGCCTGCGGCCCCAAAGAATCCCCGAAACTCATAGCGCTCAGCTTCGATGACGGCCCGAACCTCGTCACCACCCCTCTCGTGCTCGACGTGCTCGAAGAGAACGGCATCAAGGCCTCCTTCTTCGTTGAAGGCCAATACATTAACGACACCACCGCCGCGATGATGCTCCGCGCCAGCGCCCTCGGCTGCGACATCGAGAACCACTCCTGGTCCCACCAGCCGATGAGCACCCTCTCCGACGAGGAGATCAATACCGAAATCTACAACACCTCCGCCCTCATCGAGAAGTACGTCGGCCACGCCCCGCGCTTCTTCCGTCCGCCGTACATCGACCATAACAAACTGATGCACAGCCTTATCGGCCTGACCTTCATCTGCGGTCAGGGCTGCGACGACTGGGTACCGGAAGTCACCGCCCAGCAGCGCGCCGACTCCGTCATCGCCCACGCCGCCGACGGCCAGATAGTGCTCCTCCACGACTTCGAGGGCAATACCAACACCGTCGAGGCGCTCAAGACAATAATCCCCGAACTCAAGGCCCGGGGATTCGAATTCGTTACCGTTCCGGAGCTGTTCGAGGCCAAGGGCGTAGCCCTCGAGCCGAACAACGGGAAGATCTATACCAATGTCCTGACGGACTAAGCGTCCTTCAGAAGTCTGTTCAAGCCTGCCGTCACGCGGTCCAGACCCTCCACGAGGGTCGCGCGGGGGCAGGCTAAGTTTATGCGCATGAAGTTGCCGTCGCCGTACATCGCGCCGGAATTGATCCAGACCTTTTCATTGGCCTTCAGGCTGTCCTGGATGGCGTCGGCGGTGATACCCTTGGCGGTGAGAGCCTTGCAGTCGACCCAGGCGAGGTAGGTGCCTTCGAGCTTGCATGGCCTGACCTGCGGGCACTTGGCCGCGAGGGTGTCGCGCAGGAACTCGAAATTGGCATGGATGTAAGCGTTAAGCTCTTTCAGCCACTCTTCGCCTTCAGGGGAGTAGGCGGCGACGAGCGCTTCCACTCCGAGAGGGTTCAGGAGCCACATCTCGAGGTCCTCCTGGACCTTGCGGACCTTTGCCATTACAGCAGGGTCGGCGCAGATCATGTTCGCGATCTCCAGTCCGGCGATATTGAAGGACTTGGAAGGGGAGCAGAAGATAAGCGGCTTCAGCTCAGGGCACACCTCTGCGAATGAAGTGTACCTGTATCCCGGCATCTCCAGCTCGCAGTGGATCTCATCGCTGATCACTGGGATGCCGTGCTTAAGGCAGATCTCTCCCGTGCGGCGGAGCTCCTCCCTGGTCCAGACGCGTCCGGCAGGGTTCTGAGGGTTGCAGAGGATGAAGAGCTTTATGGACGGGTCGGAGCATTTCTTCTCGAAATCCTCGAAATCGATCCTGTAGGTCGGAAGCTCTCCGCCCTCATCATAGATAAGGTCGCTTGTGACCACCTCGCGGCCGTTGTTCGCGATGGTGGAGAAGAATGCGTTGTAGGCAGGGGAGTGGATCAGGACCTTGTCGCCCGGCGCGGTGAGGGCCTGGAGGGCCACCACCGTCGCCGGCACCAGGCCACTGATGGCCTGGATGCTGCCCTTGTCGATGTTCCAGCCCCTGCGGCGCTGGAACCAGTCCGCGACTGCATCATAATACTTGTCAGGGACGTGGGTGTATCCGAACACACCGTGGTCGAGGCGCTTCCGGACAGCCTCCCTGATGAACGGGGCGGCCTTGAAGTCCATATCGGCGATCCACATCGGGATAACTTCGGGATCGCACCTGTCCCACTTGATGGAGTCGGAACAATGCCTGTCTACTACTTCGTCGAAATTGTATTTCATGACTTTACACACTATTTGATGATGACGACAGCGCCGTCACCCTCAGTAATATTGATGACATTGGCCTTGTAGGCCTTTGATTTTGCCTTTGCCTTGTAATTGATCTCCCTTTCGGTCTGAGCGTCGCCGTGGAGGAGGGTCACTGAAGCAGGCGAGCCGAACTCCCTGGCGACGGCGTTGAGGTCGAGCTGGTAGGCAGCGGCCTCGGCGTTGATGGCGGCCACATACCAGACACCGTCCTTGAGACGGGCCAGGACTGCGTTCTTTCCAGGATATCCGTCGATGAACCTGGTGTCATCCCAGGTGGTAGGGACTGCCTTCATGAAATCCATCACGTACGGCTCCTTGTCCTCGAAGTTGTTAGGAACCACTGCGAAGTTCTGGATCGGGTTCTGGAAGAGCACTGCGGTGGCGAGCTCGAAGTCGACGGTCGTCATTCTGGTGGTGCCGTGGACATTGTCCTTCGAATAGTGCTCGTTGAGCATGGTTCCGCCGAACTCCATGGCGCCGGCGGCGTTCCTGATGAACGGATGGATGGTCGCGTTCCAGGCCTCCACGTCGCACTCGTGCTGTCCGAAGATGAGGTTCTCAGAGGCGCGCACGGCCTCGCTGCCCACGTAGTTAGGATACATCTTCTCCCAGCCGCGAGGCATGGTCGCGCCGTGGAAGATGCACATCAGGCCGTAGTCGTTCGCGTCGCTCAGGATGCCCTCGTAGATGCGTATGGTCTCCTGCTTGTCACCTCCGAAGAAGTCGACCTTGATACCCTTCACGTTGTTCTCCTTGAGCCATTTCATCTCCTTCTTGCGGGCGATAGGGTTGTCCATCCTGTTCACAGGGCTCTGGTAGATATCGTTCCAGTAGCCGCTGGATGAGTACCAAAGGAAGACGTCGACGTTCCGGGAATTAGCATATTTGATGAGCTCGGACATCTTCTCGTAGCCGATGTTCTGATCCCATCCGGCGTCGATGAGGATGTACTCGAATCCCAGGTCGTGGGCGAGGTCGATGAATGTCACCTGGTCGTCCCAGTTGCAGCTGGCGTCCTGCCAGATGATCCAGCTCCAGGTGCTCCTGCCGTACTTGTAGTCGATGCTCGGCTCATAGAGCTGCTCGGCGACGTCCCAGGTCACGGTGCTCTCGGCGATAGGCTTCAGGGTGCTGCCGATGGCGAGCGTGCGCCAAGGGGTCGCGCCCGGAAGTGAGAATGAAGGCTCCACAGTGCCGTTTCCGCCGTTCTCCTCCATCATAGGGAAGCCGATCTGGAAACCGCCCTCGGCCCAGTCGAGAAGCCTGCAGCCGCAGTACTGTCCGCTGGTGCCGGACTCGCTGACAAGGACCCATCCGTCCTCACCTACCTTGAAGAGGCAAGGGAAGGTGAATCCGTGGCCGAACTCCGACTTCTCGGTGAGAGGCTTGTCGAGCACGTAATACTCCTCGTAGCTAGGCTTGGTGCGCTGCCAGCCCACCATCGCGTCGCTCTGCGGAGTGAGGAAAGTAGTGGTGTTCTCAGGGAAATTGAAGAAAGTCTTCTCCTCGAGGACGCGCACTGAAGCCCAGGACGGGTTGTCCAGGACATATCTGAAAGCGACGTCGCTGTCGCTGACCCTGAATTCCACCTTGTAGAATCCCGGATCGATCACGCGCGGACCGAAGCGGCCCTGTACCTCCTGCTTCGGCAGGGAGAAGGTGCAGACCAGGGTGTTCGCGTCCTTCCGGACGGCCCCTTTCTTTATGGTAGGGACGCTGTAGTCATAGCTGACCTTTCCTTCGACGGCCTCGGTGAGGGTGGCGGCGTCGAACTCGCCGCGGTTAGTCTTGAGACCGAGCTTCGAAGGGTTGAGGAGGGCGTTTCCGTCGAGTTCCACTGAATAGAATGCGTCTTCGGTCACAGTCACTGTGATCCTGCCGTCGGGGCTGCTGACCTTCTGCGGCTGGGCTGCCAGAGTGCAGCAGAGCAGAAGTGCGGGGATAAGGGAAATGGATTTCATAAAATGTGTCATTGTTTGTGGTCCACAAAGATAGTCATTCTGCAGGGATTTTACTATATTTGTCCAGTTAACTGATAACCATATGAACAGAATCATCACGGCTTCAGCCGCCCTTCTGCTTGCCCTCCTGGCAGGCTCCCCGCTCAAAGCACAGACATTCACCGAATGGCAGGACGAGAAAGTGAACTCCATCAACCGCGCCCCGATGCACGCCCACTACTTCGCCTACGAGTCTTCCGAGGCGGCCGCAGCCGGTGTGCCTGAGAACTCGGCGAACTACCTGACCCTCAACGGCATCTGGAAGTTCAGCTGGGTCGCCGGCGCAGACCGTCGCCCGACTGATTTCTGGCGGACCGATTTCAATGACCGCGGCTGGGACGAGATGCCCGTCCCTGGTATGTGGGAGCTCCACGGCTACGGCGACCCGCTCTACGTGAACGTCGCTTACGCCTGGGACAACCAGTACAGGAACAACCCTCCATACGTCCCGGTGGAGAACAACCACGTCGGCACCTACCGCCGCGAGATCGAGGTTCCCGCCTCCTGGGCCGGCCGCGAGGTCTTCGCCCACTTCGGCTCCGTGACCTCGAACATCTACCTCTGGGTCAACGGCCGCTTCGTCGGCTACAGCGAGGACTCGAAGCTCGAGTGCGAGTTCGACCTCACCAGATACCTCAAGCCGGGTGAGAAGAACCTCATCGCCTTCCAGGTCTTCCGCTGGTGCGACGGCACCTACCTCGAGGACCAGGACTTCTGGCGCCTGAGCGGCGTGGCGCGCGACTCCTACCTCTACTCGCGCCCGAAGAAGTTCATCTCCGACATCCGCGTGACCCCGGACCTCGACGCCACATACACCGACGGCTCTCTGAAGGTCAATGTCACTGTCCCGTCCAAGTCCACCGTCGCCCTCAGCCTGTTCGACGCTGACGGCGCCTCCGTCGCCTCCGCGACCCTCACCGGCTCCGGCGACCTCTCCACCGTATTCAATGTTCCGGCGGTGCACAAGTGGACCGCCGAGACCCCATACCTCTACACCCTGCGCGCCTCCCTCATCGACAAGGGCAATGTCACCGAAGTGATCCCTGTCAATGCCGGCTTCCGCAAGGTCGAGATTGTGAACTCCCAGGTCCTCGTCAACGGCCAGCCGGTCCTCTTCAAGGGCGCCGACCGCCACGAGATGGACCCTGATGGCGGCTACGTCGTCTCCCGCGAGCGCATGCTCCAGGACATCCTCGTCATGAAGCAGTTCAATATCAATGCAGTCCGCACCTCCCACTACCCGAACGACAGCTACTGGTATGACCTCTGCGACAAGTACGGCATCTACGTCGTCGCCGAGGCTGACGTGGAGTCCCACGGAATGGGCTACGGCCCCGAGACCCTCGCCAAGGTCCCTTCCTGGGGCTGGGCGCACCTCGAGAGGAACCAGCGCAACGTCCGCAGGAACTGGAACCACCCTTCAGTGATCTTCTGGTCCCTGGGCAACGAGGCCGGCTCCGGAGTGAACTTCGAGAACGCCTATGAGTGGATAAAGGCCGAGGACCCTATGCGTCCTGTCCAGTACGAAAGGAACCTCTGGGACGGTGGCCCGTCCGACATCTACTGTCCTATGTATATGGACTATCGTGACGTAGTCAAATACTGCGAGGATCCTGCCCAGACCAGACCTCTGATCCAGTGCGAGTACGCCCACGCCATGGGCAACTCCGAGGGCGGTTTCCAGGAGTACTGGGACCTCGTCCGCAAGTACCCTAAGTACCAGGGCGGATTCATCTGGGACTTCGTGGACCAGGCGCTCAGATGGACCGGCAAGGACGGCAAGACCATCTACGCATACGGCGGCGACTTCAACCCGTTCGACGCCAGCGACCAGAACTTCAACTGCAACGGCCTCATCAGCCCTGACCGCGTCCCTAACCCTCACATGTACGAGGTGGGCTACTTCTATCAGAACATCTGGACCTCCCTCGCAGCCGACGGGCAGGTCGAAATATACAACGAGAACTTCTTCCGCGACCTCTCGGCATACGCCCTCGAATGGGAGGTGCTGAAGGACGGCGTCAAGGTCCGCAGGGGAGTCGTCTCCGAGCTCAATGCCGCTCCGCAGGAGCGCGTCTGCATTGACCTTCCTGCCGTGGCTACTGACGGGGAAGGGGAGTGGCTCCTGAACGTCCGCTATGTCCTCAAGGAGGCCGAAGGCGTGCTGGAGGCCGGTTCCTGCGTCGCAAAGCAGCAGCTTGTGCTCCGCGGGTACGACGCTCCTTTCCAGGCTGTCGCCAATGAAGTCCTGGCCAATGCCCCGGTGCAGCTTCCGAGCATCGTCAGCTATGACAGGCAGTACGTTCCGGTGGAGGGCGGGAACTTCGTGATACTCTTCTCGCGCCGCACGGGCTTCATCGAGAGCTACAAGGTGGACGGCGTGGACTTCCTTGCCGAAGGCGCGGCCATCACCCCTAACTTCTGGAGAGCCCCTACCGACAACGACTACGGCGCATACCTGCAGCGCAGGTACGCAGTCTGGAACAAGCCTGAGATGAGGCTCGTCGATTTCTCCGCTGAAATGGAGGACGGACTGGCAGTGGTCAAGGCATCCTACGAGATGCCGGCTGTCAGCGGAGCCCTCACCCTTACATATAGGATAAACAATGCCGGAGCGGTGGAGATCACCCAGAACCTCAGCGCATCGGCTGACGTGAAGGTCCCTGATATGTTCCGCTTCGGGATGCAGATCCCTATGCCTCAGTCATTCGAGAGGATAGTCTATTACGGCCGCGGCCCTTGGGAGAACTACGCCGACCGCAAGTCATCGGCTGACCTCGCCATCTACGACCAGACCGTCACGTCGCAGTTCTATCCGTATGTACGTCCGCAGGAGAACGGAACGAAGAGCGACATCCGCTGGTGGAAGGTTCTGAACGATGCCGGCAGGGGCCTCATGGTCACCTCCGTCGAGCCGTTCTCAGCATCCGCTCTGCACTATACCATAGAATCCCTCGACGAGGGCCCGCAGAAGCACAACTCCCACTCGCCTGAGATCGACCCTGCTCCTCTTACGAATCTCCTTGTCGACAAGTGCCAGCAGGGCCTTGCCTGCGTGAACTCCTGGGGTGCCATCCCGGAGGAGGAGTACCGCATCCACTACGGCGACCTCTCCTTCACCTATCTGTTGACCCCCGTCCGCACCATCCTGAAATAATTCCTCCACCATATCCGCTGTGTTATCCCTCACCCGCCCGGTGAGGGATAAATTTTTTAGGGCGAAGGGGGTGAATAATTAATAAATTATTTTACCTTTGCGTGAATATTCACCAAAACCCTTTTTTATGGTAGATAAATGAAAAAATTACTTGTTTTGATCGCTGCTGCGCTGTCTGCAACCCTTGTCTATGCACAAGATGCTGAAAATGTTGGAAATGGCGCCCAACTTTCAATCGTTCCGCGAGTCGATTTGAACCCGTATCTGGGGTACAACAACGACACCGAATTCAATTTCTCGAACACCGGCCTCTACGCTCTGTTGGAAGGCACCTTCGCGGATGATTTCTCTTATACAGGTTATTTTCATTTTTTTGACGCGTACGATTTCGGATACTATTACCAGTACCCGTTCTATCCCGCTGAGTATTCCTGGCTCGACATCGCGAACCTGACATACGCTCCGGGCAACTTCGCGTTTTCCATCGGTAAGAATACAATGGCCGTCGGTACCTTCGAGATGGAGGACTGGGACCACGACGTCTATTATGAGCAGTCCTCATCATTCTGGAACAACTACCAGGTTTACCAGTGGGGCGCCGACGTCAGCTACTATTTCAACGACGACGCTTACGCAATGTTCCAGGTGACCTCCTCTCCTTTCGCCGAGAGGACTTTCTCCAGCGGGAAGCTTGCCTACAACCTCAAGCTCGCCGACCTTTCACACGATTTCTCGTACATCCTCGCAGGAAACCTGGTCGAGATGTACGACGATAATTGGATGAAGATGCTCGCCGCAAGCGCCGGATACTCCTTCGGCGACTTCAGCCTGACCCTGGACACCCAGTACAGATGGCTTCCGTACCATTTCGAGGACACATTCTCCCTCAGCCTGGGTTATTCTCCGAGCGACAGGCTGAACTTCAAGGCAAGGCTCAATTTCGAGGACTGGAAGCCGACTGATGGTTACTGGGATAATATGTTGCTCGATGTCATTGAACCTTATTACTCAGAAAACGAGCGCACCTGGGGCGGCATCCTCTGCGAGTACTTCCCGCTCAGGAACCGCGACCTTCTCAGGATTCACGCCGCCGTCACGCACATGCCTTTCGCAGGCCAGGTCTCAGTGAACCTGGGAGCGACATTGAATATTCCTATCACTCTCTATTAGCACCATTCTACCTCAAATGCAGCAGAATGACGTTATCATCAGACTTGATCATATAACCAAGTCTTATGGCGACAAGGTCGTCCTGGATGATATCAATCTGGAAATCAAGCGCGGCGAGTTCGTGACCCTCCTGGGTCCTTCCGGCTGCGGAAAAACCACCACACTGCGTCTCATCGCAGGTTTCCTCACACCCGACCAGGGTGCGGTGATGATGGACGGCAAGGACATATCCCAGGTCCCACCGTTCCGCCGCCCGCTCAACACGGTCTTCCAGCGCTACGCCCTCTTTCCGCACCTGGACGTCTATGACAATATCGCTTTCGGCCTCAAGCTGAACAAGACCCCGGAGGACGAGATCGACAAGCGCGTCCGCAAGGTCCTCAAGCTCGTGAGCATGACGGACTACGAGGAAAGGGACGTAGACTCCCTCTCCGGCGGCCAGCAGCAGCGCGTCGCCATCGCACGTGCGCTGGTGAACCAGCCGAAGGTGCTCCTGCTCGACGAGCCGCTGGCCGCCCTCGACCTGAAGATGCGCAAGGACATGCAGATAGAGCTCAAGGAGATGCACAAGGAGCTCGGCATCACCTTCATCTACGTCACCCACGACCAGGAGGAGGCCCTGACCCTCTCCGACACCATCGTCGTGATGAACGAAGGCCGCATCCAGCAGATAGGCACCCCTACAGACATCTACAACGAACCTCAGAACGAGTTCGTCGCCGACTTCATCGGCGAAAGCAATATCCTTAATGGTACAATGCTCGGCGACCGCAGGGTCTCCTTCATCGGCCACGAGTTCGACTGCGTCGACGAGGGCTTCGGTGAGAATGTCCCCGTCGACGTCGTCGTGCGCCCTGAGGACATCTACGTCCTGACCCGTCTCGACGGAGCCCAGTTCAGCGGCACCGTCAAGTCCTGCACCTTCAAGGGCGTCCACTACGAGATGTTCATCGACACCGACAACGGCTTCGAGATCATGGTCCAGGACTACAATGCCTTCGAGGTCGGCTCCACAGTGGGCCTCCTCGTCAAGCCTCAGGACATCCAGGTGATGCACAAGCCACGCCTGCGCAACACCTTCGAGGGCGAGATGGTCGACGAGACCCACGTCTCCTTCCTCGACGGAGAGTTCGAGTGTCTCGCCCAGCCTGGCCTCCAGGCCGGTGACAAGGTAAGCGTCGAAGTCGAGTTCGGCGATGTCGACCTCCTCGACTACGCCGAGGAAGGCGAGCTCCAGGCGGAGGTCTACGCCCTCATCTACAAGGGCGACCACTACCACCTCGACGTCCGCCTCAAGCGCGGCATCCACATCTATGTCGACACCCAGGACGTCTGGGACAAGGGCGACCTCGTCGGCATCAACATCAAACCGGAGGACATTAAACTGAGCAAGGCAAATGACTAAAAGGAGCAACTGGAGCATTCCGTACATAGTCTTTATGGTCCTGTTCGTGGTCCTGCCGCTGCTCCTGATCATGGTCTACGCCTTCCAGGACGGCTCCGGGCATTTCTCGTTGCAGAACATCACCCGCTTCTTCTCGGACGGTGACGCCATCTCCACCTTCGGCGTGTCCATAGAAGTGGCCATCGAGAACACCCTGATCTGCCTCCTGCTCGGCTACCCGGCAGCATACATCCTCGCGGACAAGAAACTCAACAGGTCGGCCGTGACCATCATCCTCTTCATCCTCCCTATGTGGATCAATGCCCTGATGAGGACCCTCGCCACCGCCGAACTCTTCAATATGCTCGGATTCACCCTCGGAAAGGGAACCCTCCTTTTCGGTATGGCATACGACTACCTCCCGTTCATGATCTATCCTATCTACAACATCCTGCAGAAGATGGACAAGTCATACGCGGAGGCCGCGCAGGACCTCGGGGCCACACCTGTCCAGGTGTTCACCAAGGTCACCCTGCCGCTCTCCATGCCGGGAATCATCAGCGGAGTGATGATGGTCTTCATGCCGACCGTCAGTACCTTCGCCATCTCCGAGTTCCTCACGAACAACAAGATCAAGCTCTTCGGTACCATCATCCAGGAGAACATCAACTCCTCCATGTGGAACTACGGAGCAGCGCTTGCATTCATAATGCTCATCATCATCGGACTCACCACGCTGTTCTCCGGTGACAACAAATCAGCAGCCGAAGGAGGGGTGATCTAATGAAGAAGCTTTTCGCACAGACATACCTCTGGGTGCTCCTGATCCTTCTCTACGCACCTATCGTGTTCATCGGAGTGTTCTCCTTCACCGAGGCGAAGGCCCTCGGCAACTGGACCGGCTTCTCCCTTGAGCTCTACAAATCCCTCTTCACAGGAGGGATGCAGGGAGGAAGCTCCCTGCTCGCCGCAGTGAAGAACACCCTCCTCATCGCCCTTCTCGCCGCAGCCATCTCCACCCTCCTGGGAACGGTCGCTGCCATCGGCATCTTCAACATGAAGGGCAAGATGAAGCGCACCGTCCAGTTCCTGAACAACATCCCGATGATCAACCCTGACATCATCACCGGTGTGTCGCTCTTCATCCTCTTCGTGTTCCTCCACTTCAGCCAGGGATACACCACCGTGGTCCTGGCGCACGTCACCTTCTGCACGCCTTACGTCGTGCTGAGCGTGCTCCCGAAGCTCTCCCAGATGAACCCTAACATCTACGAGGCGGCCCTCGACCTCGGAGCCACTCCGGGCCAGGCCCTGCGCAAGGTCCTCATCCCGATGCTCCGCCCGGGAATGTTCTCCGGCTTCATCCTGGCGTTCACAATGTCGCTGGACGATTTCGCCGTGACATTCTTCACCAGAGGAACCATCGGTCTCGAGACCCTCTCGACATACATCTACGCCGACGCCAGAAAGGGAGGCCTCACCCCTGAGCTCCGCCCTCTGATGACCCTGATTTTCCTTATGATCTTTATACTCCTGGTGGTTATCAACGTCCGCCAGGCCAAGTCTGAAAACAAATCGAAAAACAAGCACAAATGAAAAAGTTAGTAGGTATTCTCCTTTCCCTCGCAGTCATCGCAGGCTGCAGCTCCGACCGTGAGCACATCCTCAAGGTCTACAACTGGGGCGACTACATCGACGAATCCCTCATCCCCGAGTTCGAGCAGTGGTATGAGGAACAGACCGGCGAACCGGTGGAAATCGTGTACCAGACCTTCGACATCAACGAGACCATGCTCTCGAAGATCGAGAAAGGCCAGGAGGACTATGACGTCGTCTGTCCTTCGGACTACATCATCCAGAGAATGCTGAACTCCGACCTCCTTCTCCCTATGCAGAAGGACTTCGGCGACACCCCTAACTATATCGACCAGTACGTCGCCCCGTACATCAAGAGCATATTCTCCCAGATCGGCGACAACGGCATCGATGCCAATGACTACTCCGTCGGCTATATGTGGGGAACCACCGGTATCCTCTACAACGCCAAGTACGTCGCTGACGAGGACGCCACCACCTGGAACATCATCAAGAACCGGAAGTACGCCGGCAAGATCTTCATGAAGGACGCCTGCCGCGACGTATACTGTCCTATCAACATCCTTCTCCACCAGGACCAGATCGCCGCAGGCGAGGTCACGATGGACGAGCTCATGATGGACTCATCTGACGAGAGCCTCGCGGCTTTCGAGGCCTATATGGCCGACGTAAAGCCGCTCGTAGCAGGCTGGGAGGCCGATTTCGGCAAGGAGCAGATGACCCAGGAGCGCGGCTGGCTGAACTTCACCTGGAGCGGTGACGCCATGTGGGCCATGATCGAGGCGAAGGACCTCGACGTCGACCTCAGATACACTGTCCCTAACGAGGGCAGCAACGTCTGGTTCGACGGCTGGGTGATCCCTAAGTACGCGAAGAACGTGAAGGCAGCCAGCTATTTCATCAACTTCCTCTGCCGTCCGGACGTCGCCATCCGCAACATGGAGTACATCGGATACGTCAGCGCCGTCGCCTCCCCGGAGGTGCTCGAGAGCATGAGCGACGAGGAGGAGAATCCTGAAACCGTCAATGCAAGATACTTCTTCGGCGACATCGAAGGTGCCGAAGCCGCACACCTCGACCCTGTCTACTACCCTGACTCCACCACCATCGCGCGCTGCGTGATGATGCGCGACTGGGGCGATGAGACTCCGAAGCTCATCGCCGCCTGGAGCCGCGTGAAGGGCTCGAACGCGAACGTATTGACAATAGTCGTGATCTGCGTGTTCGTCCTCGCCCTTGCAGCCTTCGCGCTGAACAAGTCGCTGGGCAGGAAGAAGAGAAAGAGCCGTTCAGGCCGACGCTAAGAAACCTTGCAGCAGGCGCTCTCTAGACAGAGCGCCTGCTGTTTTTTGACCAGAGGCCGTAGATCTCGCTGACGTTGCCGGCGGTGGTGAAGGCCTTGATGTCGTTGTCCTTGAGGAAGGCCATCAGATTGGCGAACTCGTCCTTGGTCAGAAGGGCCTGGACCTCGATGCTCTTTTCATTGGTGTAACCGCCGATGACCTCGTAGAGGCTGCAGCCGCGGTGGAGATTGTCGATGATGAACCTCCTGACGGCGTCATATTCGCCGGTGATGACGCAGACTCTCTTGCGCTTGTTCAGGCTGGCGGTGAAGTAGTCGATGCAGAGGCCGTTGATGAACGTGCCGATGATGCCGATCACGACGAGCCTGAAAGGATTGATCGCGAATGCGGTGCAGCAGATGATGATTCCCGCGACGGAAACGGATGTGCCGATGTCGAAGTGGAGGTATTTGTTGACGATCTTGCCCAGGATGTCAAGACCGCCGGTGGAGGCGTTGATATGGAACAGGATGGTCTGCGAGAGGCTCAGGAGCAGCACGAAGCAGAGCAGGTCGAACCACGGGTCGTTCATTATCGAGGTCTGGCCGGGCTCGGTGAGAAGGGCCGCGGTAGGCAGTACCTTCTCGAGCAGGTCCATCAGCGGGCCGAGGATAAGAGCGGTGTAGACCGTCTTCAGGCCGAACTCCTTGCCGATGAGGAACCACGCCAGGATCAGCAGGATCGCGTTGATGATGAGGATCATGGTACTGACCTTGATGGTGAGGCCCATCCCTGAGAACACGGCGCTCAGGACGATGGACAGACCGGAGATGCTTCCGACGATAATCTTGCTCGGGACGAGGAAGTAGTTTACGGCGGCGGCGCTGACGAGCATGCCGAGGGTCATTATGATAAGCTCCTTCCAGAATTTCCAGGAGAGGACAGTGGCTATTATTTTATTCATGATGTGGTTGTTTAGCTTGCAAATATAAACTAAATTTGTGGAAATAATAACATCGGAACAATGATCAAGATCTTCTGCAAGAACACCGGCACCTCTGCTGAGTTCGTCGAGGGAGTCACCCTCCAGGAAGTGCTTTCCCACTTCGAGTTCGAACAGCCATACAGGATAGTATCCGCCAAGGTGAACAACGTCTCCCAGGGACTCCGCTACCGCCTTTTCAACTGCCGCGACGTCGAGTTCTTCGACGTGCGCGAGTCCAGCGGAATGCGCGTGTATTGCCGTTCGCTCTGCTTCCTCCTGTACAAGGCCGTCTCCGAGGCCCTTCCCGGCAGCCGCCTCTATATGGAGCATCCTATCTCCAATGGCTTTTTCTGCAATCTCCGCAAGCCTGACGGCGCGCCTGTCACCGCCTACGACATCGAGGCGATCACGCGCCGCATGCACGAGATAGTGGATGCAGCCACGCCGTTCCACAGAAGGGAAGTCTCCACCGCGGAGGCCATTTCCATCTTCATTGATTCCGGCCAGAACGACAAGGTCAAGCTCCTTGAGACGGGCGATGACGCCTATATGGACTACTACCTCCTGGGCGATACTCCGGACTACTACTACGGCCGCCTCGTGCCGTCAGCCGCGTTCCTGGACGTCTGGGGGCTGGAGCAGTACCACGAGGGGATGCTCCTGCGCGTCCCGGACCGCCACAACCCTTCAGCGCTCGCGCCGTTCGTGGACCAGCCGAAGACCTTCGCCATGTTCTCGGAGAACCTCCGCTGGAACATCATCATGGGCTTGAGCAATGTAGGCGACGTGAACCACGCCTGCCAGAAGGGTGAGGCGAGCGACCTGATCCAGATCGCCGAGGCCCTTCAGGAAAAGAAGATTGTCCAGATCGCCGAGGAAATCGAGCGCAGGCACTCATCGGCGGAGCATCCGCTGAGGCTCGTCCTCATCACCGGCCCTAGCAGCAGCGGCAAGACTACCTTCACCAAGCGTCTGAGCGTCCAGCTGAAGGCCTGCGGCCTGAAGCCGGTCTCCTTCTCGACGGACGACTACTTCGTGAACCGCATCGAGACCCCTCTGCTGCCCGACGGCAGCTATGACTTCGACAATTTCGACACGGTCGACCATGCCCTGCTGGAGCGCGACGTAATCGCCCTCCTGAACGGCAAGGAGGTCGACGTCCCTGAATACAACTTCGTCACCGGCAAGCGCGAGTACAATGGCAAGCACCTTCGCCTGGGCCCGAACAACGTCCTTCTGGTCGAAGGCATCCACGCCCTGAACCCGGCCCTGACCTCCCACATCGATGATGACAGCAAATTCAAGATCTTCATCTCCACCCTCACCGCCACCGCGCTCGACGACCACAACTGGATCCCTACCAGCGACAACCGTCTCTTGCGCCGCATCGTCCGCGACTTCAATGCCGGCTCGTTCACTGCGCGCGAGACCATCAAGCAGTGGCCGAACGTGTGCGACGCCGAGGAGAAGTGGATTCTCCCTTACCAGGAGAATGCCGACGTGATGTTCAATTCCGCCTACCTCATCGAGTTCGCGGTGCTGCGCAACCACGCCGAGCCTATCCTCGCCAGCGTGCCTCACAACTGCCCCGAGTACGCCGAGGCGCACAGGCTTCTCAAGTTCATCCATTATTTCAACCGCATCTCCGACAAGGAGATCCCGCCGACCTCGCTCCTGCGTGAGTTCGTCGGCGGCTCCAGCTTCAAGTACTAGACTATGATTTCCATACCTTCAGACTTTTCTCCGGCCGAGCGGCAGCAGCGGGCCGAGGCCCTTTTCAAGAAGGGCTATAACTGCTGCCAGGCGACAGTCCTGGCGTTCGAGGACCTGCTTCCGCTGGATGCCGAAGCTCTCGCGACCCTCGCCACCGGTTTCGGCGGGGGAGTGGGCCATATGCGCGAGGTGTGCGGCACCGTCAGCGGAATGGCCATCCTCGCCGGTTTCATCAGCCCCGCCACTGACCTTGACAATATCCAGGCGGAGAAGTCCGCCAATTACGCCCTGGTCCAGGAGTTCGCGGCCCGCTTCCGGGAGCTCAACGGCAGCATCATCTGCCGTGAGCTGCTCGCCGGTGCGGGCGCTGCGGCCACTGGCGCCGAGGCCTCCGAGGCCGAGGCCCGCACGGCGCACTACTACCGCAAGCGCCCGTGCGGCGAACTCTGCGGCCTCGCCGCCCGCATCGTCGCCGACTGGCTCGCGGAGCACCGCTAGCCTCCTCCCTTTACGGCTGGTGTATTGGCTTTTCCTGCGCAACCTTCGGGCATTTCCCGAAGGTTGATTATGTTTCCTGCGGAGTTTTGCCGCAGGATGGAGGTCGGGCGGGTGAGGGATGATGCCAGCGGTGGGGCGAGGGAGATGCTTTCGGAGAAGGGCAAAGGCCCACCGCCTGCCGCGGCCGACGGCCTTGCCTGCTCGCAGTTTCTGTCACGGAGGGTTAACAGCAGAGGCTGTTCATCCTCCGCTCCAGAAACCGCCGAGCCGATTCTTTTGGCGTACGCTTCCCCGAACTGCCGGCTGGAACCGATATCACCCGCTCGAACCGCAGCGGCTGGAATAAATATATATACTTCAACGTCATATCGTCCTTGGTTTCCATTTACCCCTCTCAAGTTGCGTCATATGACGTATTCTGGAAACCACTACCCTCCCAAATCCCCTTGGTTTCCACACAACCTTCACTGACAGCCTTCTATGGCTTATGCAGGAAACCACTACCCTCCAAGGGTTGCTTGGTTTCCACACAACCTTCACTGGCGGCCTTCTATGGTCTATCCAGGAAACCAGAGTGTAGGGATAGCGGCAGTGGGCAGCTCGGACGAGTGGCGGGCAGTGTCGGCCTGGGCTTCAAACAGCCCGGGCCGGTTACGCTGGCCGACATTCCGGCGGACGACCGTCCGTCGGAACTGCCCGCCGTCCTTTCTTCCGTCTTTGCGGCAACCCCCTCATTAACCTTCGGGCTTTTCCCGCAGGTTAATGTTTTTTAGCGACTTTTCCTTCGTATCCTTCGGACATTTCCCGAAGGTTAATGTCGTTTTTTGCCTGATTTCTTCGCAACCTTCGGGCTTTTCCCGCAGGTTAATGATGTTTCTGTGCTTTTCCTTCGTATCCTTCGGACATTTCCCGAAGGTTAATGTCGTTTTTTGCCTGATTTCTTCGCAACCTTCGGGCTTTTCCCGCAGGTTAATGATGTTTCTGTGCTTTTCCTGCGTAACCTTCGGGCTTTTCCCGAAGGTTAATGATGTTTCTGGGCTTTTCCTGCGTAACCTTCGGACATTTCCCGAAGGTTAATTGTATCCTGCGGAGTTATGCCGCAGGATGGAGGGGTTTTGCCGTTATCCTGCGGGGTTTTGCCGCAGGTTGGAGACCGGACGGGTGAGGGATGAGGATGCTGTGGTGCTATTCCTCGCAGGGAGGAGGGATGAATTTGATGGGGTGGGATTTTGAAGAAGGATGAATTAGTAGTATATTGCGGTGTCATTGGCAGGGAGATAAGTTGTAATTGGCAGTGAGATTGGTTGTCATTCGCAGGGAGATTGGTTGTAAATTTCAGAGAAATCGGTTGTCATTGGCAGAGAGATTATGGACGGGACCGTTGGGAGATATTTGAGCCTGCTGCGGCAGGGACTGTGGGGCGCTGAGGGGAGACCTTCGGATGGTCCTGCTGTGCCGGTGGGGGAGAAAGATGGTGAGAACTTGACGGTGCAGGCGGTGGAGGGAGAGAAGTGGCAGGAGAGAGAGAATGTGGTGAGAAAGGTGGGGGAGGAGGAGTTTGCGATGGCGCAGCAGCAGTCCACGACGGGGCTGGTAATCAGGTTTTCGGAGGAGGAGCGGTACCAGGACGAGCTGCTTTTTCTGAGGTTTACCTGGCACCTGCACGTTTCGGTTTTGGGGGAGATTAAGGCGAAGCTGGACGGAGCGGGGATTCCTTTTGTGCTGCTGAAGGGTCTTGGGTGCGATTATTATTATCCTGAGTACGGGTTACGGAACCTCGGGGATATTGACATATATGTGGGGGAGGAGAATTATTTGCGGGCGGCGGAGGTGTTCGGCTGCGATGCTGCGGCGTCGAGATCTCCGAAGCACTTCACTGTCACGCTGCAGGACGTTACTGTCGAGGTGCACCGGACTTGCGAGATCCTTCCGTCCCGTCGTGCGGACAGGCACTTCCGCGAGCTGGCTTCCGCCGGCCTTTTCATTGGGCCAGGTGATGAGCTTGGCTCTGCTGGAACTGGTCCTGCGGTAGCGGAGACTGGTGCTGCTTCTGACATTGCTTCCGGCTCTGATGCAGCCGTCTCCGGTTCTGCTGCCGGTCCTGCGGTAGCGGGCACTATGCTGAATATCGGCGGCGTGGAGGTCAGGACTCCTCAGGACGACTTCAACGCCATTTATCTCTTCGTCCACTTCTTCGACCATTTTCTCGGCGGCGGCTGCGGCCTCAGGCAAGTCTGCGACTGGGCATTGTTCCTCCACGCGAAGCGCGACACCCTTGACCGTTCCTATCTCGCTGCCGCGCTCAAGGACCTTGGTTTGACGAACGCCTGGCGCACCTTCGGTGCCCTCGCCGTCCACCACCTTGGCCTTCCTGCTGAGGAGATGCCGTTATATGATGCTGCCGCATCCTGGTTGTCTGCGGAATGTGACGCTGAGGGAGCACGGGGCGGTGGTCTGAGGACAAGAAAAGGGGAGAGATATGTCAGAAGGATGACAAGGCGGAGTGACAGGCTGCTTCGGGTGCTGCTGGCAATGGGAAATTTCGGAAAGGTCCGCAAGCAGGAGCGCCGCCGCAAGTTCGGGATGGGCTTCTTCTCCCGCAAACTCGGCTCGCTGCTCGGTGCCCTCCACCATTCGTTCGAGATGCTGGCCCTCTTCCCGGGCCACTCCCTCCGCGGCATCTCCCATACCCTTGTTACCAGCACCGTCAAGTCTGTCAAGCAGCTCGCGGCCCGCGCCTGACTTCCGTCCTTTCAGACTCGTCCACCCTTCGGCTTTTCCCTCGCAACCTTCTACCTTTTGGTGAAGGTTAATGGTGTTTTGCGGCTTTTCCTGTGTAACCTTCGGGAAAACGGCGAAGGTTAAGTGCGTTTTGCCAGCCTTTCGTGCCCGGTGATCTGATATGATGGGCTAGGTCCACCCTGCTATGGGGAGACCTAGCCCAAAATTGTCAAGCACCAATTGTCAAGCCCCTAGCCCGCTTCCGGCCATAGCAGCTTTGAGGGATGGCTGGCGCTTCCCAACCTTTGCCGTCCAGTGCAGCCAGCATGAAGCAAGTCGGTGTGAAGCAAGCCGCTGTGCCTTCCTCGCCGCCGGATACTCCTGTTCCGATATTAAGGAGACCCTTGCTCTCGACATAGGCCGTGCGGCGTGCAGCGTCAGGGAAATGGGTGTTGCCACCGTTGATGATGATGTCGCACGGATCAAGTACAGGGATGAGCTTCTCGATGAAGTCATCCACTGTGACGCCGGCCTTCACCATAAGGAAGACCTTGCGCGGAGCCTGTCGAAGAAATCATAAAGTACACCGTTCTGATCAAAGAACGGATGACTATTCCTCCGCCAGGGCTTCTTCCTTTGTGATTTCCTGAAAGCGCGGGAAAGTCCGGCCGTCGCGGGTTACGGTCTCGAAGAACATTGACTTAGGGCGCACCCAGATCTTGTGGTCGCCGTACAGAGCCTGGTATATTACCACCTCATCCGTTGTCTCGGAATAGTATCCGATCCCGAGCAACGCGTATTTCCCGCCCTTGAAATGGCGGTAATACTTCGGATTGTCAGAAATGTTCATAGTATATCCTAATATCACTGCGTAAATATATGTCTTTATTTCGACATTAGGTAATGCTGCAGGATAGCCGGGCATCAGAATGTCGGAAAATAATCTTATCTTTGCAGTGTAACAAACGAAATACTATGAAGAAGATTATTATTGCACTCGCAGCCGTAGCTGTACTCTTTTCAGCCGTATCCTGCCACCGCGAGGACAATCCTGCAAGCGCAGACGTATTATTCGACCATTATGAGTTCAGGTCCAGTCTATCATACTCACAGGACGTTCTCGAAAATTTCGACTTTTTCTATGAAATCGTCTCCAACGGCAAGCTCGCAGCCTCCGGCACCATGCCAGGAGAAGAACTGAAGACTGTCGAGGTCAAGTCAGGCCTGGAGGACGGCACATTCGAAGTCCATTTCAGCTTCAAGGCAAAGGACGGTTTCGCCGACAGATGGGACATTATGAAAGAATATGTCATCGACATAGATTCTTCCATCACGTTGTATGCCGTGAATAATGATGGCACCGAACAGGAATTGATGAGATATGAGTATCTTTTCAAAGACGCAACCTACGGCACCTTTATCAAGGAAAAGGTTCCGGACATAATCGCTCTCATGGAGGACGCCCTGATCATCTCCGAGTCCTTCACCGTCACCCACGACTCGTCCGGCCACTTCACCGTCATCTACTAGAACAACGCATTGTTTATTCATTATCCCTCACCCTTCCGGTGAGGGATAAGTGTTTTATAAAGATAAAGAGATCAGCTCGCTGCCCAAGCGGTGCAAGGCGGATTCGATCTTTTGTTTCTGCGCCTGCCGCGGCTTGCTGATACCATTGGCATAATGCCAGAGCTGCTTCTGATTGATTCCAGTCAGCTTTTCAAGTCCGGACTTTGTGAAGATGCCCTCATATATCATCAGAAGGCTCTGAATGTCAAGGTCGAATGTGATTTCGTATTCGTCCTGCAACTCCTGCGGAACTTCCAGACCGAGTTCATTGCAGGCAGTAATATATTCATCAATGGCTTCAATGACTGAAGTCTTGATCTCATCCATGGACTGTCCCGTGGCAGAAATTCCGTCCACCTCCCGGACATATGCCGAGAAATTATTCTCAGCGCGTTCTATAACTACAGTGATTTTTCTCATACAATCGTGTCAGTGCTTTGAAGGTTTTTTGCTATTCTGCTTTCACTATGCTTTCTTCTGTAAACTATGACATTATTATAGTCCAGTCTCACGGAGAATGGACTTTAAAGTACCCACAGCAATATCATCATTCATATTCCCTGGAAGTACAATAGGTCTTCTTGCACCTGGTTTCTGATATATACGGTGATCACCTCTGATTCTGACGCAGACCCATCCATTCTCTTCCAATAAGTCTGAAACCTCCCTCACTTTCTTTGTCATATGTCATATTTAATTCCGTTGCAATAATAACTAAAATTCTATTCTTATCAAAGAAAAACAGTAAAATAGTTACTATTTTACCAATCTCCCCAGAAACCCATTCTGTGGCAATGATACGGATAATGACGGTTGGTTTCCAGCTCCCCCTCCCAGACAACGCTCTGTGGCCTGCCAGCGGAAACCAACACCCCCTACAGGTCCGTTGGTTTCCAGCTACCCCTCCCGCAGCGCCCTCTGCAGCATATCCGCGAAACTAATGCCTCTGCGCCCCGCCCGCCAGTATCCTTGTCAATGTCACCAGCGGCACCGCCAGCATCGCCACAGAATGGCTCTCGATCCCTTGAGCCACATTTTGTGTGATAGCAGCGGAATCAATGTACCACCTGTATCGGTTTGAAATGTACCACTCATGACGGAATGAAATGTACCGGCTGTGACACTTTGAAATGTACCGGGCGTATCGGAATGAAATGTACCACCCGTATCAGTTTGAAAT
>JAZLLA010000012.1:0-98053 GCA_045597895.1 Candidatus Cryptobacteroides sp. | reverse complement strand
TGGGGACCATTTTCAAGGGATGAATATTATTCAAAGATAGATTCCTTGGGGATAGACACATGCCGTATGACCTCTCATCCCCTTTATCGTTTCTAATCTATTCTCATATTGCGAGTTTTCCTATAATTTGTACTAAGAAGTCTGAGTCTCGGAACCGATATCTTTTACAAGCACACCTTATGATGTTGATGATAGAAATAGTCCTCCAGAATATATTGAAAATGTGAAAGCACTGGGATTTCAAGTTGGTTACTATGTGAATGGAAATCTTGGAAGGACTCTTTTCCCATGTTGCTCAGATTTTATATCAACCAATGGTAATATTCAAATTTTCATTAACGCTTTAGGTAATATCAATCATAGAACAATTGGTATAGCACACGAATTTGGACACGTAATTCAATACTTGGAAGGCCTGCCATATCACCAGCCAGAGGCCGACAGTGCCATAAATAACAGACGTTCAATTCCAATGTTCCAAAGATTAGGTTATGATTTTTAATAGAAAATCTTTAATGATTCGTGGTTTTCTTAAACAAACCGAAGGAAAGTGGAACTTATGCAGAGATGTCTCCGACAAGAATAATCAAAATTATGTATATTTGGTCCCATTGTGGCTCTATTAGCTCAACAATCTTCTTCGTATGAAAAACGCACTGATTACAGGAGGAAGCTCAGGAATGGGCCTCGAGTATTCGAAGCAGCTAGCCTCGATGGGATACGCATTGACTATCGTCAGCAATGTCAACGAGCAGCTGGAAACTGCACGTGCCGAGATTGAAAGCCTGTACCCCGGCACAAACATCACCACGCATTACGCCGACCTGGCTGACACAAATGCCGCTGCCGCCCTCCACAGCTGGTGCATTGACAAGGACCTCATCCCCGACCTTCTGGTCTGCAATGCGGGAATGTTCTTCTTCGACGAGCTCTCGGAGAGCAGCCTGCCCAGGGCCGACCTGATGCTGAACCTTCATATCAGGACCAACACGGAGCTCTGCATCCTTTTCGGAGAGCAGATGAAGAAGCGCGGCAGCGGACATATCATAATAATGTCATCAATGGCCGCAAAACTCCCCACTCCGGGAATCGCCATCTACTCAGCCTCCAAGGCATATCTCCTGAGTTTCGGGAAGTCGCTCTGGTTCGAGATGAAGCCATACGGGGTCAAGGTCACCACCGTCTGCCCGGCAGCCATCGCCACTCCGCTATACAATCTTAAACCGTCACTGATGAAACTCGGGCTCCGCACCGGTGTAATCCATACGCCGTCCTGGCTGGTCCGCAGGGCGCTGCGCGCATCGGAACGGGGAAAGAGAGTTATCAGGCCTTCCCTTATGAACGTCTATCTGCCGGCACTTATTGCAGGGCTTCCAGCAAATATTGAAATCAGAATTTGGAAAAAGCTGAAACCGTGATGAGGCATTCTGCACGCATACTGCTGCCATTGGCCTTGTTTCTCCTGAGCATTTGCGCTTACGGAGCCGGACTGCCGTCACCACAGGCTGCACAGGAAGTCGGGATACATCAGTTCTTCGTGGAGCTGGCCGGAAGGGAGCCCACGGAAAACCACAAGCAGCTCGCACAGCTTACCGACCCGTCCATCATCCACAAGAAAATGAACGTGGATGAAATGTCAGACTTCATAAAGTCCACAAGATGGCAGACAAAGATGGTCTACGCATATTCCAAGGCCACGACAAAGATTGACGGAGTGAAAGTGATGTCACCGTACGACCTTGTCCACTCGCTTGCCGATGACCTTTTCAACAGAAAAGCCCTCCAGAAGTTCGTGAGCAAGCGTCAGAAGGACGGGCTGCTCCTCCGCAGGGACATCATCGACTGGGCCCTGGAAGGCCGCCGCTTCAGCGTGGACTTCCTCGAGCGGCTAGCGCTCGACTATGACCGCAACACATTCAAACAGGCAGAAGACGATAGAGACGCAATATGACACTTCAAGCATTCAACACCGGGCTCTGGGCAATGACAGCCATAGCCGTGGTAGTATTCATAAGCCTTTTCAAGGTCGATGCCGGCTACGGCAAGTTCTACGACAGGAAATGGGGTCCCGCCATCAACAACCGCCTCGGCTGGGTGCTCATGGAGTCGCCCGTCTTCGTCGCAATGATACTCCTGTGGGCGTTCTCCGACAGGAAGGGTGACATAGTCAGGCTCGCATTCCTTCTGATATTCGAGCTGCACTATTTCCAGAGGTCGTTCATCTTCCCTATGCTGATACGCGGAAAAAGCGTGATGCCGCTCTCCATCATTGTGATGGGCGTCACCTTCAACACTCTGAACGCGCTGATGCAGGGAGGCTGGATATTCTTTATCTCAGCTCCTGAGACATACACCGCCACCTGGCTGCACAGTCCGCAGTTCATCATCGGCACACTGGTGTTCCTGTCAGGAATGTTCGTGAACATCCAGTCCGACTCCATCATCCGCCACCTGCGCAAGCCGGGTGACACAGCTCACCACCTCCCTCAGGGAGGGATGTTCAAATATGTCAGCTCCGCCAACTACTTCGGCGAGCTTCTCGAGTGGGTGGGGTTCGCGGTGCTGACCTGGTCGTTCGCCGGAGCGGTGTTCGCCATCTGGACCTTCGCCAATCTCGGTCCGCGTGCAGCCCGCATCCATCAGCGCTACGAACAGGAGTTCGGAGACGCGTTCGATTCCAAGCGGATAAAAAGAATAATCCCGTTCATCTGGTAAAAAACTTAAGCAATGATAGATTCACCTATTTTCACCCCGGTTCAGATCGGGCCGGTCACACTCAGGAACAGAGTCATCCGTTCCGCAGCATTCGAGAACATGGCTTACGGCAACAAGCCGTCACAGGACCTGTACGACTACCACGTGGCCGTCTCGCGCGGCGGTGTGGGGATGACCACGCTCGCCTATGCTTCCGTCTGCCAGTCGGGTCTGTCCTTCGACGGACAGCTCTGGATGCGCGAGGAGATCGTGCCGGAGCTGAAAAGGATCACCGATGCGATACACGCCGAAGGCGCCAAGGCCTCCATACAGCTCGGCCACTGCGGCAATATGACCCACCGCGCCACCTGCGGCTGCACCCCGGTAGGCGCTTCATCGGGATTTAACCTCTACTCCCCTACTTTCGTGCGCGGCCTGCGCAAGGATGAGATCTACGCCCTGGTCGAGGATTTCGGGAAGGCTGTGAATCTCGCGCGCGAAGCGGGTTTCGACTGCGTGGAGATCCACGCCGGTCACGGATATCTGATCAGCCAGTTCCTTTCTCCTTATACCAACCACCGCAAGGATGAGTTCGGAGGGAGCCTGGACAACCGCATGAGGTTCATGCGCCTGGTCATAAACAAAGTGATGGCCGAGGCCGGGGACGACCTGGGTGTCATCGTGAAGATGAACATGCACGACGGCTTCAAGAAAGGCATGCAGACCGATGAGTGCATCGAGGTGGCGAAGGAGCTGGAGAGGCTGGGCGTGCACGCCCTGGTGCTGTCAGCGGGCTTTGTGAGCAAGGCTCCGATGGAAGTCATGCGCGGAGCGATGCCGCTGAAGACATTGGCCCACTATATGGATTTCAGGAAGTTCTGGTGGCTGAAGGCCGGCCTGGCCGTGGGCGGCAGGCTGATGATTCCGACCGTCCCTTACAGCGAGGGGTATTTCCTCGAGGAGGCGAAGAAGTTCAGGGCTGCGGTGGCATTGCCATTGATCTACGTGGGCGGTCTGATCTCGCGCGCGAAGATGGAGGAGGTGCTGGATGCCGGTTTCCAGGGGCTGCAGATGGCGCGAGCGCTGGTGCACGACACCGATTTCGTGAACAAGCTCCACAGCGGTGAGCTGGAGTGCAGCGGCTGCATGCATTCCAACTACTGCATCGGGCGTATGTACACCCTTGAAATGAAATGCCACCACTGCGTGGACAACCTTCCTGAGAAGCTTCGGAAGGAAGTGGACGAAGCGGAGGCGACCTTATGAGCAGGACGGTTCTGATAACGGGAGCCAGCGGAAGCATGGGCGCAGCGGCAGTCCGAAGCCTGGCCTCGGAGGGCTGGGACGTGATCATGGCGTGCCGCAACCTTGAGAAAGGCGGGCGCATCCGCGACGGGGTCCTGGCGGAATGCCCCGGGGCGTCGGTCGAGCTTATGAGGCTGGACCTGGCGTCATTGGCCTCGGTGCGCGAGTTCGCGGTAGGTCTGGAGGGTCGCAGGATCGACGTCCTCTTCAACAACGCAGGCACGATGAGCCGTTCGTGGGCTCTCACCGAAGACGGTTATGAGACTACCTTCCAGGTGAACTGCATCGGGCCCTGCCTGCTTATGGAACTGCTTAAAGCCAACATTGGCAAAGTGGTGAGTATGGTTTCATTGACCTGCGCGATGGTCAAGGTCGGAGCTTCCTATGCCGGCGACAGCGCGGCCGGATTCAGCCAGCTGGGCACCTATGCCCGCGCGAAGCTGGGGCTGCTGCTGGGGACACTGGACTTCTCGCACCGCACCGGCATCCCGGTGAGCCTCTCGGACCCGGGGATCGTGAACTCTAACATGATCACCCTCGGCCGCTGGTTCGACCCTCTGGCGGACATTTTCTTCAGGCCGTTCATTTCCTCGCCTGAGAAAGGCGTGAGCCCCGCGCTCCGGGCCATCAGGTCGGAGGAGTCGGGGCTGTATTTCGTCGGTAAGAAAGCGAAGCCGGTGAGCCGGCGTTTCACTGAGGCTGAGGTGCCTTCTATCCTGCCTTTATTACATTGACCTCATCGGCCGGGAAAGCCGGTATTCTGAGGATTTCGGTCTTGAACGTGTTCCTGCGGTGCATGGAGTCGATCTTTTCCTTGACCGCCGGATCGTCGCAGATGCCTTCGCGGATGTAGCGGTCGAGGGTGGCGTAGGAGAAGCCGAACTTCTCCTCGTCCGGACAGGAGCCCGGCAGGCCGTCGTCCGGGATCTTGTCCACCCACTTGGCAGGCAGGTTCATGGCGCGTCCGATTCCGAGCACTTCCCTTACGCAGAGGTTCGAGAGAGGGCCGAAGGAGCCTGAGGCGTCGCCGTAGAGGGTGGCGTAGCCGATGTAGTCCTCGCTGAGGTTGCAGGTGTTGGCTACCATTCCGTTGTAGGTCTGGGAGAGGGCGTAGAGGACGGTCATCCTGATGCGAGGTGGGATGTTGAGGATGGAGGATGCTGAGAGGTCGACTCCCATGTTCCTGAAGGATGCTTCGATATCGCCGATGTTGATGCACATATAGCGGATGCCGAGGTGCCGGCAAATCAGGTCGGCTTCGTTGATGCTCTGGGTGCCTGACGGCAGGGCGACGCCGATGACCCTTTCAGGGCCGAGAGCTTCGGCGCAGAGGGCGGCCACGATGGTACTGTCCTTGCCGCCGCTGATGCCGATGATAGCGTTGCACTTCGGTCCGTTCTTCGCGAACCATTCCCTTATCCAGTTTACGCACTGGTCCTTCAGTCTGATGTAATCGATTTCCATATTGATGGTTATTATTGTCCCTCCCGTCTGTCCGGCACAGCGGTACACCTGCATAACATTCCGGCCACAGCTCTCCCATTCTTCCCAACATCACTCCCAGATTACCTCCGTCCACACTGTTCTCCCTATTCTTCCCAACATCACTCCCAGAATACCTCCGTCCACACTGTTCTCCCTATTCTTCCCAACACCGCTCCCAGATTACTTCCGTCCACACTGTTCTCCCTATTCTTCCCAACATCACGTACTGGCAAACTTCCGATTTTTGTTCTTTCTTCATCCATCCAACATCACGTCTGAGCATAACAAATATAATAAGAATTGGTAAAAGTAAAAGAAACTTTCTAAGTGGTTTCCACATACCCCTCCCAGACAGCCTTCCATGGCATATCCCGGAAACCACACCCCTCTCAAAACCCCTTGGTTTCCATCACACCATTCCAGACCGCTCTCTATGGCATCTCCCGGAAACCACCCCCTCTCAAAACCCCTTGGTTTCCATCATACTCTCCTAAATAGTTCTCAGAGACACATCGTGGAAACCGGATGTGATGGGAGAGCGGAGGCGGGCAGCTCGGAACGAGTGCCGGGCAGTGTCGGCCTGGGCTCCCAAAAGCCCGGGCCGGTTACGCTGCCAGACATTCCGGCGGACGGCCGTCCGCCGGAACTGCCCGCCACCTCTCCTCTCGCCTGTCCTTCTTCTCGCAACCTTCTGCCAAATGGCGAAGGTTAACGGCATTTTGCCCCATTTCCTGCGTAACCTTCTACCAAATGGCGAAGGTTAACGGCGATAGGGAGAGGCTTTGTTTGTTGATAATCAGTTAGATGATGGAATACCTCACGTTTTTTTAGGAGCTAGGCAATTGTTTAAGTTTTTGATATTAAAGCAAATAAGCGACAGCCTATCTGCAGTAAGTGAAGGTAAAAGCAACCTTCGGGATTTTCCCGAAGGTTAATGAGGATATGGGATATGGGATATGGGATATGGGAAATGGGAAATGGGATTTCAGAAGAAGTAGCAAATCGCTTAGGGCAGTAATGTGACGTACAACGACATAGGAACGATATGAGTGACATAGACGAGGGGGATTGCCCCTCACCTAGGTCACAAAGCGTACCTGAAGGCACTTCCTGCGGGACAGCCTGCACTAGGCGAATTCGTAGTTGTCTCCGCAAAGGACTTGGAACATCATCCTTGGTTAACCTCTTGATAATCAAGAATGAAATTTATCAGCGCGTCCCAAGTGGGCAAAAATAACCCCTACTTGGAACATTGGCCATTGTCTGACGCTATTCAGAGGCTCATTCTCGTTCCAAGTCGTTCGCGAACGTTTATCCCTCACCCAAACGGTGAGGGACAAGAGAGGAAGTGGCACAACACTCACCGATTGGGTGAAAGATAAAGAGAAAGTGAAGGAAGGTGCTGGCGGTGTGGAGCCAGTCCAGAAAGGTTGAACAATGACACTAGTTTTGAGCGCAGATACATGAAAAATCAGGAAGAATTATTCAAAATTGGTATATTAGTGTTTTAAAATGGAATTAGACTTATGGGAGACATTCTGATGATATTGTTCTTCATCCTGGCGCCGGCGGGAGTGCTTTGGCTATGCCGTAGGGTGAAACTGTTGAACAAAGTGGGCCCCGTGCTCGTACTCTATATCCTGGGAATCATCGTCGGGAACATATTCCATCCGGCAGGGATGGCAAAGATACAGGACCTGCTGAGCAGCGCGATGGTCCCTCTCGCGATTCCCATCATGCTCTTCACCTGCACCTTCAGCCGCAGCCAGACCCGCAGCCAGCTCCTCGCGCTGATAACAGGAATGGTGGCGGTCGTCGCTGCCGTGGTGGCCGGCTATTTCATCTTCGGCCGCAACATCGAGGACGGCGCGAAGATAGGCGGGATGCTCACCGGAGTCTATACCGGAGGAACGGTCAATCTAGCTGCGCTGAAGACCCTTCTGGGAGTACCGGACGAGACCTTCATCCTCCTGAACTCCTATGACATGATTATAAGTTTCCTCTATCTGACCTTCCTTCTGAGCCTCGGTATCAAGTGGTTCCGGAAGATACTTCCGAATGAGACGAGAGTCACTGGAGCCGACGACGAAGCCACCATCAAGGAAGCCTTGGACAAGACAGAGGCTGACCCGTACAAGGGTCTCTTCACCCGCGAAGGCCTGAAGGACGCGGGGGTGCTGCTCGCCATTGACGCATTGATAATAGGGATTTCCGCCGGGCTCGGGCTCCTGGCGGGCGACGGCTGGTTCATGACCGTGCTCATCCTGATGCTCACCACCCTGGGCATCGCAGCCTCCTTCTGGAAGCCAGTCAAGACAAGGAAATACGGCTACGAGATAGGAATGTACTTCATCTACATCTTCTCCATCGTGGTGGCCTCGATGGCCGACCTGAGCAAGTTCAATATCAGCGACGGGCTCGGGACGCTGGGCTACCTGACCTTCGTCATCTTCGTCTCGATGTTCATCCAGGTAATACTGGCAAGGATCTTCAGGATCGATGCGGACACGATGACCATCAGCTCCGTGACCTACATCTGCTCCCCTCCTTTCGTGCCTATGATGTCAGCGGCCATGAAGAACAGGGCGGTACTAGCCAGCGGCCTGGCCATCGGAGTGGTCGGATACGCCGCCGGAACCTATCTGGGATTCATCATCTCCCAGATCCTATAACTCGATCACCATACCTGAATGGATCTTCCGGACACCTTCGCCGAATCTTGAGCGGAGGATTTCCAGCGCCCTGTCACCGGTGCAGTGACCGGTATAAAGAAGCTTGATTCCGGCCGCCTCTATCTTCGACGCCACAGCCTGAACCTCGTCGTCGGTAAGGCGGAAAAGATGGAGCCCGCCAAGGTAAGCAACCACCGGCTCCCCAGGGAAAGCCCGTCTGACCTCGTCCACGACAACATCCGCTCCGGAATGGGAGCAGCTGTTGAACACCACCAGACCGTTCCCAGTCCTGAAAACGAGGCTCTGCTCGTGGGAGAAATCATCAGGCTCGAAACGCCGGAAGCCCCTTCGGACATAGAGGTGCGACCGCACCGCCACTGCCTCGAGCCCGCGTGTGGAATGTGGGACAATGTAAACGTCCTCCCCTATCTCAGCCACCCCCTCGGGCCGGCTGATACGCTGCGCGTACTTCGCCAGAACTCCCTTAGGAAGGCCGATGTACGCCTTGAAGAACCTGACTCCGGAATAGCAGTTCTCCTGCGCAGCAGGGCTGACGACGAAAGGAGCATCGGAATTGGCCTCGAAGAAGGCCTTCATTCCCCTGGAATGGTCGAAGTGCGCGTGCGAGAGCACGGCGCAGTCCACCCCACCGAGGTCAATCCCCAGCCGTCGGGCATTCTCTGCGAACCTGCCCGACGCCCCGGTGTCCAGAAGATACTTCCTTCCCTTGAATTCAATATAAAATGACAATCCCCACTCCCCCGCCAGACCGTCTCCGGCAATGTTGTCTATGAGTACAGTTACTTTCATTGCTTTATAAACCTACTTTCTGCATATACCTCATCAGTTCGACGGTATTGCCGATGCCGAGCTTTCGGAACAGATTGTTCTTGTGCACGCTGACAGTCCCGACGCTGATACCGAGCTCATCAGCGATTTCTTTGTTCAGCTTGCCTTGGGCCGTGAGGCGTGCGATTTCCATCTCGCGCCTGGTCAGCTTTACCTGAGGCATAGGGATAACGTCTTCAGAAATGCGCCGCACCTCTTCCGCTTCTTTAACAGCTGAGCTGGCGATGGCCAGAAGCGCATCTTTCTGAAGATTGGCTTTGATAAGTTCAGCGTTCTGGTTCTCCTTGACCTTCAAATGGCGTTTCAGGGTAAAGACGTTGCTGAACAGGAGAAGTGCAGATAATAAAGCCAGGATGGCGATAATCAGAAGAAGCCTGGCGCGCTGACGCTGGGACTTCAGCTGCAGTTCATTCTCAATGCGCGGGAACTCGATGTTGCTCAATGCGACATTGATGCCCAAAGCCTCGACCATCGGAGCGAAATCCAGAGAATCCGCCTTGGCCCTGTAGACGGAAGCGGCGGCGGGATCCGAGGAAGATAGCAGCTCGGCAAGCTGTTGGCAGGCTGTGTACATCTGCAGCTGGTTATAGCCTTGCCTGGTCTCGTCCAGCATGGATTCATAATAGAATCTGGCTTTTTTCATGTCACCTGCTTTCTCCGCATTCTGTCCCAGCTTGATATATGCTTCGGGAACGAAGAGCTTCCCTTTTCCCTGCTTGTAAAGCCATGAGACAGCTTCCTTATATAAAGAATCTGTTTTCTCATACTGTCCATAGTCTGCATAACAGTCACCCATCTGGATGAGAAGCTGGCCTATGGTATTCTCATTATGAGAATGATATGCCACGTCCAGACCCTTTCTGGCGAATTCCATAGCCTCCTCCTTCCGTCCCAGAGCGGCGTAAATACGGCTGGCTTCATAATAGCGCAGCGCATACGAGCCGGTCCTCCCGAGCACGACACCCAGGCCTATCGAACGCTGGATATACTTCTCGGCCTCCTCAAAATCCCCGGCATCTTCATATAGTTTGGCAATATTATACAATGAAGCGCTCAGGGGTATGACACTGCGCCCTGTCCCGATAGCCTCGCAACAATCATGATAGTACTGCGCGGCACCGATACCGTCACCTTTCTCTATACATTTCTGTCCTTCCTTGCACCATTCCTTGATCTGTTCCCCATTAGGGATAAGGACGGCCAGAAGAAAAATTAACAACGATTTCATGGTTACAAAAATATATAAATAATCACATAGATAACAGCCAAAAATCTAAAGAATACTTATAGAAATCGCATTTATTGGCGAAAATAATATGGAAACACACGTGCCATTCCCTAATTTAGAAGATGGAAGAAACACTAAATAATAATAAATGATGAAATCACTGGAACCTTATTTCTCACCTGAAGTCGGAGTTCTCTGCCTTTCAGGAGACAGTATCATCTGCGAAAGCGGATACATGGATGGATATGACGTCACCGATCCATGGAACGAAAATGAAAACACTTCATCAAACTTATTCTAAAAACAACGCCAGATGAGAAAGTATTCGAAACTACTGATTGCATTTACAGCAGTCATCACTTGTTCATGCGGAATGAACAATATCGTCGAAATCCCAAACCCGGACACAGACACAGAAATATGGGAAGCAACATTCGACTCAAACTGGCAAGGAACACGAACGGAACTCTTTCCGAACGATGGGACCGTCACCTGGAAAAAGGGTGATATCATAAATTTCATGAACGGCGGAACGGAAGTGCTCAGAGGTGAAGTGATCGGCACTGACGAATCCGGCCGGAAGGCGACCATAAAGACTACAAGGCTTAAGGACGGAGAGCCGTTGATGGCCTTTTATCCAGGGACTGCAGGCTTTGAGCCGGTTGAAGACACAAAGAACGAGGAAGGTGAAAGAAGCATCTCCTACACTCTCCCGGATGTGCAGTCAGGAAAGTTCGAAGACGCCAACATATGCGCAGCCTACATATCCGAAGGATCACAAACCCTGAACTTCAAACCTGTCGCCAATGTGTTTGAATTCCAGGTCTCCGACCCGGCTGTCAAGAAGATTACCGTTTCCTTCAGAAATGATAAGGCAGCAGCCAGAACAAGTGGCGAGGTTTGGTTCAGTTCAAAAGGAACAGCCTATGTTTTCACGGGCTTCTTTGCAGAGGAGTTATCGGTGAACGTGGACGGGACAGGCGCCGTCTATATGGCCTTCCCTATGGCTCTATACACACATAGCCTTGAACTCACTTATTCAGGAGAAGGGGGCGTTACCATCAAGCAGGTCACTAACGACAGGATAAAGGACAGTTACTGGGAACCGACCCTTTTCCGCTGGGGAGACCTCCTGGAAAGGCCGGAGGGCCCGGTCCTCACCGGTGAATTCAGCGTAGCGGAGGGCTGTACAGTCCAGTTCTCAAGGGGAAACCTCATCGCAACCGTAGATGCAGAAGGAAACCCTACCGCCTGGAAGATGGCCGACCATCAATATGACTATCTTGGCAAAACCGGGGCAAATGTAACATTAGGCGAAGCTGCAGGCGACATAGATCTCTTCGGCTGGTCCACAACCTCCACCAATTATGGAGTCAGCACATCAGAAGACAACGGTGACTATTCCGGAAGCTTTGCAGACTGGGGGGATGCATATTGCTATTATAATAACTTAAGCAAGGGTTCATGGAGGACACTTTCGTCCAATGAATGGGAGTACATTTTTTCAGGCAGAACTGATGCGGAAGAGAAATACGGATACGGCACAGTCAATGGAGTGCAAGGTCTCATCATTCTTCCAGACTCATTCACCGACCCGTGCAGGAACGAGGGCGACGATGAATTCCTTCCTCAAAGCTATACTGGATATGGCAGGAACATATATTCCGGTGCCGACTGGAGAGTAATGGAGAACGCAGGTGCAGTATTCCTTCCAGCTGCGGGTGCACGTTATGTAAGGAACCTGAGCAGGGTGGGCGAAGACGGCACATATTATTCTTCCACACCAAGTGGGGAAGATTGCGCTTTCGCCACAGCCTTTACGAACAATTATGTTACCACTCAAACAGACCCGTTCCGTTACATCGGTTTTTCAGTACGTCTGGTCACGGACGCGACCATTGCACCTCCGGCTAAACCGGAACCTTACGTCGAGATCTCAGCCGATTATGACTTAAATCCCTCAACTCCGAACACCACTATGAAGTGGTACAGGCAGAACCTCGCCATCAGTGCATCCGGAAACAAGAGCTGGAAAGGTACAAATTCCACCTCAGTAAAAGTCCCGGGAACTGATGACGATGTCATAAACGGCGATTTCTTCCAGTGGGGCGCCTACCAGGGATACAGAGGGAATGCAGGTGATGCCGACAAGGGACTTCTCATCTATTCATCTTTCTCAAGCACAGGCTGCGGAGATGGATCCAACGGTTTCTCGTTCAAGAAGGCGGTCACGGGCAGCGAATACTGGTTCTCCACAAACACAGAAAACGGATATGCAGGCATCTCACCATATTATCAGGACCAGGAATATACCAAATACACCGGAATCGAAGGCGATGGAAGGACCACGCTTGAACCTTCCGATGATGTAGCCGGAATCATACTCGGTGGCAGCTGGCGTATACCTACATTGAGAGAATTCTATGCTCTTCTAGAAGCAACCTACAGCGAGTGGGACGACAAGGACCAGGGCTATTATTTATATTATCCGGACCCGCGGGGAGTAGCTTCAGATGCAGGAAAGGTAAACGACGGATGCGGTACATATCAAAAGGAGGACGCCCTCCTGTTCTTCCCACTTTGCGGATGCACAAATATGGATGAATTCTACAGGGTGGGCGAAGGATGCACCATGATGACAAGCACGCTCGACGAGAAGGATTCAGAATGCCGTTTTATATACTATGAAAACCGGGATTGGTTTATCTATCCGTCAGTCTTCTATCGTTATGCCGGATATACTGTACGACCTGTCTCGGACTGAACAGGACACTGATTAAGCGAAAATAAAACTACAGATACAATGAGACTTCATTTCAAACTTGCGACCATGCTTCCTGCACTTGCAGGAATGCTTCTGCTGGCTTCCTGTGCCAAAGGACCTTCATCAGTCAGCATAGTACCATCCAGCCTCGAGCTCGACGAGGGCGGGAGCGGCTCTCTGACAGCCGAAGTGCTGCCCGATAACGCCAAATATGGCAAGATATCCTGGACAAGCTCCGACGAGAGCGTCGCGACAGTCTCCGGCGGCTCCGTGCATGCCCTGAAGGCCGGCACCGCGACCATCACCGCGATGACCGAAGGCGTCAGCGGCACCGCCAGGGTCACAGTCAAATCCAAGTCAATACCGGTGAGCGGCGTGAACCTCAGCGACAGCAGCATCGAGTTTGTCGAGGGTGACAGTAAACAATTGTCCGCGACCGTAAGCCCGGACAACGCTACGGACAAATCAGTCAGCTGGAAATCCGCCGACCCAAGCATAGCCACAGTGGACAACAACGGCAAAGTGACAGCAGTCGCCACCGGCGAAACCACCATCACCGTCACCACCACTGACGGAGGCAGAACCGCCTCCTGCACAATAACAGTCAAGCCTGTTGAAGCGACGGCGCTGTCCATCGACCCTTCAACGGCTGAGATTGTGAAAGGTGGAAGTCTTGAGCTGCAAGTAACGTTCGTGCCTGAGAACACCACGGACAAGGAACTGACCTGGTCATCCACGAACCCTTCAGTCGCTTCAGTGTCCGAAGACGGTGTGGTGAACGCTCTCAATGAGGGCAAGACAAAGATATATGCAACCGCTTCCAACGGAGTCAAAAATTACTGTGAAGTCACTGTCCTGCGTGATGAAAGCCTGAAGGGAATATCCTTCGGAGTATCCTCCATGGAACTGAAGGTCGGAGAGACAAGGAGGATAGACGTTTACTTTACTCCTGATTATGCTGCCAACACCCATTTATCCTGGGAGTCCTCCGCCAATGGAGTCGTTACAGTCAAGGACGGTGACGTGACCGGAGTGTCGGAGGGCGAAGCAGTGATTACCGCCACATCCGAAGAGGGCGGATTCACTGCATCATGCAAGATCATAGTGAGCAATAAGAATGAGACAGGCATATATTTCATTGCAGGACACGGATATCTCTATAAGAACGGGACCGTTTACAGCACTGATTATCACAACTGCGTTTGCTCTGATGAAGATGGCAATCTATACATCGTGGTGGGTCCTCACGCATATAAGAATGGAGAATATATTTGCCAGTATCCATACGACCCGTCCAATGATATGCAGAAATGCTATGCTTCAAGATACGGGATGTCATATCGTGCTGGAGGCAATTACTCATCTCATAAATATATAATCGACCGTGCCACGAATGAGGGAAAACTCGAAAGCTTCAGCATACATCTTCCTGATTTGAGCAGCTATGACTATAATTCGAACATAAAACAGTTGGCAATATCGGCTGATGGGACACTCTACGGAATAGGACAGCACAAGGATGAGTTCGGCGTGGTGAATGCACATCTGTATTCGCTGACCGCCGGCGGAGAAACCTGCATGATCCAGTTCGGTGAAGGTCCTGAAAACAGCTACGGCTCCAGCGTCGCCGTAACACAGTCAGGCGACGTTTACAGCATGGTCCTTTTCCAAGGCGGTTCCGGGATGCACAAATGCATCGTATACAAGAATGGCAAGCAGTTCAAGACCCTTTGCGAGAACTTCTGGTTTGGAGGAGCTGCTGTACGGGACGGTGCCCTCTTCGTCGAAGGGAATGATATATATGCCGCCTATAAGGATGATGAAACGGTCGTTGTCATGAAGAACTGGAAGGAATATCTCTCTTTCGGATTCTCCAGTTCAAAAAAATATGCCACAATATCCGATATGTACGTTTCATCGGGCGGGGACATCTACGTAATGATCAACGAACTCGATGGAGACAACCACTGCCGCATTGTGAAAAACGGAGAGGTACTGTATGACATACCGAGCGAGTATGATGGTTCGTACCTCACTGTCATAGAATGAATTGAACAACAAAGAAAAATATGAAAAAGAACAAATCCGGCGAGTATCTCACGCCTTCAATAGAGACAATTGAAATGTCTTCCAAAGATGTCCTCTGCGAAAGCGGATACGTGGACGACTATGATGTAATCAATCCATGGGACGGAGTCAGCAGCGCTCCGGCCGACGAATTCTAAAAAAAACACGGATATGAAGAAGTCAGCCTACCTCCTCATTGCATTCGCATTTGCTGCAGCAGTATCATGCGTAAAGGAAATCGCGGCTCCACAGGAACCGGAAACCTGCACCCTCACCGCCGAGTTCGCAGACGGCGACGTAGAGACCAGAACATCCATCACATCGGACAACAAGACCAGATGGACTCTGGATGACAAAATACTGATCCAGGGATCAGACGGCACCATTACAGGAACTGCCACTTCGCTGCAGGACAACGGCAGGGTCGCGATTTTCACAATGAGCAATCCTGTCTCCGGCAACGGACTCTATGCATCCTATCCATCGAACCTCGTCTACCCCAAAGAAAACCAGCATGCCCTATGGCTATCAAACACTCAAAGCGGCTCGTTCGCCAAGGCGAACCTCAGCTTCGGCAAGGTCAACGGTAGCTCCATCAAGTTCAAGAACGCTACCGCGATATTCAGGTTCAATGTCTCGGAGAGCAAAGTCGATAAGGTAAAGATAGGGTGTACATCCACATTCCTCGGCGGATTCTACATCGCACCGACGTTCAACTCAGACGGCACCATCGCAAGCATCAAGGAGTTGGAGACTCCAAGCAATTCCCTGCCTATCACCGTCTCCACTCCGGAGCCGGGAGCCTACTATGTCGCTGTACGTCCTGGCACATACTCCGCCAACACCATCTATTTCGAGTTCTACGATGCCGCAGGCAACAGCATCCTCAGGTACACCTACCCGAAGTCTCTCAATGCAGCCCGTGGCAAACTGGTGGACTGGGGGGACATCTCGAATAAAGGCGAAGTGCCTGTCCTCGGAGTCTCCCTGGACAAGACCTCGATGGAAATGGATTTATATACATCAAAGCAGCTCACTGCCACTATCACACCGGAGAACGCCACGAACAAGGGACTGACCTGGACATCCCTGAACTCCAATGTTGCCAGCGTCGACAACAAAGGCCTCGTCACCGCCTGGAAAGAAGGCAGCACTACCATCATTGTCAATACCAAGGACGGCAACAAGAAAGCATCCTGCACAGTAACTGTCAAGAAAGATGGCCTGCTTCCAGGAGTTTTCAGCGTCAGTGCCACAAAGAAAGTAAAGTTCTCGAAAGGCAATCTCTACTGGGACGGCAGCGCATTCTACTTCGAGGCAAAACAGTATGACGTCCAAAGCAGTTGGAACGCATCTCACGTAAGTCATTTCTACTGGAGCGAGAGCGCTTCCGTAGCCTATGCAAAGGAATACAACGATGAAAGTACAAGTCTTAATGAAGTATTCTTCACAAACGCAACAGGAGAAACAGCCAAGTCAGATTTCACCGTAGACGGATTGACCGGCCAGTTTAGAACACTCACTGTATCCGAGTTGATTTATCTGTTAAATACACGTACAGTAAATGGAGGCACAGGGAAAGAGCACTCATTTTCCATCAATATCACTTATGGTGGAAAGAAGGGCCTTGTACTCTATCCGGATGACTATAACAAGGATCCTATTTCCGGCACTGTCACTGAGCTTCCAATAGGTGTCGTCTTCCTTCCCGAAGCTGGCTACCGCAGTGGTTCCAATTTCTACGAATTCGGCGACAGCGGCACATATTGGTCAGCCTCTACAAACGATGGGTTATACTCATACCGTTTGTTCTTCTTTAACGAGATTGCCAGCCCATCCCACATCGTCAAACGCGACAACGGCTGCTGTGTACGCCTCGTGACCGATATCAAATAGTGTGTCATTTTCATAAGCATTTCCACGCCAGCCTCCCTGTGGGCTGGCGTGTTGTTTTCCCCTTCCCTGTCCCACTACTGCTCCCGTACCCTTCAATGATTAACCCGAGGGAGACTTTCGTATATTCAGTCGAATTAAGTATATTTGCAGACAGAACAAAACATGTGTAAAATAATATGAAACTTCATCTCCTGGCATCAGCCGCCATCCTGATTTCTATCAGCACACTCATTTCCTGCTATCACGAGGATCCCATAAAGCCAGAGCCGTACCATTTCGAAGTCCATCCCGAAACCTGGGAAGTGGCGGAATATGGCGGCTATCCCGCTGCTGGAAGCGACACGACTATGTTCAAGCTCATACCATATGTCCGTCCTGTCGAAGGAATCACTGACTTCAGCTGGGCCGGGCTCGGCCTGGACATCCTTAAGACAGGTGCAGGCATGCTTAAGGATTATACTAAGATCAAGGCCCGCGATGCTCTCGGAGACTTCGTCAAGGGGCTGCTCTTCGGTGAATCGGCCGACCCTACGATGGAAAAGCTGGACGAAATAATCGACAAGATAGATGATATCCAGAAGCAGCTCGATGTGCTTCAGGCTACTATGGACGAAGTGCAGAAGAAGATAGACGAACAGGCGTTCAATGATTTCAGACGTGATCTGGACATCGTCCTTAACCTCGAATACGCTTACCGTACGCACGCACGCCGCTACTATTTCATGCTGGAGAAGGCCACGACGGACGAAGAGATCCGCAGTATCCTGAAGGAATGGGCCACCAGCTCCGTTTCCGGGAACCAGGCCTGCGAGCAAGGATTCAACTTCATACAGCAGTTTATAGGGTTCAAGCGCAAATATCTCAGCAGCGACCTGACTGTATTCGGCCTGTATGACCTTGTAGCGTTCGACAACTATGCCTGGGAGAACGAAGGATACGAGTCCCGTGATACGTTCCGCGCGACGACAGCGGCGGACATCCTCCTCGGTATGACTATGAGCTATATGTTCTTCTGTATGAACAATGAGGACCAGATGGCGGACACCTGCGTAGCCGCAATAGAAAAAGCCCTTACCTACTTTGAAGCCAACCCCCTCATCAAGAGCGACAGGGCTGTATGCCAAATAGCGGGCGCATATCTCACATTCGACCGTGAAAACTGCTGGTCGGAGCACAAAGCCTCCGAGTTCGGCTCCAAGATATGGCTCAACTCTGACAAGTCCGTCTTCAATCCGTTTACCGACCATCTCGGAAGCGATGATGAAATCGCAGCATACAAGGCTTCCCAGCTGACTCAGAACGAATACAACATCATTCTGTCATACTATAAGGGAAAGTACTCGAACATAACTCTGCTTGAGGCGCTGGAAAAAGAGCAGGGCATCAAGATACCCGATGAATTCAGAGCCCGGTATGAGCCGAAGCAGGCGATAGAAAGTCTGACATTATACGAGATAAGCACGAAGAACTACCTGATCCTTCAGGACACCAAAGCAGTGATGTGGGACGGCGGATACTATTTCTCACAGTACTCAAAAAAATTCAGAGTTGAAAACATGCGGCATACGGATGCTGTCCTGAACGCCATCTGCTACCCTAAAGGAAGTATTCTGGCAATGTTCAAGGACACGGACAGTGTCAATGGTGAAGGCAACTGGGGTATCCAGAATGAAGGCATCTCCGACCAGAAGGACAAGTATACCGACAAGGAAGCCGTCTACCTCGGAGTACGCGACACGGATATGCCGCACTACCGTCAGTGGAAGGTCAGCAATTTCTACATCCCGTGCAGCGGCGGCAAGGTCATCGCCATCAACACGGGAGCCCTCAACCGCTACAATACCTTCTGGGATATCAGATAAGTATTATTCCGGCTTCAGAGCCCTACCTTCTGCATATACCTCATCAGTTCGACGGTATTGCCGATACCGAACTCATCGGCGATTTCCTTGTTCCGCTTGCCTTGAGCCGTACGGCGTGAGATCTCAATCTCGCGCTTGGGCAGTTTCACCTCGGGCATAGGGATACCATCACCATTTTCAATGCATTTCTGTTCTTCCTTGCACCATTCCTTGATCTGTTCCCCATTTGGGATCAGGACAGCCAGAAGAATTATTATCAACGATTCCATCTATACAAAAAATATAAATAATCACATAGAAAGGCCTGTGTTGTCGTGAGTGCAACACTTAGCGATTCGTATTTTTGTCAAAAAGTGTCATCACCCTTAATTTGTAAACACGAGTCAATCAGCTAGTTATAAAAAAGAAGTGATGCCTCTGAGCAGAATTTGGCTCGGAGGCATCACCGTGAATTTACAACTGTTTGATTACCAGCAATCTACAAAATCAACCCGAGGACACCATTTGACAAAATCCTCTGACCGATCATCAAGCTGGACCTGTGAGATTGAACTGTAAACAATACTATTCGGCTTCGAGAAGGTCCTCGATCTTGCGGACGATGGAGATGTAGGTGAAGCCGAGGCGGGTGGCGTCTGCCGGATAGGAGGCGCCACTTACTTCGTCGATGGCTATCTTGCAGACGCAGTCATTATTTTTCGTACTCTTGTCGAAGATCTCGATGTATCCTGAAATGGTCGTAGCACCGCCCTTTGCGATAAGAGGGATGTTCTTGGCCACCTGATTGCCGGGATTATAATAGAGGACCGTAAGGACGATCTTGTAATCAGACTTCTTAACGGACTCGGACTCACGGAGCTTCATCGTGATGCCTCTCCTGTGGTTGAACTCCTTGATGAAGTAATCACCGGCTGCCTGCTGATCTGAAGGCCAGTCATTGAGGTAGTCGTCACCCTTGGATTTAAGATACTCCTTGAGGGTCCGTTCACCGACCATTGCATCCGAGAAATCGAATACTATGGTAGCTGTCTTCTTTTCCTTGAGTACAGAAAGGTCCCCTGATTCCACGGTGACCTTGTTCTGAGCGAACATGATGCTTGATGCAAGCAATGACGCGAATACAACGATGATTCTTTTCATTCCGTTAGATTTTTATACAAACTTACACAAAATATCTAATCATAGAACACTGTATCGAAGAAATCCTCCATCTGCCTGCAGTATGGAGCACCGAATTTCCTGAACGTGTCCTTGGTAGCACTGTCCGGCTTCCAGTCATAATATGCGTGGACCGCACCAGGGACCTTGACGTAGATTACAGGCTGTCCGGCATCCTTCAAAGCATTGAAATACTCGATGGTGGACTCATCTGTAATAAGCGGATCCTCTGTGCCGCGGTTGATCCAGGTAGGTATCCGGCGGACCTTCGGGTCCGGGATATTATCCTGCGGAGCAACGGCTTTGCGGCCGGCTTCCGGAAGATTGTTCACAAAGCGTGCCAGACCATCTACAGAGAAGATGCCGTAGTTTGGAGCCACAGCCTTGATGGCCATAAGGCTCTGACGGGCCTGTGCGGCTGTCATACCGGCCGGCATATAGGTAGGAAGGTATTCGAACACGCCTTCGGTGACTCCGAATCCGCCGTCTCCGACGCGCTCGACCATATTGGCAACAGCCGTGCAGAGATGGCCTCCTGCGCTGTCACCCGTGACTGCCAGGCGGGCCGGGTCGAGTTTGTATTCGGCTGCATGCTCCTGGATGTGGAGGATGGCTCCGTAGCAGTCCTCGATGATGTCCATTATCGTATTAGGGGTTTCGTCACCGTCGGCCGTGCCGCTCCAGCGGTAGTCGATGCTGAATACGACGTACTTGCCGTCCTTGCAGAGCTCACGAGCCATTCCTTTCATCACACCCTGATCGTTCATACGCCAGCCGCCGCCATGAATGATCACGATTCCGGGCAGTTTCTCCTGCTTGCCGAACGTGTTGTCAGGGATGAAGGCATCATAGCGGAGAGGCTTGACTCCCGGTTTAGCATACAGGATGTCGCGCTTGCAGGTATATCCGAAAAGGACTTCAGGCTCGACGCAGGAGATGCCGACAGTCCCCGGAGCATTGACCGTCACTTCGAACTCATCGTCAAAATACTCCGTATAGAAAGCGAACTGACCGCCCATTGCGAAATATCCGCACTCGAAAAGGTAGCCCTCGTCAGGGCAGGCCTTCACCTTAAGCACGGTTCCTTTAGGAAGGTCAATGCCTCCGGCAGGGATTTCGGGAGTAACCTCGACATGGCCGAAAGTGCATTCTCCAATGGAGACTCTGAACGGACCGTCAGGGTTTGCAATTGCACCGGGAAACTGCGCAAAAGCTGTCGCTGAAGCGAGAAAAATCGCAGGAATTACGGTTAACAAAAATGTTCTCATAGCAAATACTTTTGTTAAATTCGTTGTTTATTAGTGTATTATCTGTGAATAGGAAAACGTTCTGTTTTTCAGGCTTATACATCGGCTGCTTCGTCAAAAATACAAAACTTTTCTTATTTTTTCATATATTTGCATAGAGATTTGAAACAGAATCCAATATTTCAAACTAACCTTAATCACTAATACTATGTCACAGATCAGCGACCTCATCCTGGCAGCTGCCAAGAACGCAACCGGTCAGGTAGAAATCCCATCGAACGTAAAGGATACAGTCATCAACGGACTTTCTGATTCCATCCTCGGAAGCCTTACCCAGACAGTCACCAAGGCCGGCGGAGTGGACCTCGTGAAGAACCTCCTCACAGGAAAGACTGCAGCAGCCCAGAGCCCTGTAACCCAGCTCGCAGGAAACCTCTTCACTAACAATATCCTCAAGAAGCTCAACCTCGGAGCCGGACTCAACGGCGCCCTCACCGGGCTCATCCCGGGCATCATGGGCAAGCTCGGCGGCATACTCAAGGACAAGGACGGCGACGGAGACGTCGATTTCAATGACATCATCCTCACCCTCAAGGGCGGCAATTCCGCCAAGGCTTCAGGCGCCGGCATCCTCGGAGCCGCCACCTCCATCCTCGGAAGCGTACTTAAGAAGAAATAAGGAACTACAGACAGTTTGATACAGGTCCTGCGTAGATCTTCAGATAGATCCCACGCAGGACTTTTCCATTGAGTCCAGGATATGAGCTGATGGCGGAGGACATCCTTGCCTCGAACTCCTCCTTGAGGGCAGGAGTGTAAAGGCCTTCGAAACGGCTGGAGCCGTTGAGGATGTCGTATGCGGCGTAATTGGTGTCCCAGAGCCTGTAGCCGCGATATATCTTGGAATCCATCTCGCGTACCACCGCCGCTATGTCGGAGCGTCTGAGGGGCTCGGAATAGTCGTCAGCATTGACAGGAGGGCGGATGGAGACGTGGACATTGCCCTTGTCGGAGGTGATTCCGGTGATGATGCTGTTCAGGTCCTCCCCTTTCGCCTTCACATATGGCTTCCCGTCCATCGAACGATAGAGCTCTACGGCCTTGAGGATGTCGCAGGGCTCCCATTGGTATGAAACTGCGACCGGGGTTATGCTGAGCGTTCTTAGTGCCCGGCTCTTGTCCGACCCTATCAGCAGCATCCTGATAAGGCCCGGCTCGGTCCTGTCCAGGCCGTCCTTCGTGCGGCCGTTGCGCTGGGCTATCCAGACAGACTCACCGTGCGATACAACGTAATTGATATACTCTGACAGATGGACCGATGACTCCATGAAGGCGTCGTAGTCGTCGCTCTTGCGGACTGTCTTGAACATCTTGTTCGACATACCGGCGTCCACGACGAACTGAGGCTCCATAAGGTTGCTTCCGAACGTGATCTGGGAGGTCTCCATTCCGTTCATCACAAGGGCGAGCTGCTGAAGGTATGCGTCCATCACTATGTCCCTGTGGTTCGACACGAAAAGGCATCCGGAACCCTTCACGACGTTCTCAACGCCATCGTATGTGTATTCGGAAACGGTGCGTGAGACTATCTCCTTCAGGACAGGATACATTATCTCCTTCTGAAGCCTGTCAGAAGAGTCTATTCCCCGAAGATGTTCCTGAACGGCCTCGAGAGCGTCCTTGCGTCCCAGATACTCCAGCACAGTCCCGAGGACGGGACTGGCGGCGATGCGCTCCATCGCCGCAGGGATCTCGGAGTCGTAATAAGGACGGAGGTCGTCGAACTTTTCGGGAAGTCTGTTCATAATCTACGCTTTCGGCCTCAAATCTACGACTTTTATCGGTTTTCTGCTCGCTTCGCGGTAGATTTCTTTCGCAAGGACGTCGGATTTGAGTATTTCGATGTTCGGTGCGACGCGGATCTTGGCCCTGAAGGTGTTCTTCAGGTCGGCGATGAGCTCCGCGTCCTTCTCAGGGTCCGGCTGCGGCAGTCCGACACGCACGGTGACATTGTCCTGGCCGAGGTCATTGAGGTCGATGACAAGCTGGTAGTTCGAGATTTCGCTGCAGTTGTCCAGGACGTCGATGACCATCGGCGGGTAGAGCGTAGTGCCCTTGAACTTGATCATATTGTTCTTGCGGCCTACGAGCGGGGTGAGACGGTAGGACCAGCGGCCGCACTTGCACTGCTCCGTGCGCTTGGCGGCCATATCGCCCGTGCGGAAGCGCAGGAGCGGCATGCCCTCGACTCCGAGGGTGGTGACGACGATCTCACCGACTTCCCCGTCCTGGACGGGCTTGTCGTCCTCGCCGATTATCTCGACGATGATCAGCTCCGGGTGGACGTGTCCGCCGCAGCCGTATTCGCATTCAGAGAAAGTGGCGCCCATCTCGGTGGACGAATAGGTGGCATAGAGTTCCACGTCCCACTTCTCCTTTATGCGGCGGCCGAGCAGGTTCAGGTCGAAGTTCTGGTCGCGCATGCCTTCGCCGATCCCGATGATCCTCTTCACGCTGGAGGACCTGTAATCGATCCCATGATCCTCCGCGTACTGGATCAAACGCGGGATGAAGGAAGGCACACACATTATGGAGTCCGGCTTCAAGCGGAGTATCGTATCCCACTGAAGTTCAGGGATTCCGTTTCCTACACGGATAATGCTGGCACCAAGCTCTCTGATGCCAAGGAAGTATGCAAGGCCCGCCATGAACCTCTTGTCGATGGTGGTCATCAGCTGGAGGACGTTACCGGGCTTCAGACCGGCGCAGATGAAGGATTTCTTCTCGTTGTAGGCCAGGCGCTGAAGGTCCTTTTCAGTGCAGGCGAAGGTGACCGGCTCTCCGAGGGTGCCGGAGGTGGTGACATAGTCCACTATCTTCGACTTGTCGCAGCAGAGGAAATCCCAGTTGTAGAGCTGCAGGTCCTTCTTCTCGGTGAACGGGATGGCGGTCAGGTCCTCCAGCGTCCTGATGGAGCGGATGTCGATGCCGTTCTCCTTGAACATCTTCCTGTAATAAGGAGAACTGGCCCGGAGGTACTCGAGAGCGGTCGCGAGCTTCTGCTCCTGGAACGCCTTTATCTCGGCGGGTGTTGCAAATTCAATATCAGTGTTCTTCATCTTTGAATATGGTCTTTATCCATTCGAGGAATTCATATTTCCATACACGGCACTCGGGTGTGCCATAAACTTCACTCACCCCGTAGCCGTGCTTGCCGGCCTTGTACTGGTGGTAGACGTGGTCCACCCCGTTAGCAGTAAGCGCCGAGTCGAGGAGCACGGAGTTGTGGTAGTCCACCACAGGGTCGTCCACGCAGTTCGTCAGGAACACCGGCGGGCAGTCCGCAGGGATGTGGTCCTGGAGCGAAAGCGAGTCGCGCATAGTCCTGCTGTACCGCCTGTACTCGCCCAGAAGCCCCCTCCTGGAGCGTCTGTGGGCATAAGGTCCGTACAGGGTCACCACCGGATAAACCGGCACGACGAACGACGGCCTCAGGTCGGCCCTGGTATCGATGCCGTTCGCCTTCAGGAAATCGGTGGAGCTGAAGCAGGCGGCGGACATCACCAGATGCCCTCCTGCGGAAAAGCCCATCATTCCCACCCTGTCGGGGTCGATCCCGTATTCCCCGCTGTGCTCGCGCACCCACTGGAGGGCCCTCTGCGCATCGGAGATCATAGCCGGATGCGTCTTGCCCCGGAAGTGCGCCAGCTCGTGGGTGAAGAAGGCCCCGAACCCAGGCACCCTGTAGAGAAGCACGAAGGGTGTGAATCCTTGGGAAAGCAGGAAATCTGCAACCTCAAGGCCTTCACCCTTTACATCATGCCAGAAGTAGCTCCCCCCGGGACAGATGATGACTGCCGTTCCGTTCGGGTTCTCCTGATGGAAGGTGTAAAGCACGGTCTCCTTTCCGCCTGTCACGTCATGCCCTTCCCAGAGCCTGACTGTGTCCGCCGGAGCCTTCAAGGCGCTGCAGACCTGACAGGAAAGAAGGAAGGCCAGTACGAGCAGGCTAAATGTTGTACTTGACGATCTCATCCTTCGTAAGCAGCTTGTATGACGGTTTTCCTTCGCCAAAAGTCACTTCGAAGTACTCCTCATCGTAGAATGACAGCTTCGAGTTCGTGTCCGGGTTGCATTCCACATAAATAATTCCGTCCATTGACAGCCCTTTGGCCGCACATATCTGTTCAGCAAGCGACTTTCCCGCATAGGTCACGGAAGTGCCTGGATTGTCCTGGTAAAGCTCAGTGACTATGATCACTTTCTTTCCGTCGTATTCACGGGTCTTGAGGCCGCACGAAGAAGGCATGTCCCACTGACCCTTGAACTCGAATATCTCGTCGTAATAGTCTGGTGATACTTTCATATCCTATTTCTTGTCAAATTCATTGTAGTTCTTCTTGGTCCTGTCGACGTCCTTGCCGAAGGACTTGTTCCTGAGCTCGCGGTTGCGCGGCACGTAGGTACCGTCCTCCATCTCGCGGAGCATGACGTTCATGAAGAGCTTGGTCATCTTCTCCTCCTGGGTCTCCTCCTTGTAGAAGGACTTCCAGGCATACTCGAAGAGTTCCTGGAGACGGTCAGGTGACATGTGCTTAGGCTGGAATACGACCTGTCCGGCGTTGTAGTGGTCCCAGTCATAGTCGAAGATACGGCCTGCCCTGTCATAGTCGTCGAAAGGCTTCGTGTGAGGGAACGGAGTCATCACGGTGAACTCCGCGAGGTCGAGGTCGATCTCACCGAGGAAGTCGATAAGACGCTTGATATCGTCCTCCGTCTGGTTGTCCAGACCGAGAAGGATGGTACCCTCGACACCGATGCCGTAGTCGTGATAGCGCTTGACGCGTTCCTTTATATAATTGGACGTATCGTACACTGCCTGATACACATACCACGCACCTGCATCCGCTGCAAGAGCGAGTACTTCAGGATCGTCCTCGATGGTGTGGCTGATCCATTTCTTCTTCAGAGGGGCGATGGCCTTGAAGAGCTCCTTCTCCCACTCCTTGTTCTGAGCGAGGGAATTGTCCACGATGAAGAGGCGGTTGTTGTCGATCTGCGCCATGTCCTCGACGACCTTGTCGATCGGACGCGGACGGAACTTGCGGCCTCCGAGATAGGAGACTGCACAAGGGTAGCAGCTGAAGCGGCAGCCTCTCGAAGCGTGGAAGAGGTCCACCATCTGGACACCCTTGTGGTTGTAGAGCTCGCGCTTGTAGAGGTCGCGGCGGCAAGGGCCTACGAGGGCGATGTCAGGCTGCTGGCCCATATAGTTGTACACTTTCTTGAGCTCTCCCCTCTTCCAGTCCTCCATCACGGCCTCCATGCGGCCTTCGGACTCGCCGAGGAACACTGAATCTGCGTGAAGGACAGTCTCCTCAGCGTGGAGCATAGCGGAGATTCCTCCGAAGATGACCTTCTTACCCATTTCGCGGAACTTGTCGGCGATGGCCCAGCCGCGCTTGACCTGGGTGGAGAGCATCATCGAGATGGCCACGAGGTCGCACTCGGTGGAGAAGTCGAGGTCCTCAACGTTCTCATCGACGAAAGTGATGTCCACATACTCCGGAAGGGTGGCGGCGAAGGCCACAGGTCCGTGAGGCGGGAGGTTGAAGGTTGTCTGGCCCGGGAGTTTGTGCCACCTCGGGTAGATCAGAAGCATTTTAACTTTTTCCATATCTGTCATTATTTTGTTTGTTCCTTTATTTGATTCACAAGATAGTCGAAACCCAGCAGTTCCGAGCAGGCCAGGATGGCTCCGATGGTGACTCCGAGGATTCCGTGGGAGTTTATGTTCTGGCCGGCGAGGAAGAGGTTGCGCAGCTTGGTGCGCTGGGACACCATTGTCTGGTTCAGGCGGGACTTGTCGTGGACGATTCCATACATCGACCCTTCCACCGTTCCGGTGTAGTCGCGGTAGGTCAGAGGGGTGGAGGTCCAGCAGGCATCGATGTTCTCCAGCGTGCCGGGGAACTGCTCTTCGAGGGCCGCCAGGAGCTTCTCCTTGCAGGCCTCCTTGAAATCCAGATACTCCTGTCCCCTGCGTCCGACCGTCGTATCCGCCCAGCGTCCGACATCCGCCCAGTTCATATAGGCGAATATGATGGCGTGGGTGGCGTACTTCTGTCCGTCCTCCACGCACTGGTGCATGTACAGGAAGTTCTTCGGCCAGTCGGCCGGAGTGTAGGACGAGCAGTCCCAGACATTGTCCCTGTAATAGTAGAAGTTCGAGTTCAGATAAGGCACACGGCCCTTCTTGAACTTGATGTATACCGAGAAGTTCGACACCGTCTGCTTGAGGGACGATATCCTGTCACGATAGACCTTGCGGAACACGTGAGGCTCCACGAGGTCCAGGACGAGCTGCGGGTGTATGTCGGAGATGATCCATTTGCAAGGGACTTCACCCAGGCCCGTGACCGTCACCGACTTTGCCTCGAAATCCTCCGAATTGATGGCTGTAACCTCGCTGGAGGTGAAGATCCCCCCGCCCATGGAACGGATCTCGGAACATAGGACGGATGCTATCCTGTCGCTTCCTCCGACCACACGGTAGGCTCCCTTGTTGTAGAAGTCCCAGATCAGGGCGTGGATGTACAGTGGCGTGACATCCTTGACTCCACCATAGAGAGGATTGATACCGACGAGGACATTGCGCAGCCGAGGGTCCTCCGTCAGCCCGTCGACCACCTCGCTGACGCTTCTCTGAACGTGGTTCGGGTCGAGCAGGGCGAGATTGTTATGATCCCCGAAGGAGTACATCGGCGAGGAGGCCGTCACCTTCGAGCACATATCCACATAAGCCCTGATATCTTTCTCAAAGCCAGGGAATTGCGGAACGAGAGCATCCACGAACCTGTCGTGCCCGCTGGCGAAGCGGTAATGCTCGCCACAAAACGACATTATCTCATAAGCGTTCTCATCCATCCGGCTCAGCGGCAAGCTATCAGCGAGTCCGAGATACTTGAAATATCGCCAGAGGGTCTCCCCTTCGCCCATGCTTCCGATGTAGTGCATCCCGGTCTCGAAGCTGACACCGCCGCGCTTGAACGACTGAAGGCATCCGCCCGGGACCGAGTGCTTCTCGAACACGGCGACCTTCATCCCGTTCTTCGCCAGAATGTAAGCGCTCACCAGCCCTCCAAGGCCGCTGCCGATTATCACAACATCGTACATTACCGTTCAATATTATAGCCGCCTTCGGAGAACCTCACTGTCAATGAAACAGCCTCCTCAGGCTCAGTGAATACCAGGTTTGCCGGGACTCCGGCGCAGTTCGCCGCCAGAAGGCCCTTCATCTCATCGTCGAACCTGCAGTGGATCCTCAGACCCTTCTTCGCAAGCGCGCAGATCAGGGCCGGCTCGCCGCAGCCCGGATTCTCGAAGAGGACGCTGCCCCCGTCAGGAAGTTCCGAAGCCAATGCTGCATAGTTCGAGTTCGCCCTCAGCGACCTGCGTACGGAGCGTTCCACCTCCGCGCCCTTGTAAATATAATTGTGGATGACCCTGTCAGCGTAGTAGTCCACAGTCTCGCGTTCAGCGGCGATCCCTTCAAGCCCGGATACCATCAGGCGGCGCACTGTCCTCGCCCTTTCGCGGTAATCCGCACCGGATGAAGCGTCCTCAGGCCTTATCCTGTCGAGGACCTTCACCGTCATATGGCCCTTGCGCAGCAGGAGGTCCTGCTTCGGAAGGACATCATTGATTCCGTGAAGCACGACAGGAAGGATGTCCAGTCCGTACTTCTCTGCAAGATAGAACGCTCCACGGTGGAAACGTCCGATGGAACCGTCCAGGGTCCTGGTCCCCTCTGGGAACACCAGCACGCTGTACCCGTCCTTTATCATAGCCTCTATGCGGCTGAGGTCGTCAGTGAGCACATTGTCCACAGGGCAGAAGTCCGCATACCTGATCAGGATGCCGTAGAACGGGTTGTTCCAGGCCCATTTGTTGGTCACCACTATCATCTTCGGTGTGAGCATCAGAAGCGCCATCAGGTCGAGGTGCGACTGATGGTTGGCCACTATGATAGCCTGTCTGTCGAACTTGTCGTGGCAGTCCACTGTATGCTTGGTGAAGAACACGTTCCTGAAGATGAATCCTGAAACCGCAGAAAGGAAGCGGTGGTAAAGAGCCTTGCCCTTCTTCGAGCCGAAGGTGCAGGTGATAAGGAAGAACCCGGCCAGGCTGACCACCGTCGCGCCCACGATCAGCACGACGAATGCCAGCACGGTCGCGAGGAAGTTGACAATGGTAATAGGATAGGTGCGCTTGCGGCCCTTCTTCACCGTCAGCCAGCGGTAGATGAACGGCGGGATGATGTCGGCCATCAGCACCACACAGAACATCCCTATCATTATCACGTACGCCAGGGACAGCATCGCAGGATGCTTCGCCACGATCAGTGCCCCGATGCCCACGAACATTATCAGCGCGGAAAGAAGTATCGTGCTCTCGTAGGTCTGAAGCATCTTCTTCCCGTAAGCGTGCTCGTACATGCAGCCCTCGGTGATGAATATCGTATAGTCGTCGCCCATTCCGAAGATAAAGGTCGCCAGGATGACGTTGACAATGTTGAAATCGATCCCCAGCAGCCCCATAAGGCCCAGTATCCAGATCCATCCCACCGTCAGAGGAAGGAAGGCCACGCCCGCCAGCTCCAGCCGCCCGAACGACAGCAGCAGCACGACGAACACAATGAACGCGCAGACATAGAGCACAAAGTCGAACTCGGAGGACAGCGAAGAAACCATCCTTCCGGTCAATGATGACGAATCAAAGACAATGCAGCCGTCCCCCAGCGCCTCAGCCACCTGCCCGATGCAGTTCCTGTCGGACCCCACCGTAGCCACAACGACGCACCGGCCGGAATCCTGGATGATCATCTGCGGAGCGACGATATCTGTCAACGCAAAGAAATCCTCAGGGTCCGTAACCACAAAGTCATCCTCGAGCAGGCGCTCGAAAGGCATGAACGCATCCTCGGTGAAACCGGCCCTGGCGGCGGAAGACTTGAGCATGGAAAGGAACCCATCCCCGTGCTCCGAGACAAACTTATTCCACCGGCTGAGCCGCAGCTCCTGAAGCCCCGCACTCGGCACAAAATCGTGGAGAGCCTTGACCTCGGAGCCAGGAACGGTCACGGAGAGCGAATCTATCCTGTCCGCATACTTAAGATAATGGTCAATGGCCTCGTCGAGGTTCTCCCCCGGGACAGCGACATAAGTGAGATAGCTGTTTCCCTGGGCCAGGGCGAGCATCTTGTCCATGTTCGCAGCCTGCCTCTCGGTCATATAGTTGATATTGTGGAGGTTAGTATCGAACTTGACCCTATCGTCAAAGAAGCATAAAACCAATGTAACAAAAATGCTACCAATAATAATAAATTTGTTAGAACCCAGTTTCAGCCTCGAAAGGAGGGTCCAGCGGCTGTTTTCTACTGCTTTGCCCGGTTCTTCCTTGACCAGGTGAGGAAGGAAGATCAGGGTGAAGAGAATAGTGCCTACAAGCAGCAGTGCGGCGAACAGTCCGAGGTCCCGCATAGCCGGCGAGGCGATGAACACAAGGCTGAGGAACGCACCTACCGTGGTGATGTTGCCGGTGGTCAGAGGCTGCACAATGTCGGAAAGGGATTCGCGGGCGGTGTAGCCCTGCTTGATATGGGAGATGAAGTGAAGCGGATAGTTTGCCGCTATTCCGATTATGACGGCGCCCATCCCTATGACGATAAGCGACATGCTCCCGAGGCTCAGGGAGACGATTCCGAAAGCAAGAAGGAAGCCGTAGCCGATGGTCACTCCGACGAGCAGTATGCTCCTGCCGCTCTTGAAATAGGATATCAGAAGGACGGCGATGAGGACAAGGGCTATGATAATGGACAGTATGCTGTCGCGCTTTATCTGCGAGGAGTTCGAATATGCGATGAACACCGATCCGAGAGGGTCGGCTGTAACCTTGCCTTCAAACGCCTCTTCAAAGCCTTCCAGAGCCTTGTCCATACTCTTTATGAACTTCCCCGCCGAGTAGGTGTCGTTGGAACTGAAGGACAGGTCCATTGTCAGGACTGCGTCACCGTCCTTGGTGAAGATATAGTCGTCGGTCGTGGAGAAAGTCCCGCTGGTATTGAATCCTTCGAGGGAGCGCAAACGCTCAGAAGAGAGCATCAAAGGGTCCTTGGTGACCACGGACCTCATAAGCCCTCCCATTGGCGAAGCCACGACTTCCCTTGCAGCGGCGAGCTCGTTGTCCAGGTTGCCGACGGCCATCAGCGAGTCAAGCCTGTCATAGTCACGGTCGTCCAGATAATATGGAAGGTTGTCCACTATGAAATCCATCACATCCGTGATGCCGTCAGCATCCACGCGGGCTGTGACGGACTTGATGTATTCCGATGGAACATGGGCAAGGATGCGGCTCTCAAGCGAATCCACGGCATCCATAAGAAGATACCTGTCTGTGGTGGAGTCCGTCGGAGAGACGGTGACGACTATCTTGTTGGCGGATCCGATATGGGAGAAGGTCCAGCTTACATCCTGGTTCTCCTTGTCGGCAGGAAGGAAATCGGTCACATCCTCCTTCAGGTCGATGCTGAGCGATGCGATCACGGAAAGGCATACGGTGGCGGCCAGCACAGCCCACATCACTGCCATGTGCCCCTTGAACCAGTCATATATCTTCAGGAACAGCCTCTCCATCATCTTCCTTCGAGTTTATGTACCAGCATCGACGGCCATCCATAGACGATGGCAGCCAATGTCAGGAAAGTGTTCAGAATGGAGATCCTTGCGAAGTCCTTGCCCGGTCTGAAATGGGTCACCCTCTCCCCTGCCGGGGCATAGTAGACCTTGACCTTTACAGGAACCATCTTCACTCCGCGCCAGGCGCTTCTGACGAGCATCTCGAGCTCGGCCTCATATCGGTTCGTCAGCGGCAGGACGGTGCTGGAGAGCGGGTATGCCCTGTATCCCGTCTGGGTGTCCGGCAGACGCCTGAGCGTCTGGACAGCGAACCAGAAATTGGAGAATCTGTTGGCGAAGGTATTGCCGGAAGGCATATTGTCGGCCTCAAGGCAGCGGCTTCCGATGAAGAGTTCACCGTTTCCATTCTCTATGGCTTCGACGAACGCCGGTATGTCATCGGCGAAATGCTGTCCGTCGGAATCCAGGGTTATCGCATAGTCATACCCTTTCCCACGGGCGTATCTGAAGGCTGTCCTGAGGGCGAATCCCTTTCCACGGTTCGGTTCGTACTTCAGCAGGGTTATCCTGTCCCCGAAAGGCTCCAGTGCGGCCAGGGTCGCATCATCAGCGCCGTCGCTCACCACGATGACATCCTCCATATACTGAAGGACGGACTCCACTACCGAAGCAATGGTGCCGCTGTTGTTGTAGGTGGGTATGACTGCGCAGATCCTCATCATTTCAGTGTCAATGAAGCCTTTGTATATGTCTTTTCCTCCGAAGACACCACTACGGTGCACTTCGTTGCGTCTTCGGTGGCGGTGAACGTGCCGGTCACGGTAAAGCGCTGGAGCTCACGCGGATCTATGAGTGCGAGATATTTGATGTTGTTCACAGACGCTATGTCCACGTCCTTGCCGAGAGCATCGCCTGCGAGCTGGCGGAACATCTCCAGCTGGCAGGCTCCGGGCATTATGGGATTGCCCGGGAAGTGGACCTTGAAGATGCCGCTCTCCGGATTGAGGGTGACTTCCCATCTGGAGCTTCCGGCTTCCTGCGTGCGTGAGGAGATATTGAAAAGGTCTGAGAACATGGTTACAATACTTTTCTGTCTGTGAATGTGATGGTGGTGCTGCTGCCGTCGGGTTCCTTCATCACGACTTCCGAGACTGCGCTGTCGGGTGCGGTGAATGTGATGGTGACTTCGGCGATGAATTTCTTTAGCTGGCGCTGGACGGGGGTCATCGAGAGGGTGATGAGCCTGGCGTCGTTCTTTACGACCTTCACTGCGAACCGTCCGTCCGCGTCGAGCTGCTTTCCGCTCATCAGGCCCATCAGGAGGTCCTTGAGCTGGCCCAGATAGGGATTTTCGTCCAGGGCCAGTATGCGTGTCTGAGTGCCTTCCGTGATCCTTATGTCCTTTGTGGAGAACGCTATCTGTTGCTTTTTCGGCGATGTGTACCTCCACATTATCCTTCCGTCATTCCTGTACTGCATCTCACCCGTCGAGACCACTTCATCGGTCAGCAGGGCCACCTTCCTGACCTGCCTGAACTTCGCACTGAACTCCTTCATCTCCCCCGCCTTCTTCATCAGCTTGGAAATCGCATCATCATAGGCTTGCTCCGCGACAGCTTCTTTGTTTGACGGCTCCGCGGAAGCTGAAATTTTCTCCACTGAAAACGTTCCGAAAATTCCACTTCCGTCTCCGCCGTTATGTACAGGATCCGTCTCAGGAACAAGCGGAGACGACAGTCCGCCCTGCGGAGCATTTTCCGCGGAGCAGGACGGAGCTGTCGCGGAGCTTACTACAGCGGACCGAAGAACAGGAGCCGACGCGAAGATGGAGAGAAGTACTAATATGAAATGAAGTCGTCTCATAGGCTATTTGCGGATCATGAAGAATGCACCGACAAGGATGAGGGCAGCGCCGATCCAGCGGCTTGCAGGAACGGTCTCGTGGAAGATGAACACAGCCGCCACGATGCCGATGACATACGAAACGCTGGTCAAAGGATAAGCCTGGCTGAAAGGGAAAACCTTCAGGATATACATCCACAGGAAAGTGGAACCGAGGAAAAGCACGCCGCACACAGCGAACCACCAGTCCGTCGCATAAGCCTTGATAACAGGCCAGGTCCACTGGAACTTCGGAGCGCGCATCATAGCAAGCTTCAAGGTCACCTGACCGCCCACAAGCAGGAAACACTGCACAAGCGAATAAAGAATCAGTCTCAAGTTCATCTCCCAAGCAGAATAAACGACCAGTCCTTCGACTGGAATGAATTCACAATCAATATATTTCTCAATTCCCCACCGGTCTTCCCGTCCCAAACGTAAGCCTCGGGCACAGTACCGGTGTGAAGAATCTCAGATGCAAGAAGCAGTCCATAGGCCGGAGCGGTGAACGACTCACCGAACACGTGCTTGTAACGGCACTCAAGGACACCGTCAGCGAAATTGGCGGCAATGAAGGAATCATAGGAACCATCATATCTGGAATCACCGTTTCTGCCGGTCACGACGCAGTCGATGTCGCCAGCCACCAGCCCGTGCTTCCCAAGGAAAGCCTCAAGCCGCGAAGAAAGCTCCCCGCCCGACGGCGAGTACATCAAGTCGACATCCTTCAGCTCGCAAAGATCCCCCTCGCCCCAGTCCTTGCCAATGACAACGGAAACGGCACATTCCCCCATCGGAGCGTCCCAATACTTGACCTTGTCAAACAGCTTGTAATACGTCGGAGTCATCTCATCGTGCCCTCCGACAAGGGCTGTGGAGACCATCCCCAGCTCCATCTGCATCAGCACATCCATCAGAGCACTCTCAAATGATATGCCCAGATGGGCATAAGTGCTGTTGTAACCGTGGCATTTGAGGAAGGTAGCGACCTGGGAGGCTATGGTGTTGTGGGTGGAATTGATGAAGAAAGTCGGCTGGAGGCAGGTCTCGTTGTTCTCGATCATTGCAGAAAGGAACTTCTCGGTGTTCTCGATGCAGCCGAGCCCGGTGCCGCAGACTATTGCGTCCGGGTCCTCGACCCCCGCCAGCTTCAGAGCTGCGGCGGAAGTGGCGATGGCACGCTTGAGGACAGGCCCCATCCTTCTCGCCGCAACCGGAGAGATGAACGCCTTGTAATCCGCCTCCACACATCTCACATAAGGCCCGGCACAGACCTGAGGCTGGCGGAAGAAGCCGTCATCCAGCGGAGTCTGAGTCGAAACCTGAGCTATAGATTTGATATAAACGGCCATACTTAATCCTCCAGTTTTGAGAATATTACAGATGAATCGTTTCCCCCGAATCCGAATGCGTTCGAGAGGACGTTCACTATCGGTTTCACTGCCTTGGAATCAGTGACAGGCGTGAAGGAAAGTTCCTCCATCCTGCTGCTGAGATTAAGGTTGACCGGATAGAAATTGCGAGTAAGCGCAAGGATTGAAATGACCGCTTCGATGCCTCCCGATGCGCTGGTGGTATGTCCTGTGAAGCCCTTCGTGGACGATACCGGGGGTACAGACCCTTCACCGAAGACCCTCTCCAGAGCCTTTCCCTCACTAGGGTCATTGTTCGGTGTCCCCGTACCGTGGGCATTGACATAGTCGATGTCCGACGGGGCGAGCCCGCTGTCGGCAAGAGCCTTGCGCATTGCACGGAAAGCGCCTTCTCCGTCAGGGGACGAAGCCGTCTGATGGAAGGCGTCACAGGCATTGCCATAGCCTTTCAACTCGCAGACAGGGCGTTTGTTACGACGCTTGATTGAATCCTCTGATTCAAGCACGATATAGCCCGCTCCTTCACCCAGGTTGAGTCCGGCGCGGGTGGCGTCGAACGGTCTGCATTTCTCCTTGTCGAGGATGAAAAGGGAGTTGAACCCGTTAAGGTGGAACTTCGAGATGCACTCGCTTCCGCCTGCCACGACGATATCATAGCGGCCGGTGCGGATCAGGTTCGCGGCGAAGATTATCGCATTCGCAGCCGATGAACAGGCCGTGGAGATCGTAGTGGCGAAGTCGAAGAACGGGAAGCACTCTATGGCGAACTCCGTGGTGATGCCGCAGTCCTGGGTCTTGATGAAGCAGGTGTTGCGGTCAGACTCGAGGAACTCCTTGTAATAGGCTTCGCTCTTGTCCATCCCACCGACTGTGGTGCCGGAGACGAGGGCGACATGCCTGCCGGAACCTTCTCCGATTCCGGCATCGCCCAGGGCCTCCTTGAGAGCGAGCGCGCCCATAAGGGCCGTACGGGGGTATCTGTCATCGAACGGGATGCCTATGGCGGAGCACATCTCCTCGTTGGACATCTTGACTTCCCCTACGGGGAGGTCATCGTGTACAGACTGGAGATAGCGCAGCCTGCCCACTCCGCAGCGCCCGTTCAAAAGAGCGTCCAGAGTGGTCTCCACGCCCTGCCCGAGTGCGGAGACTACGCCCATTCCGGTGACAAAAATACGCGGCACTGCCATTGCGGTGCTATTTTGTGCGGTTTGCTTCGATGTATGAAGCCATGGAGGCTACGTTCTGGAGGATGCCCTTGCTCTTTGCAGGGTCAGTAAGCTTGATGCCGTAGTTCTTCTCCATTATGACGATGAGTTCGAGAGCGTCGATGGAATCGAGTCCGAGACCTTCCTCGCCGAAGAGAGGAGCCTGTGAATCGATATCCTCAGGAGTAACTCCCTCGAGGTTCAATGCTTCGATGATCTGTTCCTTAACCTGTTTTTCAAGTTCTTCCATATTGTTTCAAATTATTTGGTTTATATTCTCTTTGTTGAATTCCATTCCTTCATCCCCGTCCCTCGAGACGAGCATCATGATGCAGCGCGCTCCGGGCTCGAAGGTTTCAAGCCAGCCGCAAAGGACATACCTCACGGAGCTGTCCTGGAAAGCCCATCCTGCAGCCCTGACAAGGGATCCAGCGTCAAACTTATCACTTACATAGAATGAGGACTCCCCCATTATACGGTTCCTGATGGCTATCTCACCGCAGACAATGTTCGAGAGGGTGTACACGAACAGTGACGGCGACGGGAAATATGCATCAGGCGCAAGCCCTTTCTGGAACTCCACGTCATCGCAGGTGGACGATGAGCTGTTCATCAGGACTACCGCCATATCGGGCTTCGGCGTATCGTTACGCAGACCGGCCTTTGCAAGGGTCATCTCCGCAGCAAGGAAGCCGGCCTTCGAGAGGCTGTCCATCTTGAAGAACTTCGGATAGTTCACTTCAAGGGAACGGTACAGTCCGTTGAGGTCCCCGAGTTCGGAGGAAAGAACGCTGTATGACACAATCCTTCTCATCCTATGACCCTCCTGTATAAAGTGGCGGCGTTTATTCCGCCGAATCCTGACATTATCTTGAGGAAGCGGTTTCCTTCTGTATTCCTTATCGTGTCCGAAAGCGGAAGGGCGTACGAGACTCCGTTCTCACTGTATCCGTGGGTCGGGAACACGATGCCGTCCAGGAGCGAGAGGCTCGAAATGATGGTTTCCAGCACTCCTGCTGCGCCCAGGGTATGTCCGAACGTGCTCTTGTAGCTCACTGCCGGAAGGGTGTCGAGCCCGCATTCGTGGAGGGCGACGCTCTCCATATTGTCATTGTAGATGGTGGCGGTGCCGTGGACATTGACAAAGGCTATGTCGGCGGCGATGGAGTCACTGACAATGGCGTTGATGGCGGCTTTCTGGCCGTCGGCGGTGCGGGACGGGGCGGAGATGTGGTTCGCGTCATTGCGTATGCTGCCGGCCTCGAGGGCGACTCCGATCCCCCGGCCCTCCGAAGTGAACACGATGGTGGCCACGGCTTCGCTGAGGTTCAGGCCGCAGCGGTCCTTGTCGAACGGGCGGCATCGCTCGGGCGAAAGTGCTTTCAGACACTGAAAACCTGAGACGACGAAGCGGGAAAGGAAATCTGCGCCGATGACAACTGCGTTCCTGCACTCGCCCGCCTCAATGGCCCGCAGAGCGGTTATCTGGGCGCAGATGCCTGAGGTGCAGGCGTTGGTGACGCAGACGGGAGCATTGGCATTGCCAAAGAAAGCAGCCACGGCAGCGGCGCTGTGGTGGATGGCGAGGCGGCTGTCGCGACCTGAAGGGTCCTGCTCGAGCAGCTCGACATTGCCCTTTGTGGAGGAAATGATGAAGAGCGTGTCGGGCGAGGACGGGTCTATTCCCGCCATTCCGATAGCGTCCTCCGCGGAAAGGATCATCGCCTTCTCGAGCGGGGTCAGGTCAGCTGGAGCCGGCCTGCTGCCGAAGCGGGAGCCGATGATGTCCCTATCAATGAGGGAGGACACGAACGGGGTCGGGAGGCCGAAGACACCTTCGCGCAGCCCGAGAGCGCTCCTCCCCTGACGGGAAAGCGCGTAGACCTCACCGCTACCGAAGCCCAGGCCGCAGAATATGTTATGACCCGCTATCGCTATCATTTCATCACTCCGTACTTTTCCTTCCACTGCGTGTAGAAGTCCGGGGAATACAGGGAAAGCTTGTATTCCTTGTCCAGGAAGACCTGGGTCGTGGAACCGGTGGCCACGAGGGCGCCGTCCGAGGCTCTGATAATCCTGTAGTTGAACATTATCTTCGCTCCCTCGCAAGGGATGTATTCGCATTCGGCGGTGAACGAGTCACCGAATATCAGAGGGTTGACAAACTTGAAGTCCATCTTCACCAGAGGGGCATAGAAGCCGTTGGAGAACATATACAGATAGCCGAGGCCGTACTTCTCGCCGAAGGCGACGCGGGCGTCCTCGAAATACTTCACGTAGTTTCCGTGCCATACTATGTTCATGGAGTCCACCTCGTCGAAGCGGACCTTTATGCTTGCCGATGCTGTAAGTTTCTCCATCCTATCCTTGCTGTTCTATGTCCGTGAGCGATATCTTCATCTGGCATGAGGCGACCGTGCGTCCCCCGCACATCACCCTGGCGTCCACCAGCGTGATGGCGAACACTTCGCTGACCACCTCGACCACAGTCTCCAGGCGGCTCCCCACCCCGGGCATCTCATTGACTTCAAGTCCCTTCACGGCTCCGATTATTCCGAGCTTGACGCTTTCGTTCTTGCGGAACTTGTTTATATAGCCGATTCGGGCAGCGCAGCTCTGGGCTATGTTCTCCATCAGTCCGGCCTCGCTGAGGCGTCCGTCCCTGACCAGGATGCCGTCCGGCTTCACTTCGTATGAAGTCACCGACCGGTCCTGCTCGAAATCCTCGAGCCGGTCCACGAGAACGAACGGTGGTCTCTGCGGTATGAGTTCCAGTATGTCTATATCACCTGTATACATTGACTAATATCTTAAATATTCCCAAAGAGGTCCGCGTCTGTGCTTAGCGCGGAAGCGCTCTATCAGCGGGGAATCCTCCTCGCCCGGCAGGATCCACCTGGCCCCGGATGCCTTCGCCCTTTCAAAGACGGTGCTGGCATCGATATCCTTGGAGACATAGTATTTCGGCTCCACGAGTTCCTTCACGTCGCTGATGACTCCCTCCTCGAGGGCTATTTCACAAAGCCTGGTCCTAGGATATATCCTCATTCCGAGGTATGGGAAGAAAACGGTCAGTCCGAGCTCGCGGCTTCTCTCGAAGGTCTGCTTCAACGTATCTTCCGTCTCGCCGTATCCGCCGAGGATCATGAAGTGGGCGTAGAATATCCCGAGGTCAGAAGCCCACTGGCTTGTCAGCTTGATGTCCTTCCAGGAAATGTTCTTGTTGTATGTTTCCAGGGTCCTGTCAGCCAGGGTGTCGGTCCCCCACTCGATATGGGTCAGACCAGCCTCCTGGTACAGGGCGAGGTCTTCCTTTGTGAGGTTTCTCGGGCTGAAGTATGCTCCCCAGTTTATCTTTACGCCGCTTTCGATGATACGGTGGCAGAGGTCTTCATTGTATTCCCTGTCGATGTTGAAGACCGAGTCGGTGAAGAACAGATAGTCAATACCGAAGTTCCGGTTCATCTCCACGATATTGTCCACAACGGTGCTGGAATCGAGGTTGCGTACCTTCCTGCCGTCGATGATGGGATACGAGCAGTAGATGCATCCGAACGGGCATCCCCTCTTGGTCTGGACATTGAGCATTCCGCTCTTCTCGAAATAGTAGGAGACAGAGTCGGGGTTCATCCTCAGACACGGAGAGGTGACGAAACGGGTGCGCGGGTTGATTTTCACTTTCCCGTCATCGGCTCTGTAGACAAGGCCTTCCACGTCACTCGGATCCTTTCCGGAGAAGATATCGGAAAGCAGGAGGCACAATGACTCCTCCCCTTCACCCTGGATGCCGTAATCCACTCCGAGGCGCTCGAACAGGAGCTCGGGGAAGATGGAGAATCCGGGACCGCCGACAATTATCTTAACATCAGTAACCTCGCGAAGCGCCTTGACTATTCTCTCATAATGCGTGACGAAGCAGTTCTCGGAGAAGAGATTGTTGTCATCTATGTTCCTGAGGGAAATGGCTATGGCATCATAACGGCCCTCCACGCACCATTCCTTCATCGCTTCATAATCCCCGTCAAGGTTGAAATCGAACAGGCTGGATTCGCAGCCTTCAAGATTCTCCTTCAGATAGGTGAGCAGATAGGATACTCCGATCGGGTAGACCGGATAGGGTTCAGTGAAATTGTTGGCAGATATGAAACCTAGTCTATTCATCTTCCTTCCAAAAATCGTAAAAGTTGAACCACTGCAGAGGGTATCTCCTTACCATCCGCTCGAGTTCACGGGCGTATTCCTGAGCCAGCTCTGCGGCGATAACGCGGGAAGTCTTCCCCCCGCGGTCCACCTTGAGCGGTCTCACGAACACCCTGTACGTATCGCTCCCTTCCTTCATATTGAAGAGGGCGTACATATCCTTCTCCAGCTGAGCGGCCAGTATGAAGCATCCCATAGGGAACCTCGCGCGTTCGCCGAAGAAGTCGCATTCTATATATTTCGTCGAGCCCAGCAGTCTGTCGCAGGGCATCGAAACTATCTCACCTTCATCCAGTGCGGCCTTCGCCGCAAAGAGATGTGACAAGTCATCCGAGACCGGAATAAGCTTGATCCCGCGCTTTTCCAGAGCAGAGGCCCGCCTGGACTGGAGCGAAGCGACCTCACCGCCGAACACAAGGGCGTTTATGGGCTTGTCCTTGAGGCCGAGCATATATCCGGCCATCTCCATGCTGCCGATATGGGAGCCCGCAATGATGAATCCGTCGCCGGTCTTCATCCTGTCCAGAATCCCGTCCTCTCCGTCACGGATCACCTTGAAGCCATCACCGCCCTTCTTAAAAAATCTGAACCTGTCGAACATCATCTGTCCGAAAAGACGATGAGTGCGCCAGGCCTTGAAAAAAGATTCCCCGCGTGTGCAGCCGAGCCTTTGCTCGAAGAATCCACGCGTCGCGCGGAACCCCTTGCGGTTGAACGGAAGATAGAACGGAAGCGCAGCATCCAAAAGGAAATATGTCCCTTTGCGGGACATCCTTCCTACAAGGGATATGATGAATTTCAGTCCCCAGTCTCCTCCTTTGGACCTTCCGTCCCAGTCGCGGCTTCTACTGGGCGTTGACTTTTCCTTCGATATAGTCATAGAACTGTGACAGAGTCCTTACCTCGGACATTTCCTCTGCCTTGATCTTGAAGCCGAAAGTCTCTTCCACTATCACTACGATATCCACGAAATCGAGGCTGTCGATACCGACGTCTTCCTTGAGCGCAGCCTCTTCGAAAAGTTTCTCAGGTTCAACTTCCAGGTCCTCAACAAGAAACTTGTTGACGGTCTCTTTGATTTCTTCTCTTGTCATTATAATTTGTGTTTTTTTCTGTTTTTCTAAAGGTTCTTGATTACAAGCGCGCTGTTGGTGCCTCCGAAACCGAAGGCGTTCGAAAGGCAGATATCGAGCTTCGCGTCCATAGGACGGTTCACAATGTTCAGTCCCTCCGAATACTCGTCAGGCTTCTCGAAGTTGATGTTCGGAGCGATGAAACCGCCCTTCATCATAAGTATGGTATAGATGATCTCGCTGGCGCCGGACATCCAGCACTCGTGGCCTGTCATTGACTTGGTGGAACTGACCGGTACGCTGTTGGTGCCGAACACGCGCTTGATGGCGAGCGCCTCCATTGCATCACCCTGGCGGGTGGAGGTGGCGTGGGCATTGACATAGTCGATGTCGGCGACATTGACACCGGAGTCCTTCAAAGCCCTTTCCATTGCGATGGCAGAACCTTCGTCGCTAGGCTGGGAGATGTTGCCGCCGTTGGATGAGAAGCCGTAGCCGAGCACTTCGGCGTAGATCTTCGCGCCTCTGGCGACGGCGTGGTCATAGTCCTCGAGGATCACGGTCGCAGCTCCGCCGCTAGGCACAAGGCCGTCGCGCGAAGCGTCGAACGGACGTGATGCCTTGGTCGGATCGTCCACTCTGGTCGAGAAAGCGTTGATACCGTCGAAACTGCCCATGCTGAGATGATTGATCTCCTGGGCACCTCCGCAGACTATCATATCCTGCAGGCCTTCACGGATGAGGATGAGGCCGAGTCCTATGGAATGCGATCCGCTGGCGCAGGCGGCGCTGACGGTCATGTTCACTCCGCGGAGCTTGAATATGGTGGAGAGGTTCATGCTGACGGTAGAGTTCATCGACTTGAAGATGGAGCTGGAACCGACCATTGCGGTGTCGCCCGTCCTCTTTATAGTTTCATATCCTTCGATGACTTCCTTTGCGCAGGAGTCATTGCCATACAGAATGCCGACTTCGTTGGCGGCGAGGTAGTCGAGGTCGACGCCGGCGTCGTCGAGGGCATCCTTGGTGGCCTGATAGGCGAAAAGTCCCTGCTCGGCGAGGCAGATGCGGAGCCTGCGGTCAAGCTTGCCCTTCAGCTCGGGAATGGGAACGATGCCGGTGAGAGGAGAACGGTAGCCGAACTCCTTCCTGATTTCTTCAATGCCTATTCCGGACCTGCCGTTCTTAAGAGAATCAGACACTTCCTCAAGCGAAGTACCGAGGCAGGACCAGATGCCCATTCCGGTTATGACAACACGTCTCATTTTCTTCCGTAATATTAATATAGTCCACCATTGATGGAGATCACCTCTCCTGTAATGTATGCCGACTCCTCGGATGCCAGGAACCCGACGAGGGACGCGACTTCCTCAGGCTTGCCGAAACGGCCGGCAGGCACCATCTTCACAAGATCCTCCTGAGGCAGGGCCTCGGTCATATCGGTCGCGATGAACCCGGGGGCCACAGCGTTGACGGTCACCTTCCTTGCGGCAACTTCCTGGGCCAATGACTTGGTCATGCCGATGAGCGCAGCCTTGGACGCCGAGTAGTTCGTCTGTCCCGGAAGACCCTTGAGGCCGGAGAGGGACGAGACGTTGATTATCCTCCCCCACCGCTTTGTAAGCATCTTCTTCAGGACACGCCTGGTGACATAGAACGGTCCGAAAAGGTTGGCGGAGATGACGTCATTCCACTGCTCGTTGTTCATGAACACCATAAGGGTGTCCTTGCGTATGCCTGCATTGTTCACGAGCACGGCGATGTAGTCGGAAGGATGGGAGTCCTCCCACTTCTCAATGGCAGCGTCCGTCTGCTCAGGGGAAGAAACGTCGAAAGGCAGAAGTTCTGCGACTCCCCCCTCACCCTCGATCTCCTTCTTGAGTTCCTCGGCCGCAGCGGCGCTCGAACGGTAATTGATGAGGACGCCATAGCCCATAGCAGCCAGGCGCTTGCACACCGCTGCGCCTATGCCTCTTCCGCCACCTGTGACAAGTGCAAATTTTGACATAATACTCCTTATCCTGTATAATCGTACAAAGATAATAAAAATATTGAATAAACTTCAAACTATCGCTTGGAGTCGTGCGGTGGGAAGAAGCGTCTGCCCAAGCGTGAAAGGAAAGGGCGCTCGAGCTTCATTATGAGAAGAGGACGGTCCTTGCCTCCGTAGAGAGTCGTGCAGTAAGTGAACGAGTTGCAGCTCTTGAAGCCGCACTTCTCCATCACCCTGCCGGAGGCGGGATTGTCTATGAAATAATCGCTCCAGATGGCATTTGCCTTGACCTTGCCGATACAGTAATTTATGAACTCCTTGAGGACTTCCGTACAGATGCCCTGGTTCCAGTACGGCCTGCCTATCCAATAGCCGACTTCGACGTCATTCTTTCCGATATCGATATTGCTGTTCTCCTGATTAAGGTAGGCGATGCAGCCGATGACCTCGCCCGTGGACTTGAGCTCGATGGCCCAGGTGTAGTCGTTGGTGAAAACTTCCCGTATCACCTGGAGGCTTTCCTCGACGCTGTCGTGAGGTGTCCAGCCGGCTTTCGGACCGACTTCAGGATCGGACGCATACTTGAAAAGGGCATCCTTGTCGGACTCCCGCCATCTTCTGAGTATGGTCCTCTTTGTTTTCACTGTCAAGACACGTTTTATAGGGGACACAAAATTAACAAAAATCTAAAAAAATGCAATGATGGATGAAAAATGAGCAATGAAGGGGCTAAATTGCAGTCATAAAACAATTTATACGAATAAAATTACACATTCTTATTGTAGAGATAAAAATAAGTAGTAAATTTGCATAATTTAATATTCAAGGAAGAAAAATGAAACAATCAGTAAAGCTCGTTATGATGTTTATGGCCCTTGCTGCCATAACTTCGTGTGTTGATTTGAACTGGGACGAGAAGAAGCAGGAGAACGCAAACAATTCCTTCTTCGCAAAGATGGTCGGACGTATCGACCCTAACCACACCTGGAACCTCTCCAAGGAAAGTTCAGTGACCATCAGCACTGCATCCGCCACAGATGTAAAGATCTACTCTTTCGACGGCAAGTCTTATCGTCTTCTCGCTTCAAAGAACATCGATGGAACAGAAAAGATCAATTTCGATATATTCTGCGGCATCAATGAAGTCTATGTCGAGAACCGCAGCACCGGTGCAGTAAGGAAAGCCAGCCTCGGTTCATCCGTCAGCTTTTCCGGCACAAGGTCGGTTGATTCATCTTGCGGAAACGACAAAGTCAAAGTAGCGCTCACTGACTTCTACTATGAGTACAACTATGCTGGCATGAAATCAACCGTTGAAACAAATGATTTCATCGACCCGGATAATGCAACCCCGCTCTATCTTAGCCAAACTGACTTTACTCTTTTCCCTGTATGGTTTACAAGCAATAGCGGAGTAGCTCAGGAGTTTGGCCTATACTATTATGAGAATGGCCAGATGGTACAGATCAAGCTCTGGTGCAATGACAAGGGGCAGGACATGTTCCAGTTCTATGATAAAAATGATAATTGTTTCCGTACTTACTCAGATGCTCATATGCCTAGTCTTGCTAATTACGATAACTTATCCACAATCATATCAAATAACGTCAGAGCAAGAGGTTTTAAGGTTTCTGTAGCAGATGGTTTGAAATTCGGCTTTTATGTTAAAGGCAACGATCAGGGATCCAGCTATTTCTCTGAGGATATCAAATACAATCTCACAAAAGAATGGCAGTGGGGAAATCTTAACCAGCATTTCGGAGGCGAATACGGCAAAACTGACAAGATTGTCTATTATGAGCACTTCGCTCTCATAAATTATGACGGACATTGTTACCTCGGATGCGATGACGGTTGCGAAATAACTGATAATCATAGTAAAGTAAATCCAGAATATTTCCACCTCGTATTCGAAATCGGCAACCAGTTCGGTACCCCGGTTAATCCGGGCGAAGTCCAGAAATACATCACCGATTCTGATGATCCTTACACACCTGATGAGCCGGACGATAACGACCCGGATGACGATGATATCATCCCTACAGTGGAGGACGGAGAGTGGCTCATCGCTTGCGAGGATGTATTCACAGGCAGTCTGAACAGCGACAGCCATTGCGACTATGACTTCAACGACGTAGTATTCAGTGTCAAGCATATTGCAGGCGAAAGCACAGCTACCCTCACCTTCCTCGCCGCAGGTTCAACCATAGCGAACTACATTTATTTCGGCGACATCGAGATCGGTGAGATCCACGCTCTTCTAAAGAACTCTGAAAAGGACGCAAAGGGAGCATATACTATGCTCAATACCAGAATCAATGGAGCAAGCGCTGCTCCTCAAACAACCACTATCAGTGTTCCTGCCAATTTCTCGATGGCCAATAATATGGGTGGTTTCAAGATTGTCAGAAAGGTTTCCAACAATAAATCCATTGAAAGCATCACCACCGGTGCTCCTAAGACGGGTTCTGTACCATATATGATCTGTGTTCCTGCAGACTGGAAGTGGCCTGTAGAGAACCAGACTATCACAGGTGTATATTCTGATTTTGCAACTTGGTGCGCTGACCACGAATCAGCTACAAACTGGTACACCAGCTCTGACGAAAGCAAGGTATTCAAATTCCCTTCAAAGACTCTTTAATTTGAATATGAATATACTTAAAAGGCCGGCCCAAACGGGTCGGCCTTTCTTTTTTTATCATGTCCTGACTTATTTGAGGAGCTTCCAGACAAGAGCTGCAAGTGCACCGCCGGCGAGAGGGGCTACGATGAAGATGCAGAGCTGCTGAAGGGCTGCGCCACCTACGAAGAGAGCTGGTCCGATGGAACGTGCAGGGTTGACTGAAGTACCGGTGAGGTTGATGCATACGAGGTGGATGAGCACGAGGGAAAGACCGATGGCGAGGCCGGCGAAGTTTCCTGCGCCCTTCTCAGAATCGGTGGTTCCGAGGACTACAAGTACGAAGATGAATGTAGCGACGATCTCAGTGAGCCATGCGCCGCAGGAAGAAACACCAGCCTGAGCCATGTTAGCTCCGCCCATCTCGAACTGGGTGCATGAGCAGATCCAGAAAAGGATGGCTGCTCCAGCGATACCGCCGAGGATCTGACCTACCCAGTATCCGGCAGCATCCTTCCAGCTCATTCTCTTGGAAAGGACTACACCGAGGGTGATTGCAGGGTTGATGTGGCAGCCTGAAATGCCACCGATAGCGTAAGCCATAGCGACAACGGCAAGACCGAAAGCGAGGGCGGTGCCGACTACTCCGGCAGGAGTGCCGCAGCCCAGGAACACTGCTGTACCGCAGCCCAGAAGGGTAAGGACAGCTGTTCCGATGAATTCAGCGAAATACTTTTTCATAATGTTAAATATTAAAGGGTTAATATACGTTCGTTTCTCCCGGGGTAGGATGTTCGGACACGGTGAAGTCCGAGCAGAGGTTATCGGTATCCTTCCCGTCCGGTACACGCAGGATACTCTTTCCGTCAGGATTGACAATTCCCACAATCATATCTCTCAATGCCCCTGTCAGACCGAATGCAGGCCTCGGAGCAGGCGGAACGACAGCTATGCATCCGCCTCCGGTCTGAACGCCTTCCAGCGTGGCGAGTTCAGGGCTGGCAATGGTGCCGTTGGCACTTGAGTTGCTCTGCTGCGAGCCATATACTATTGCATCCACGACAGCGCCGGTTGATGGGTCAACAAGCGCGACGGAGCCGGCAGAAGTGGAAAGTGCATAGCCGAACCATCCGTCATAGGAAGCGCCCTCCACAGGCTCAAGCAGTGATGAATCTGCAAGAATACAGCTTGAGAGGTCAACGGTGCTGCCCAGAGGCTGAACGGCATCGCCGCTCCTGTGAGCATAGGCAGTGGCAGGCTCGAAACTGATTCCGCGTCCAGGGCAGGAAACATCCACGCCCTCCATATGGTCAAGGGCCAATGCCTGCTCAAGCTCGACCGAGCCCGGCTCGTGAGGGGCGGCAGGCTCCGGGCCGAAATGACGGACAGGCTCACCGACGGCCTTAAGCACATTCTTCACAACAGCAGTCTCAACGCGTGAACCGGTGTTGACAGTAAGCACATCACCGGCTCTGAGGTTAAGGTTGGAAGTCAGATATATAACCCGGTCACCGGCGTGTGCCTCCTTGAACAGAGTGGTCTGAGTCGATGCCGTTCCGACAGCGGTCACAGTGACGGTTTCATAATGACCGCCAAGGTCGATTCCAGCCCGCTCACCCACTGCAAAGCCTGCCACGGAAGCAACCGGAAGGCTGTTCGCTCCGGCAGGGATCTCCATCCACGGGCCGGTGGAAACCGGAGTGAAAACCACCGTCTGGTTTTCAGTTGTCAATGCATTGGCTGCCAGTCCAAGGGTATAGAAGCCCTTCGCAGGGAGCACCGTTCCAACAGGGATGCTGACAACTTCGACCGTAGCGGAACCGCTTCTGCGGATATCAAGACGCAGTCCGGAAATATCGACAGCCGACCCACCGGCATTGAACAGTTCGATGAACTGGTCGCGGCGGGAGCCGGGGGTATTGAGTCTGATTTCATTGATCTTCACCGGCTCGGCGCAGCGTACCCGCTGTACCAGGGACACTTCCCCTCCCTTCCAGGCCGCTGTCACCTTTACAAAGCCTGCGGAGCGGCTGTCAGGGGCGGTGAGAGTATACAAAACGTGGGAATGACCGCCGTGGGTGTCGTCCGTGCGCACAGCAGCTGTCCATCCCTGAGGGACTTCCACATTGAAGGAAAGATTCTTTGGGGCGCCTTCCGAGCCGCTGTCATAGGCTACGGTAAAGTCTGCCGAGGCTCCCGGTCCGAAGGATGTCAGGCGGGAGACTGAAAGCGGATACTTGGTATAACCGGTGGATGCTATGCTCTTCTGGACGGCTGCGATGGTTTCGTCAGTCGGGTAGCCGAAGGTCATCACGCCCTCGAAGAAGGTTCCGGCGGAGCCGTTGCCATTGTCCCCGCCGTTGCCGAGGAGCATCCCACCCTTCTTGTGCATCGGGTAGTAGGCGTCGCTGCCTTCATTGGAATGAGGACGGACACCGCTGTAGAAGGTGATCAGCGAGTCGGACGATGCGTCCGCGCCGCGGAGGTCCCACCTGTTGCCGTCGCCACCATTGACGAAGACGGAGACAAAGTCCCAGTCAGTGATGGAAGGGACGTCGTTCTCCTTGTGGTTGTAGCCGGAGAAGAGGCCTGATTCCATATCGGCCATTATCCACGGGCCTTCGCCGTTGCCTCTGCCCCAGGCGGTGGAGATGCCGTAGTAGGTGGTCTCCATCGTGCCTGTGCCGACGGCCCTGCCGTTCGTGGAGGAATTGCCGTAGTCGAAGCAGCAGCCACTGTCATAGTGGTAGCCGTCGATGACATAGTATATGCCCTCGGCCTCATCGTTGATGGCCAGGCCCTTCGCGTTGTTGCAGCGGTAGCCCATGCCAGGCATGATGTAGACGCCGTAAGCCTTGTGGCCGTTGACAAGGACGGGAGCCATGTCGGCGATGGCGAGCGTGTTGAAGTTGCCCTTGTCAGGGCCGTTGAAGGTTCCGGGGCCGGCCTGGACCAGGTCATTGCCCTGCCCCGACTGGTCGAAGATTACCGATATCCTTCCGGTGGTCCCTTCAAGGAAAGCGTCCTGGTCGGCTGCGCGGGCGTATCCTTTGCGGTCGGCAGTTATGTCAAGCGTGGCACCGTCCGAGTCGCGGACAACCTGGTAGAGAGGTCCCTTATAATCGGAGGAAAGGAGTCTGGTGGTGCTGTGCGCGGCGACGCACGGGGTTCCGCCAGCCTTGTAGATGTCACAAGGGAGGCTCTGCTCCGGCCCGGTGCAGCAGGCGAAGAACAAAACCGGAACGGCAAAGCATCCGGCCAGCGCGATGGAAATGCTCTTGGTCTTCATTTTCAGTATTTTATGTGGTCACTATTTGTCTTCTACACAAGCAGGTCCCCAAGCTTTATCTTCGGGACATAATGTACTCCGTCCTCGCGGTAGTACTTCAGGTCGGCTCCTTCGTCGACCTCGACAAGCTTTACGTTGTCAATCCCCTTCCCTATCGCGAGGACAGCGAGGGGTTCCAGCCCAAGGTTCAGCGCGGAGCGAAGCGCCTCACGGTCGAACGCGCGGACAATCAGTGCGTTCAGCCCCAGCTCCACAGCCTTAAGCGACATGCTCTGCAGCGAGATGCCCAGATCGATATCGACTGTCGCATTCTCCGGGACGGTGCCGCAGACCACGATGAAGGCCATCGGCTCTGTCCCTGGCAGAGGCAGGTGCAACTCCGGCAAGAACCCGCCCAGATGGAGCAGGCTGCCCAGGCTGGAGCCTTCGGTTTCATCAACTATCCTGAAGCGCAGGGTCTGGGCGTTCCTGCCGGAAGCGAGCCTGGTGTTCACCGAAGCGATGCACTCCAGCTGCCTGCGATGGACAATGTAGGATGCATCGAAGCCGCGGTGGCTCCGGTTCTTCAGCAGGAGGGTGTCCAGTGAAGGGTTGTTCCTTCTCAGGACCACCTTCCCACAGTTATTCAATTCCTCCTGACGCCTTTCAAGATAGTTGTCAGCCATTCACTATATATTAATGTACAATCCAAATCCCAGCGTGTGCACCGGCCTTCCTATGGCAGGAAGGTGATAAAGGTAGAACACATCCAGGAACAAGGACTTATTCAGCGTTATCTCCGTTCCGGCGTAATACAGCGAGCGCTGCCAGCTGTCCCAGTTGAAAATTTCCGCCATACAGTACGGCCTGAAGGCCGAGTTCGGGATGGCATACTGGGTTCTGAGGCGCGAACGCAATGTCGGAGCCCACTGCCCGTTTGCAGGGTTGTAAGCCAGCTCCAGCTTCTCGCGAACCTGGGCGCTGAGCCCGCTGCGGTTTATTGACCCGGTGGTCGAGACAACGGCTTTGTGCCTGATGTTGCCCTCACCGAGATGCCAGAACTCGTAGTTGGCATCCGCCTTCAGCCACTTGGTCAGGCTGTATCCGCCGCCCGCAACGGCGAACCAGCATTCAGTATTCGAAAAAGTCTCGTTGGAGCGGTGCTCCAGACGGGCGAAAGTATAAGCCTTTCCGAAAGCGCCGTTGACCTGGATGTTGATCCATGCACCGGCATCATCCTTCACTGCTTCCTGTGCGGAAGCCGCGAAAACTGACAGCAGCAGGGCTGCTGCGCAAAAAAAGAATCTTCTCATAAATACACTGCTTTGATACGCGAATTTAAGAAATAAAAATGTAAAGGCATCGTTTGTGCAAATAAAAGATTAATTGCTAATTTTGTCTTTAAATAAAGATTGATTATGAAAATTTCAAGACTCATCATCGCTTCGGTTATCCTGTTCACCGCTGGCATCCAGCTTGCAGGAGCTCAGGCCAAATACTCCGACATCTTCGAATATATGCGAGGAAAAGTACCCGGGGTGCAGATCGGCCAGTCCGGGCCGGGTGAAATGCCCAGCATCATCATCAGAGGTATAGGGACCAACAGCGAGCACACCCAGCCGCTGTTCATTGTTGACGGCATAGAAACCGCCAACATATCGACCATCGATCCTGAGAACATATACCAGATCGACGTTATCAAGGACGGAACCTCCGCCATTTACGGAATGCAGGGAGCCAACGGAGTGATCGTGGTGACGACCAAGGGAGCAGTGATGGCGGCTGAAGCCGAAGCCGAAGCGAAGAAGGCTGCACGTCTGGCAAAGAAAGAAGCGAGGAAGAAAAAATGACAATGAAGCACGCATACGTTTTCCCCGGACAGGGGGCACAGTTCCCGGGGATGGGAAAGGAGCTTTATCAGAACGACGGTAAGGCCCGTGATCTTTTCGAAAGAGCCGATGATATCCTGGGATTCAGGATTTCCGACATAATGTTCGGTGAGGACGCCGAAGCCCTGAAGGCCACGAAGGTCACTCAGCCGGCCATATTCATCCATTCCACCGTCCTGGCGTCCTGCCGTCCGGAGTTCAAGCCGGATATGGTTGCGGGGCATTCGCTGGGCGAGTTCTCCGCGCTGGCGGCAGCAGGAGCGATGACCTTCGAGGACGCGCTGAAGCTTGTTTCCATCAGGGCCTCCGAAATGCAGAAGTGCTGCGAGAAGGTGCCGGGAACGATGGCCGCCATCATTGCCCTTGAAAATGAGAAAGTCGAGGAGGTCTGCGCCTCGGTCAGCGGGCTCGTCATTGCTGCGAACTACAACAGCGACGGGCAGGTGGTGATTTCCGGAGAGCTCGAGGCAGTGAATGAGGCTTGCGCGAAGATGAAGGAGGCGGGAGCCAAGAGAGCATTGCCGCTGGCTGTCAGCGGAGCCTTCCACTCCCCTCTTATGGAGCCGGCCCGGGCGGAGCTGGCGAAGGCCATCGAGGCTACATCCATCGTGGAACCCGTCTGTCCGATATACCAGAATGTTACGGCCGCTGCAGAAACGGACCCCGGGGCCATCAAGAAGAATCTTCTAGCTCAGCTTACGTCTCCTGTCCGCTGGACACAGTCGGTGAAAGCCATGCTCACCGACGGAGCCGTCGACTTCACCGAAGTCGGTCCGGGCAGTGTCCTTCAGGGGCTTGTCAAGCGCATCGCCGCCGCCTCCGGAGCCTCCGTCACCCTCGACGGCTGGCAGTAGAAATAAAAAAGACCGGCTCGAAACGAGTGATTTTTGCCAAATATTAACCAAATCCATAAAAACGCCCCCACAATGTAGTGAAGGGCGTTTTTTGGTACCCCCTAGGCGAATCGAACGCCTATCGTCAGAACCGGAATCTGAAATTCTATCCATTGAACTAAGGAGGCCTTTGGCGAGTGCAAATATAGTTTATTTTTAGCCAATTTTACGGGATTATTGACAAGATTTTGCTATTTTTGTAAGAATTTGAGACAAATAGTAATTTAAACACATAAATCAATAATTCTTATGGCTAAAGAAAAGAAATTCGTCACCTGTGACGGTAACTGGGCAGCGTCAAACATCGCATACCTGTTCAGTGAGCACGCCGCCATCTACCCTATCACGCCTTCATCAACGATGGCTGAGAACATCGATGAATGGGCAGCCCACGGAAAGAAGAACCTCTGGGGCGAAACAGTGAAGGTAACTGAAATGCAGAGTGAAGCCGGTGCAGCCGGTGCAGTTCACGGATCACTTCAGGCCGGTGCGCTCACTACCACCTATACCGCATCACAGGGTCTCCTCCTTATGATCCCTAATATGTACAAGATCGCCGGTGAAATGCTTCCGGCAGTCTTCCACGTTTCAGCACGTGCACTTGCATCACACGCCCTCTCCATCTTCGGAGACCATCAGGACGTGATGGCCTGCCGTCAGACAGGATTCGCAATGCTCGCCTCAGGATCAGTTCAGGAAGCTCAGGACATGGCTGCCGTCGCACATCTCGCAGCCATCAAGGGAAGCATTCCTTTCCTCCACTTCTTCGACGGTTTCCGTACATCACACGAAATCCAGAAGATCGAGCTTCTCGATGAGGATGTGCTCCGCGACATGGTCAGCACAAAGGCGCTCGAGGCATTCAGAAAGAGAGCCCTCAGCCCAGAGACCCCTGTCACCAGAGGAACCGCCCAGAACGGAGACGTTTATTTCCAGGCCGTGGAATCACGCAACCAGTCATACGACGCCATCCCTGACATCGTAGCCCGCTATATGGGTGAGATCAGCGAAGCGACAGGACGCCAGTACCGTCCGTTCGAATACTACGGAGATGCAAACGCCGAGAACATCATCGTCGCAATGGGCTCAGTCACCGAGACCATCAAGGAAACCATCGACCACCTCGCAACCAAGGGCAAGAAGTACGGTCTCGTAACCGTCCACCTCTACCGTCCGTTCTCAGAGAAGTACTTCTTCAAGGCACTTCCTAAGAGCGTGAAGAGGATCGCAGTCCTCGACCGCACAAAGGAGCCGGGAGCTCTCGGAGAGCCTCTATACCAGGACATCAAGACCATCTTCCAGGGCCAGGAGAACGCACCTCTCATCGTAGGCGGACGTTACGGTCTCTCTTCAAAGGACACCTCACCTGCACAGATCGTCGCAGTGTTCGACAACCTCGAGCTCGCAGAGCCTAAGAACGGCTTCACCATCGGCATCGTCGATGACGTCACCTTCAAGTCCCTCCCTGTCAAGGAAGAGATCTCCATCGTGAAGGCCGGCACCACCGAGTGCAAGTTCTTCGGACTCGGCTCTGACGGTACCGTAGGCGCAAACAAGAACACCATCAAGATCATCGGAACCCATACCGACAAGTACTGCCAGGCATACTTCGACTATGACTCAAAGAAGTCCGGCGGATACACCTGCTCCCACCTCCGTTTCGGTGACCTCCCTATCAAGGCCCCTTATCTCGTATCCACCCCAGACTTCGTGGCATGCCACGTTCCATCATACCTCCAGAAGTATGACGTCCTCAAGGGAATCAAGGACGGCGGAAGCCTCCTCCTCAACTCTCTCTGGGACGAGAAGGAAACCCTCGAAAGGATTCCTGACAATGTAAAGGGCGTAATCGCAAGGAAGCACGTCAGCCTCTACATAATCAACGCTACCAAGATCGCTGCTGAAATCGGTCTCGGCGGACGTACCAACACCATCCTCCAGTCAGCATTCTTCAAGATTTCAGGCATCATCCCTTACGAGGACGCCGTCAAGTATATGAAGGACGCAGCTCTCAAGAGCTACGGAAAGAAGGGTGAGAACGTAGTCAACATGAACTACGCAGCCATCGACCGCGGCGGTGAATACACCAAGGTTGAAGTTCCTGCCGAATGGGCTGACATCAACGCCAAGTTCGTCAATCCTAACGCCAACAGAATGGCTCCCGCATTCGTGAAGAACATCGCTGACGATGTGAACGCACAGTGCGGCGACACCCTCCCTGTAAGCTCGTTCCTCGAGTACAAGGATGGTACAATGCCTGCCGGAACAGCTGCATACGAGAAGCGCGGCGTCGCTGTTTCAGTTCCTGTATGGGATGCTGAGAAGTGTATCCAGTGCAACTCCTGCGCATTCGTCTGCCCTCACGCTGCCATCCGTCCGTTCCTCCTCACAGCAGAAGAGGCAGCCAACGCACCTGCAGGCCTCAAGCTTGCTGACGGCAAGGCCAACCTCAAGGAATACAAGTACGCTCTCGCAGTATCAGTCGCCGACTGTACAGGTTGCGGCAACTGCGTGGATGTTTGCCTCGCCAAGGAAAAGGCCCTCACAATGGCTTCATACGAGGAGAACGCTTCCGAACAGGCCAACTACGACTGGCTGAACTCCAAGGTAGGTTACAAGGAGAACGTGCTCAACAAGTTCGGAGGAATGAAGAACGCTCAGTTCGCCCAGCCGCTGTTCGAGTTCTCAGGAGCCTGCGCAGGCTGCGGTGAGACTCCATACATCAAGAACATCACCCAGCTCTTCGGTGACCACATGATGATCGCCAACGCTACCGGATGTTCTTCCATCTACGGAGCTTCATTCCCTGCATCACCATACTGCACCAACGCACAGGGCCACGGTCCGGCTTGGCAGAACTCACTCTTCGAGGACTTCTGCGAGTTCGGCCTCGGTATGCACCTTGGTTCAGACCGTATGCGCGAGACTGTAGCCAACCTCATGACCAAGGGTCTCGAGTGCAGCTGCTGCAGCGACGAGATGAAGTCACTCTTCACCAAGTGGCTTGAGAACCGCAACGACTATACAGTCACCCGTGACGTATGTGACGCCCTCGTTCCTCTTATGGAGGCCTGCGGATGTGACACCTGCAAGTCACTTCTTACCCTCAAGAACTTCATCCCTTCACGCAGCCAGTGGATCTTCGGCGGTGACGGTGCTTCTTACGACATCGGTTACGGCGGTCTCGACCACGTGCTTGCTTCAGGTGAGAATGTAAACATCCTTGTCCTCGACACCGAGGTTTACTCGAACACCGGCGGTCAGTCATCCAAGTCCACCCCTGCAGGAGCCATCGCCAAGTTCGCTGCTTCTGGAAAGAAGATCCGCAAGAAGGACCTCGGTATGATGGCCATCAGCTACGGTTACGTATATGTCGCCCAGGTGGCAATGGGTGCAAGCCCTGCACAGTACATGAACGCCATCAAGGAAGCTGAAGCTTACGACGGGCCATCACTTATCATCGCATACGCACCTTGTATCAACCATGGTCTCAAGGCCGGTATGGGTCTCAGCCAGAAGGAGGAGAAACTCGCCGTCGAGTGCGGTTACTGGCATCTCTACCGTTACAACCCTGCACTCGAGGGAACAGACAAGAATCCGTTCACACTCGATTCCAAGGAGCCAGACTGGACCAAGTTCCAGGACTTCCTCAAGGGTGAAGTCCGTTTCGCATCCCTCTACAAACTCTTCCCGGACAGAGCTGAAGAGCTGCTCCAGAAGACAGAAGAGTTCGCAAAGGTACGTCTCGAAACCTACAAGCGTCTTGCTAAGTAAACGTGAGAATGTATAATAAAGAAGAGGCCGCGTTTCGCGGCCTCTTCTTTATTATTATAGATAAAAAATTAATTGTTCTTGATTCTGTTGAAGATTTCTTTCAGCTCAGGATACTTGAAAAGTCTGAGTTCGGAGAACCAGACGCGATACCACTCGATAACTTTATAGAAGATGAAAGGAGCAAGGTTCGAAGCAACGAGAATAAAGAGGAAGGAAGGCCAGAATGGAATGGACCCGATGCATGCAAGGGCAATCAACCAGCCGATGGTAGTCAGTGGCGTGACAAACAGAGCCATCAGATATCTGATGGAGTTATAGAACGCTCTGTCGGCAACACACAACCTGTTGACGAGAGTGGCAGCAAGAAGCTGAGGGAAAGCCAGGATTCCGAATAATGCCACAAAAGGAACGAACAGGAGAAGTCCAAGTGTCTTGAAGATGAACTTGGCTGCGCAGTGTCCGTTGAAAGCCTTGATTGAAAGTCCGGCAGCGTGACGTCTGCGGTCAAAATCCAGGGCCATCTCAAGCTTCTGAGGATCCTTCTCCGAATTGATGATTTCACGGCTTGCCATCATCCTGTCATACACTGAGCCGCCCCGTTTATCGGAAGACATAACCTTCGTATATGCCCAGACTGCATCAAAGTTTTCATCATCAGGGATATATGAGAACAGTTCGGACATCCGTCTCTGAAGCTCCGATGTAAGGTTTCTATAGAGCTCGGCGTCCAGCATATCCGGATGTTCATTCAGGAACGCAGTTACGTTTATCGGCTTGCCGAAATTGACAAGGCAAGAACCGTTCAGACGGAAATAATCGCTATATTCAATTCCGGCGGGAACCACATAGATAGTCTTGTCAAGGTTTCTTGCAGCTGAAACCGCGACCCTGAAAATGCCCTTGCCAACAGGAAGGAGGGAATGCTTCGGACGATGCGTCCCTTCTGGATACATACAGAAAGGAACTCCTTCATCAAGCACTTCTGTTATGTCCTCGATAATGTCCAGGTTGCGTATCACTTTCCTGATACCGTCCCTCTTGCGTACCATAGGGACGATCTTGATGAAATGCATCAACCTGGCGAGGACAGGATTTTCGAAGAGGTCGGCCCTTGCGCCGAATACCGTAGGCTCCCTGCGCGTTTGCAGCACGGTCACAGCATCCATCAATGCATCACTGTGGTTAGGTGAAATGATGAACGAACCGTCTTCCGGTAGATTCTCCAGGCCAGTGACCTGCAAGCGGCTGTAGCAAAGCCTTGTTGCAAGATCCACAACAGGTCTGTAAGCCTTGTACCAAAAACCGACTTGATGAATGTCGGTACGATGTTTCTTATTCTTTGTCATCAGGAATACTAATGCTTCTGAACAGTGCAGCTATGCTCAGGCCGGACAATATATGCCAGATACCCCACCAGGCTGTCACGAACAGCATACCGCCATACATAATGCCCGTCTCAGGGTTGCACCATATTTCAGGCCTGAAGATAGCAGGATTCAAAAGCAGGGTAAGACCCAGTCCTGAATTCTGAATTCCGACTTCGATAGTAATGGAACGTCTGTCCCTGCGGGGAAGTTTCATAGCCGTGGAGCCAAGGTATCCGGTACCGAAGGCGCAGGCATTATGAATAAGGACAAGTATGAAAATGAAAATGATGTACTTGATGAAGAGCTGCCAGTTCGGAATGAACATTCCGAGCACCATCACGATGAAAACTACAATGGAGAAGATTGAGAAAGGTTTCTTGATCTTTTCGGTAGCCTTAGGGAAATAGTGGGCGAAAAGCATGCCCAGAATGATAGGAATGCCCAGGATGATGAACACAGTCTTGAAAATTTCACTGAAAGGTATTTCAAGCTGAGGAATCGTCAAGGTATTGGTAAGGGCCGCGTATTTAAGGTAAAGATTGCCCCACGCCCAGAAGTTGAAAGGAGTGACGAAAGGCGCGAACACTGTCGCAACAGCGGTCATGCTGACTGAAAGTTCCACATTTCCCTTTGAAAGGGAGCTTATGAAATTGGAAATGTTTCCTCCCGGGCAGCTCGCGACGAGAAGCATTCCCAGAGCGACCATAGGGGTGAGCCAATGATTGAAAAGGACAATCAGAAGGAAAGAAACAAGAGGAAGACCGACCCACTGCAGGATGACACCGGTCAGAATGGACTTCGGATGGACGAAGACGTCCTTCAGAACTTTTCCTTTGATGCCCAGTGCAATACCGAACATTATGAGGGCCAGCACAATACTCATTACCAATCCTGTGCCGCTGCCAAGATTTAGCTGCACCTGATCGAGGGAAGACAACTGTTCTTTTATCATTTCTTAAGCGTTTTACACTGCAATTTAGCATTTTCAATCCTTTTTACAAAATAAAGGCGGAGAAAAGGAAAAACGCCTTATCTTTGTAATAAGAATTGCTTATTATGTTTGAAGATTCAAGACTTAACATTTTTATGGCTGTCATAAGAGAAGGCAGCTTTACAAAAGCCGCGAAATCGCTCGGAATCAGTCAGCCGGCAGTCAGTCAGAACATCGCGGAAATAGAAAGGGAGCTCGAGCTTCATCTGTTCGAACGCTCTAAGACAGAGATGAAACTGACAGAGGAAGGGGCAAAATTCAAGGAATACGCCGAGCAGATCCTCTATTGGTATGGGGCGGCATCACAAGCGTTCAGGAAGGTATCCTCCGCCCCGCTGTTCAGGGAAGGCGGGTACAGGAAGGATCTGTACATTGGCATAAGCGACGGTTATAGCTGCCACATCGTTCCTAGCGGCTCGAAAGGGACAGACATAGACATATGGGAGAATGACGGCTCCCTGAGTGTAACTGTAAACACTAAACCTCAGCCGGGGGGAGGTTTGATTTTTTAAATCTTTTTAATTCGCTTTTTAATTAAATAGCTGAAATAAAGGCTGATAATTCGGAATTTTGTCGTAAATTTGCATATCAATGTGTGCGCGGAAATATGCGCGAAAAAATAACGGTTCAAAATACATATCGATATGGAATACGAAGCATTCAACGAAATCGACGGATCAAAGTACAAAATAATGATTGTCGACGACATCCCTATCAATACCAGACTTCTTGAAAAGATACTGGAAAAGGCCAATTTCCAGCTCAGCATTTTCAACAACAGCCAGGTTGCGCTCGATGCCGTCCAGGAGATCAATCCTGACATCATCCTTCTGGACGTAATGATGCCTGGCATCGACGGAATAACCTTCCTGACAAGGTTGAGAAGCGATTCCGCAAACAACCATATCCGCGTCATCATGGTTTCTGCAGTCAGCGAAGCTGAAGAGATACTCAAGACAGGCTCGCTTGGTGCGAACGACTATATCACCAAGCCTATCAATTCCAAGAGCCTGACGAACAGCGTGGCCAATCAGATAAGGGCCATCGAGAACAACAGGAAATAATTGCATGCACAATAAATCTTTTTTTGTTTCCCTGATCGCTGCAGTTTGCCTTCTAGCGGGCTGTACGGAACTTACTTGGGAAAATTTCGAGAAGAACAAACTCAGACCGGAGGATTTCTTTGACTTCAACACCACATCACAGATGAAGATCGATCTGGATTATGGTGAGTATGGAGCCTACACACAGGTGAGCATATTTGCTGACGAACCAGGTTTTATGGAAGAAAACCTGGAGGGCGCCCACCCTTTGTTCAAGGTTTTCACGGACAAATACGGAAAAGTCCTTTCTTCATTCGACATGCCTGAAGCCGTCCTGGATTCAGTCTATCTGTATACCTCAGCTATCGGAACGCCGCGTATTGTCAAAGCGGCTATCAAAGATAGCACGATACAGTACAAATACGAAAGGGTACATTATTCCAAGGACGCCGCGAAAACCAGGGTCATTGATTGGCCTTACTTCGATGAATACGAAGGGGTGCATGCTGTTCTGAACTGGTGGCAAGGATATGAACACGGAAAGATCGGTGACCATAACGGCTTGATAATCGACCCGTGCGTGATTGGTGCTGACGCTCTTCCAAGCATAACGAAGGCTTTCTGGAACGGTTCCAGCACCAGGCCGTTCATTGTCGACAACTCCACCAGCCTTACCGATGGCGACATTGATATTTTTACGACTAAGGACAGTGTCAAGATCTATTTCACATTCCTGACCGAAAACATCAACTCCCTGAACGCGGTAGGATATTATTTCTACAAGAGCGGGCAAAGGCCTTGGGAAGCCGGCGAGGTTCAGAAATTCCTGATATTTCCGAACACCTCAGTGGCTGGGAACATCCCTTATGTCAACTATGGCGTAAAAGGATTCTATGGTGAAGACAAAGCCCCTGTCTCAAAGATGACAACTGTTCAGCTCCTTTATGTCTCCTATGACCAGAATGGAGGACGTACCATCTCCGAGTATTTCCCAAAGGATATGGCAATAGGATTCTTCGTAATCAAGGACTCCTGGGATCCGGACAATTATAACACCAGATACAATTTCAGCAGTGAGAATTTCATTTACACTGACAAGGTTTGGAACAAATACAACAGCGCCAAGTTCATCAGGAAGGATGCAGCAGGCTATGTAGTATACGGAGCAGAATATGGGAACGACGGATCTTTCGATGACATAATGTTCACAATGAGTTCGATGCCGGAAGACGGTATTTCCTATACAGCCGAGAAGATTCCTGATGTTCCTGTGATACCGTACCCGTATTATCCTGATCCGGACGACCCGGACGACCCGGATGATCCGGATGATCCGGAAACGGAAGAAAAAGAATACGAGTCCCTCAATATAATATACAGGACTTACTGTTATGAAGACCTTTGGCCCGTCAAGGGTGATTATGATATGAATGATGTGGTCATCGACCATTGTTCAAAGATAAAGTCAGACATCTTCAACAACGTAATAGAGATAGTCGATGAGTTCACAGTTTGCAACAGGTACAAGTCAGCCCAGGTCGCTGACGCGTTCGCAGTTGTCATTCCGGAATCTCAGCGAGGGGATATAACCCTTCCAAGGAACGCTGTGGAAGAAGAGGAAACAGGGGCGGTCATTCTTTTCGATGACGTTCAGGAGCACCTCGGCAAGACGGTTAAGATAGTCAGAGATTTCACCGGAATGAACATATCGAGCGGCAGCATCATCACCGATCTCGACCCGTTCATCATACCGCTCATCGACAATGACGATTTTCTTTACGACCACAGGCGCGAAGTCCATATGCCGAAGAAAGAAGGTACAAAGAAACTTGACGCGAACCTTCTGGGACTAGCACAGGAAGCTTTTTTCGTAGACAAAGACGGTAAACATCCGTTTGCAATAACAATCCCTCTATCAGCCTTGAACGGAGAGTTCATCCTTACAACGGAGATGAAGCAGATCGACAGTGAATATAAGGACTTCGCAGAATGGGTGGAATCAAACGGCAAGAATTGCAAGAACTGGTACAACAATTACAGATATGCCCAATAAAAGAGTTCTAATCATCGAAGACAAGGAATATCTTTCAGACATTGTTAAAACATATCTGAAGACTGATTTCGAATGCATCCAGCTATATTCGAAGGAAGAATCGCTTGCAAACAAAGAGAAAGCTGATTTGGCAGTGCTCAGCACCAATATCAGAGGAGCAAGGACAGAAGAACTGCTGTCGGACCTGAAGGTCAGGTTCGGCATTCCTGTCCTTATCCTTACAAGCAACAACACCTCCCTGATCAGGATCCAGATGCTCGAACTGGGAGCAGATGATGTGATGACCAAGCCTTTCAACCCCGATGAGCTTCGGCTCAGGGTGTTGAATCTTGTTAAAAGGAACAAGTAAAATGAAAAGAGCGCTGGACATATTCTTTTCACTGACAATGCTCATCGTGCTGTCCCCGCTGATGGCACTGATTTCTCTATGCATTGTACTGGAGAGCAAGAGACCGGCAATCTACAAATCAACGCGAATCGGTCAGAACTTCAAGAAGATCAAGTTCTACAAGTTCAGAACGATGCGGCAGGCCTCGGAAAATGAGCTTGAGAACCTCAGGAACAGGAACACGTATATCGAGGCCTATGTCTATCCGGAGAACGTCCATCTTCCAGCGAGGCTGAACAACGTATATCTGTATTCCGACAATTACAAGGTCAGTGAATACAACTACCTGTATGAGACGAAGAAAGAGCTGAACAGCTGTTTCATCAAGGTTGAAAACGATCCGAGGATAACAAGACTTGGGAAGATACTCAGAAAAACAAGTCTCGACGAACTGCCGCAGCTTATTAACATCTTGAAAGGCGATATGTCTTTCGTAGGCAACAGACCTTTGTCCATAGAGGAAGCAGAACTTCTCACCACGGATGCATATGGGAAAAGGTTCGCCTGCACGGCCGGTCTCACAGGACTTTGGCAGATTCAGAAGGACAAGGAAAACATGACACCTGATGTCAGAAGGAATTTCGACATAGAATATGCCGAGAAGGAATCATTGATGTTCGATATCAAGATCGTTCTGGCAACAGTAATTAAAGTAGTTAGTAGGACAAATGTCTAGTTTATTTCACAAATGGTTTATCAGCGCAGCTATCTTTGTAATGGCCGCATCGACTCTATCTGCACAGGACTACGGTTTGAGAACTGTTAAGATGGACTCCATCATGTACAAGCTCAGCAGAATGACAGCAGAGGACTACGCAAACATAGAACTGCCACCACTCGAGGAGCTGTATACGAACGCCAGTCTGTATTCAAATGCAGCAAAGTATTTCTATTACGAGTCGGAGTACTACAGAAGCGATGTCAGAACAGCACGCCGCAAGCCTCTGGAATGGATCAGGCTTATCGGAACCTACAGCTATGGAAACATTGACATGGCTGCAATCACTTTGATGGAGACAACATATCAGGTATGGTCACAGAATCAGTCCACTCAGAGAAATCAATACTATAATGTCGGCGTTACCCTCAGCGTTCCTCTGATGGACATATTCAATAGAAGGAACCTGGTAAAGCAAGCGCAGTCGAAAGTGGACCAGACAAAGTACAGAAGGGAGTCTGAACTTGATGAAATCAAGAAAAACATCATAGACCTCTACTGCACTATTATCGAAAAGATAGTTGTGCTGCAGTCCAGCTACGAGCAGGTCATACTTGCCCGGGGGAACTACAATTTTGCAGAGAACGGATTCGTAAACAACATGAACGACTCGGAGAGCCTTTATAGGAGCCAAAGTTACGAGACTACCGCTGTCCGGGAATATGAAGAAATAAAGAAGGATTTGAACTCGGCGATACTGACGCTGGAGGTGATTTCATGCACACCGATCATTTCAAACTTCGACTTGATATCTGACTACAAACCATACAGAAAACAAAAAAACATAAATAGGTAGTATGCGCACCATATTGTTCATAATCAAAGTTTTATATAAGAAGAGATGGTGGCTTCTCATCGCTCCGCTCGTAGCTGCAATCATCGTGTTCTGCGTTCTGAAATCAAGGCCGAGCCAGTACAGATCTAGCACCACCATCTACACAGGCATCGTATCCGGATATGATGCCCTGTCCACCAGTGGCAGCGCACAGGACTGGATGGCCGTCAACAATGCCATCGACAATCTCATAAGCATCATCAAGGCCGAGTCGACCCTGGAGAACGTATATCTCAAGCTTCTCTCCCAGAACCTTGTCCACCTGGACATAACAAGGGACAATGACTTTCTGACGGCAAAGTCTTCAAAGAAACTTGCCAACGACATACCTGATGATGTAATGAAAATCGTTGACAAGAATTCAGTAGACTCCACATACGCAAGGATCTCCGCCTACTACCATAAGGACAGAACGAACTGCCTCAGGCAGATGTTCCTCTGGGATGATCCTCAGTATAGTTATGGGGCGCTTTGCCGTGTACAGGTCGAAAGGGTCGGGAACAGCGATATGATCAACATCGCTTATGAGAATGACGACCAGTACATCGTATACCATACACTAAAAATAATCGTCGAAGAATTCATCGACCAATATCTGATACTCAGATACGAGCAGACAAATGATGTCGTCGGATACTTCGAGGAAGAGCTGGCAAGGATCAAGTCTGAATTGAATGCACAGGAAAACGCCCTTACCGAGTACAACATAACTAACAGGATCATCAACTACGAGGAACAGACGAAGATGGTCGCTGAAAGGTCAAAGGGACTTGACGTTTCTATTGAGGAAGCCTCCAGAGAGCTGGAAGGAGCACGCGAAAGAAGGGCAATCCTCGAGGACAAGATGGGAGTGGCCGCGAACCTACTCAGGACCAACGCGGAGTTCGTCAACAAACTCCACGACCTTTCATCCCTCTACACAGAGAGTTCACGCGCCAGGACGGAGGCGGACGCAGATGAAATCAACGAAATGATCAACAGGGAGACCGGATCCCTTCGCGGAATAAGCAGCAACATAGCCAACTCCAAATTCTCGAAAGAAGGTCTTTCCCTTGACGCAATGACGACAGAATGGCTTGACGCAGTCCTTGCCGAAGCAAAGGCCCAGGCTGAACTGGACGTTCTGAAATCAAACAAAACGGGAGTTTATGACGAGATCGAAAGATTCTCCCCGGTTGGATCCTCGCTCAAGAGACAGACCAGGGAAATACAGTTCTCCGAACAGAATTATCTTTCCAATCTTCAGGCCCTCAACGAAGCAAAGCTTAGGAAGAAGAACCTGCAGCTCAGTTCTGCTACATTCAAGGTTCTCTCCCCTCCTACCGTTGCCCTTACCCCTATCAAGACCAGGAACAGGCTGTACACAGTCATAGCATTCATCCTGGTTTTCCTACTTCTGTCAGTGATAGAAATCATTAAGGAACTGTTCAACAAAAAGCCTTATGACATTTCTGCTGCGGAGAGGCTGTGCTGCAATCCTGTGATAGGTGCCTTCCCTTACAACAAAGGCAAAGAGTATGATGATGTTTGTGAGGACTTCGCCTGCAACCAGCTGGGAAATGCGCTGGTCAACATGTTCGACCGCACGAAGAACAACCAGATAATCAACATCCTCAGCCTCAAGGAAGGCGAAGGAAAGTCATATATCGCTCAGTCATTGTACAAGTATTTCGACAAGCTGGAACTCAAGCCTGTCTATGTCAGCTATCACAATGATTTCGATTCCGACTCGAAGTATTTCATGCTTGCGGGGTCGATCTATGATTTCGCAGTGAACGAGAACAATATGGACACTCTTCCTGAAGCAGGAGTCACCATCGTCGAGTATCCACCACTCTCAAGCACTTCATTCCCATCAAAGCTTCTCATAAACACAGCCGCGAATCTTCTTATCGTCGATTCCGAAAGGGAATGGAAGGAAATGGACCGCATACTCCTTAGACAGGTCAGGGAAAGCGTACCGAAGGACACGAAGATCAGTATCTGTCTCAACGGAGCTGATAAGGACACCGTCGGCAAGTTCACAGGCATCCTCCCTCCATTCAATCTGAGACACAAGATCAGATTCGCCATGTGGAATATTGAGGACGCCAGCTTCAAGTAGCGGAAATGGGTGAATTATTGACAAGAAAGCATAAGCAACTCCGCCATCTGCCGGTCGCTCTGGTTTCCATAGCCGCCATAGCGTTTGTAATATATGCTATGACGCACGGAAAACTGTTCTATGCAGTGGTGGCGAGTCTGATTCCACTGATGTTCATCATACTTGTGGAATCTTTCGCGCGAAAGCAGTTCGCTTTCATCATGCTGCTAATTGTCAATTACTTCATCCCGGTAATACCACACTATGTCTATAATTTTCCATCAGGAATACTGATGGACATAATGATTCTTTTCAATCTCCTCGTTCTGTGCAGTAATGCACTTGTACGCAATGTCAGTGCGAAAAGGGTCAACTGGGGGATACTTATTATCATAGGCATCTGGGTATTATATTGCATTCTGGAGGTTTTCAACCCGAAAATGCTTGAATTCAAAGCCTGGATGTCAGGAATGAGGACACTTGCTCTGTACTTCTTCATGGTGTACATCATAGTCCAGTTGAGCACGGAGTCTTTAAGCGATTACAAGGATATAATGATGGTTCTTTCAATCCTTGTAATCATAGCGACTCTCAAGGTACTATATCAAAGATATGTAGGCTTCACAAGAGGAGACAAATACTTCCTCAACGCACTTGGCGGAAGAAGGACGCACATAATCTATTACGGTACAAGGTACTTTTCAATCTTCTCGGATGCCGCCAATTATGGAGGTTCGATGGGACTTTGCTTCGTAGTATATTCAGTGCTCGGACTGCACACGAAAAAAATTTCCCTCAAAATCTATTGGTGGTTCATTGCCGCCATCTCACTGTACGGAACATTCATTTCCGGAACCAGAAGCGCATTGGTCATTCCCGCAGCGGGAGTCCTAGCCTATCTGCTGATGATCCGGGATTTCAAGAAGATGATCCCTGTCGCAATAGCGATGGGCATTTGCATCTACGTGCTTGCCTGCACAAACTTCGGCAATGGAAACACAACCATCAGAAGGGCAAGGACAGTATTCCATAGGAAGGAGGATGCTTCATACCTTATCAGGCTCGATAACAGGGAAAAACTGCGCACAATCCTGGCGGATATGCCGTTCGGAAACAGCCTGGGCATGAGCGGTGGTCGAGGAAAGGAATTCGGAGACAAGTCGGCCATATCAGAAATCCCTACTGACTCCTGGTATGTACAGCTCTGGGTTGAAACTGGCGTTGTTGGAACAATTGTTTATTTTACGGTAATGGCACTGCTGTTCATACTGGGCGGATATCTAGTAATGTTCAAAATCCATAACAATGAACTGAAAGGATATGCAGCCGGAATGCTCTCGGGAGTGTTCGGATTGTTCGTGATGGCGTCCAACAATGAAGTGTTCTCACAGTTCCCGAACGGTATAATCGTATATACATTCTTCGCCCTGATATTCATGGCGCCAAAGATAGAAAAGACTCTGCAAATAGATAAGACTGATGACCGTACACAAACCGCTGATCTCCCTGATAACGGTGAATTACAACGGGCTGGATCTGACCTGCGCCCTGCTGGAATCACTGAAGGCCAACGTTTCTGAAGACATCGAGACTATCGTGGTGGACAACGGCTCGAAGAACGATGAAGCCGCAGAGGTCCGCAGACGGTACCCGGACGTAAATGCCATCAGAAGCGAAAGGAACCTTGGCTTCGCCGGAGGAAACAACCTCGGGGCGGAAGCGGCTGCGGGCGACTATCTCTTCTTCATAAACAACGACACGGAAATACTGGACAGTAATATCCATGTACTCGTCGATGCATTCGACAAGAATCCTGAAGCCGGCATAGTATGCCCGAAGATACGCTTCTGGGATGGAGAAAGAAGGATCCAGTTTGCAGGATACACCCCGATGAAGGGCATCGCCATGAAGAATGACCTGATCGGATTCAACACCCTCGATGACGGGACCTTCGACACCCCGGCGGAAAGTCCGTTCGCACACGGAGCGGCAATGATGGTCAGCCGCAAGGCTTTCGAGGATGTCGGTCCGATGCCTGAATGCTATTTCCTGTACTTCGAGGAGCTGGACTGGTCCAATATGTTCACAAGGAAGGGATGGAAGATCCTCTACGAGCCATCATTCACGGTGTTCCACAAGGAAAGCGCAACCACCGGACGCGAAAGCCCGCTGCGAAGCTACTATATGCAGCGCAACCGCCAGCTCTTTGCCAAAAGGAACTACAGCGGAGCCATGCAGCTGATGGTAATACTGTACGCCCGCTACCTTTCAGGCGGTAAGCGCATCCTCCAGGCTTTGAGGAACGGCCGTCCTGACTTAGTTAAAGCGATAATCAAGGGAAACATCGACTTCCTCAAGATAAAGAAACAAAGCTATGCTGAAAATAATTGATATCATACTTCTGATTGTCCTGGGCATCCCGGCTGTCTATTTCTTCGCATTCGCCGTCTTTTCCCGTTTCTTCGATGACGACGACCCGAAGGAGACCTCCCGCACAAGACGTTTCGTCACCATAATACCAGCATACAAGAGCGATTCATTCATCCTTGAAACCGCACGCACCGCAGCTGCACAGGATTATCCTGCCGACCGCTTCCGCACCCTGGTTGTCTCGGACTCGATGAAGGACGAAACAGTCGCCTCCCTCAAAGGCGAAGGTATCGAAGTGATTGAAGTGAACTTCGAAAACAGGACAAAGGCAGCTGCCCTCCAGGCTGCAGTGCAGTATCTCGGCGGCGACGCCGCGGACGCAGTCATAATCCTCGACTCCGACAACATCGTGGACAGCGGGTTCATCAGTGCCATCGACCAGGCATTCGAGCGCGGAGCGAAAGCTGTCCAGGCACACAGAACAGCCAAGAACCGTGACACCGACATAGCCGTGATAGACGCTGTTTCTGAGGAGATCAACAACTCCATCTTCCGCAAAGGCCACTGCTCCGTCGGAATGACATCCGCACTCATCGGCTCAGGAATGGCCTTCGACTACAAATGGTTCGCAGACTCCTGCAGTTCATTCACCACCACAGGAGAGGACAAGGAAATGGAGCTGCGCCTCATCAGCGACGGTATCAAGGTCAAATACCTTGACAATGTCAAAGTCCTCGACGAAAAGACCCGCAGCGCCGGCAACTACTACAACCAGAGACGCCGCTGGACCGCATCCCAATACAACATAATCCTCGACGCAGCAAAGAGATTCCCGACCGCTGCCAACAAGCTGGACTACGCCGACAAGTTGTTCCAATGGCTCTTCCCACCGAGGATGATCATCATCACCGCAATCCCGCTTCTCGCCATACTGCTGAGCCTGTTCCACTCCCCTTTCGCATGGCAATGGTGGAGGCTGACCATCGTTCTGGTCATCGGGATTCTGCTCGCCATACCCAAGGGAGGCTTTGACAAGAAACTGCTCAAAGCTCTGGTTACAGTGCCCGTGCTTGCAGTAATGGCCGCAATCAACATGTTCAGGATGAAAGGAACAAAGAACAACTACATCCACACTGAACACAACTGACAATAGCCTTACAACCAAAAAAGAAGATTTATGAAAATAGCGGTAGAAGCCCAAAGGATATTCAGGAACAACAAGCACGGAATGGATTTCGTCGCGCTTGAGATGATCCGCTGCCTTCAGAAGATCGACAGGAAGAACGAGTACTGGATATTCGTCGCTCCCGGACCTGACAGGTGCCTTCAGGAAACTGAGAATTTCCACATAGTGACGCTCTCTTCCGGCTTCTACCCTCTCTTCGAACAGTTACTGCTGCCAGCAGCAGTGAAAAAGGTCGGTGCTGAATTGCTCCATTGCACAAGCAACACCGCTCCCCTCTTCCCCGGGGTACCCCTGATACTTACCCTGCACGACGTAATTTTCCTGGAAAAGCAGGCTTCGCACAACAGTTCCACCTACCAGAACCTCGGACGCATATACAGCCGCTTCGTGGTGCCGCGGATTCTGAAAAAGACGAAGAAAGTCATAACGGTATCCGGTTATGAAAAGGACAGGATAATAGAAGAGACCGGTCTGGACAGTACCAGGATAGAGGTGAACTACAACGGATTCGGGACAGAGTTCAACGAAAGCGCGTCAGCCAAGGAACGGGACTATATCTTCTTCCTCGGAGCTCCGAACCCAAAGAAAAATACAAAAGGTACGCTCGAAGCATACGCCAGATATATTGACAAGTCCGATAGGAAGCTCCCTCTCAAGATTGCCGATCTATCGATGGACATTGTCAATTCATATCTGGAAGCGATCGGGCGCACTGACATAGCAGGACATATTGACTGCCCTGGATACATATCCCACGACGAGTTGCCGGCAACCTACGGCAAGGCAGCCGCGTTCCTTTATACATCTTTGAGGGAGAGTTTCGGAATCCCCCAGCTGGAAGCAATGGCCTGCCGCACACCTGTCATCGTATCGAACGCATCAGCGCTTCCTGAAGTCGCCGGTCCGGGAGCAATACTTGTAGACCCACTGGATCCTGAAGCAATATCCGACGCACTGATAAGGCTGGAGACAGACTCAGAGTTCAGACTCTCCACAATCGAATACGGACTTGAAAGGATAAAGGAATTCTCCTGGGAGAAGACCGCAGAAAAAGCACTGGAGATATATGAATCTTAAAGAGGACCTGAAGACAGGCGTATTCTACACCGCGCTCGCCAAGTTCGCCGGAGTGTTCATCACCCTGGGGGTTTCAGCGGTGCTGGCGCGACTGTTCACTCCGGAAGAATTCGGTGTGATAAACATCGCCACAGTCTTCATTGCCTTCTTCAGCGTGTTCAGCGACTTTGGGTTGGGACCGGCCGTGATCCAGAAACGCGACCTTACAAAGAGCGACATCTCGGGTGTGTTCTCATTGACCATCTGGACGGCGGTGGTATTGTCATTGATATTCCTGGCCGCAGCCTTTCCGATTGCGGATTACTACGGTGGAAGCAGGGAGCTGAGGGTCGTGCTGATGATTCTTACGGCGAATCTTTTCTTCAACACCCTGAACATGGTGCCGAACGCACTTCTGATGAAGGAGAAGCGCTTCAAGTTCGCGGCCATAAGGCAGCTGTCCGTGCAGGTCGTCTGCGGCACTGCGGCTATAGTGGCAGCCCTGCTCGGGATGGGCATCTATGCACTGACCATCAATCCCGTCTGCTCCAGCATAATCGTTTTCATCATCAACTACAGCCAGTATCCGGTAGCGCCACGTTTCAGTCCCGGTAAGGAAACTATCAGGAAGGTCATGGGATTCTCGGCATTCCAGTTCGGTTTCCAGCTGGTGAACTACTTCAGCCGCAACCTCGACAAGCTCCTCATGGGAAGGCATATGAGTATGACTGAACTCGGCTATTACGACAAGTCATACAGACTGATGATGATGCCTCTGCAGAATATTTCGTTCGTGCTTTCACCTGTAATGCACCCTGTCCTCGCTCAGATACAGGATGACAAGGAGCACATTGCACAGGCATACATAAGAGTGATAAAGCTCCTCGCATACATCGGCTTCCCATTGACAGCCGCAATGTATTTCATGTCATCGGACCTCATCCTCTTCTTCTTCGGGGATCAGTGGGGTCCTTCGGTGCCTTGTTTCAAGATACTTTCCCTTTCTGTGGCGGTACAGATCATCTCCTCGTCGTCCGGCTCCGTATTTCAGGCTTCCAATGATACAAAGAGGCTGTTCGGAGCTGGGATATTCAGTGCAATCACCATCATAACCGCCATCTGCATAGGAATGTTCGTGTTCAACACAATGGAGTGGGTGGCCGGCTGCCTTTGCATCGCTTACGCCATCAACTTCATCCAGTGCTATTACTCGCTGCTCCTGAAAACCCTCGGGCACGGATGGAAGGAGTTCTGGAAAACGCTCGTGAAGCCTGTCCTGCTTTGCATCCTGCTTTCAAGAATACTATGGCTTGTTCAGAAGGGTATCAGCGGAGTCAGCAATCATTTCCTCGCACTTTGCATATATTCCATAGTAACGCTTACCGTCACGCTGGTATGGGTCCAGCTGACAGGTGAATATGAACTGATGACCAAAATAAAGAGTACAGTATGTCGTTTGCGGAAACACTGAAAGAAAAGCACCCGAAGCTCAAGAAGGCAATCGTAGTATTCCTTTCCTCCACCATCCATCCACGTCCGAGGATATGGACAAGATGGTTCGTCAACCCTCTGTTCCACAAAAGGGGCAAGGGCAGCAAAGTCTGCTGCAAAGCAAGGATGGACGTCTTCCCTTGGCACAAGTTCGAGCTCGGTGCCGGAGCCATCGTTGAGGATTACGCGGTAGTGAACAATGGAGCCGGTGACGTTTTCATCGGGGAGAAGTCGCGCATCGGAATAGGCAGCGTGGTGGTAGGGCCGCTTGTAATCGGTGACAGGACCTCGCTCGGGCCACACGTACATATCGCCGGTTTCAACCATACATACGAGGATGGTGAAACCGACTGGAACGAGCAGGGACTGACCTTGAGGCCGATAAAGATTGGCGAAGAATGTCTGATAGGTGCAAACTCCGTGGTCGTGGCGGGAGTCACCATCGGTGACAGGGTACAGGTGGGCGCCGGAAGCGTTGTTACCAAGGACCTTCCTTCAGGCTGTCTCGCTGTCGGAAACCCGGCCAGGATCATAAAAAGATACAATACTGAAACGAAAAGATGGGAAAGGGTATGAAACTTCTGTTCCTCGTATATCACGCCCTGTCAGAACACAGCGGCATATCCAAGAAGATACTTGCTCAGGTAAGAGGGCTCGAGGCCAATGGCAACGACATCACACTCTGCACCCTTCAGATCGACCCTGACGGTACACAGAAAAGGGTATGCAACGGAGTGGTCATCAGGTCTTTCGGCACCGGAGTGCGGGCCAAGGTAGAGAAACGCATTTCCTACAGGGACATAGTGGACTATGTGAGGGAGAACGGTATTGAGGGTGTCTATATAAGATATGACATAAACTCGGATCCATTCACTATAGGACTGGTAAAGAGACTCAAGTCACTGGGGGCAGCCGTAATAGTCGAGATCCCGACATGGCCGTATGACGGGGAGTTCAAGGGCCAGGCCATGAAGTTCCAGGTCCAGATAGCAACGGACAAAACGTTCAGGAAGGGATTCTTCAAACACGTGGACCGCGTAGTGACGTGCGCGCCCGTCAGCACGATATTCGGAGTTCCGACAATAATCAACAGCAACGGCATCGACTTCAGCAGGATCCCGCTGATCAAGGAAACCCCGGACAAGAACGGACTCAGGATGCTCTCCGTGGCCAACATCCACCTATGGCACGGTCTCGACAGGCTGATCGAGGGTATGGCGGCGAACCCGCAAATACCATCCGAACTCCACATCGTAGGGGATGGTCTTCCTGACATCATCGACGGTTATCGCAGACTGATAGAGAAATACTCTTTAGGTGACAGGGTCAAGATCCTGGGGCCTATGTTCGGAGAAGCGCTTGACAAGGAGTTCAACTGGGCCAACATAGCTGTGGGAAGCCTTGGAAGGCACCGCAGCGGAGTGAACACCATAAAGACTCTCAAGAACCGCGAATATGCTGCCAGAGGTCTTGCGTTCTTCTACTCGGAAGATGATCCGGATTTCGACGACGCCGGATATGTGTACAAGATGAAAGCGGACGACTCCCCTGCCGAGCTCTCCGGTCTGTGGGAGTTCTTCCGCAGCATGGATATGGAGCCGGCACAGATAAGGGAAAGCGTCAGAGGTCTGAGCTGGGAGGCTCAGCTTTCAGGAGTGACGAAATGCTTCTTGAGCATCAGGGCACAGAATGGTCTCAGCCTGAACGAATAAGGATACTTGAACAGGATGGCCTGGGCTATCCTGCATCTGGTGGAAGTCTCCAGACGCCAGGAATTGTCCATAAGAGCCTTCATATAGCCGGAAATGAGTTTCCGCTTGCATCTCTTGCAGATAGCGGTATAAGGCTCATATTTTCTGAGTTCCTTTGCAACGGTAAGATATCCGTCCACGTGCTTTTCTGTGTATCTGGCAGTCATAGTGGATGACTCGCGCATCCTCCGGTAATAGAGTATCTGAGGTATGCCCTTGATTTTCTTTGCCCTGAAATAGGCCTTTGCCGAGAACAATTCGTCCTCGTGTATGATTCCAGGGTAGAAATGGATATCGTACCTCAGAAGGAAGGTCCTGCGGTACATGCACATGCATACGGAGCAGCGGTATTTGTCCTCCTTCAGCATGGAGAGAAGGACCTGAGGTCCCTTCTTCACAGTCTCATAGCCGGCTGACCTCTCGTATCCGAACCAGGAAATCTCACCGAAGGTCTGCCCGTCGAAGAAGCAGAAGTCAAGGTCATCCCTTTCACAGGCTGCCACACAGACTTCCAGCGTCTCTGGAGCGATCTTGTCATCGCTGTCCATGAAATAAATATACCTTCCGACAGCCACGTCGAATCCGTCATTCCTCGCCGCCGCCTGACCGGCATTCCGCTTAGTGATGATGTTCACCCTGTCAGAGTACTCTGACAATATCTCGGAACTGCCGTCGGTGGAGCCGTCATCTATGAGGATGATCTCGAAATCCTGAAATGTCTGGGCAAGTACGGAATCTATTGCCTCACGAAGATAGGCGGCCGTGTTGTAGACAGGGATGATGACAGATACTAATGGTTTCTTGTTCATAATTCTCGGAAAGTTGATACTACCATTCTATGGTCACTAAGATAAGCATTTTCTATTATACATTCAAGCGGACGGAAAGAGTCGTCGCACAAAATGTAATCGATCCTGAGCAAATTCTTAAAGGAACGATAAGTATAGCCCTGGCCATGTCCCGATCGCAGGAAGGAATCCTTCATACCACGCTTTATCCTCATCTGTGTCGTGGAAAGAGGGACGGAATTGAAATCCCCACAGACAACTACAGGAGTTTCCAGGTCCTTGACAAGCTTGTGGACCTCGGAGGCCTGATGGTTGCGTATGTTCCGGTTCTGCTTCAACAGGGCCAGCAGAATACCGGGCTTCATACCGTCCCGGTTGCGGGCGTAATAGAGTCCGGTGCTCTGAAGATGCACGGAAACGATGGAAAAGGAGCCACCGTCCCCACCGTCGAAAACGGTGTGCATATATGAGCCGCTGTCCATCTGCTCATATTCAAACAGTTTATGGTTCTTGATTGGTATACGCGAGACAACGGCATGCTCCCCTTCGTAGACGATATACGGATAATCTTCGGAAAAAATACTGCAGAACTGTTCGTCGGTAAACTTCCAGTGCGTATAATACTCCTGGATGCACAGAACGTCCACTGAATGTTTCCTTGCCGCTTGAAGGAGGAACAGCGCAGTCTGTTCCGGCTCAGTTGCAAACTTGAAATTGTTTATGTTCACAGTAGCTACACGGAGATCGGTGTCCTGAACTCGGAGTTCAGTGCGTGTACGGCCCGGACGGTTCAGGAAGAAACAATAATAACACGCCGGAATCAGAATAATAGCGGCGGCGGCAATAAGCAAAGGCTTGAAATTGAAATGGTGCTTTTTCTCCCGGTTTTCCATAAAACTATGATGCACGCTTCGCCTTCTCCCAGGCTGCGTTTCCGTTATATTTCAAATAATATTTCAAGCCGGCGAAGGTGCTGAAATTTGCGAAAAGGAAATAATAAGGAATGCTGAACTTTGTCTTGATCCCCTTCTTGTCCTGGCACATCCCGACAAGTGCGGACAGGTAGAAAAGTCCCTGAAGAACGAGTGTCACAATATAGAATACGGGAGCCCCGAGTACAACCATCAGAATGTTCACCACTGCAAGGAGGACAAGGCTGGAAGGGGCCACAACCCATCTGAGAACACGATGCGAGAAGAACTGGAAGGACACGATGCCGTACTTGAAAGGATTGAGAAGGTCCTTGAGCTTTGATACGGCCTGGAAACCGCCGGCACCCAGACGGACCTTGCGCTTCCTCTCCTCCTCGATATCGGCGGAAGGGCTTTCAATGGCATAGGCGTCGCTGGTGTAGGCTATCCTGTATCCTCTGCGGACAATCCCCATGGACAATATCATATCGTCAACCAGAGTACCTGCAGGTATTTCGGTCCAGAGCGGACGACGGATGGCAATCAGCTCGCCCGCTGCGCCCATTGCGGAATACAATCTGTCATCCAGGCTCTTGAGGAATGACTCGTATTTCCAGTACACGCCTTCGGATGCGGAAGCGGAGCTTCCCTCCTGGCGCACTCTCTTCTCGCCGCTGACACAGCCGACCTTCGGATCATCGAACTTCCGCACGATCACGCGGATGCACTCGGGGTTGAGGTCGGTATTGGCATCGGTCATTATCACTATCGGTGTATTGACATACTGCATTGCGCGGTTCAGTGCTGCGGTCTTCCCCGCGCGCTGAGGCTGATGGAGAACAGTATTCTCCGGATACTCCTTCAGTCTGTCAGGGGTGCTGTCGCTGGACCCGTCAGTGACCCAGGTAATGTGGAGCTTGTCAGCAGGATAATCCAGGGCCCTGCAGTTCTGCATCTTCGCCGCCACGTAATCCTCCTCGTTGTATGCCGCTATGAGAAGGGTCACATCAGGGTACTCCTCCAGCACCGGGAACTGCTCGCGCGGCCTGAATGTCTCCTTGACTTTGACAAGGAGCCAGAGAAGTATCCCATATCCGAAGAAGGTATAGAACACGATAAAGGCAAACAGCCAGAAAAGGATGGTCAGGAATGTCATATTTCCGTTCAATCAATGGATTACACAGGCAAAGATACGAAAAAAGTTGCATCCGGACGAGCCTGATGCAACTTTTTTATACCTTGTAAGATATCTTACTCAGCGCTGATGGCGCCCATTGGGCAGGCGTCTGCGCATGCGCCGCAATCGATGCACATATCAGGGTTGATGCTATATACATCGCCCTCTGAGATAGCGCCCTGAGGGCACTCAGACTGGCATGAACCGCAAGCTACACAGATATCAGGTGAAATTTTGTGTGCCATAATCTATAAATTTAGAGTTTGATTGTTCCTGTTTCAAATTTTGTACCGCAAATGTATGCGATTTTTGTTGAATAATCAAATGAACGGAAAGATTTTTGTTATTACATTTGCATTGTAAAAACTAATGGCTATTATGAGAAACAATATCTTCCTGACCATTTTCATTTCACTGATAACGGTTTTCGCCGGATCAAGCGCAAACGCCCAGACCACTTTCGACGGAGTTGTCTCCGTCGACAAGACCACACATGATTTCGGTGACATATACATCGATGACGGAGCCGTGACCTGTGACTATACCTTCAAGAATATAGGCAGCAAACCTATGCTTATCCTCAGCGCGGTTTCATCCTGCGGGTGCACCGACGCAGAATGGACACGCGAGCCAATAGCTCCCGGCAAGACAGGAAAGGTCACCGCCACCTTCAAGAACGAGGACGGTCCATACCCATTCGACAAGACCATAACCGTCTATGTTTCCGAGATGAAGAAGCCGGTGGTGCTGCACCTCAGGGGGTCGGTTCACGAGAACTCGAAGCCCATCAGCGAGAATTATCCCATCATAATCGGCAACCTGGGACTCAAGAAGTTCGGGATGAAGGCGGGCAATCTGTCACAGCGTGAGAGCAAGAGCGGCAACGTAGTCGTAGCCAACATAGGAATCGCTCCGATGACGGTGGAGTTCAAGAATGTATCCGAGGGCCTTTCCGTCGCTGTATTCCCGAATCCGATCCCTCCGAAAAGCACCGCCACCCTTTCCTATACCATCAAGGCCGACCGCAATCTCTGGGGAAAGAACTGGTACTACGCCACCCCGGTCATCGACGGACACGAATACAAGGCCATCATCAAGAAGGGAATGACAGTGGAAAGCGACAGCACGGGAGAGGTCTACTCGGAAAAGAACACCAGGATCGGAGCAGGAAAATCTGAAATAGCATTCTGGGCAGTCACCAAGGAGAATTTCAACATGCTCTCGGAAAGCGAAAAGAACGAGGCCGCCAATCCTTCATTCACAAACAGCACAGTATCTTTCGGATCAGTGGCTGCCGGAACGAAGACAACACTTACTTTCAACTATACCAACAAGGGCAAAAGCACCAGCAGGTTCTACAAGCTCGACGCTGACTGCCACAATGTGAAAGTCAAGTCAATGACTGACACAGAAGCGGGAAAGAAGGGCAACATCACCCTGGAGCTCGACACAACCGGCCTTCCAAAGGGCGAAATAATAATAGCTCTCAACGTCTTCACAAACTCCCCACTCCGACCAGTGATTTCCCTCCAGTTGACCGGAACAGTTCTTTAAGCCATTCATTCATTCCTAATGAAGAAAATTTCGTAAATTTGCAGAGATAAATCGAGGCGAAGAAATGGAGAACAACAACGGATTCAGCAATTATTCAGACGATCAGATAAAAACCATAGAAGGAGTGCAGCATATCAGGCTGCGCCCCGGAATGTACATCGGCCGTCTGGGCGACGGAAGCAAGGAAGGAGACGGTATCTATGTGCTGCTTAAGGAGATAGTGGACAACTCCATCGATGAATTCGCAATGGGTTTCGGAAAGCAGATCCAGGTGAATATCGAGGAGAACAACGTATCCGTCAGGGACTTCGGCCGCGGAATCCCTCTCGACTCCGTCATCAAGGCCACCAGCATCCTTAACACCGGAGGCAAGTTCGACGACAAGGCCTTCAAGAAGTCAGTCGGACTCAACGGTGTGGGTACAAAGGCAGTCAACGCCCTGTCCGAAAAGTTCTATGTCCGCTCCCACCGCGACGGTGAATGCTCCTGGGCGCGCTTCGAGCGCGGAGAGCTCATCGAAAGCGGACGTGAAAGCACCAAGGAAAAGAACGGTACTCTCGTTGAGTTCACACCGGACTCGATGATGTTCGGAAAGTACAGGTTCAACATGGACTTCGTCGAGACGATGATGAAGAACTACTCCTACTTGAAGAAAGGCCTCACCCTCACCTTCAACGGGCAGTCCTTCAAGTCTGAGAACGGACTCCTTGACCTGGTCAACGAGAACCTGTCGGAGGCCCCTCTCTACGCTCCTATCCACCTCGAAGGCGAAGACATAGAAATAGTCCTGTCCCACGGCAACGCCTACGGAGAGAACATCTCCTCGTTCGTCAACGGCCAGAACACCCGTGACGGAGGAACCCACCTCGCCGCATACCGCGAAGCCATCGCCAAGACCCTCAAGGACTTCTTCAAGAAGAACTACGAGCCGGGAGACTGCCGCCAGGGCATCGTGGGTGCCATCAGCATCCAGATCCAGGAACCTAACTTCGAGGGCCAGACAAAGACCAAGCTCGGTTCCAACTATATGTGGGAGAAGCAGGTAAAGGGAAAGGACGGGGTCCTGACCACCGACATCGGCCCGACCATCAGGAGCTTTGTCAATGACTTCGTCTCCAAGAACCTGAACAATTACCTCACCATCCACAAGGAGCTCCAGCCTATAATCGAGGAGAAGATCAAGGCATCCCAGAAGGAAAGGGAGGAAATCTCCAGCATACAGAAAAAGACACGCGAGCATAACAAGCGCGCGAACGTATACAACCGCAAGCTCCGCGACTGCCGTTACCATTTCAATGACAAGGTGACCGAGAAGACCGCAGAGGACATCGAGAAGTCCAGCATCTTCATCACTGAGGGTGACTCCGCTTCCGGAACCATCACCAAGGTGCGCAACGCGAACAACCAGGCCGTGTTCAGCCTCAGGGGAAAGCCTATCAACTGCTACAAGGAAAGCCGCAAGAGGGTGGCTGAGAACGAAGAGCTGAACCTGCTCATCTCCGCGCTCGGAGTCGAGGATGACCTCGAAAACCTCAGATACAACAACATCATCGTCGCAACCGATGCCGATGACGATGGAATGCACATCAGGATGCTGGTGCTGACCTTCATTATGAAGTACTACCCGGACCTCATCCGCCGCGGACACGTCTATATCCTCCAGACTCCCCTCTTCCGAGTCAGGAACAAGAAGGAGACGCGCTACTGTTACTCCATCGAAGAGAAGGAGGACGCACTCAAGGCCCTCAGGACGGGTACTGAGATAACACGTTTCAAAGGTCTGGGAGAGATCTCTTCCAATGAGTTCATCGACTTCATCGGGGAGAAGATGCGCCTGGACGCAGTGAAGCTCGCCGACGAAGAATCCATCGCTGAGATCATGGAATTCTATATGGGCGACAACACCATCGAAAGACAGAACTTCATCCGCGAGAACCTCCGCTCCGAGGAGGAGCTCGAAGACATCAATATCCAGTGATATGAGCCCCGCATTCTGCAAATGGTTGCTTACCAAGGTCCTCGGATGGACCATGGACCCACCCCAGGAGAACACAGGGAAGGCCATCATCCTCGGTGTCCCGCACACTACCATCTGGGACTGCGCGATAGGCTATCTGTATTACAGGGCATACGGAAGAAGGTTCAGGGTTATGATAAAGAAGGAGGCGTTTTTCTGGCCTGCAAGCTGGCTTCTCAGAAGCCTGGGAGGCTTTCCAGTGGACAGGAAGAATTCCGGAGCACTTATCAAGAGCCTGATCGAGGAGATGGAAGCATCCGACGATTTCCACCTCGTGATATGTCCCGAAGGCACCCGCAAGGCCATAAGGAAATGGAAGACGGGATACCACGTAATCGCCAGGGAAACAGGAGTTCCGGTATATATGGGCTACTTCGACTGGAAGGAGAAGAGAGTGGGGATAGTCCACGAAGCCATAGAGCTTACCGACAACGCCAGGGAGGACACAGACAGGATACAGGCCCGTTACGAGCAGATGCATCTGACTGCTAAATTCCCTGATATGTATATAACACATTGACAATATCTTGCATTTAATAAAAAACTTTACTATATTTGCAGCCCTTTGTGGAAATTAACTTCCCGAAGGGCTTTTGAATTATTAACAAACTAACAATCTATCAAGATGTTGAAACAGTACGAAACCGTTTTCATTGCAACTCCCGTTTTGTCTGATGCTCAGATGAAGGAAGCGGTTGCCAAGTACACCGATTTCATCAAGAACAATGGTGGAGAAATCGTGTACGAAGAGGATTGGGGCCTCAAGCAGCTTGCTTACTCCATCCAGCACAAGACATCAGGATTCTATTACCTGATCGAGTTCAAGGCCGAGCCTGCATTCATCAATGACCTCGAGACCCAGTACCGCCGTGACGAGAGGATTCTCCGTTACCTCACCGTAGCTCTCGACAAGAACGCAGCCGCTTACGCTGAGAAGAGAAGAAACAACAAGGCCGCAAAGGCAGCTGCTCCTGCACAGGAGGAGGCTCCTGCAGCTGAAGAGTCTAACGCTTAATCCAAGGAGGATTTAATTATGGCTATCAACGAACAGAACAGCGAAATCCGTTATCTGAACCCTCCTACCGTAGAGGTTCGCAAGAAGAAATACTGCCGCTTCAAGAAAGCAGGTATCAAGTATGTAGATTACAAGGACGCAGAGTTCCTCAAGAAGTTCCTCAACGAGCAGGGTAAGATTCTCCCTCGCCGTATCACCGGTACTTCCCTCAAGTTCCAGAGAAAGGTCTCTCAGGCTATCAAGAGAGCCCGTTCACTCGCCCTTCTCCCATATGTAACTGACCTCCTTAAATAATCCAGAGTATGAAGATCATTTTGAAAAAAGACGTTGCGAATCTCGGCGAGGCCGGTGATATCGTAGAAGTTAAGGCAGGTTACGCCCAGAATTATCTCGTACCTCAGGGATTCGCCGTATTCGGCACCCCATCTGCTATCAAGCAGCACGAGGAGACCATCCGTCAGAGAGCACACAAGGAGGCAAAGAACGTTGCTGAGGCTCAGGCTTACGCAGCTAAGATTTCTTCCTCACTCGTCAAGATTTCTGCCAAGCTCAATGAAAGCGGAAAGATCTACGGTTCCATCACTACCGCCCAGATCGCTGACGCTCTCGTCGCAGCCGGTTTCGAGGTTGACAAGAAGAACGTTGCCATCGTTTCCGAGGAAGTTAAGACTCCTGGTATCTACGATGCAAAGGTAAAGTGCTACAAGGGCGTTTTCGCTGACCTCAAGTTCGAGGTTGTCGCTGAGTAATCCCACACAGCACTGAACTATAAAAAAGATGACCGCAAACGCGGCCATCTTTTTTGTTTCCCGGTATGAGAGGCCTACTCGGTAGCGGCCTCGATCTTCTTGAGCATTGCAAACATGATTGAACCTGCGATGACGCAGAGAGCGAGAAGGATGGTCCAGTTGGCCCAGAGAGGAACTTTCTCCCAGAGAAGTCCAGGGATGGAGCTCAGATAGTTACCGACAGCGGTAGCTGCGAACCAGAGGCCCATCATAAGTCCCTTGTACTTAGGAGGGGCGACCTTCGTAACGAACGAGATACCCATAGGGCTGAGGAGGAGCTCTGCGAAAGTGAGGACCAGATATGTAGCCATAAGGTACTGAGGGATCACAGGGTCAGGAGAAACGGTGCCACCGAGTTCAGCCGGTGATGCCTGTCCCATGGACGCAACGATCATAATGAGATATCCGAGAGCTGCCACGAACATACCGATACCGATCTTCTTAGGAGCGGATGGTTCGAGTCCCTTTGGATGCTTCTCGGTCTTCTTAGCAGCAAGAGCGGAGAAAATGGCCATTGAAACAGGTGTAAGGGCAACCACATAGAACGGATTGAACTGCTGGAAGAGCTGAGGGAATATCTCGAGAGGATTGTCCAAACCCTTGTAGATGGCGAATGCGCCTCCCCACATAACCAGAGTGGCAACAGCGCAACCGATCTTTCCACTGGTCTTCTCGGACTGGAACGAGCCGAACAGGGTATAGATGGAAACAGCGATCAGGACAAGGGCCCAGATATTGAACCCTATCCTGCTCCAGCCGGTGGAGAATGCCTGTGTATAGTCACGGGCGAACCAGGTGAGGGACTGTCCGTTCTGGTGGAAGGCCATCCAGAAGAAGATCACGACTGCGAAAACAAGGCAAAGGGCCACGATGCGGTCCTTGGTCTGCTTCGGAGTGAGCTCGACGACATTGGCATCGCCCTGGACTGCAGCCTGCTTGGCATTCACGTCAGCGTGCTTGAACCAGCTGCGGGTGCAGAGGTAGATTGCTATTGATACGATAAGGGAAACGCAAGCGACGGCGAAGCCCATATTGTATGAAGAGGAAAGATGCTCGATGTAGTAGTTGCAGAAGTCAGCGGCAGGCATGCTGGCGGCATCGCCGGGCATAAGCTGGGCGAGCGAACGGAGGCGTTCTGCATTGTCAGGAGTGATGGTGCCGTCGAGGAACTGGTGCGCAAGCGCAGGGATGTCGGCCTTGTAGATGAGGCCGGCCTTTGCGAGGAACTTGTTCGTGATGGCGGTGGCGGCTGAAGGGGCGAACATTGCACCGATGTTGATAGCCATATAGAAGAGGCTGAACGCAGAGTCACGCTTTGCGGAATATTTCGGGTCATCGTAGAGGTTTCCTACGAGCACCTGGAGATTTCCCTTGAAGAGACCGGTACCCAGCGAGATGAGCAGCAGGGCTGCTACCATCAGGATGATGCCGAAGACATTGGCTGCTGTAGGGACGGCCAGGGCAAGATAGCCGAGGAACATCACACAGACACCCGTCACAACACACTTGCCGTAACCTATCTTGTCAGCGAGGATACCGCCGACAACCGGGAAGAAATAGACACAAGCCAGGAAGATGGAATAAACTGTACTGGCGACCGAGCCCGCCCAGCCGAACTTCGCCTGGAGGAAGAGCATGAAGATGGCCAGCATGGTGTAATAGCCGAAGCGCTCGCCGGTATTGGCAAGGGCAAGGGCGAACAAGCCTTTTGGTTGACCTTTAAACATATAGATTGATTTTTGATGATAAATCGGTTTAGTCGATAACACAAAGATAAAAAAAATTGGTTACATTTGTAGAAACGCGCATTTCAAATGAAGAAAATCGGATCGGACATACTGGAAGGCCTGATGCGAAGGCTGTCGAAGCTCCCGCTTTCATTCCACTACGCCCTGTGCCATTTTCTCTCATTCCTTCTCCAGCATGTGGTCCGCTACAGGAGGAAGGTGGTGAAGGTCAACCTCACCCACTCCTTCCCCGAAAAGTCCGCTCAGGAAATAAAGGACATAACCAAAGCCTTCTACAGACATTTCGGGGAGATCATCGCCGAGACAATCTGGTTCGGTGGCTGCACTTACCCGGATGAAAGGCTCCGCAAGCAGAAGCTCTGCACAATGACCAACTCCGAAGACCTGAACGATGCCTTCTGCGCCTCCAACGGACTGGTCATCCTCGAATCCCACGCCGGAAACTGGGAAATAACCGGCGGCTGGTTCGAGTATGTCCCGAAGGGAGCCTACATCTACAGCGAGAAGGAGGTTTCCGTAACATACAAGAAGCTCAGCAGCGACACCTGGGACAAGATAATGGGCAAATGGCGCACCGCTCCCCTGCCGGACACCTACAAAGGCTATGTCGAGTCCCGGAACATGCTCAGGCACGCGCTCGAGAACAAAAGGAAAAAGCACATCTACGTCTTCCCTACCGACCAGTACCCTTACAAATACGCCACCAAGCACGAAGTGGAGAGTTTCCTCGGGCAGAAGACAATGACAATGACAGGAGCCGCGGCACTGGCCCACAAGCTCGGAATGGGCGTCGGAATGTTCAGGATGACGAGCATCAGCAGAGGTCACTATGAGCAAACGTTCGAGCTGATATGCCGCGATGCCTCGCAGAGCACTCCAGAGGAGATAATGAGCGCCTATTACGCCCGTCTCGAAGAGGACATCAAGGCACAGCCTTGGAACTACCTCTGGACACACAAAAGATGGAAGAACCTTTACTCATATAAAAAAACAAATAACACTTTACTGATATGACAATCCACGACCTCGAACCGAAACTCGTGTGGAACAATTTCTACGGAATCACACGCATACCACGTCCTTCAAAGCACGAAGAAAAGATCAGAGAATACCTCCTCGACTGGGCAAAATCGCGCAGCATAGAAGCCTTCGCCGACGAAACCGGAAACGTAATCATCAGAGTGCCTGCGACTCCCGGATATGAGAACAGGAAGGGAGTCGTGCTCCAGGGCCATATGGACATGGTACCTCAGAAGAACGCCGACAAGGTCCACGACTTCGAAAAGGACCCTATCGAGACCTGGGTGGACGGAGAATGGCTGAAAGCCAAGGGTACGACCCTCGGTGCGGATGACGGCCTCGGACTGGCCCTCGGACTCTCAGTGCTCGAAGACAAGTCAGTGAAGCACGGACCTCTGGAGATCCTCGTCACCTACGACGAAGAGACAGGAATGACAGGAGCAGACGCCCTCAAGCCGGGAGTCCTCAACGGAGAGATACTCATCAACCTCGACTCCGAGTCCGAAGGCGAGCTGTATGTCGGCTGCGCAGGCGGACTTGACGCCACGGTCAGCGCAAAATACGAAAAGATGCCATACCCTGAAAAGGGCTACGCCTGCTACGAGCTCGCAGTCAAGGGCTTCAAGGGCGGCCATTCAGGAATGGACATCATCCTCTACAGGGCCAATGCGAACAAGGTCATCGCACGCGTGCTTCTGCCTCTGCTCAAGGAAGCCGGAGTCAAGCTCTGCGACCTCGAAGGCGGTACCCTGAGGAACGCCATCCCACGCGAAGCGTTCGCGACCGTATACATACCTGAGAACGGCATCGACGCAGCCAAGGCCATCTTCGACAAGGTCACAGCCGAGATCAGAGCAGAATACGCAGCCACAGACCCTGACTGCCAGTTCATCTTCAAACCATATGAAAGCAAGCCGGGAGAGGTCTGCGACCACGACGAGGACTGCAAGTATGTAGAAGAGAACACTGCCATCAGGTTCATCCAGGCCGTCCTCGCCTGCCCTGACGGGGTGGACAGGATGAGCGATGCTGTACCCGGCCTTGTCGAGACCTCGAACAACCTCGCTATCGTTAAGATCGAAAAGGGAGAATTCTACGTGGCTTCCCTTCTGAGAAGTTCAGTGGACACAGCCAAGGAGTTCCTCGCCCAGAAATTCGCAGCAGCCTTCGAGCTTGCAGGATGCAAGGTAGTATTCTCCGGCGCCTATTCAGGCTGGGCTCCTAACAGCGCGTCCCCTATCCTCCATACTATGAAGAAAGTATATTCCGACCTCTTCGGAGCGGAGCCGAAGGTTATGGCCATCCATGCAGGTCTGGAATGTGGAATCCTCGGAGGAAAATATCCTGACTGGGATATGGTGTCCATGGGACCTACCCTGATGAGCCCTCATTCTCCGGACGAGAGAGCGTTCATCCCATCCGTGCAGAAGGTCTGGGACTTCCTCAAGGCCGTTCTGGAAAACATTCCTGAGAAATGACAGAAGAACTGAAAGACAAGCTGGTCGGATGGGCGGAGAAATACAATGACCCGCAATACTTCCAGCAGGACCCTATAGCATTCCCGCGCAAGTTTGCGCGGGATATGCTTGATGGCAGCGCCGTCCTGCAGGATGTGGAGATAGCCGCCGTCTTCTCCTCGCTGTTCGCCTGGGGAAGGCGCGAGATGATCGTGCGCGACTGCGAAAGGCTTTTCGACGAAATGGAATGGAAACCTTTCGAATATATCAAGGCCGAATCCTGGCGAGACGACGACACCAGCATCCACCGCACTGTCAAATGGCGCGACATCGCCCTTGTCTGCAAACGGCTCCGGGAGTGGTACTTCTGGCACGACTCCATCGAAAGCCTGACGCAGGACGAAATCCGTACCATAATCTTCAAGCAGAAATCCGACCTCAAGGCCCCGAACAAGAAGATCAATATGATGAGGCGCTGGATGGTCCGCGACGACGGAAAGGTGGACCTCGGACTCTGGAAGGACACCGACAAGAAAGACCTGATCATCCCTCTGGACGTCCACGTCTATGACGAGGCCGTAGCCTGCGGACTGACGACCAGGAAACAGAAGGACCTCAAAACAGCAGAACAAATAACCGAAGCCTTCAAGGAGATATTCCCGGACGACCCTTGTCTGGGTGATTTCGCCCTGTTCGGCTATGGAATAGACCACAATGCCTAAGCTCTACATAATAGCCGGTTGCAACGGTGCCGGAAAGACCACCGCATCATACTCCGTCCTTCCGGAAATGCTCGAATGCACCCAGTATGTGAATTCAGACGAATTCGCAAAGAGTCTCTCCCCTTTCGACCCCGACTCTGCAGCGATGACTGCCGGAAGGTATATGCTCCTCAAGATCAGCTTCCTGTTCAAGAGGCGCGAGAATTTCTGCATAGAAAGCACCCTGGCCACCCGTTCTCTTCTCAGAATGGTGAGGGAGGCCAAGAACAACGGCTACACGGTCACTCTCATCTATCTCTGGCTGAACTCCCCGGAACTGGCAATCGCCAGGGTCCACGCCCGCGTGGAAGCGGGAGGGCACAACACCCCCGAGCCTATCATCAGGCGCCGGTACTTCATGGGACTCCAGTATTTCTTCGATGAGTACATATCGGAATGCGACAGATGGATCCTGGCGGACAATTCCATCTCACCGTTCAGCGTGATAGCCGAAGGATCGCACGGTCTCGTCCACATCAAGGACTCGGAGACATACGACAAGGTATGGGCACTGGCCCACCCGGAAGAAGACGAGAAAGAACAATGATCAACGATACAAACTACTATCTCAATACATTCAACGTCACCGAAAGGGACCTTTGCAGCCTTGTAGCTGAAGGGCTCAAAGGAGGCGGCAACTACTGCGACCTCTATTTCGAGAACACCTCGTACAGGGACATACTGCTCCGCGACTCGGAGGTCTCCTCAGGGGGCTTCCATGTCGACTACGGCGTAGGCATCAGAGTGCTCTGCGGGGAAAAGACGGGGTACGCCTATTCCGAAAGCACCGACTACCCATCGATGCTCGCCGCCGCCAGAGCCGCCTCGGCCATCACATCCAACATCTGTGTCAATGAAGACCGCCGCACCAGCGACCACCGCCATTTCGGCAGGCCCAACAGGGCCGCCGACAGATTCCCGATGCTCCAGGACTGGAGGGACGCCGAAATCGAAGCGCAGGTGCCGCTGCTCAAGCGCATCGATTCAGAAATCAGGAAAGGCGACGGGCGGGTGGTGAAGGTAATAGCGATGCTTTCATCCCAGGTCAGCGACATACTGATGTTCAACTCGTTCGAGGAAATGAAATATGACACCCGCCCTATGGGCAGCATAATGGTGTCCTGTGTTTTCAGCCAGAACGGAAGGGTCGAGAACAAGTCAGTGTCAAGGAGTTTCAGAAAAGGAGCGGAGATGCTGACCGACGACCTTGTAAAGGAAATAGTCGGAGCCGCCCTGGACGGAGTGGACGCTATGTTCGAGGCACGCCGTCCGAAGGGAGGGAAAATGCCCGTCGTAATGGGCGCGGGGGCCTCGGGAATCCTGCTCCACGAGGCGATGGGCCATGCCTTCGAAGCAGACTTCAACCGCAAGGGACAGTCCATCTTCTCCGGCAGGATGGGCCAGAGAGTATGTAAACCGGGAATCACCGTAGTGGATGACGGCACCATACGTTCAAACCGCGGAGCGGTCAACTTCGATGACGAAGGAGTGCCCGGACAGTACACCGCGATGGTGGAGGACGGAGTGCTCACTTCCTACCTGCACGACCGCATCAGCGCTGAATATTACGGCGTTGCTCCGACAGGTAACGGCCGCCGCGAATCGTTCCGCTACAATCCTATCCCGAGGATGCGCGCCACCTATATGGAGAACGGGGACGCCGACCGCGGCTCGATAATAGCATCGGTAAAGAAAGGCATATACGTCGACCAGTTCGCGAACGGACAGGTAAAGATCGGCGAAGGTGATTTCACCTTCTATGTCAAGAGCGGATTCCTCATCGAGAACGGCCGCCTGACAATGCCCGTAAAGGACCTGAACATAATAGGCAACGGCCCTCAGGCCCTGAGCGACATAGAAGCAGTCGCGGATGACCTTAAGATAGACAACGGCACCTGGACCTGCGGCAAGGAGCAGAGCGTTCCCGTTTCGTGCGGAATGCCGACGGTCCTGGTAAACAATCTGACAGTGGGAGGAGAATGATGGAGAATTCATTGACACAGAAAGAACTGTCACTGGCCGCGCGCTGCCTCGGCCTTGCAAGGGAGAACGGCGCTCAGAAAGCCCGCGTGACACTCAACAAAAGCTGCATGGACCTTATCGGCACCCTCAACGGAGAGGTTGACAAGGTCAGCCACTGCCTTGACCGCTCCATCAGCCTTGCGCTTTTCGTGGACGGCAGATACGGCAGTTTCTCAATCAACCGTCTGGAGGAAAGCGTCCTCTCCGACTTCGTGAAGAAGGCGGTGGCCACAGTCAGGCTTATGGCTCCCGACCCATGCCGCAGCCTTCCTGCCCCGGAAAGGACAGCGAAGGACGCCGTATCAGGGCTGGAACTCGGGCTGGTGGACGAATCCTATGATGGAATGGATTCAGAAAAGAGGCTCAGGATTGCTCTGGAAGCATCCATCTTCAAGAAATTGAAGGACAACGGGAAATGGACAGTCATTTCCGAAGAAGCCGAATACTCCGACAGCATCTTTGACACTTATGTGATCGACACAGAGGGGCTTGAATGCCGCCACACCGAGACATCCTTCGAATACGGAGTGGAGATGACCATTGAAAGCAATGGAGACAAATACAGCGGATACTGGTGGAACTCCACCCCGAAGGCCAGCGAACTCCATGCTGAAACCATCTGTGCCAAGGCCATAGAAAGGGCTGCAGGACAGATCGGTCCGAAGCCCCGCCGCAGCGGCCGCTACCGCTGCGTGATCGACAGCGAGTGCGCCTCGAAGGTGGTCACTCCCCTCCTGAACGCGCTCAGCGGCTTCTCCATACAGCAGAACAACAGCTTCCTGCGCGGTTCCATCGGCAAAAAGGTTTTCCACGAAGGACTCTCGATAGTGGACAAATGCCGCAACGCCGGTGAAACCGGTTCCCGCCTCTTCGACTCGGAGGGCGTGGCCACAAGCGAACACGACATCATAAGGAACGGAGTGGTGAAGGAATACTTCATAAACACTTATATGTCCGGCAAGCTCAATATGGAGCCGACCATCGAGGATGCCACAAGACCGAAGCTGATGCCTTGGCCCCAGGCCGGGCTCGACAGGGATGCGATCTTGAAAAGATGCCGGAACGGAATACTTATCACGGGGTTCAACGGAGGCAACTCGAACTCCGCCACAGGAGATTTCTCCTTCGGCATTGAGGGATTCGCGTTCAAGGACGGGAAGATCGACCATCCCGTCAGGGAGATGCTTGTAACAGGCAATTTCATTGACCTTTGGAACGGTCTTCTGGCGGTCGGAGACGATGCCAGGCTCTGTATGTCAAAACTTATTCCTACCTTAGCGTTCGAAAACGTAGATTTTTCAGCATAACACCATGAAGATAGAAGACAAGAAAGTAGTACTCATCACTTATGAAGTGGAGGTTGAAGGGAAAGTAGTGGATTCCGCAACTGAAGAGAAACCCCTCGATTACATCCAGGGCACACATATGATCATCCCTATGCTCGAAGCCTGCCTCGAAGGCAAGTCCGAAGGGGAAGAGTATTCAGTAACCATCCCGCCTGAGGAGGCTTACGGAGAATACGACCTGTCAAGGGTCATCGATCTCCCGAAGAGTTCGTTCGAGATGAACGGCAAGCTTCGTGAGGACCTGCTCGAGCCAGGAAAGTTCGTTCCTATGCTGAATTCAGCAGGTGAAGTCTGCAACGGAATGGTTGTAGAGGTCAAGGAGGACAAGGTCACAATGGACTTCAATCCGCCTATGGCCGGCAAGACCCTCAATTTCAAGGGCAAGGTCATCTCCGTTCGCGACGCCACCGAGAAGGAGCTTACCGAAGGACTCCACGGAGAGTTCCTGCCGCACGAGTGCGGATGCCACGGCGGTTGCCACTGCCATCACGAGGAAGGTGAGGAATGCAGCTGCAATCACGGCGAAGGAGAAGGCTGCGGCTGCGGTCATCACGGCAACGGCGAAGGCTGCTGCCATCACAAAGAAGAGAAATAATCAGTGAAAACGGCCGTCGTCATACTGAACTGGAACACGAAGGAGTTTCTGAAGAGATTCCTTCCGGGCCTCATCGACAGCATCAAGGGAATGGACGCGGAAGTCATTGTCGCTGACAATGCCTCCACCGACGGCTCGGCAGAGCTGATGAAGGTGCAGTTCCCGCAGGTGCGCACCATAGTTCTGGATGACAACTACGGATTCACCGGAGGATACAACAGAGCGCTTCAGGAAATCGAAGCCCAGTATTATGTCCTGCTGAACTCGGACATAGAAGTCACCCAGGACTGGCTCGCCCCTCTCGTACGATGGATGGACACCCATCCCGAGTGCGGAGCCTGCGGTCCGAAACTGCATTCCTGGTATGACAGGGACAGTTTCGAATATGCAGGAGCGGCAGGAGGGATGCTGGACAGATGGGGGTACCCTTTCTGCCGCGGCAGAGTGCTCAAGAAGCTGGAGAAGGACAGCGGACAGTATGACACGCCCGCCGACGTATTCTGGATCACAGGCGCATGTCTGATGACGAGAAGTTCGCTCTGGAAGGAGCTCGGAGGGCTTGACAGCAGGTTCTTCGCCCACATGGAGGAAATCGACTACTGCTGGAAACTTCAGCTGAAAGGCCATAGAGTGACGGTGGTTCCGCAGTCGCTGGTCTATCACGTCGGAGGCGGCACCCTGTCCAACGACTCCCCTTTCAAGCTCAAGCTCAACTACAGGAACAATCTCCTGATGCTTCAGAACAATCTTGCCAAGACCCTCGTCAGCGATTGCGGAAGTCCGTCGAAAGCCCTGCGCAATGCTTCCAGGCGCATTTTCCAGAGAAAATGCCTGGACGGATGCTCAGCCGCAGTCTATCTGCTGACAGGAAAGTTCAAATGCTTCAAGGCAGTGATCGAAGCGCACAAGGAAGCAAAGCTGATGTCAAGATGCGTAACCGAAGACATTTCTGTATATAAAGGAGCAAAAATTTGCGGAAGATATGACGGAAGCATTATCTTTGCTTCGATAACTGGGAAAAAGATATGAAAATCGTCATTGCAGGAGCCGGACAGGTAGGCTCATATCTGGCCAAGACGCTTAGCCGCGAGTCAAACGAAATCACGGTCATCGACACGGATGCCAAGAGGCTTTCCGCCCTCACTTCCGTTGCGGACGTCGTAGCGGTCCAGGGAAACCCTACATCCATCAAGATCCAGAAGGACGCAGGGGTGGCCAGGGCTGACCTTTTCGTAGCCGTCAACCCTTACGTACCTCAGGAAGTGAATCTGGTCTGCGCCATCCTGGCAAAGAACCTCGGAGCCGCGAAGGTTACCGCAAGGCTTGAAGACGAAGAATATCTCGCGCCGGAGAACAAGCTGATGTTCAAGGAAATGGGAATGGACCTGATGTTCTTCCCCGAGAAGATTGCAGCCGAGGAAATAATAGACCAGCTCAAGCATCTCGCCTCGAGCGACTCGATGGATTTCGCACACGGAAAGCTGCAGATGGCGGTATTCAAGATAGAGGAGAACTCCCCTCTCATCGATATGAAGCTGGGCGAACTTGTAGAAAAGACATCAGCTGAAAACGCACAGTTCCGCATAATAGCCATATCCCGTGGCGACGACACCATCATCCCTAAAGTAGACACCAAGTTCCAGTACCACGACATAGTCTTCACCATCTCGCTCAGGGAAGGAATGCCGGTACTCCTGAAATATTTCGGAAAGAACAACATCGAAGTGGACCGAGTGATGGTCCTCGGAGGAAGCGAGATAGCCGAACAGATGGCGAAGTCCCTCGCCAGACAGGTGAGCGAAATAAAGATCATTGAAAGCGACAAGGACCGCTGCATAGAGTTGCTCGAAATGCTCCCTTCTAACGTGACCGTTGTCAACGGGGACGGAAGGAATGCCGATTTCCTGGCGGAGGAGGACATCCGCTCCTACGACGCATTCGCGGCTCTGAGCGGCAGCGACGAGACCAATGTCCTTGCCTGCGTCATTGCAAAGAAGTTCGGAATCGAGCGCGTGATCGCACAGGTGGAGAACGTCGAGTACCTCAGGCTAGCAGAGGAGCTCGGTGTGGACACGGTAATCAACAAGAAACTCCTTACAGCGGCAAGGATGCTCAAGTTCACCCTCAGCGGCAAGGCCCGCACTGTGAAATATATGAGCGGCACGAAAGCCGAAGTCCTGGAATATACGGTCGCGCCGGGCAGCGCCATCACCAAGGGGGCGCTGAAGGACATCAGTTTCCCGCGCAACGCCATTGTCGGTGGAGCGGTCAGGGGCAGCGACGCTTTCATTGCCGTAGGCGATACGGTCATTGAGGCATACGACAGGGTGGCGGTCTTCGCCCTTCCGGAGGTCGTGAAGGACGTTGATAAATTCTTCAAGTAATGCCCTCCTTCCTTCAGATTTCAAATATATCCAAGTCATACGGGCCGAAGATCCTGTTCGAGAACATCGCCTTCAACATCAATGAAGGCGACAAGATTGCGCTCATAGCTCCCAACGGAACCGGCAAGACTTCCCTGATGAGGATACTCGCCGGCAAGGACAAGTCCGACTCCGGAGGCAAGATTCTGTTCCTCAAGCAGATACGCATCGCATTCCTGGAGCAGGAGTATGACTTCGACCCGGAAAGCACCATACACGACCAGATAATGGCCTCATCCACCGAATTCACTGACGGGCTGGATGACGACCATATGTTCGACTATGAGCTCAGACTGACAAGGATACTCACTGAATTCGGTCTGGACGGGAGCCAGAGGATGAAGGAACTCTCAGGAGGCGAGGTGAAGCGCGTGGCACTGACCCGGATGCTCGCAAGCGAGGCGGAGTTCTTCATAATGGACGAGCCGACGAACCACCTCGACACCGAGGCCATCGAGTATCTCGAGAACTATCTTTCCCATTCCCGCTGCACCCTTTTCATGGTAACCCACGACAGGTATTTCCTCGACAGGGTGTGCAACACCGTGATGGAAATGGACCACGGAGCCATCTATATCTACAAGGGAGACTACGAGAACTACCTGGTCAAACGTCAGGAAAGGATAGACAACTACAACGCCGAGACGGACAAGGTCCGCAACATCCTAAGGCGCGAGCTGGAGTGGATACACGCCACCCCATGTGCACGTTCAGGGAAGGCGAAGTACAGAAAGAACGCGTTCCTCGACCTCAAGGACAGGGCCGAGCAGGTATATACGACAAAACAGATTACGATAAGCTCCGAGGTAGGACAGTCGTCCAGGCTCGGAACGAAGATCATAAACTGCAAGGACGTCTGCTTCTACTACGACGACAAATGCTACCTGTCCCACTTCACATACAATTTCCAAAGGTATGAGAAGGTGGGCATCGTCGGAAGGAACGGCATCGGCAAAAGTACGTTCATAAACCTCCTGACGGGAGGGCTGGAGCCCACATCCGGCATCATCGACAGGGGCGAATCCTTGAAGATAGGCTACTACCATCAGCAGGGAATGGAGTTCGACGAGGACCAGACCGTACTTGAAACAGTGAACGATACACGCCTGCTGGGACAGTTCCTCTTCCCCCACGATATGCTGAACAACCGCATCTCACGGCTCTCGGGAGGCGAGAAGCGCAGGCTATATCTGCTCACCATACTTATGCAGCAGCCGAACCTGCTGATAATGGACGAGCCGACGAACGACCTGGACATTGTCACCCTGAACATCCTGGAGGAGTATCTGAAGGAGTATAAGGGCACCTTGATCATCGTTTCGCACGACAGGCATTTCCTGGACAGGCTGGTGGACCACCTGTTTGTCTTCTGCGGCGACGGCATTGTAAAGGATTTCATAGGCGGATACACCGAATACAGGTCATTCCTGAAGGACTATGAGGCTGAACGGAAGCGGGCGGCCGAAGAGGAGAAGCGGAAGAAGGCTGTGAAGGCGGAGCCTGCAATCGGCCCGAAGCCGGCGAAGAAGAGATTGACCTGGAATGAGCAGAGGGAGTTCGAGCGGCTGGAGGCGGAGCTGGAGGAATTGAACGCGGAGCGTTCGAAGATTGAAACGGACCTTTCCTCCGGGACGCTGACGGTCGAGCAGATCACTGCGGCGTCCGCGCGGTTCGGGGAGCTTAAGGATATCATCGATGAGAAGGAGATGCGCTGGCTGGAGCTGTCGGAGAAGGTATGACAAAGTGGCAGAAAAACGGCTGTGGCAGATAATTTGATTGTCCGAACGGTCGAAAACAAATAAACTATGGCAAAAGAAGAAAAGAAACAGGCTGAAGAAGCACAGAATATCGAGGAGAAAGTCCAGGAGCAGAAAGTGGACAAGAAAGAGGCAAAAAAGGAGCTGAAGAAGGTTGAGGAACTGGAAAAGAAGCTCGCCGAGAGCACTCAGAAGCTCGAGGAGGCCGAGAAGAAGGCACAGGACGCGAAGGACGACTATCTCAGGCTGATGGCCGAGTTCGAGACGTTCCGCCGCAGGAACGCCGAGGACAGGTTGAGCCTGATCAGCAGCGCTTCGGCCGACACCATCAAGGGCCTTCTTCCGGTTCTCGACGACCTCGAGAGAGCGATGGCGATGCTCGCTGAATCCAGCGACGAAGCCGCCAAGGAAGGCACATCCTTGATTTACAACAAGTTGATGGAATACCTGAAGACCAAAGGTCTGACAGTTATCGAGTCCAAGGGCCAGAAGTTCGACGTGGACTTCCACGAGGCGGTGACACAGTTCCCTGCCCCGGACGAGTCACTCAAAGGAATGGTCATGGACGTGGTCCAGACCGGTTATCTTCTCAACGGAAAAGTATTGCGCTACGCGAAGGTCGTAGTCGGAGCATAACGAAATGGCAGAGAAAAGAGACTATTACGAGATCCTGGGGCTGGACAAGAACGCCTCAGCCGACGATATCAAGGGAGCTTACAGGAAAGCCGCCCTCAAATGGCATCCTGACCGCTGGGTCAGCGGCACGGACGCAGAGAAGAAGACCGCCGAGGAAAAGTTCAAGGAAGCCTCGGAGGCTTATTCCGTACTCAGCGACCCTGACAAAAAGGCACGTTACGACCAGTTCGGCTTCGCCGGAGTGGACGGTGCCGGCTCACAGGACTGGGGCCAGGGCTTCGGCAACCTGAACGACATTCTCCGCGACCTGTTCGGAGGAGGCTTCGGCGGGTTCGGAGGCTTCAGCGGCTTCGGAGGCTTCGGCGGAAACCAGGGACCTCAGAAAAAGGTTTACCGCGGCCGTGACATCCGCACCAGCGTGACCCTCACCCTCGAGGAGATCGCCAAGGGAGTGGAGAAGGAAGTCACCATCGAAAGGAGCCGCCCATGCCCGGACTGCAACGGAAAGGGCACAAAGAACTCATCCGACATCAAGACCTGCCCTACCTGTAAAGGAAGCGGCCAGGTTCAGAATATCACAAATTCAATATTCGGCCGCACAGTGGCCTACTCCACCTGTCCGCAGTGCCACGGTGAAGGCGAGATCGTCAGCAATCCTTGCCGCACCTGCAGCGGCACCGGACTCCTGCGCAAGCGCGAGACCGTCCGCGTCTCCATCCCGGCAGGAGTCGAGGAAGGAATGCAGCTCAATGTACGCGGCGAGGGCCACTCAGCCCCGCACAACGGCGTCAACGGTGACCTGCTCGTAGTGATCAAGGAAATCCAGCACCCGCAGCTCAAGCGCCAGGGCAACAACCTCCACTACACCCAGGTTATTTCAATAGCTGACGCAATGCTCGGATGCGAGATCACAGTGCCTTGCCTCGACGGACCGTACAAGATGAAGATCGACTCCGGAACCCAGTCGGGAACCATCCTTAGGCTTCGCGGGAAGGGCCTTCCTGCAGTCAGCGGATACGGCTCGGGCAAGGGTGACCTCTATGTACAGATAGTTGTCTGGATCCCTCGCAAGCTTAACAAGGACGAGAAGAACGCTATCGAGAATATGCGGAAGAATGACAACCTCAAGCCTGATCTTAACAGGGACGACAAGAATCTGATAGAAAATTTCAAGAAATTGTTTGACGAATAAAAAATAATTTCTACCTTTGCAGTCCACAAAAGCAACCTCTTACCGAATCGGGTTTAATTTTTAGCGTAACGTTGCGAAGTTAACAACAGAAATTGTTATGGATTACATTAAGATTGTAGAGCAGGCTTTCTCACAGAACAAAGCTGCATCCTATCCGAAGTTCAAGGCAGGTGACACCATCACCGTTACCTACAGAATCAAGGAAGGCGACAAGGAGAGACTTCAGAAGTTCAAAGGCGTAGTTATCCAGATTTGCGGTGCTACCCCATACACAAAGACTTTCACCATCCGCAAGGTATCAGGTGGCGTCGGTGTTGAAAGAATTTTCCCTTACGAGCTCCCTACCATTGATTCCATCGAACTCAACAAGGTCGGTAAGGTACGCAGAGCACGCATCTTCTACCTCAGGAACCTCGCCGGTAAGAAGGCAAGGATCAAGGAGAAGAAGCTCATGAAGAAGGAAGACTAATCTCCCCCATACAGGTCTCCGGACCTGACAACGGCTCCTTAGCTCAACTGAATAGAGCATTTGACTACGGATCAAAAGGTTACAGGTTTGAATCCTGTAGGAGTCACGATAAAAAGCCCTTCCAGATAACTGGAGGGGCTTTTTCTATGCCACTTGCACAACATTTGCACAACGAACTTTTCTAGCACTACCCTATTGGGCGTATGTACGCAGTGGTATGCACAACAACAACCCTCCGCAGATTTCTCCACGGAGGGCATTCAGAAATTACCGGTCTCTCGACCTACGGACTAATCGCTATCCCCATTTGAGGAAGAGAGAGTGGCAACGCCCAGCATCTCGCCCGACTTCTCGCCGGTGGCAGTGTTGACGTAAAAGTACTTCACGAACACCTTAGGCTTACCCTCTGACGGAGCACCATACTTGCCGTCATACGCTGTCTTGAGAGCGATGGCGGTGGTCACAGGAGTCTGCGGACCGATGAACTCGGCAGCTTTGCTGTAAGCACGGCTGATACCGTTGCTCTGAGGAGCGGAAGCACAGATGATGAGCTTGATGTTGGTGGTCACCGAAGGAACGGAAGCCAGGGTGAGAGTGAACGCCGTAGCGGACAAAGCAAGCGTTGCAGAAGCAGGAGCCTCTACGCCGCCGAGGGTAGGAGGAGTTTCCATAATGTCACCGCCACAGAAGACCACCCAATAGTTGAGCCTCATAAAGAGGTTGCTTCCGGTAATCTTTGTCTTGGTGCCGAGAACGGAACGCGCCTCAGCAGACTGTGCAGCGGAATTCCACGCAAGAATCTGCTCGTTGGTGAGAGACTGCCAAGCCTGAGAGAGCTGCTTGAAGATGGCTTTCACAGATGCCTGGTCGGAGGTACGGACGCTTCCGCCGTAACCACGGTTACGGATATACTTGCGTCCACGAGTCTTTGCCGCAGTAACGCCCT
>JAZLLA010000011.1:0-8207 GCA_045597895.1 Candidatus Cryptobacteroides sp. | reverse complement strand
GCTGTCGGTATCCCCATCATCAGCATCGACACCAAGAAGAAAGAGCTCATCGGCAATTTCAAGCGTGACGGGAAGGTGTTCTGCACGGGTCAGCCGCGTTCTCTCGATCATGACTTCGGGACGTTCTCTGACGGTCAGATTGTTCCGCACGGCATCTACGACGTGACGACAAACACCGGATATATGACCATAGGCACGAGCCACGACACGTCCAAGTTCTGCTGCGACAACATTGAGAGAGTGTGGAACGAGTATCTCCAGGAACAGTACCCCGAAGCCCATACCATGGTGATACTGTGCGACGGAGGAGGTTCCAACTCCAGCTCCCACCGCATAGTCAAGCAGGATCTCATGGACCTTGCCTCCAGACTTGACATGAACCTTCTCGTTATGCATTATCCGCCTTACTGTTCCAAGTTCAACCCCATCGAGCACAGGCTGTTCTCGCAGATATCCCGCAGTTGGAGTGGGGCTCCGCTGCTCTCCGTGGAGAATGCGGCGGAACGTGCTGCAGCAACAACCACGAAAACAGGACTGACCGTATATGTCGACATAAACAACAAAACTTATGATATCAAGAGACCGATTGACGAATCCTACGAGAGGAAATGCCGCAGACGCATCATTCCGATGGATAATCTACCCAAGTGGAATTATCTCGTTAAACCGGCTTAAACTTTACCAAGTTATTTTTTAATGTTTACTTAACCACCTTATCAACAACCTTTTGAGCAAAGTGTTCAAGTTTCACAAGGTCTTCCAGAAAGTTCGATAATTTATCTGTGTAGTCTACACAGAGAGACAAATCGTAAGGTTTGTCTCTTTTTTTTTGCGTCTTCAAACTTTCATCTTTGACGCTAAGAAAGTTTTGCCCTTCCTCTTTCCCTTGACAGTGCGCTTCAAGTGTGAGGGGACTGTCAAAAAAGTGGCTGTAATCGTTCCAGTTCCTTCAAAATTAACGGGAACTGTCAAGAAATCCCCTCAAATCTTGACAGTTCCCGGCGGTATCCTCAGTCCATCGCCCGCAAGCCTTGGAAATGTGGACATAAAAAATCGGGGTGCTGAAGCCCGGCATAGTGAACATGTGGACGGAGGCTGGAACCAGGAAGAGCCGGAGAAATGGCTCACAATCATTCAGGTACCTGTAAATAAGGTGGGCTGAAGTGGCTATATTCGATATCAGCGATAACAACTATTGAAAAATACCCTCAATCTTCGATATCAAACGGAGATTGACGAGCCTATCTTTGCATCGTCGGAACCGGCAGTCCCAAGTCCCTTGGATCCAGGCTCAGGGCTGAGGCAATGACAGGGATTAACTTAAATAACAAACTTAAAACTTAGTTGAAATGGCAACAAGATTTTTCCTTTGCACGACGTGCGGAAACGTTGTCGTGAAAGCAATCGACAGTGGCGTAAAAGTCGTCTGCTGCGGAAAGGAGATGCAGGAAATCACCCCGAAGACCTCGGACACATGGATGGAGAAGCATCTTCCGGTCGTAGAGCACATCGATGACTGCACTGTAAAGGTGAAGGTAGGCTCCATACCTCATCCGATGACCAAGGAGCACCACATCGTATTCATCTATCTCGAGACCGAACACGGCGGACAGATCCAGTATCTGGATCCTGAAGGACCGGCGGAAGCATATTTCTGCGGATGCAAGGACAAGCCCGTCGCAGTCTATGAGTACTGCAATCTCCACGGCCTCTGGAAAACCGAAGTCCAGAACTGTCCCGGAGATACCGGGAAAGGATGCGAGACCAAGAAGAGCTGCTGCAAATAAATGTCCAACGCCATGATGTCCAGGAAAATGCAGAACGCCATCAATGAGCAGATTAATGCCGAACTGTGGTCGGCATATCTATATCTCGCCATGGCGATGGATGCCGAGGCAAAGGCCCTCAAAGGCATCGCCAACTGGTTCTTCGTACAATGGCTGGAGGAGCAGGACCACGCGAGGATATTCCAGAAATACATGAACGCACGGGGAGCAAAGGTCAGGCTTATGCCTATCTCCGAGGTGCGTCAGGAATGGGATTCCCCTCTGGACATGTTCCGGGAGACATTGAAGCACGAGGAGAAGGTCACTGAGATGATTGACAATCTGGTCAGTCTTGCAATTGAGGAGAACGACTTCGCAACTCTCAGCCGCTTGCAGTGGTTTGTCGACGAGCAGGTCGAGGAAGAGGAAAGCGCAAGCGACCAGATAGCCGATCTCGAGCGCGCAGGCAAGGACTTCAGCGTACTGAAGGAAATTGACGAAGAGCTCGGCAAGCGCCGCTACAAGGCAGCGTCAGCCCTCGAGTAGAGCAAACAAAAAACGAAGAAGGGGCCCCGTATCCAACCGAGGCCCCTTTTTCGTGTCCATGAAACTACTTCGTGAAGATTGCGAGATGCAGGCTGAGGGGAGCGACGGCGTCGCCGGGCTCGACCTCGGACTGCTCGGGAGTGATGATCCCGCTTAGCTTCCAGCCCTTTGCGGTGAGTTCGTATGACTGCTCGGCTGAGTCGGAGAAGTTGCATACGAGTACGCCCATCCTGTTGCCGTTCACGAAAGCTGAAGACCTTACGAACCTGGGATCGGCGCTGATCCCGTAACCGCAGGTATCCATGAAGCGGCCCTTGAAGAAGAGATCGCTGTTCGCGAGCATGAACTCGTTGATCTGGCGCGAGTATTCGCGGGCGGCATCGATGTCGAGCGACTTGACGAGAGAGATGTCGACCTTCGAGACCATGTTGTCGTAGTCGTCATCCTGGGGCATCCTGCCTTCGAGGAGATAGTCGACATCGGGCTGGTAGCGGCACTCGATCTCGGGCCTGATACCGCAGAGCATGCAGTAGTTGAGGACATACCTGTTGTTGACGGGAGACTGCACCCTGTTGGTACTGGTCCACTCGGGGATGGTATACTTCGTCATCTGGTTGAAGTAGGCTCCCGCGGGGCTGCCGTTGATGAAGGCGTCGATAGCGGCGGGCTTCTGGAAGAAATTCTTGCCGGCAGTACCTGCTGCGAGGTGGAACATCGAGATGGAGTTGAGCTCCGCCTCGTTGATACCCTCGGTGATGACGATGAACTCCGGATTGATCTTCTTCATCTCGTCGACAACGTACTTCAGGTTCGCGACCTTGTCATTCTCATAGACGATTGCGGGAACGCTGTGGCCGTGGTTAGGGGCATAGCAGTACGAGATATTGGTGGTGCCGAGCTGGTCGTAGATGATACCGTCGGCGCCGTATGAGTTGATCTGCTTTGCGAGGTCGAGCATGATTTCCTTCCAGCGGGGATCGCTCTGGCAGGCCATACCGTGGTGGCGGGCTGCAAAATCCTTGTACTTCTGCCACATCTGGAAGTAGTCGCTGCCGTCAGCCTTGCGGACGACGATGTCCTCGCCGGTCTCGCCCCAGAACTTCGTACCCTCGGTGTCGATGAGCTGTCCGTTTACATACATGATGACCTTCATGCCCCTGTCCCGGGCGGCTTTGATGCCGTCCTTGAGGGCCTGCTCGCCGCCCATGACAGGGTCGACGTCGTACTCGGGATAGTACTTGTCATGGCCGCCGACTGTCCAGCCGAAGAGACCGAGCATGTTGTAGCCGCGGGCGATCGCCGCATCGGTCATGGTAGTTCCGATAGTATTGTAAGGCCACATGAGCTCGTTGTTCTGCTGCTTCATGATGGTCAGCATCCAGGCTGTGGAATTGTCGACCCACTCGGGCTTGTCGAGGATATCGACCGCGCTGTGGTAGAACTCGCTGTAGACATCAGCGGCTGCGTGCCAGTCACCCTCATGGTGCCAGATGATGGCACCGGGAGTAGTGACGGTCTCTCCGGTGAAGCAGGTCATCATGTTCTCGATGCCGTAGCTGACTACAGCAGTCTCCACATCATAACGGATGATGAAATTCTTATACCTCATTTCCGAGTCATGGCTGGCGAGATAGAGTCCCTCGCTGCCGTTGTTGAACTCGGAGTACTGCATGTGCTGGGCGCCGGAAGGATAGGCTGCCTTAATCTCGTAAACCTTCTTGTCCTTGAGTTTCCAGAGGCCGACATTCTTCATAAGCCTGCCGTCCGCATCCTTCACGTCAGGGGTGCCAGAGAAAACGGTTCCGGGTCCCCAGGGGGTGTAGATATCCCAGGTGTTGAGGTCGATGGCAGGGTCCTCGATGATGGGCCCGACCATGGATTTCACATAATACCCTTTCTCATTGTTGGCGATGGTGGAGCTGATCTCGACGCCCTTGCCTCCGGCATAGGGGGCGAAGCGGATGGCGACATCGATGTCCATACCCTCGAAGTCATTGTAAGTGTAGATGACATCCTTGCCCTCTCGGGTTACGACAGGGACATCCTTCTCCCCGCAGGTAAGTACTTTTTTTGCAAAAGGCGCGCTGTCAGACTCGAGGACGAGGCTCCAGCGGAGGTTTTCGTCAGCATATCCGAGGTAATCCCCGGAAGTGCAGGAGGCAGCGAGCATCAGAGTCAGCGCTGCGGTCAGGATCATGGAAATTTTCTTCATATATACTTTGGTGTACTTAGGTACGGTGCAAAATTAGGTATTTTCGCAAAATAATCCAACCGCAAAACGGTCATAAAGTGTTTGAGTAAAGACAAATAATGTATACTTTTGCCTTATTATGAAAAAGACCATAATTACCCTCATCGCGGCAAGCCTCGTATGCGCCGCAGCTACAGCAACCGTCCCCCACAAGTTCAACGTTCCCGACATTCCGGGATACATGACCCTCAAGGGCGACTTCCACATCCACACCTGCTTCTCGGACGGCCAGGTATGGCCCGTCACCCGCGTGGAGGAGGCATACTATGATGACCTCGACATCATCTCGATAACCGACCACAACGAGAGCCACCACCGCTCGATGGTGAACAAGGGCTATTTCGTTGCGGAGAAGTGCACTCGCGACGCTTCATACGAGATGGCCCGCGACGCCGCCAAGAAGTTCGACCTGCTCGTGATCCACGGCTCGGAACTCACCCGCGGCTCACGTATCTTCCCCGGCCACTTCAACACCCATTTCATTACCGACGGCGAAGCCCTCGCCAGGGAGGCGGAGTCGGAGGATGCGAAGATCAAGGACAAGGTAAAGAAAGAGGAGACTGCCATTCTGAACGGTTTGCGCGAGGCGAAACGCCAGGGCGCGTTCCTCGTATGGAACCACCCCCACTGGGAGAAGCAGGCCCCGAACGAGACAAAGTGGTGGCCCATCCAGGAGAAGGTCTTCCAGGAGGGTCTCATGCAGGGCATCGAGATCGAGAACCATCTCGTCGGCTACAGCCCCGAGGCATTCCACTGGGCAATGGAGCGCAACCTCACCATCGTGAGCGGCACTGACGCCCACAACTCGATGACCACGGAGGTCGATTACGAGCGGGGTGACCACCGCTCGATGACCTTCGTGTTCGCGAAGGAAAGGACGCTCGAGGGCGTCCGCGAAGCGCTTGACAACCACCGCACGGCCGTTTACGCATATGATTATGTATACGGAAAGGACGAGTACATACGCCCCCTGCTCGCAGCGATGATCGAAGTCAAGGCTGTAAAGTACGCCAAGGGCAAGGTGACGTTCTCACTCGTGAACAACAGTTCGATACCCGTGATCTTCACGAAGACCCCCGGAAGCGAGAAGCTGATGTACCGGCGCGAGGTGCGTATCGCCCCGGGCTGCGAGGTCAACGTTGCCGTCACTCCCGTCGGCGGCAAGTCGAACTTCGACGAGTTCGAGTTCGACGTCAACTTCCAGGTCGACAACTTCCAGACGGACGCCGACACGCCGCTGCTCGTAAGCAGGCATGTCGTCGTGCCGGAGAAATACAGGAAGTAGATTCTACCGGCTTATATTCCCAGCCAGTTCTCGATGATGCTGCCGACCAGCGCGCGGGAACTGGCTGTAAGTTTATCCTCCCCTATCGGAGCGGTGCGGAAACCCCAGCCGTGGCCGCCGTCCTTAAGGATATGCATCTCGGCGGGAACGCCATTCGCGACGAGCGCGTCGTAATAGCCTATGCTATTGACGGGCGAGACGAGAGGGTCGTCGGTGCTGAGGAGAAGGAGCGCGGGCGGCGTGTCGGATGTGACATGCCTGTATGCCGTGAACTCCTCCATCAGGGCGGGGTCATTCGCGGTGAGATGCTGGTTGCAGCGCGTCGCAGAGCCGCTGAACTCCCAGGTGCTGAGGTCTAGGAAACCGTAGACCATTATCGAGAAGTCGGGGCGGGTGATGCTGTCGACGTATTTCGTCGATGCGGTCGAGACGAGGTGGCCGCCAGCGGAGAATCCGATGGCGCCTATCGTCTCGACGCCCCACTCTGCAGCATGGTGGCGGCAGTAGCGGAATGCGTTCTGGGCGTCTGTCAGCGGGATGTACGGGTTGCCCTGGGGCATACGGTAGATCAACATGCAGGCCGCGATCCCATGCTCCACGCACCATTTCGCGACGCAGACACCCTCGTTCTCTCCGGAGCAGTAGCGGTATCCGCCGCCCGGACAGATAACCATCATCCTGCCATTGCAGTTCTCGGGCAGCCATATGCTCATGAAGGCCTCATCGCCAACTTTCGAATAATGCATCAGCTCGCCGAGTTCCATCGCGCTTCCGAGGCCGTTGTCAGCCCCGGGGCCGAGGGTCACGGCCACGCCGTCCTCGACTATGCCGAGGTCGGCTGCCTGCCCCTGCGGATAGAGGGTCAGGGTCATGTCAGGTTCGGGAATCACGGGTCCGGTCGGTGAGGCGGTGCATCCGGCCACGAGGATCAGGAGAGGGAGGAACAGCTTTTTCATAACATGTTGCATTTGCTCTGCAAATTACAACAAATTGGCGGAAAAGCGAAATAATCAACAGTCAAGCCTGTACTGCAAGGGACTCATTCCTGTATTGCGACGGAAAGTGCGGCAGAAATCAGAGGTGGAATGATAATTCAATGTATCTGCAATTTGATTAATAGTCAGGTTGCTGGTCTTTAGAAGGCGCTTGGCGTGTGAGCAAACACAGTCTACAATCCATGCATTGGCTTTTTTCCCCGTAACTTTGCTGACGATATAGGAAAGGTATTTTGTTGAAATGCACAACTTATCCGAATAGAACGATAGATCTCGGTGTTCAAGGTAATTCTCATGAACAAGTTCGACGAAATTCTTTGCAATTGCTTCATTACGAGAAATGAATTTCTGAGAAACATTATCGGAAAAACATGACTCGAAATAGGACAGTAGTTTAACAAGCAATGCATTCTGAATCATCCGGCATGAATCAGATGTATCATCCGGCTCACTTAACTGCAAACTTTGAATAAGCCGTATGTAGTTCTCCAATGCCAAATATTGGGAAAAGGAGGAAAATTTATAAACATAGAGATTATCAACATATTTCTGAAGCAGAAATAGTTTATTGGTGAAGACAGCCTGATTGAAGAAGTCCGGATCGGCTTGAAAAAGGTAGCCTTCAAAATCCTCGCTGAATACTAAAGAACTGACAAAAGAAATCTCCGGCAAAAAAACACAACATTCATTTGACAGGTAATATCGGGAATTGCCTGTCATACAATAAAGATCTCCTTTGCGAAGAATAATAAATACGAATTTCTTTTCTACAGACAGAAGTCCATTGGTCAAGAAGTCTCCTCTTGGGTTCTCATAAATCGGCAATTTCGAAGAATAATGCATATAGCATAACGAATTTTGTACAAAATTACCCGCGGAGTGAGAAATGGAATATAACTATAGTATCACATTATAGCAATATTGAACCATAAGACAATCTTGATAGAAAAATTTACCGATGCTCTCTGGGGAGCATGCCGAACATTTCCTTATAGCATTTTGTAAAATATGACGGGGAGGTAAATCCAACCGAATATGCCACTTCGGATACAGTCAGTCTGGCATCTGACTTAAGCAGTTCCTCAGCTTTAGTAAGTCTCATCTTCTGAAGCAATTCATTCGGAGTCAAACTGGAAACCTCCTTGACTTTTCTGTACATCTGAGCCTTGCTCATGTTCAAGTGCAGCGAAACATCAGCCATGGACAGATCAGGATTATCAAGATTGTTATTGAAATAGTCCTTGATCCTGGTCATGATTATATGTTCCTCGCCAACATCCCTGACAAAAGTATCGCCCATTCCGCTCTCATCCAATTGGCTTTTCGCATGTAAACAAGTGTTAATGAGTTGATTACGTGTACGG
>JAZLLA010000010.1:0-9492 GCA_045597895.1 Candidatus Cryptobacteroides sp. | reverse complement strand
CGGACAAACTGCCTAATTGCTTTATTCTCGGCAGTTAGTTCTTACGGATGAGGTCGCAATTATTAATATTTATCTCGGACCCTCATTTGAAATATGAAAAGAAAATTTTCGTGGTATTAGCCTTAGCAGTGTTTTAATCTCCACGCATTTATCCTTATCATATAGCCAAAACGCTTCTTGTTTATTCTGTTTAGAAAGTTACCCTCCAGCTGAAATTCGGCATTATCGGAAGGATGGCGATCTCGTTCCAGGTCTCCGTCGTTCCGTCGAAATAAAGCATGAACGGGTTGAAGTGATTCGTAGCATTGCACACTCCCAGGCTCACCTTATGTCCGACATCGCCCGTCTTGAACTCGAACTGATATCCCAGGTCAAGACGGATGACCGTCGGCATCCGGTAGTTGTTTATGCCGGAGAAATACTTGGCTGTCCAGTCCTCGCCCGGAAGATGGACGAGGTATGTTTCAGCCGCACCGTTCTCCCAGTTGCCGCTCTGGAGGATGAAACCCGCGCTGAAGCCCTTCCACTGCGCCATTGCATTCAGAACGTGCGGGCGGTCGAAGCGGGCGTGGAAAGGCAGGCCGTAATTGGTCTCGGCGAAGCCGTGCCTGTCCGTCTTTGACAGCGTATATGCAACTCTCGCGTAGAATTCCTTCCCGAGATACTCGTACAGGAACTCCCCGCCGTAAGCGGTGCCCTTGCCGAAGTCCACCTGGTTTTCCCAGTCAGCGAGAGCGCCGCTGAACAGCGACTGGGCGTACTTGTAGTAAATCAGCCCGTCCATCGCCTTGTAGAATCCGCCCAATGAAACGGAGTGCCCGCCTCCGAACTTGGCCGTAAATCCCGCATTGCCCTGCAGGGATGTCTCCGGGGCCACTACCGGCCCGGACGGGACGACCATATCCAGCGACCAGCCGACAGGCATTCCCTCCAGCGTGTGATAATACTGGACCATCCTGTCGCCGGTCAGCTCCAGTGACAGCCAGTCCGTCAGGCTTATCTGGGCAGACACGCTGCCGTCCGGATCGATGCGCCAGCCCGAGCCGGCAGACAGATTGCCGTACAGATGCCCGCGTGCCACTCCCTTCACCGTCAGCCATTCGCTGACGCCATACTCCGCCTGGACCCACAGGGTCGAAAGCATTATGTCCGTGACATTGTTCTCCTCCGCCACCTGACCGGGGGCGAACTGCCCGAATCGGACTTCCACACCTTCGCTCAAGGTCAGGCCCTTCGGCTGCAGGGTATGATAAAGATTCCCGGACAGGGTATATTCGTTGAGCTGGGAGCGCAGGGAAAGGACGTTCCTGATGTTGCGGAAAGTCTTGTCCTGACGCTGGCTGCTCCCGTAGAGATTGGCCGATGCAGAAATCTCCATCCGGGTCCTATCCCAGTAATTCTGGAAACGCAGAAGCCCCACCCGGTTGTCCCAGTTCATCACTTCGGACGAGTAAGTCTCGCCCGGCACATTGAAGCTGTACCGGTCAATGCTCCCCAGCACGGACGCGGACAGGGAGCTGTGCGCCCCCGTCTCCAGCCTGAGCTTCGCGTACAAGTCCCAGACCGTGGTGGAAAAATTGCTCAGCCCGCTCACAAGGTCGGGGAGCTGCTTCTGCAAGGCACGGTATTCATAGGTCAGAGGAGACCAGCGCGCCGAAACTATATATGAAAGCTTGTCCCCTATCGGGCCCTCCATCTCGGCGCTGACAAGGAAGTTGTTCAGCGACAGGCTTGTGCTCCTTGTCAATGCCGGGTCCTTCGAGGTCATACGGAGATGGGCTGCGGTGAAGTTGCAGTCGCCGCCGTCAAAGCCGCCCTTGGCCAATGACGCACCCTGGATAACCTCGGAAGGGATTATCGTCGTAAGACCGAGGATATGCGAGTAGCCGTAGACAGGCACTCCGTCGAGGGAGAAGAGGTTGTTGCCGGAGCCGCCGCCGCGGACGAACATCGACGTGGTGCCGTCCGCTCCGGAAGTGACGCCGGGCAGGCTCTGCGCCCAGTGGATGGCATCGCCTTCTCCCAGCGGCGAAGCCATCAGGAGGATGCCCTCAAGTCCCGTCTGCAGCCGCCCCAGGCTCTTCTCCACACGGCGGGCTTCGACCTTCACCGCGGCCTGAAGGGTATCTTTACGTTCAATCACCTGGGCATGGACACTGATTGCAATCAAGAGCGTAAAAAATATTGTACAAAATCTTCTCATACGAAAGCCTTCTCAATTATTCTTCACACGGTTGAATATAAACCCCATTTCCGGAATGTCATGTACAAGCGTGTTCAATATAATATCGGTTTATTGAATACAATTTCCATTTCCGGCAAAACCCTCTCTTCAATGAATGTCATCTTTGTATCACAGATTAATGAGGATATACAAAGCTCTACATTGTTGAATGAACTTTCGTCAATCTTGTCCACTATCAAGGCAACACGGGACGAAATGTCAGGATGTAGGACATATCCTGCATATTCGCCTATCGCATGCTCAACAAAATAGTACCCAGAAATATGGACCATATAAAGTGTGCATATACAATGTCCCGTTGTAGAATCTTCTTGGACCCAGTAATCCACCAGATACGGGATAGAAGGGAATAGGCCAATTATTGAATATGCCACTACAACAGATTTACTAGAAAAATCAATAAGCCGGAACTGTTCAAGGCCATGATCCCGCAACTGTTCTTCATTATTGATTAGATAAATTGACTGACCAGGACCGGAGTAGGGGAGATAAGAAACATACTTGACTTTTTGCATACCGTACTTCCAATCTTCAGGACGGCCATTGCTGCCCCGGACTTCATAAGCTAGAAGAGAAAACTGCCTGTGATCCTGCCAATTAGCCTTATCAAAAAGCACCTCCTTGTCTTGTTTTGCATAAGCCCATCTCTCATTAAGGTCGCCCAAAGAATCCTCAAGTCCAGATAATAGGAATGGCCCCTCCCCCCAGTGGCGGTCATCGTCCCAGAGAAGAGTACGCTCAATCTTCGCTCCGAAGATGCCTGTGGCTCCCTGGATGTTCGAGTAGACGTTATCCCGAAGGAAAATTGACGACAGGTCCGAGGAAGTGCTGGCCTGCTCAAGCTGGTAAGCGTCAGCCAGGAACTTGTCATAGTCCTCGGATGCAGCGAAATAGTGCAGCTCCGCAAAGCGCTTCCTGCTGTGCACGAAGTCCGTCTTGTCCTCCAGACAGCCGCGGAATTCTCCGGATATCAGGAACTCCGTACGTTCCGCCTCGCGTGCCGGGAAACGGAGATAGTGACGGTGGTTCATCGCGACACCATCCAGATCGGGATAAGCAGAAGGCCTGAAATAGTAGGAGTCATACGTCAGACCGCCAAAGAACTGTGACGACTGCTCGTTGAACCTGTCCACGTCAGGATAATCCGTGGCAAGGTTCTCCGTCATCTCCCCTTCCGAGTCCATACTCGGATAATTGGTGCCATAGAACCAGACAGGAGAATGCAAAGTGCCCACGGAGAACACATACCCGTGGACCATCCGGTATTTCGCATCCTCGGGGAGGTCCTCCCTCCACCAGTCCCACTCCGCATCTAACGAAGGGACTTCAGGCATCTCTTGCTCTGCCAGAATAGGCTCGTGCCCCGGGATGCTGATCTCTAACCGGTAATTGTGTGAAGGAATGGCGGTATAGTCCAGCTGCCAGGAGCCGTCGTCGGACCTGGAGAAACGACCTGCCTCCTTACCTTCCGTCAGGTCGGTCAGTGATGCCTCCGCTTCCGAAAGCTCAGGAACAGATTCGCGCGACGAGCCCTTCGTGTATGTCAGATTGAGGGTCTGCACCGACTCATCTGTCAGGATGCATTCCACAACAACCTGCGGCTCCTCCATAGCGTCCATCGCCACTTCGCGCACGCAGGAGCATGCCATAACAAATGAAAGGGCAACATATAGTGACGAACTCAGAATATGAAATAATGAACCGGTCATTCTTCTCGAACCATACTAGTATGGAAGCACAGCGACACAAATTATTGGGAATGAGCAATAGAAATGATCATTTTCCTCAAAACGCACATAAAAGCCGCCTATTTTGTCGCTAAAAAACGTATATGAACTCATTGTGCCTGGGGTTCTAACAAAATATGCATTGGTACTAATGTCAAGTATCTGTAATTTAGGTTCGACCTCAAAACCATAATGGCGTTCAATAGTATATGTGGTTAGTGTATTGGGGAGAACGTACATAGGGCCCCAGACCGTCACATAACCATCTTCATACAATGGAACAACATCGTAATCTACAATGGAAGTTGTTGCAGATGTTGCTCCTCCCTGCATTTCACGCACATTCTGAAGAGGCTTTTCACTCTTGAAGATGACCATAATGATAGTCATCAAAGCAATAAATCTTAGTGTCTTCATAAAATTATAAATTAATTGGTTAGATAATAATTACGAAAAGTATACTCGAGCAAGAGAGCAGTAGAATTACGTACATTACTCCTGCAGTGATCTGTATTTTTTAAATGGTTAGTCTCCGCAATTATAAATTAACTTTTGACAAATCTGCCAGCTAGACTAATAAATCCAGAACGAATATGTAATGTATATTCTCCTTCTCCGACCGGAGCTGGTATTACTGAAGAGCCTGAAGATGTTACTGTCTCTTGAGCCACAACTGTGTTTGAAGAATCTGTTATCCAGATACAATACATATCAGACGTTACAATTCTAACCTCAACATAATCATCATAAGGATAATAGTAAGCTTCAATTTGCTGTCCTCTATCGAATCCGGTGTCCTTTGTTTCGCTGAGAAGAATAATTACTGTTTGGTGATCTTGAGCACCTGCCTGAGTTTGGAAAATTCCAAAGGAGAGAAGAATAAATATTTTTTCATTATGTGATAGTTTTGGTTTTATAACAAATATATATGGCTGAATCAGATATAGCAAATTTAAACTCTAATCAGTCGAGTTGCGGATGTAACGCATTGATAATAAAGATTTTTCGAATAATACCACATAATGTATACATATCAATAATATCCTCAATTTGAATAAATCCTTGTGACCTATAGGCATTTACAGTGATATAGCATAGAGAAGAACATTAGAGTTCAGAAGTATCCTGCAACATAATATTCAACAGTTTATATATGTTTTTTTATCACAAAAGCCATAATGAAAATTGAACATATTCACAATACTGAATAACAGAGATTTGTTTCTGAAAATGTGAGAGTTTAATTTTGGAGAAGCGCAAATAGTTCGGTAATTTTGACCATATGATAATCTGCATTCTTCTTTCGTTTCTCCTTGGCGGTATCGGCATAACCCCGGCACTGAACCACATTGACTCCATTATTGAATCAGATCCGGACAGCGCATACGTGCTGCTTGCTGAGCTGGACAGGACTTCTATGTCAAGACGGGAGACGGCAAAGTTTTCTGTCTTATATTCCATGGCCCTGGACAAGAAATACATCGATATCGCATCGGATTCAATAATCTGCAATGCCGTCAGATACTATCATCACCACGGCAATGCCGATTGGAAGATGAGGGTTAACTACTATCTGGGGGTAGTTAGACAGAATGCCGGTGACACAGATGGTGCGATGGACGCTTTTGTCAAAGCAGAACATTATGGCAGAAAGTCTGGAAACGAACTGATGCGAGGAAGAGTGTATATGGGAATGAAAACTATACACAAAAGCCTTTTTAATATAAGCAGTGCCAGTATTGAAGCACACAATGCGGCAGAATGTTTCCTCGCTGCAGGTGATACATCACGGTATATTAATTCTCTTTTGGATGAGTGTGGCTGTTTGAACCCTCTCAAAGAATACGAAAAAGAGGAGGAGTTGCTTCAAGTACTGTCAAGGCTTCAGTACAAGATGAGTTCTGCACAGAAAAACAATTTCCTGGGTGAGCGCCTTCTATTCGATTTGGAAAGCGGCAATGGCACTATTGAATCCATGCGAAGCCTTCTCGGACAAATGACTTCAATCCAGACGGGCTTATGGCTGGATATCGCATATCTGTATCTGAAATACAATGACTTGGAAGCGGCAGTAGAAGCAATAAATCAATATGAGAGTAGCGCTTCGGCAGATGTATCAAATCCCATCTATTCTCTTGTCAGATCGAAAATCTATGCGGCAGAGGAAGATTATTCGGATGCCTATTTCGCGCTGAATAAATATATCAGTGCGAAAGATTCCCGTGACCTGAAGGTAATGCAAAGTTCAGCTCCTTTTGCCGAGGAGCGTTTCGATCATCAGATTCAAGAGCTTAAGCAGAAAAACCAACGGATGGTTCTTGTTATTCTGTTCCTTCTGGCAGCACTCGCCGCTTACATTATCAAAGACAGACTCGTCCGTGAAAAACAACGTGCAGAAAACTTGCTGACAGAGAAAAAACGCTTGGAATCAGAACTGGTAATTAAGTCAGAGTACATCGAACAGGCAAACTGTGAGATAAAACAGTTGAAGAGAATACTCTCGGAGGACTCTCTTAGCAAAGATTTCCGCCATCAGGTGGATGTAAGGTTAAGCATCCTCAACAAGTATGTCGCACATCAAATATCGGAGACGAGCTCCAAAGGTGGGCAAGATGAACTTAAAGCGCTGCTTGCAGACAGAAAAGCTTTTCTAAAGTCTATGGTTGCATCCTTCAGCATTACGAATCCAAAGTTTGTCCAGTATTTGAATGACATCGGTATGACAGAAAAGGAGGCGGGGTGCTGCTGTCTATATTGTATAGGTCTGCGCGGATCTGAAATTGCGTCATATCTGGAGTTGTCCGAGCAGTCATACTACAATTTCAGCAGCAAGATCCGTAAAAAGCTGGGACAGGAGAGTTACAAGTCAAATATTAACGTCATTCTGAAGAAAATACTGGCGGAATGTTCTCAGTAGTCGCTAATTGTGTTGGCTACCTTTCAATTAGTATGAAATCCTCATGACCGCAAGCGCTCGCCAAAGAGAATGAAAAAGTTATTTCCGTAACTTTGGCCACGAACCTAAAATGCGAGCGCAATGGATAAGACAATCGAATTTGCCCAGGTCGTAGACAGATGTTGCGAACTGGACGTACACAAGAAGGTAATCGTGGCCACAGTCGAGGGGACCGGAATAGCGCGTCAGACGCGCGAGTTCGAATCGACGACAAGATCTTTGACAGAGCTGAAAGAATGGCTGTTGGAATTGGGCGTAATCCATGTGGCGATGGAAAATATTGAAAAGAAAATTTTCGTGGTATTAGCCTTAGCAGTGTTTTAATCTCCACGCATTTATCCTTATCATATAGCCAAAACGCTTCTTGTTTATTCTGTTTAGAAAGTTACCCTCCAGCTGAAATTCGGCATAATCGGAAGGATGGCGATCTCGTTCCAGGACTCCGTCCTGGTGTCGAAGTACAGCATGAACGGGTTGAAATGGTTCGTGACGTTGCAGATTCCGACATTGACCGAGTGATCAACCTTTCCTGTCTGGAACTTGAACTGGTATCCCAGGTCGAGCCGTATCACCGTCGGCATCCGGTAGTTGTTCACTCCGGAATAATATTCCGCCGTCCAGGGATCGCCGGTCGGATGCAGCAGATATGTTTCCGCCACACCATTTTCCCAATGACCGCTCTGAAGGATGAATGACGCGCTGAGGTCTTTCCACTGCGCCGTGGCATTCAGCACGTGCCTGCGGTCGAAACGGGCGTGGAACGTCCCGCCGTCATAGAACGACGCGAAGTCATATCGCGTAGTCTTCGACAGAGTATAGGCAATCCGGCCATAGAAGTCTTTCCCCTGATATTCGTACAGGAATTCTGCACCGTATGATTTCCCCTTCCCTATGTCCACCTGATCCTCCCACGACGCCAATGCTCCCGAGAAAAGCGATTGAGCATACTTGTAGTAAATCAGATTGTCCATCGTCTTATAGAATCCGCCCAGCGATAACGTATGGCTTTTTACCTTCGCCGTCATACCGACATTCCCTTGAGTCGCATCCTCCGGCAGCACGGTTCCCGCGGACGGCACGATCATATCCAATGACCAGCCGACAGGCATGCCTTCCAATGTGTGGTAATACTGCATCATCCTGTCTCCGGTCAGCTCCAGCGATAGCCAGCGGGTCAGGTCAAGCTTCGCGGAAATGCTGCCGTCAGGATCAAAACTCTGCCCTCCCTCCAAGAGGTTCTTGTAGTAGTTGCACCGCACAGCCCCCTTAAGTACCAGGCGATCAGAAACCGTGTATTTCGCCTGCGCCCATGCCGTGGTCAGCAGGACATTCGTACGGGTGTTGCGCTCGCCCACCTGTCCGGGGGCGAACTGCGCGAAACGCACTTTCAAGCCCTCGTCAAATGCGAGTCTGCCGGTCGGCAGATGGCTCAGACTCATATCAAGCATATACTCTTTCAGGCTGGACTGCAGGGACAGTCTGTTTCTGACATCCCGATAGAATTTGTCCTGTTCCTGTTCGCTGCCATAGTGGTTCAACGAAGCGCGCACCGAGAATGTGGACTTGTCCCCACCGTGCGTAAACTTAAACAGTCCCAACTGATTGTGCCAGCCCATCATTTCTTTCGAGAAGTCCGGCATATGAAGGTCGTATCTGTCCCAACTGCCCAGATACTCCGCTTCCAGGGTGTTTCTGAAGTCCATTTCCCAACACAGCTTTCCAAACACGTCACCGACGCTTGCGTTGAAATCGTCCATCCCGGAAAGAATGTCGGGAAGTGCCCCCCGCAAGGCGCGGTACTCATATGTCAGCGGAGACATGCGCAAAGAGGCAACGTAAGACAATCTGTTTCCGGCGCATCCTTCCACCCCGGCACTTGCAAGGAAGTTGTTGAGAGAAAAGCTCAGCCGACGAGCCTCAGACGGCGTTTTGGTAATGATCTGCAGGTGCGACGCCGTGAAGTTCCCGTCGTCCCCGCCGAACCCGCCTTTCGCCAGCTGGCCGCTCTCGATAATTTCTGTCGGGACGATGGTCGTGAGGCCGAGAATATGGGAATACCCATAGACGGGCACGCCGTCCAATGAAAAGAGATTGTTACCGGCTCCACCACCGCGCACATACATCGATGTGGTGCCGTCGGCTCCTGTCGACACTCCCGGAAGCCCCTGCGCCCAACGAATAGGATCCCCTTCGCCCAATGGGGAAATCACCGCGCGAATGCCGTCAAGCCCGGTATGCATCCGCCCCAGGCTCAGTTCAATACGGCGCGTGTCCGTCTTCAGCGCCGCCTGTATGGTATCCCGCAAAGGGACATTCTGTGCTTGTGCGGTCAAGGTTGACAGCACAGCACACAGTAGAATTGCAAATATTTCTGATCTGCGCATAGTCTGAAGATTAATCCGGATTATCTGTTCCAGGCAAATGCCTCTGCCATACGAATTGCCATTTCATCACTCAGGCTGCTAAAAAAAAGCAGACGAGTAAATTGATAATACAGATGTATTTCAGAACTGGAAAACACCGGTTCATCTTTGTCGATAAGCATAGCGAAACGGAAAGGACAC
>JAZLLA010000009.1:0-16917 GCA_045597895.1 Candidatus Cryptobacteroides sp. | reverse complement strand
TGCTTCAACCTCGGAACTTTCCGAAATAGTGAAGAAGAATTCTGATGAGTTTCTCGAATAACATCCCCAATATCATATCTGTCTCCAGAGGAATGGCTGCTCTCGCAATGCTTCGCTTTCCTGCTTTCTGCTTCCCTTTTTGGATACTCTACTGCTGGTGTGGATTCTCTGATATGATAGATGGGGCTCTGGCGAGGAAACTCGGTTCGGTCAGCGGGACAGGTGCGGTGATTGACAGCATGGCGGATTTAGTTTTTGCTATCTGTTCCGCCATAATAATTCTGCCATCGGTTGACTTGTCCCTGTGGGTATGGATGTGGATTGCAACCATCGGCATCACCAAACTTGCAGGCATCATTATCGGGTCATGCAGGCAGCGGGAGCTTTCAGTACCGCATTCGATAACCAACAAGTTGACTGGCATCCTTTTATTCTGTCTGCCGTTTGCAATCGTTCGGTTTGAAGCTCTCATCCCCGCTGTAATCGTATGCATTTCGGCTACAGCAAGCCTTTTTGAAGATTTTCATATCATCCGCAAATGAAAGATTCAGAACCCAGTATCTCGCCAAAAAGTCGCCAAAAATCTAAAAGAAAAATTGCAATCGTTTGAAATTCAAGCGATTGCAATTTAATATTGTGCGCGAGATGAGACTCGAACTCACACAGGTTTTACCCCACTAGCTCCTGAAACTAGCGCGTCTACCATTTCGCCACCCGCGCATTATTGTGGACCGCAAATATACGATATTTTTCTGAAATACCAACACCTTCCCCCACCCGGTTCCCAAAAAATCAGAACCTTATCTCAAAATAAAGAGTCTTCCTCCAGGTGTCTATCGTGAAGGACACCCCCGTGAGCGAAAAATCCACCTCCACGTCAATATCCTCAAGATCAGCCGCACTCCAATCATATCCGCTTTGGATAATATAGTCTCCCAACGGGAATGACCTGATGTCACCGGAATCCGGGAAAAGGATCTGAAGCGAGAGCGATCCGTCCCGCTGCCGCGGGAGGCATACCGAGCACGTCCCGCCGTAGCTCTCTTCAGAACCTGCCTTGAAAGTGCCTGCGACAAGCTCCCCGTACATATCGAAACCGCATACATCCCCCTCCGCTGTCACAGAGAACCGTCGCGACGGCACCCCATAGGAATTCTTCAAACGGACGGTCAGAATACAATGGTTCTTATGGAGGACGACCTTTCTGGTCACCGTATCACGGCAGGCATCAAATGAGTCGAAACCCACATAATACTTCGGGCACTCTTCACCTTCATCCACAACCACGGAAGAGTCCTTCCAATCGCCTCCTTCCCCACAAACTGCACACATATTCACCAAGGATCTAGGCACTGCCACCACGCATTCCCCTGGAGCCTCCTTTATGCTGACAGATTTTCTGACGCAGATTTCCGACTCTGATGACACTATTATTCCCATTTCCGTCAAACCCGCTTCGCGCAACAGCTCATAATCCACGTCAGAAAAGTCAAGGGTCAGCATACACGGACATTCCGACCGGTCTTCCTTGACCGAGCAGGACTGTACCTGACAAAGGGCCCCGCACAGGACAACCAACGCAACGGCCGCCCTCCAATGAACCATGTATTCCAAACGTCTAAAAAACATATATGACCGCCAATGTCAAATCATTCGGAAGCACAAAAGTCTTCTCCCCGCTACCTATTATCTCTCCACACTTGGGGCACGCATAGGATGTATAATACTCCTTTCCAGCCCAGAGTCCTGCGCCAACCTCAAAATTAAGATGAGGCGAAATCATATATGTATATCCACCGGACAGCCCTCCGCCCAGACGGTCCCCTTCCGAGGTTTCAGCCTGTCTGAGCCCGCCCTGATTGAATTCCTGATACTGCGCCTTGCCCGCCAGCCACCAGCCGGAGTTTATATGCCACGGCCAGAACCTTGCTCCCAGTGCCACGCTCCGCTGCCTGAGCTGCATCTGCTCGGAGATCTCCTCCCTTCCAGGGAAAGTGAACGGATTGTATTTCATTCCGACATTGGCGGACCAATGCCTCGAGAATCCGTAGGACGCCTCCATGTTCAACGTTCCGAGTTCTGCATAGCCGAGAAGGTTTGTCGAGAGCGACATGTTCTGGGCCTTTGCCGTTCCACAGACCAGGAACAGCGCCAATACTGTCAATAAACTAATTCTGTTCATACGAATATCTGTCGAAAGCCTGTTTGATTACCATTGCATCATCAGAATACAGACTTTCAAGTTTCTTCTGAAGATCCATTCTTGAACATACATCAGGAGCAAGTGCCGCAAAGATCTTCGACCTCCCGATCCCTCTCTCGTCCAGATAATGGAAAATATGAGGATGGAACCAGAACGACAGACCGAAAAGCATATCCTCCCTATGATAGCGCTCGTTGTACATACAGTTCATAAGATAGTAGGCCCACATCTCACCCACCTCACAATAACCGGCATCCTTCTCATCCCCGAGGCCATAAACCTTTCCTCCGGACTCAAAATATGACGTCATTATGAACAGGACGAATTTGTCCCAGTAAGTCTTCCCCACCTGTGAGAAATGGCTGGCGTGGGCCAGTTCGTGGACCGCCTGGGAATAGACAGACGCATAATCGTCATATTCCTTGAGTCCGAGTGTTATGTCCGGAAGGAATGTCTTGGCGATTTTCGAATATACGCCCAGATAGTTCCCGATCAGCGTATCATCGATCATCACTCCGTGCTGGAGCATCAGCGTGCTGCCACCGGATATGCCCTGGAATATCCAGATCCTGGTATTGAGCGGAGGCAGGCTGATTTCCTTCCCTTGCTCCGAACATTTTTCATAATATTCGTAACCGGCATTGTTCACTACCGCCCGGCAGAACATCTTCCGGTCCGATTCATTGTCAATGACAACGCTCACCCCCTCCGGTCCGCTCCTGCCAAGAGTGGATGTGGATGCCGGAACCAGAATCTTGTTGAACCCTATGGCGAATCCCTTTACGTTCTGGAACACGAGCCTGTACCTCAACTGCCCGGAGAACGACTTGTCCATCAGGTAATTTCCCTCTGCATCCGTATAGCAGGAGCTGAATTTCACGAAAGTGTTGCACATCACCTTGACCCCGGCGACACCGTGAGGCTCTCCCCCGTCGATCCTGTCATCGACTATGGTTATCCTGCCGGATGGCATCTGCGGGCCCTCGCCATCCCTCACTTGAGGAGTGAGCATACCGGCATTCCCAGTAAGCCTGAACGCTTCAGCCTCCACCAGATTCCAGTCGATCCCGTCATCCGCCCGGGTCGGAACATCACTTGGTATGAAACAGTCCTGAATGACTTCGTACTCTATACCTACAGGCGGCACGAAATCCTTTTTCACCACAGCATACTGCCAGGTAATCCTGTCCTCCGGCAGGTCCGGATCGTGGTAGTAGTCCCCGTCCTTGATGATCTCATAATCCAGAGGATGGTCGGAGAGCACCAGCCCGAGGCTGGAAAGCCTGTCATATTCCGATTCATTCTTCGGAAGGAACCTTACATACATATCCGTAGGGTTTACCGCCATCCTGCCCGCCCTGGCGGAATACAGGCTGTTCAAGGCCCTCGTAACATTCTCCACGGCATAGGGGTTTTCAAGCCTGTCGCCCAGCACGATCATATCATGCGCCACAGAATACTCCGGCTTTTTCAGGTCATCATCTCCGAACCACAGACTGGAACAGGAGCTGAACGCCAACGCGGTCAAAAAAAGAATACCAACACGTTTCATAATCCTTCACTTTTTCTTGTTGCAAAGTGACGGATATTTATCCGTGTTCACAAAATATAAACGTTTATCTGCAAAAACGGCCACCGGGGCTCAGCAATGGCAGGAAATCAGAGAGCGGGCCATCCTGAAAACAAAAAAAGCGGCCACGGAGGTGACCACTTTTTCTTTACATTTCCAGAAAACTAGAACACGTTGACCGTCTTCTGCTCTATCGAGGACATCAGTGAGTTCGCCAGACGGCTCACTCCGAGACGGAACAATTCCTTGCAAAGCCATTCCTTTCCGAGGACAGTCGATACTATTGTATAATAGCAAGCCGCATCCTTGGCGTTTGAGATTCCTCCTGCCGCCTTGAACCCGACCTTGACGCCTGTCTTCTCATAATACTTGCGGATGCATTCGCACATCACGAAAGCGGTCATCGGTGTGGCATTGACAGACACCTTTCCAGTAGAAGTCTTGATGAAATCCGCGCCGGCCTCCATAGCGAGGAAAGAAGCCTCGGCGATATTCTCAGGAGTGTCGAGAAGGCCTGTTTCCAGAATCACCTTCAGGATGACCTTCCTGCCTTCCTCATCGGCAGCCTTGTCAATGGCAGCCTTCATTTCACGGATCTCACGGGAGGCAGCATCCTCATCGCCCGCCAGGAATGAATTGAGAGCCAGGACAATATCCACTTCCTCCGCGCCATCCTTCACAGCCATTTCGCACTCGCGGACCTTTACCTCAAGGAAACTCTGAGCAGAAGGAAAACAGCTGGAAACCGTAGTAACGTGTACCTGAGGGTCATCCCTGCGCTGAGCCACCACATGGGCGAAATTCGGAAAAACACATATTGAAGCCGGAAGCGGGTACTCCGGATAAGAATCCTTCAAATCATTGACCTTCTGCACAAGCCTGGCAACTGACTCCTCAGTATCATTCGTATGGAGCGTAGTAAGGTCCATCAAACCGAAACAAGCTTTCAGCATATCGGCGGACATTGCATTTTCAAGGTTGGAGGCTATCAGTTCCAGACTTCTGCCTATTGCATCGATGTCCGGTGCATAAGCGTACTTCTCACAATATTTTTTCATAATCATATAGTTAGTCCCTTATCATAAAAACGAAACCCTCTTCTTCCAGAGGCTTCACCAGCGAAGACATCTCCTCTGCAGTGAATTTGACCAAACCCTTCTGAGGTGTTTCACGGTCTATGGTATATACCATTATCTTGCGCGGCCTGAGCAGACGGACAATGTCCATCCAGCCCTTCAGCACTTCCTCGGAAGAGGAATCGAAGTCCGGGCTCTTCAGGAACATTGTCTGAAGCACGAAGTTCCCGTTGAATCTTTTCAGCGACTCCACAACCTTCTCCACACTGTAGCCGGGCCAAGGTTTGTTTATCAGGCGCGCGAGCTCGGTGGTCGGTGCATCAATCTTCATAATAGGTCTTTCAACCTTGGTGAGCGCCTGGAAGACCTCATCCTTCCACACCATCGTAGCGTTCGAAAGGACCGCCACACGGCACTTCGGGAAGAATCTGTCGCGAAGTTCCAGCACTACATCGACCATCTGCGGGAACTCGGGATTCAACGTCGGCTCCCCATCACCGGAAAAAGTAATGGAGTCAATGCCAATGCCTCCGGCCACGCACTCCTGCAGCTTGGCTTCAAGCGCTTCGCGCAGCATCAGGGCAGTCGGCAGCCTGCGGTCGCCAAGTCCGTCGCGGTTCCATCCGCACTCACAATATATGCAGTCGAAATTACAGAGCTTGCCATTCTCCGGAAGGACATTGATTCCCAAAGAAGATCCAAGCCTGCGGCTTCGGATAGGTCCGAATACAAGTTCCTCCCTCATCATTGCCCCGGTTCCTCCATTTTTCTAACAACTGTTCTTTTGCCTGCAACGGAATTCTCCTTGTGAAGGACAACCTCGCTGGCAGTGATCACTTCGGCAGTATCGCTGCTCAAGACTATCTTCGGACCGAAGAAGGACGTGTCCTCCACGACGCGGGCCGGAAGGAAACGTCCGAAATCATCCTTGACCATTTCGACCCTGTCGGTAAAGGACGGCTTGTCAAACAGGGTGTCATAGACAGTGAAATCATGCTTGAGGATGGAACTGCGGTATTTGCGCCTCAACTCTTCAAGTTCTATCATGGCCTCCTGCTCGCGCCTCAAATCTTCAATATCAGCACCGAGGATGTGGCTTGTTCTCTTCAGAATCCTCGAAAACCTGTCCGGATCCTGAAGGTAGTACGATATGCTGGCCCTGTAATCTTCAGTAGTATATCCGTACTCCCTGAAGATGGGCTCGTAAACGCGTAAAGTATCAGCATTCCTCCTTATTTCGTATGGTGCGGTATCCAGCCAGGCATCGACTACGAACATCTCTGCATATATCTTAGCCAGTTTCGAGCGCGGAATGACTTTCCCGCTCTCGGAACAGGAGCAGATACAGGCCAGGACGGCCGCAACAGAAACGACAGTGAGGAACTGCTTTTTCATCTTCTATCTCAGCACTGCGCCGAATTCGTTTGTAAACGTCGACAGGAGCTTGTCCATCACTCTCTCGACGTCAGCATCCGTCAGAGTCTTCTCAATGTCCTGAATGACAAAGCTCAGAGCATACTGCTTCTTGCCGGCAGGAATCTTGTCACCTCTATAGACATCGAACAGGGAAACCTGCTTGAGGAGCTTCTTGGCAGCCTTCTGGGCACTGGCCTGAAGGTCTGAATATTTGACGTTCTCATCAAGGAGAAGGGCGAGGTCCCTGCGTACCTCAGGGAACTTAGGCATTTCCTTGAATGCAACCTTGTTCCTCTTTATGACTTCGAACAGAGTGTTCCAGTTGATTTCAGCGGCGAACACCGGCTGCTTGATGCCGAATCTCTTAGCGAGGGCAGGATTGACAGCACCCATTGAAAGAAGCGGCTTAGGCTGGCCACCGAACAGGCTGTAGCTGACTCCCTCAGAGAAAATGTCAGAAGGGGCGGCATCGCACTTCATCTGGTAAAGGTCCGCTCCGAAACGCTTCATAAGGAGCTCCACATAACCCTTGAGCTGGAAGAAATCACCCTTCATAGGCTCGTTCCTCCAGGACTTGTCAGGAGTTCCTGTGATGAACATGGCGAAGCAAGGATGCTCTTCATATCCTGCAAGGGTAGTGCCTTCCACTTCAGGCTTCCTGCAATAGACGGAACCGTACTCAAACATCTTGAGTGAGGATATCTGACGGTTGAGGTTATATGAAACCACCTCAAGGCCGCCAAGGATGAGGGTCTGCCTCATCACATTGAGGTCCTGGCTGAGAGGGTTCACCACGTGGGCGCACTTCTCTGCTGAGAAAGTGGTAAGCTTGTCATAATACTCTCCCTTTGTGAGGGAGTTGTTCATTATCTCGACGAAGCCGTTTGCTGCCAGGAAGTTGGAGATTCCGTTGCGGACAGCCTCCGGTTCAGGGGACGGTGTGGCGTTGACGGACATCTTCATATGCTGAGGCAGGGCGATGTTGTTGTATCCGTAGATTCTGAGGATCTCCTCCACAACGTCGCACTCCCTGGTAACGTCTATCATATATGAAGGGGCGGCAACGAGAGCGCCGTTCTCCTTCTTCTCGATGAATTCGTATGCAAGAGCGGAAAGGATGGTCTCAATGGCCTCCTTGCCGATCTTCTGTCCGATGAGTTTCTCGATCCTGCAGTAGTCGAGGTCGATCCGCTTCTTCTCGATCACAGAAGGATAGACTTCCTGGACCTTGCCCACAATCTTACCGCCTGCAAGCTCCTGGATGAGGAGTGCTGCACGTCTGAGAGCGTACGGGACGGCATTAGGGTCTGCACCTCTCTCATAGCGGAAGGAGGCATCGGTCTGGAGGGTCTGACTCTTCGCGGTCTTTCTGATTGAACCCGGATCGAAGTAGGCGCTTTCGAGGAACACGTCGGTAGTGCCCTCGGTCACGCCGGAGTCTTCGCCGCCGAACACGCCTGCGATGCACATCGGGCCGCTGGCATTGGCAATGACCATATCCTTGGCGCTGAGTTTGCGTTCGAGTCCGTCGAGGGTTCTGATCGGCTCATCCTGGGCAGCGCGGCGGACGATTACCTTGCCTCCGTCAATCTTGGCTGCATCGAAGGTGTGGAGAGGCTGCCCGATCTCGAAGAGGACGAAATTGGAGATGTCGACGATGTTGTTGATCGGTTTCTGACCGATGGAGAGAAGCTTCTTCTGGAGCCACTCCGGTGATGGGCCTACCTTCACGTCCTTGATGGTGATGCCGCTGTAGCGCGGTGCCCCTTCAGAATCGAGCACTTCGATTCCAAAGCCGTTGCCCTCGCCCTCCTTGAACGCGGACACGTCAGGAAGGTTCAGAGCGCAAGGGATATTGTTGAATTTCAAATATGCGTAGAGGTCGCGCGCCACTCCGAAATGGGAGGCGGCGTCCACCCTGTTCGCTGTGATTTCATACTCGATGACAGCTTCCGTCTTGAGGTGGAGGTACTCCTTCGCAGGGGTCCCAGGAACAGCCTCAGGCTCGAGGACCATGATACCGGAGTGATCCTGGCCGATTCCGAGCTCGTCCTGGGCGCAGATCATACCGAATGACTCGATGCCACGGATCTTTGACTTCTTGATCTTGAAATCGCCCGGAAGCACAGTGCCGAGGGTGGCGAAAAGGACCTTCTGACCGGCAGCCACGTTCGGAGCGCCGCAAACGACGGTTACAGGCTCTTCAGCGCCGTAATTCACCTTGGTCACGTGAAGATGGTCGGAGTCCGGATGAGGTTCGCACTCGATGACTTCAGCAACGACCACGCCGGCGAGACCGCCGGGGATCTCCTCCTGCTCTTCTACTGAATCCACTTCGATGCCGATGGAAGTGATGGCGTCAGCCACCTGTGTCGGGGTAAGGTCGAACTCAAGATAATCCTTGAGCCAATTGTAAGAAAGCTTCATAATATTGTGTTTTTATTTTTTCAAATCTTCCGGCGTGAACAGCGAGTTCACGAATTCCTTCCTGTCAAAAACCTTAAGGTCGTCGATTCCCTCTCCGATTCCGATGAACTTGATAGGGATCCTGAACTGGTCCACAATGCCTATCACGACGCCGCCCTTCGCCGACCCGTCCAGCTTGGTGACTGCAAGGGAGGTGACATCCGTGGCACGGGAGAACTCCTTCGCCTGCTGGAAGGCGTTCTGGCCGGTGGAACCGTCGAGAACGAGGAGCACGTCCTGAGGAGCGCCCGGCACGACACGGCCCATAACGTTCCTGATCTTTGTCAATTCGTTCATCAGGTCCACCCTGTTATGCAAACGCCCTGCCGTATCGATGATCGCAACGTCGGCGCCACGGGCAACGGCAGCGCTCACGGTATCAAACGCCACGGACGCCGGATCGGAGCCCATGGACTGCTTGACAATGTCGACGCCCGCCCTGTCAGCCCAGATCTGGAGCTGGTCAACGGCCGCGGCGCGGAAAGTGTCGGCTGCGCCGAGTATGACCTTCTTTCCCCGGGCCTTAAGCATGCTGGCGAGCTTGCCGATGGTGGTGGTCTTGCCCACTCCGTTCACGCCTACGACCATAATGACATAAGGCTTCTTTGAGAAATCGAACGGAACGACTTCCTCTGTGCCATCAAGGTCGATAAGGCTGGATATTTCCTCCCGGAGTATGCCGACAAGTTCGTCGAAGGACATATACTTGTCCCTTTCCACACGCTCTTCAAGATTGTCAATGATCTTAAGCGTAGTATCGACACCCATATCGGAAGAGACCAGAGCCTCCTCAATTGCGTCCAGCACGTCATCGTCCACTCTGGACTTTCCGACGACGGCCCTGGAAAGCTTCTGAAAAAAGTTCTGTTTGGTCTTCGCTACTCCTTTATCAAAAATACCCATTTCAGTCTTATATTGTAACCTACAAATATAGGCAAAAACAAGGACATAAAAAAAGAGGCGGGGTCTCAATTTGACCCCGCCTCAGAAATATGTCTTCAGTTGAAAAATTATTTCTTATTGAAGAAATCTTTAGCCTTAGCCTCTTCAACGAACTGCTCTGTGAAAACATAAGCACCTGTCTTAGGGGACTTCTCCATACGGATGCACTTGACCATGCTCTTAGCACCGGCCTTAGCTGCGAAGGTTGCGACGGCTTTTTTTGCCATAATTTAATCTCCTCTAATTATTTGATTTCACGATGAAGAGTCACCTTGTTAAGGAAAGGATTGAACTTCTTTCTTTCCAGACGGTCAGGAGTATTCTTCTTATTCTTGGTGGTAATGTATCTTGACATTCCAGGTACACCGCTTTCTTTCTGCTCAGTGCACTCGAGGATGACCTGCACCCTGTTACCTTTTGCTTTCTTTGCCATAATCGTAAAAATTAAACAAGGTTAACGAATCCTTTCTTCTGGGCCTCCTTGAGGGTAGCGTCGAGACCATTCTTCTCGATGATTCTCATACCCTTGCAGGAAACTTTCAATGTGATGAACCTCTGCTCCTCCTCTGACCAGAACTTCTTGGTCTTGAGATTGAGGGAGAAATCGCGCTTGGTGCGCAGCTTGGAATGAGCGACATTGTTGCCCTTCATTCTCTTTCTTCCGGTAACTTGACAAACCTTTGCCATATCTTTATACTTTTTTAATTGATTCTAAATAATTTACAGGGTCACAAATTTCGGTTCTTTTTTTCGCTTTTGCAAATTTAGATGAACTTGAAGAATCTGTTCCACCTGATGTTCTTCGGGAACTTCCCGTTTTTGTTAGTAGAGAGCCATATCAAGGCAGGTCTTCCGACTATATGATCCTCGGGAACGAAACCCCAGTATCTCGAGTCAAGGGAGTTGTGCCTGTTGTCTCCCATCATAAAGTAATAATCCTGAGCGAATGTATAACTGTTTGCAACCTCTCCATTGATCCTGATGGTTCCGTCTTCCGATACCTTAAGGTCATTCTTCTCGTAGGCAGTGATGATCCTCTCGTAAAGAGGGAGGTTCTGAGCGTCAAGCTCCACTGTCACGCCTTTCTGAGGGATCCAGACCGGACCGTAGAAATCGCGGGTCCACCTGTAGTTCTCCGAGAAAGGGAAGAGTCCGTACATATCTCTCGACGGGTCGGTCTCCAGATTGAGTTCAATGCTTTCTATTCCCTGGACGTCCTTGAGCTTCTCCAGCATCCCTGCTGTCAGAGCCATCTCCGGATAACCCGGAAGGTTGGAATCGTAATAGAGTTCGGAAACATTGAGACCCAGTTTCTCAATGGTTCTGGAGTTCAGCCTCTGGCCTGAAGTCGTCACTTTATAAGTAAGCTGCACTCCCGGATAAACCTCCTGCTTTACGGAATTGATATAAACCAGACCTTCCTTCACTGTGAGGGTGTCGCCAGGAACGGCTACACATCTTTTCACATAGTGGTCCTTCTTGTCCGTAGGACGGACCTTTATCGGACCGAATCTGTTTTCAACCAATTCCTTCCCGTATGCTCTTACCAGATAGTGGTAATCGTCGACCGGGGCTTTGGTCAGAACGGTGTCACCGTTCGGGAATCCGAATACGACCGCATCGCCATTCCTGACGTTCCTGAATCCCTTGAGCCTTCTGTAATCATTGTGGATGAGGGTCGAATAGGACTCCTTTCCGAAGATTACGTTATGGGTGAAAGGGATGGTCAGAGGAGTCTCAGGGACTCTCGGGCCGTATGCAAGCTTGCTCACGAAGAGATGGTCTCCGGTATAGAGAGTGCTCTCCATAGAGGATGAAGGAATCTTGAAAGCCTGGAAAAAGAAAATATTGATGAATGTAACGACAATGACGGCGAAGATTATGGCATCAAGCCAGTCCAGCCAGACATTGTGTTTTTCTCCCTCCTTGTAGTCCTTCTTCCAGAATGCCCACTTGACTTTCTTTGTGACGCAAACGTCGAAGACTACGATGAGGCCGAAGAGCCACCAATAACTTCCGAGCCAGATCACCCACAACACATAGAGCAAAGCCCAGAAAATGAACTTGGTCCAACGGTTATGGCAGATTTCCTTCCAGCTCACAGTAAAACTATTTTACTGAGTTGATGATTGCCTCAAATGCCTGAGGATTATTCATAGCAAGGTCTGCAAGCACTTTACGGTTGAGACCGATGTTCTGCTTTGCAAGTTTACCCATGAACTGAGAATAAGTGATGCCGTACTGACGTGCAGCAGCATTGATTCTCTGAATCCAGAGAGCGCGGAAGTTGCGCTTCTTGTTTCTACGGTCACGGTATGCATAGGTAAGACCCTTCTCGTAGGTGTTCTTTGCAACCGTCCAGACGTTCCTTCTGGCAAGGAAATTACCGCGGGTTCTCTTAAGAATCTTCTTGCGGCGTGCTCTTGAAGCAACTGAATTTACTGATCTTGGCATAATTTGATCTTTTTCTGGAGGCAGTGGTCTCTTCTGAGACACTTGTAAGACTGCTCATCCAAGTTTAACAATAAATGATTACAGTACAAGAAGTTCTTTGATACGGTTCTCGTCAACCTTCTCGATGATAGCGAAATGGTCGAGATTCCTCTTCTGCTTCTTTGTCTTCTTTGTGAGAATGTGGCTGTGATAAGCGTGCTTTCTCTTGATTTTTCCCGATCCGGTAAGCGTGAAACGCTTTTTGGCACCGGAGTTGGTCTTAAGCTTTGCCATTCTTTTTTGTTTTAAAAAGTTAATAATATAATTTCATCTGCCACGCAGATTACTTCTTCTTAAGCGGGGCGAGCATCATGATCATTCTCTTTCCTTCGAGAACCGGCATGTTCTCCGCCCTTCCGTACTCTTCCAGCTCCACTGCGAAACGGAGGAGCTGCTTCTCTCCCTGGTCCGCGAACTGGATGGAACGTCCTCTGAAAAAGATGGAGGCCTTTACCTTTGAACCTTCCTCAAGGAACTCCTGAGCGTGCTTCAGCTTGAACTGGAAGTCGTGTTCATCGGTATTCGGACCGAACCTGATCTCTTTGATAACCACCTTGGCGGCATTCGCCTTCATCTCCTTCGCTTTCTTTCTCTGCTGATAGAGATACTTCTGGTAGTCGAGGATCTTACATACAGGAGGATCGGCTTTCGCGCTTATCTCCACCAGATCAAGACCAAGTTCATCAGCCATGGCCATAGCCCTGGCGATAGGGTAAATACCCGGTTCGGGTATATTCTCACCGACGAGACGTACCTGACTTGCGGTAATCTGCTCGTTGATGTTCAATTCATTCTCATCCCTCTGCTGGGAAGAGCGGTTGCCTGATCTCTGACCGTTAGGTCTGGGTCCCATAGGCCTTGGGGCCGGTTTGTAAGGTGCTGCGATAAATTTGTCCTCCTAAAATTAATAATACAACATAAATATGTCGAGGAACTCTATGACAACTCCTCGGCCACAGCGGCCTTGTAGAAGTCAATGAATCCTTCAATGGTCATAGAACCCTTGTCGACGCCTTCCATTCTCACAGAGACGGTGCCATCGGCAACTTCCTTTTCACCAACGATGACAAGAAGAGGGACTCTGAGCAATGCGATTTCACGAATTCTCTTGCCAAGGGTCTCATTTCTACTGTCAATCGAAGCGCGAATATCGGAATTTTTCAGCAATCCACAAACTTTTTCAGCATATTCTGCATACTTTTCGCTGACAGGCAGCACCTTAACCTGATCCGGAGAGAGCCAGAGAGGGAGATGACCGGCTGTATGCTCGAGCACAACTGCTGTGAATCTTTCGATGGAACCGAACGGGGCGCGGTGAATCATTACAGGGCGCTTCTTCGATCCGTCAGCATCGGTGTATTCAAGCTGGAAACGCTCAGGAAGGTTGTAGTCCACCTGGATGGTTCCGAGCTGCCACCTTCTGCCGATGGCATCCTTGACCATGAAATCAAGTTTCGGGCCATAGAATGCAGCCTCGCCATATTCGACGACGGTCTTCAGACCCTTCTTCTCAGCAGCGTCGATGATACCCTGCTCAGCACGTGCCCAGTTCTCGTCGGAACCGATGTACTTCTCCTTGTTGTTAGGGTCACGCAGTGACACCTGGGCCATATATTCGGTCATCTTCAGTGTCTTGAAGACATAGAGGATGAGGTCGATGACCTTCTCGAACTCTTCCTGGAGCTGATCGGCACGGCAGAAGAGGTGGGCGTCATCCTGTGTGAATCCGCGTACGCGTGTAAGTCCGTGGAGCTCACCGCTCTGCTCATAGCGGTACACGGTACCGAACTCAGCGTATCTGAGAGGCAGATCCTTGTAGGAATGAGGTGATGAGCGGAAGATTTCGCAGTGGTGTGGGCAGTTCATCGGCTTGAGCATATACTCCTCTCCTTCCTGCGGGGTATGGATAGGCTGGAACGAATCCTTGCCGTACTTTGCATAGTGGCCGGATGTCACATAAAGGTCCTTTGCACCGATATGAGGGGTGACTACCGGAAGATATCCGAGCTCAGCCTGCTTCTTGCGCAGGAAGTTCTCGAGGATGTTGCGCATCACGGCGCCACGAGGGAGCCACAGAGGAAGTCCGAGACCCACTCTCTGGGAGAATGTGAAGAGTTCCATTTCCTTTCCGAGCTTGCGGTGGTCTCTCTTCTTCGCCTCTTCCATAAGGACCACATACTCGTCGAGCAGGGATTTCTTAGGGAAAGTGATACCGTAGATACGGGTAAGCTGCTGGCGCTTCTCATCACCTCTCCAGTATGCTCCGGCGATGGCGGTGAGCTTGACGGCCTTGATGACCTCGGTATTCATAAGGTGAGGGCCGCGGCAAAGGTCGGTGAATGCGCCGTTCCTGTAATATGTAATGGTACCGTCCTCGAGCTCGCTGATGAGCTCACACTTGTACTGGTCACCCTTTTCGGTGAAATATTTCATAGCCTCATCCTTGGACACGTCCACGCGGACGAAATCCTCCTTAGTGCGTGCAAGCTCGAGCATCTTCTTCTCGATCTTCGCAAGGTCGGACTCGGTGATCTGGTTGCCGTTGAGGTCCACGTCATAGTAGAAACCGCTCTCGATTGCAGGTCCGATACCGAACTTCACGCCAGGATAAAGGGACTCGAGAGCCTCGGCCATAAGATGGGATGAAGAGTGCCAGAATACCCTCTTGGCCTCGTCATCCTCCCACTTGAGGAGATTTACTGAAGCATCGAAAGTGATAGGACGGAGGAGGTCATATGTGGTCCCCTTGCCTACAGTCGTATCGTCGCTGGCTTTCACTGCAATAGCCAGAACCTCAGCAGCGAGCCTCGGTGAGATGCTCATTGCGATCTGATAACCGGTCACTCCCGATTCAAAAGCCCTGACACTACCGTCAGGAAAAGTGATGTTGATCATAACTCTAAATTAAAACCTTAATAATTAAATTGGACTAACCAGTATTTACAAACCAAGTACTTGAACTTGATTAGCCATATTATTAGTCAAGTTTACAAAGATACTAACTATTTTTTATATCTTTGTAAATATCAAAAGGATATTGGAGATGGAAAATACAGATTCAAAAAGCAGTTTCTGGAACCTGGCCGGAAAGGCCGGACTTGTACTCGGAGCGGTATCGAGCGTTTATATGCTCATCGGCCAGCTGCTCTCTTCAGGAGCATCGACCACGGGAGCCGCATTCCTCCTTTCACTCCTTTCGCTGGTCCTCTGGGCCGCAAAATTCGTCGGCTGCATACTTCTGATGAAGCTTTTCATGAAGAAATATGCCGCAACCGACCGCAGCATCAGCAATTCTGACACTTTCAAGTTCGGAATGAGCGTGGCACTGCTGTCATCCATAGTATATTCCGCATTCTATTTCGCCTATGTATCCTTCATTGCGCCGGACACATTCTCCACAGCCCTGAGCATGATTTCAGAGTCCTACGGCTCGATGATGACATCCGAGGCGATGGAGGCACTGGAGAACACGAATATGGAAAGGGTTTCATTCTTCACAAACCTGATCTACTGTTTCATATTCGGAACGATACTGTCAGCCATCCTCTCCAGCAACATTCCGTCCAAGAACCCTTTCGACGAGCGTTACAACAATCAGGAAAATACTGACAACCAGTAATATGGCATATTCATCAGACATATCCATCATCGTCCCTTCATTCAATGAGAAGGAGTCGCTCCCGGAGCTCGTCTCCTGGATCGATGAAGTAATGGCCAGAGAGCGGCTGTCGTATGAGATACTCATCGTCGACGACGGCAGCACAGACGGCTCCTGGGACACCGTCAAGGCCATTTCGAAGGACAATGCCGCTGTGAAGGGCATACGTTTCAGAAGGAACTACGGCAAGTCCGCCGCCCTCTTCTGCGGCTTCGCCAAGGCAAGCGGCGAAATCGTCGTGACAATGGATGCCGACCTGCAGGACTCTCCGGAAGAGATTCCGGAAATGAGGCGGATGATACTCGAGGACGGATATGATCTGGTCTCAGGATGGAAGCAGCACAGACAGGACAACAAGCTCACAAAGAACCTGCCTTCCAAGCTATACAATGCGACCGCCCGCAGAATTACGGGAATAAAGCTCCACGATATGAACTGCGGCCTTAAAGCTTACCGAAATGAGGTAGTGAAGAGCATTGAAGTCTATGGTGAGATGCACAGATACATCCCATATCTCGCCAAGAATGAGGGTTATGGAAGAATAGGCGAAAAGCCTGTATGCCATCAGAAAAGGAAATATGGCAAGAGCAAGTTCGGAATGAACCGTTTCGTGAACGGTTTCCTCGACCTTCTTTCCCTGTCATTCCTCCAGACCTTCGGCAAGAAGCCGATGCATTTCTTCGGATATCCCGGTATCCTCATGTTCCTTGTAGGAGGAATAATGGCTGTATGGATCATAATAGCCAAGCTTATCCACCAGTCACAGCACGTTGCATACAGGGCTGTCACAGACCAGCCTCTGTTCTATCTGGCCCTGGTAGCCGTCATCATCGGCGTCCTTCTTTTCCTGGCCGGTTTCATCTGCGAAATGATATCCCGCACCTCTACTGAACGCAACCGCTACAACATTCAAGAAGAAATCTAAAAAAAGAAGCCCGGGCTCTGAATGAGTCCGGGCTTCCCGAAGAACGGCGGCTGCCTACTCTCCCACCTGGTGGGGCAGTACCATCGGCGATGGCGGGCTTAACTTCTCTGTTCGGAATGGGAAGAGGTGGTTCCCCGCCGCTATAGCCACCGCAATATTTTACTTGAG
>JAZLLA010000008.1:0-19817 GCA_045597895.1 Candidatus Cryptobacteroides sp. | reverse complement strand
GACTTTACGTCAAGTCCCATAGCGGTCATATACTTTAATATTAGAGAATAATGTTTAGAGGCGAATGCGGTGGAAACATTTCCATTCGAGTCGAAACATATAGGCTCGTGGTGTGCAATCCTGTTTCTCAGTTCCCGTATCTCTCCAAGTTCACTGTACACCAGTTTCTGGGTAGTACCTTTAGCCCTGTTAGGGAAGATTTGGAGAAGAGTCTTCCCTCCGGCGTTGTAATGCCTCCGCGTAAACATATATGTCCAGAACCCCATCATAAAGGAGGACACCATTCTGTCCGGACTGTACCGCCCGTCCGAGTTGAAACCGTTGGCTTTGGCGATGATGTCTGAAGCACTCTCGCTCAACATCTTTCCCGGCGCCGCCTGGTTCAACAACCAGTCCGGATCCGAGAAATAAGCCCGATAATGTTTGTCGATTGTATTCCGTAGGATTATCTCGAACATGTTGATTACAGCAAACATACGCTCTGACAACTGGATGTTGTAATGGTACAGGCTTATTGCCTTGGCCTTATCGCCCTTGCATGCCCTTATGTATTTGCTCATTCTGGCAGAACTCAGCAGTGTCGTGTAATCGGAATATTTCATAGAAAGTATGTATTCTGAAAAAAAGTCGTATATTTGCATCGTAACACCCAGAGCGTCCCTGTCTTCGACACACCTTTGGGTTAATGCTTTTTATGAAGTGCCCTTTTCGAGAGGTTCTGCGAATATACTAATTCTTCAGCAATTCATTTTGAGTTCAATCCATAAAATTCATCTTTGCCATTTCTGTGACTTTGATGGAGTCGACAATGTCGATGTAGGGTTTCATTGATGAATACGAAGCGTGGCCAGTCCATTTCATCACGACATTCGGCGGGATGCCGAGGGAGAGAGCGTTGACGATGAAAGTGCGGCGACCGGTGTGGGTTCCGATAAGTTCCCACTTCGGATGAATCTCATACCACAGTTCCCGCTTAGGCGCCAGAGGCCTAGGCGGGAACAGGCAGATTCGTAAACGGTTGATAATCAGTATGGTTTTCCGGGATACAGTTCCCGCTTAATGACAATTTCAAAAATGAGGGTAATTTTCCTGCACCGACGGTCTGTTTAAGCACCATAACAGCCGAAAGGATTATCTCTCCAGCATGAACAGCTCTCCCTTAAGATAGTTTACGCTTTCCTGCGCGAATCTATATCCTTTACTGTCCGCCCGGGCGACCTTCAGATATCTTTCATACCACTCAAGGGCAGACTTATAGTCTTTCTTCTGCTCATAGCAGTATGCCACGGTTGAAAGCGCGGAGATCAGCTTCGGGTTGTTACTATATGCTTCCTTGTAGTGCATTATAGCTGCATCCCAATTGTTCTGCGCCATATAATAGCCATAGCCGTACTGCTGATGCACCCGCGCCAGGGCGCCCTTGTCGGGCTGAAGCATCTCAAGAGCCTTGTCCAGCCACGGTTTGACATCGGTTTCAAACGGCTTGAATGAATCCGACTCCACAGAAGCGATAGAAACGGCCAGATTCACATCGCTGGAATCTATCTGCCATGCTTTCTTCAGCTCTTCAGACGCCCTGTACATGACCTTCGTCTGAGCATAGCTCTGACCAAGATAGTAATGCACTCCGTAATTGTCATTGCCCAGCTGGTTCTGCCTTTCCAGAACTTCGATGGCAGAACCGTATTCACCTTTGCAGAATAGGGAAAGCCCTTTTATCGGAGCGATGGTGAAATTATCAGGCTCGAGTTCCAGAAACGTATCAGTGAGGGATATCACGTTATCATAGTCCTTCCTGCCAAGGTAAATCTTAGCCACCTTGCTGACCACTGACTCATTATATGGTTTCTTCTGAAGGGAAATGCCATAATATACAAGGGCGGAATCATACTGCTCCATCTGGTTGAAGGAGTCGCCGACAAGGGACGCAACGGCCGGAATGGTGTCACGCTGCAGGATAGCCTCGCCAGCGGAGGCTGCCTGGGAATAACCTTTCAGCCTGTAGAAGCACGCCATCCTCCGCACCTGGTAGAGCAGGTTTTCAGGAAAACGCGAGGAAAGAAGCATATAGGTGCCGACCGCATCATTATAATTCCCACTCTGGAAATGGCAGTCGGCAAGTTCTGCGAACACGTCCTCATCAATGGCCTCAGGCCGCACAAGCGTGGACAACAGATCTATTGCCTCATCAGTCTTATATATGTTCTTGAGCGCCCTCGCCTCCCGGATGACGCTTTGCCTGACAGCACTGCTGTCCGGCTCCTGTGCTGCCGCCACAACCGGCAGCAGCACGAGAACGAAACCTATCTTTCTTGCCAGACGCATTTATTTCAAAGAGAAAATGACCGGAAATGTATATGTCACGGACACGTTTTTACCATCTATCCTTCCCGGAGTCCAGTCAGGGCTCTGGCTGACCACGCGGACAGCCTCTGCATCCAATGAATCATCTGCCCCCTTGATTACTTTCACATCCGTCACCTTGCCATTGGAATTGACTGTGAAAGAAACCAGCACTTTTCCCTGAATGCCCGCCGATTTGGCACTCTCAGGATAGACCAGACGCCCATCCACCCATTTGGCAAACTCGCCTTCACTCTGCCCGTTGAACAGCGGCGTTTCTTCAAGCAGGCTGAATGGCACCGGCTCCTCCTCGATGGCAGCGACTTCGTCCAGGCTTGCTTCCAGGTCATTGCCGCCGCCATTGTTCGTGCAGAAGCACATCGCACCCAGGAGCACAGGGGCACAAAGAAGGTATCCCAGCCGCGCCCATTTGTTCGTTTTTGTTGTTTGCATCATAGTAATTCGATTTTTCAGTTTTTTGTGATTGAAGCCGTTGGCCAAATGGAAGCGCTGAGCTCCCACAGCTTTTTTCACGAGTAAAAGTTGATATTGTGTTGCATCGATGCCTTGGTTGATGACAGCCTCATCGGCTTCGTATTCGTGGAGCATCTTGAGCTCCGACCTGATTATCCACACGAGCGGGTTGAACCAGTGAAGCACCGTAACGGCTGAAAACAACAGCAGGTCCACCGAATGATGGCATTTGATATGCGCCATCTCGTGCTGGAGTATCACTGGATTACACGAGTAGTCCTCGCGGCTGATGACAATATTGCGAAGGAAACTGAACGACGGAAAATCGCCATCGATTATCGAAATCCCTCCTTCCGGGATTCTTTCAGCCCGGTTCCAGCGTATGACCATTATTGTTTTCGTCAGGGAAACCAATGTCAGGACGAGCACAGCAGCTGCGCCGGCCAAATAAATACCGGCAAACAGAAGAGACCAGCGGAAGGAAGCTCCAGCCTCCTCTACCGCATCTCCCGTCAGGGTTATCTCGGGAATGACAAAATGAGGGAGCGCTTCCGCTCCGGCCATCATTTCCGTACTGAAGTCCACCAATGGCAATAGCATACAGACCGCTGTACCCAGCATCAACGCCATCCTGTTGAAACGGAAGAATGTAGTCTTCCTCATGAACAGGATGAAGAAAGCGTAGAAAAGCATCAGCAGCAAGCTACTTTTTATGATATATGTCACCATTACTTCTTGTTCTCTATCTGAGCAATCAGGGCCTTGAGTTCATCGAGCCCCATTTCATCTTCTTCTACGAACTGTGAAACCATACTGATGAAGGAATTGTTATAATGCTTTGAAACGATATCCTTCACTGCTGTACTACGGTATTCGCTTTCCGGAACTGCGGGACTATATTGGAACGAGTTAGCCATCGGCTTACGGACCACATAACCTTTCTCCTCCAGGAACTTGACCTGTGTGGCAACGGTATTGTAGTTCGGTCTGGGCTCCGGGAGGCCCGCCACTATGTCGCGGATGAATACATCTCCTTTCTTCCAGATGACATTCATTACATCTTCTTCTTTTGTAGTAAGTTTCTGCATATCTGAATCACACTTGTTTACTGCAAATATAGTTATTATTTTCATATCTCCTAATTTTTTCGGAGTTTAACTAAAAATTTCGTAAAGCCCTCTGCTCCGCCCGAAACGAAAGTTATATGGACACGGGGCCGAAAAATCAGCAAAAAAATATCTCTCATGGCAAAAAATCCGTAAATTAGTACCCGTTATCCACATAATAAAAAGAAACGGTATATAAAACGCAACATCATGAACATTAAACTGATGACCGCAGCGCTATCGCTGCTCCTCGTCCTGCCGGCGGCAGCCCAGCAGTCAAACGTGAACCTCAGCTACAATCCACAGAAGGACACCGAAGGCCTCATCCCCTTCAGCGCCAGCCTCAACTCCCCGCAGGTCAATGACGACCGCACCGTGACCTTCCGTCTCAGAGCCCCGAAGGCCGAGTCCGTAGCACTCTCCGGAGCAATGACCACAGTGATGGGAGTCCGCGGAAACATCCCTTTCACCAAGGGTGAGGACGGTATCTGGACCCTGACCATCGGACCTCTCCCGGTCGATATGTACCAGTACAATCTCGTCGTCGACGGAGTCAGCATGGCCGACCCTAACAACACCTACGCCGCCTTCACCGCCATGCCGCCATACAGCGAGCTCATCGTCCACGGCGACGGCCCGATGTGGTGGGACGCAAAGGAGGATGTCGCACACGGCTCCATCACACGCCACATCTACTACAGCCCTGTAACCCAGGGTGAGCGCGAGATCTACGTCTACACACCTCCTCAGTACAACCCGAAGAAGAAATACCCTGTCCTCTACCTCATGGGCGGCAGCGGCGAGCTCCCTTCCAACTGGATGTATGACGGCCGAGTGAACTTCATAATGGACAACCTCCTCGCCGAGGGCAAGGCCGAGCCGATGATCATCGCCATAGTGAACAACCAGGTCATCCACCGCAACCATCCTCAGCACGAGAAGCTTACGTTCGACATAATGGAGCGCGAATACCGCGAGGCCATCATCCCGTTCATCGACAGCCACTACAAGACCATCGCCAACCCTCACGGCCGCGCTATCTCCGGTCTTTCAATGGGCGGACGCCACACAATGTTCGTCGGCCTGAACTCCCTCGACCTCTTCGCCAATTTCGGCGTGCTCAGCGCGGGTGACAACACCGCGGAGAAGACCCTCGAAAAGTTCCTCAACGACCCTCAGGCCAATGCCAAGGTGGACTACCTGTTCGTAGGACAGGGCGGCGCCGAAGAGAAGGGAATGTTCAATATGCGCGTCAAGGGCTTCAGGGATGCCCTCGAGAACCACGGCATCGAGTACGAGTACTTCTGCATAGGTGAAACCGGACACGACTGGTCCACCTGGAGACATCTTCTCTACTACGGTTTCCTCCCTAAACTCTGGAAGAACCTCTAGACACGTTTGAAAATAATTCCCTATCGATATGCTTAGAAAAATACGAATCGCCCTTGCCGTCCTGTTCTTTGCGGGAATCACACTCCTGCTGGCAGGTATCGGCAACCAATGGTGGGGATGGATGGCAAAGCTCCAGTTCCTCCCTTCCTGTCTGGCACTTAATTTCGCCGTCATCATCGGCGTCATACTCCTGACTGTCCTTTTCGGACGAATCTACTGCTCCGTCATCTGCCCTATGGGAGTCTTCCAGGACATCGTGATCTGGATACGCAGGCAGGCAGGACTCATCCTGCACAGAATCAACGAACGCAAGATCCGCAAGTACGCTGCCGACAAGAAAGCCGGCAAGGACGTCGAGAAGCCGTCCACCATCAAGCGTGAGGTCAAGCACTTCGAGTTCAACAAAGAACGCTGGTGGGTGCGCTATCCGGTATTGGTCCTGACCATTGCGGCCATTTTCGCCGGCTTGCAGGTTTTCGTCGCCCTCATTGCACCATATAGCGCTTATGGCAGAATGGTACGCACTGCTGTGGGCGCCGGCAGCGGTGAGTCCCTCGCTCCGGCACTGATCATCACTGCGGTGGTTACCTTCGTGGTCATTGTCCTGTGCGCCTGGCTCTGGGGCCGCGCCTGGTGCAACACCGTCTGCCCTGTAGGAACCGTTCTGGGTCTGGTCGGCAGACACCCGCTGATGCATATAAAGATCGACGAAAGCAAGTGCGCGGCCTGCGGAAGGTGCGGCCGCGGATGCAAGTCTTCCTGCATTGACATGGACAACCACACCGTCGACTACAGCCGCTGCGTGGACTGCTTCGACTGCATCGGCCGATGCAAGGAGAACGCCATCAGCTTCGGTTTCGGAAAGCCGAAGGCAAAGGCTGAGGCTGAAACTGAAGCGCAGGACGGCGGACGCAGGAACTTCATTATGACCGCTGCGTTCCTGGGCGGCGCCGCCATCACCGCCAAGGCTCAGGAAGCCCACCTCGACGGCGGTCTCGCCGATATCGTCCCGAAGTCCAACCCTGCCCGCGCGAGCCGCCTGGTGCCGCCCGGAGCCGGAAGCGTGGAGGATTTCTATTCCAAGTGCACGGCCTGCCAGCTTTGCGTGAGCAACTGCCCGAACCACGTGCTGCGCCCTTCCACCGATCTGAAGCACCTCCTCCAGCCGGAGATGGGATATGAGAACGGATTCTGCCGCCCTGAGTGCACAGCCTGCTCGGAGATCTGCCCTTCAGGCGCCATCAAGCCTGTGACGCGCGAGCAGAAAGTCGCAACCCACATCGGTATCGCCACCGTCAATCTCGAGCTCTGTATCTTAGCGACGGGTCAGGATGCCTGCTCAAGCTGCAGCTCCCACTGCCCTACCGGTGCCATCCGTATGGTGAACGACGAAAACACCGGCCGCAGGGTTCCGGCCGTTTCTGAAGAAATATGTATCGGCTGCGGCGCCTGCGAATTCCTCTGCCCTAGCCGTCCTATCAGTGCAATAACAGTTAACGGACTTGCAGAACACCATGAATAGAAGAGATTTTATAAAGAAGGCCGGAATGGGCTCGGCAGCCCTCGGCCTTGCAGCCTGCACCCCAAAGGCTGGAAAGGGAAAAGAAAGCTACAGCAACACATACAACACCGACATCTCATCCTGCGGAAACGTAGTGCAGCACCTGGACGGAATCGGACTTCTGGGTTACGGTTCCATGAGGCTCGACTCCTACAAGGATGAAAACGGCAAGGACGTTTTCAACCAGGAGAAGATGACCTCGATGATCGAAATCGCAATGGCCCACGGTATCAACTATTTCGACACCGCCCCGGCTTATCTCGAAGGCCAGAGCGAGACCCTCACCGCCAACGCCCTTGCAAGCTTCCCGCGCGAGAGCTACAGGATAGCCACGAAGGCCTCCACACAGGGAATGTCCGGCGAAGAGGCCGAAAAGGCCGGACGCGAGATGTTCAAGAACTCCTTCATAAACTTCAAGACCGACTACATCGACTACTACCTGATGCACGGCCTGAGCTCCGCAAAGGACTTCGAGAACCGTTTCTCAGGGCTGATCGACATGTATCTGGAGGCCCGCAGCCAGGGACGCATCCGCAACCTCGGATTCTCCTTCCACGGCAGCCGTGACGGATTCCTGAGCCTGATGGAACTGCACGAGAAGTACCACTGGGACTTCGTCCAGATACAGCTGAACTATGTGGACTGGAACCGCGATGCGGAGTTCCTCTACAACGAGCTGGACAAGAGGGAGATCCCTATCATCATTATGGAACCTCTGCTCGGAGGACGCCTCTCGAACGTTCCGGCAGCCATCTTCGACGAGCTGAAGGCACGTGACCCGGAGGCGACCATCGCTTCGTGGGCCTTCCGCTTCGTCGCCACACATCCTAGGATCGCAGTGGTGCTGAGCGGTATGTCGGAGATGGAGCATCTGACCGACAACATCAGGACATTCAGTGATTTCAAGCCTTGCAGCGAAGAGGAGCTGGAATTCCTCCAGGGCATAGGCGAGAAAATCATGAAATACCCTATCATCGAGTGTACGGGCTGTCAATACTGTATGCCTTGCCCTTACGGAATCGACATCCCGGGCATCTTCAAGTTCTACAACAACGAAGTGAACGCCGGAACCTATGTGACCAGTCCGGATCAGGAGGATTATGCCCGCGCCCGGCGCAAATATCTGACTGCATACAACAAGGCGATACCGACCATACGCCAGGCCGACCACTGCATATCCTGCGGAAAGTGCGCAAAGCGCTGCCCTCAGCAGATATTCATTCCACGCCAGCTCAGACGTATCAACGATTACTTGGAAAAACTGAAACAGGACACATTGGAATAATATAATATGAAGTATCTACGAACATTGGCGATGGCCGTCATCGCCCTAGTTTCTGTTTGCTCGCTTGACTCCTGCTACAGGGAGGATGCAGAGGAGCCGATAGTTTATCCCGCCAGCGCCGATGGGCTCTGGGCAAGTTCGGGTTGTGATCTGAATGCTGAGAATCAGTCGATGTACCTGCTGGAAATCAGCAACGACAATGCACGTTTCGTTTCCCTGTCACTGGGAAAAGGGATGTCGTCCATAACAAAGATCGATGACCTTGACGTCCAGGTCTCCTACTCAAGCAAGAAGGGCACGGGGACCATCAAAGAGCCCGGCGACAAGGGAGCCGGCTACGGTTTCAACGTAGCGAATGAAAGTCAGATGTTCGTAAATATGGAAAGCGGGACCATCGCACTGACCAAGTACGAGGGCAACCTCGATGAGATGTTCAACTCCATGAAGCTGGCCATCTCCCCTATGGTCCAGCTTCCTAACGGTTTCGAAGGTCCGACGCAGTACGTCGACCTCGATGCCTATGAGAATCCGCTGCTGCAGGGGAAACTTATGGCACCACCGGTTCCTGCGGAAGGTATAATGGACTGGGTCCTGAAGGGTCTGGTGACCGGAGCATCCAGCACCGTGGCCAAGCTGATCATCGAGAGCTTCATCGAGGACGAAACCGCAAAGAAGCTGGACGAGATCCTCGATCAGATGAACAGCATCAACTCACAGCTCGCGGCTCTGATCAACCTCGTCCACAACACTACATACGAGCACTACCTCAACGAGCGCACCAACTCCTACCTGAATCCGATGAGGAACCTCACCACAGAGTACATCCTCAGGATTGAGGACGCCTGGCTGAAGGGCGGTGATGTCGAAGCCATCATCAAGGAATGGGGCAACCGCACCGTGGGCGGCAACCCGGCATACGTCGAAGCCCTCAACTTCATAGACTACCTCACCGGCACAGTCATCGAGAGGAAGAATCTCTACCAGGTCTACGATATGTATGTATTCAACACCCACCCGTGGGAGAATCTGGGCTACGGCCTCAGGGAGAGCCTGCGTGCAGCGGACGCCTGCGTGATAGCCCAGAACGCGCTTATGGCCCACCTCTACTATACTTTCGGAGACTACAGCGACGCGACCAGGAAGAAGCTTTACGACGACCTGAAGGAGAGTGTCGAGAAATACAGGGTCTTCGCCGAGAACAATGCAGTCGAGCGTCACGACGACCAGGCCATCTGCCAGATCAAGGGCGCCCACTTCATTATGCCGAGAGCACTCGTCGAACGCGACTTCAAGACCCTCGCCTGGTTCCCTGAAAAAACGCCGTGGGATTTCGAGAACAGCGAAAGCGCCTGGTGCCTCGTAAACGGCGATACCAAGTACAACTGCGCCCAGATCTACAATTTCTGCATCTCGGAAAACGAGCTCAAGGCCATAAGGGCCTACTACAAGGACTCCCCATACACGAACATGCTCGACGTCCTCACCCAGGAGGCGAACTGCACACTCCCGTTCAGCGAAAGCCGTCTGGCGGGCAAGAAGATCATGCTCCAGACCCAGACCAGCGGCAGCCAGGAGGGTCAGTCGGGCCTCAACAGCAACTACTACATCTATGCGGACTCCGTAATCGACGCTGCCAAGGGTTTCAGTCTGGAAAAGAAGTCCATCGGAATCGCCTGGCTCGAAACCCACGGTTTCCTCTGGATGGAGAGATGGTTCAGGCAGTGGGACACCTATGACAGCAGCCAGCTATGGGTGCGCACTGAAATAACCAGCCGCTACTAGTCCGGAGATTTTGAACATACTTTTTAAATTCGTAATTTTCATCACAAATCTTTATAGCCAATATCAGAAAATCATGAAAAAGACCATTTGCATCGCAGCTGCAATGCTGCTCATCTGCTCCGGAGCCAATGCTCAGAACGTTCTCGGCCGCCTCGCCGAAAGGGCAAAGAACGCCGCAGAGAATGCTATCGGCAACAAAATCGAAAACGCCATAAACGACGGCATCGACAAGGCCACCTCAAAGAAGGACAGGAACAGCTCGAAGAACAATGACAACAGCAATGACTATTATGACGATGCAGAACAGCAGGACAACGCATATGTCAATGACATCCAGGTGCAGAAGAGCGACTTCGTCCCGGGCGACATCGTAATGTTCGAGGACAAGGTATCAGGTGAGCAGTTGGGAGAGTTCCCGAGCAAATGGGACCTTGAGCGCGGCAACGCCGAGATCGCTATGATCAACGGCCAGCAGGCCATTGCAATGGACCAGTCAGACAGCTGGATATCACCTCTTATCATCGATCCGGCAACGGGTGCTGTCTCAAAGAACTATCTCGGTGACTATTTCACCATCGAATTCGATATGATGTATGACGACAGACATAAGGATGGCGCTTCTCAAGTCGAATTCGACATCATGGCTCCGACAGAGGGCAGAGACTCAGAGATATACGCATTCTCCTGGGATTTCGGCTCTGACACACAGAGATTCGCCTGTTCTTATGTAAAAAGTGGAAGTGAGAGCAATACCGATAAGCAAGGGTCGGCCGCAAAAGATAATGTAGGCCCTGTCAATGACGGTAAGTGGCATCATTTCGCAGTGTCATTCAACCAGCGTGCCCTCAAATTCTATGTAGATGGCGTCAGGGTAATAAACGTTCCTGCAGCCAAGGCTGGAGCCGGTTGGTTTACCATTTGGTCACAAGGTGGCCCCCGTCCTACCTACCTTAAGAATGTCCGTGTTGCCAAGGGCGGAGTCGAACTCTACGACCGCAAGACCACCGACGTGTCAGCCGCCACAGCAGCTGTTGAGGAGGCAATGACAGCAAGTGGCAAGTTCGTTACGAACAACATCCTCTTCGAGACCGGCAAGGCCACCCTCAAGCCTGAATCCATGGCCGACATCGAGGCTGTTGCAGACTATATGAAAAAGAATCCTTCTGTCCGGTTCGAGGTACAGGGTCACTGTGACAACCAAGGCTCCGACAAGATCAACGACCCTCTCAGTCAGCAGCGCGCCGAAGCCATCGTGGCCGAGCTCGTCAAGCTCGGTGTGGACGAGTGGAACTTACGTGCAGTCGGCAAGGGCTCTCACGAACCTATCGCCGACAACAGCACAGACGAAGGCCGCGCGAAGAACCGCAGAGTCGAATTCATCAAAAAATAACGATACCGTATCCTAAACTTCATTCAGGCGGATGACGCGGACACCGTTGGCGGCGTAGTCGGCGAGGGTGCGGGACTCGATGATCACCTTCCCCGCCTTCGAGGATGCGTGGATGAAATGCATTACGCCGTCCACGGAATAAGCGAATGCGACGTGGGAGACATCAAGACCGGAGTTCCGGTCGACGAAAGCGATTATGTCGCCGTCCTTGATCCTGCCGATGACAGCAGGGGTTTTAAGACTGGTCTGGGGGACCTTGAAATATGGGCCCTGGGACTCAAGCCTTTTCTCTGTCGATATGATTTCCGAAAGCAGTGAAGGGTCGGCGACCAGCTGACGGTAGAGATCCCTGTGAGAACTCATGAAGGAGAATCTCTGGCCGATCGGGACACCGAGCTCCGAAGTGATTTCCTTCATTATGCCGTTCGTCTCGTTCTGGAGGATCCACTCTGTGGTATAATGCAGGCGTGAAGAATAGTCGCCCAGAACACCGCTGCGGTACCGCATATTGCGGATATTGTCGCACAGCAGCTCATAGGAAGGCTCGCACCGGCTGACGGAAGGGCGTGGCCTCGTACCGTAGTGCTCTCCATCGCAAACCTGCTCTATCCGCAGGCCCTTGACGGTCAGGGCGAAACCCGTGCACATCTCCACGAAGAGTATGCAGTCTGTCCTGTCCAGGAATATCCTCAGTTCCTCCGTCTCCGACTCGAGGGTTCCGGAAACGTATTTTGTCCCTAGAAAACACTTCGCGACCTCAAGGACAAGCAGGTTCACGGGAAGGTCAGCCTTGGGGGCAACCTTCTCATATACTGAACGATAGATTACCTCCGAACCGCCATCGTCAGCGGCTATGGCCGTGCAGGCGAAAGCCAGTGGAACGATGAGCACTAAAATAGCGCGAATAATAGAATATCCTTTCATCCGTACTAAGGTAGACAATTCCTGTCATAATTGTAAGTTTTCCCCATTGGAACATTGCCAAAATACTATTTTTCAGTATTTTTGCACCGATGAAGAAAATAATTACCCTTTGCTCCCTGTTGCTGTTTCTTCCTCTTTTCTTGCACAGCCTCTGCTATGCTGCTCCGGAAGAGAACGACTACAGCTATATCAGACTCTCACCTGAGGATGGATATCCGTCCGATGTTCGATATATCAGTGTTACGGAACACTATGCCCTGATCTGCACCCATAGTGGCGCATACAGGATAAGCAATGGCGTCATGGACGTAATGTCCACCCAGGCGCCCAAGCCTTATGACCTTCCCGATGATAACATCTACTATGCTCTGAGGGACGCTGACGGCAACAACTGGATTCTTTCCGGCGGCGGAGTGCTGTTCATGAAAGGCAATCAGGGTATGCAGTCGAAGAAAATGCGCCTTCTGGACAAGGATGCACTGGCCTTCACCGCCATCTCCACCGAGGACGCCACATATTTCGGAGGTGAGAACTGCATCTGGAAATACACCTTCAGTTCCGGGGAATTCAGCAAAGTCGCAAACTTCACCACCAGCTCCCAGTTCAACATCACAAATATGGTCCGTTTCTCCGAGGACAGAATATTCCTTCTTTCCACCGGTACCAACAGGGCCTACGAATTCAACACTTCCACCAATGAAGTTTCACCCATCAATGCCGACCTCGGTTCCAACTTCACGGACGGCCTTGTCGACTCGGACGGAAATCTCTGGCTGGCGCGCTCCGGTGAAGGATTGTACTGCTATGACAGGAATCTTGCCCTCATGAAGTCATATTCGACCTCAAACTCCAAGCTTTCCAACGACCAGGTCCTCTGCATGATAGAGAAGGACGGACATATCTGGGCCGGCACTTATGGCGGCGGAGTCAACATCATCGACAAAAATACAGGAAAGATTCAGATACTCCATAACATCGACGGAGATCCGAACCCGTTCCCGAACGATTTCATCTCAAGCCTCGAAGTCGATTCCATCGGAAACATCTGGGTAGGGACCTGTCACGGCGGTGTTTTCCTCATCTGCAAGGGAGGCATCCACTCATTTCCGTTCAATACCATCAGGCCTGAGCTGAAGCATGACGGTGCCAGCACGCTGTTCTTCGATGTCAAAGACAACACCTACTGGTGCGGATTCTACGGAGCCGGCATCATCCAGTATTTGCCACGGGCCAATGAGGACGACTCCAAACGTATCATACAATACCCTACGACCAACGGCATGTCCGTCAGCAGCATCGCTGGTTTCGGAAAGGACTATCTTATATTCAGCTGCTCCCCCGAAGGAGTTTTCAAGCTCAACAAGAATACAGGCGAACTGACCGACGTCTCCATTTTCAAGTCAAGGACAGACCGCCACAGATACGGAGATGACGGCCCTATCCTGTGCAATGACGCTGACGGAAACATCATCGGTACATCGGATAGAATATACCGCTATGATCCGAACAGCGAAACCATCGAAAGCTGGTCCCTGCCAGAAGGAACCAAGGGACATATGTATCCTGTGTTCGGAGCAAAAGGCAAGTACTTCTTCGACAATACCACTCTGTACAAATGGGATGACCGCGCCAGCAACAAGCTGGTTCCTTTGTACACCATAGACAACGATACATTCACTTGCAGCTCCACAGGTACGAACAATACGGTCTGGCTCAGCTCTATGGGTGGCCTCCATAAATACAGCCTTGATACCGGGGAGTCAGAATATATCTCTCTGCCTCTGGACAGCGCACTCCGGTCAATGATGTACGTCTTCCGTACGAACACCATATGGATCGGCACCAGCAAATATCTGTACCGCTACAACTACGACAAGAAGACAGTCCTCCGGGTGGACAAATCCTTCGGAGCACTTGAAACCACCTATGAGGCCAAAGCAAAGATGGTGGACAATTCAGGCAATCTTTTCATGGCCGGCAGAGCGGGCATCTCGCTTATCCGCGAGGATGACCTGAAGAACCTGAATTCCACCAACCCTCCTAAGCTCAGGGTGAACAATGTCAATATCGACAACAAGAATGTAATGGATTTCTCCCATCTGGTGATCCATCCGAAATATTCCAACATCGATATTTCCTTCTTCCCGGTCGATGAAATCATCCTCAGGCACAAGAAATTCCGTTTCATCATCAACGGTCCTGAACCTACGGGAACCACCGAGTATCTGAAGGAGGACCCGGAATTCCATTTCAAGGCCAATCTTCCCGCAGGCCAGTACACCATTTCCGGATGCTGTACCGACGTTGACGGTTCCTGGACCGAGATGGAAACCCTATATACGTTCTATGTCGAGCAGGTTTGGTACAAGACCTGGTGGGCGGCCGCCCTTGTCGTCCTGCTGATTTTCCTGGGCATCTTCATTGTCCATATGCTGAGGAAAAAATACAAGGCGCAGGAGAATGAAGTGGAGAAGGCACGTATGGCCAGTGAGATGAAGAGCCTGTTCGTTCAGAACCTGAGCCACGATGTCCGAACCCCTTTGAACGCTATAATCGGTTACTCCCAGCTGCTTGCTATGCCGGAGGGTTCGCTGACGGAAGAGGAGAGGGAGGAGTTCATCGAGTACATTACGACAAGCTCGGACATGCTGATCATGCTGGTGGACGACGTGCTGAATATGTCGGACATCGAAAGGGGCGTGTACAAGGTAAAGAAGGAGAGGACAAGCTGCAACGATATATGCAACAAGTCGGTCAAATGCTGTATGACCCGAGTACTTCCTGGTGTGAAGCTGTATTATACTCCATATATGGAAGGTGAGGACCATATGCTTTATTCCGACCCTAAGCGTATCCAGCAGATTCTGGTGAACTTCCTGACCAATGCCTGCAAGCATACGGACAAGGGAGAGATCCACGTTCATTACTCCCTGGATGAAAGGCCGGGATATGTTGTGTTCTCCGTTACTGATACTGGCGAGGGTGTACCTAAGGACATCGCCGAGGATATCTTCAACCGCTTCACTACGCTGGATGCCAGCAAGGGCGGCCACGGACTCGGACTCAATATCTGCAACACGATATCCCAGTCACTCGGTGGAAAGGTCGAACTGGACACCTCCTACACTACAGGAGCCCGTTTCATCTTCATCATCCCCGACACTCCGGACGAAGTTTAGAAATCAACGATACGACAAACAAATAAGGCGGCCGTCCATGACGGTCGCCTTATTTCTATTTATTGGAATGTTATCAGGCTATTCGGCTGTGCCCACCATTACGAGCTTGACGAAATTGCCGGCGTTCCTTACTTCATTGAAGGTGTTCACGATGTCCTGAACGGTGATGCTGTTCACGATGTCCTCATATCCGGAAATGGTGTCAAGTCCATCCTGGAGGTATTCAATCATTGCACCTGAATAGAATCCGTTCTCGCGGAGGTTCTCCTGATAGTTCTTTACGAGATACTCCTTGCCCTTATTGAGGGTTTCCTCATCGCAGCCATCCTTTGCGAATGCCTCCACGATGTCCTCAACTCTCTGGTTAAGATACTCGACGCGGTCAGGGTTTGTCTGATATGCGATCTGATAATATCCTTCCAGACGAGGGATGGATGAGAGGGTACCGTCAGCGCTGATGCCGTAGGTGCCGCCTTCCTTCTCGCGGATCTCCTCGAGGAGAATTACAGAGAGGGCTCTCATAGCGAGCTCGAAGGAAACGCTGTTCTTGAGGTCATATGTGCATCCGCCGTTGGCGAAATACACTGTGGTGGCTGTAGGCATCTCCATCTGGCGCTCGAATGAGCAGAGGATGTCTCCCTTGGAGAACTCGAGGGCTTCGGCACGGTATGTCTCCTTAGGGCTGAGCTTCTTGAGGTCCTTCTTGAGCTTCTTCACGCTGAGGGCGTTCTTTGAAGGAAGGGAACCGATGTACTGCTCGATGAGAGGAAGTGCGGAGGCTTCGTCGATGTTGCCGGTGAAGACAAACTCGAAGTCGGAAGCGTCAGCGAAGCGCTCGCGGGCAACGTTCATGATATAGTTGTAGTCAAGTCCATCGAGTTCTGCGGCCTTGAGCTGCATCACACGCTTGTTGCCGTTGTAGACGACTGCCATCAGAGAGTCCTGGAGGGCGGTGTTAGGATTTGACTCGGCATTCAGGAGAGCGGCATATGAACGGGTCTTCCATGAAGCGTATGCCTCTTCATCGGAACGGAGGCTGGTGAAGTTCAGATAAGTCAGCTGAAGCATGGTCTCGAAGTCCTTCGGAGTGGAAGAGCCGCTGACAGCCTCATTGTAGATTGCGACCTGAGGGGTCACGCTGACCTGCTTGCCGGCGAGGGCCTTGTTGAGGGCGGTTCTGCTGAAATTGCCTACGCCGCCGAGAGCGATGACCTCGCTGATGACGCCGAAATTCCTGGCCTGTGCATCAGGATAGATGGATGATCCGCCGAAGCTGGTGGCACGCATAAGGATCTGGTCAGCATTGAAATCAGTGGTCTTGAGATACACGGTAGCACCGTTTGAAAGGAGATACTTCTTGTATCCGAAGACGGAGTCCTCGGTCATGACGACCTTTCCAGGAGCAGGAAGCTCGGAGATGAGAGGTTCGTCTGAGACTTCCTCCACATATGGCTCGATATCCTCGGCTGCGACAGCTGCGATGCTGGCTGCGAACTCTTCCTCTGAAGGATATACTACACCCTCCTTGTCAGGAAGCATTGCTGCGATGACGAGGTTGTTGTCAGCGATAAGGGAAGCTGCAACCTGGTTGATGACCTCCACGCCGATAGCCGGAGCAAGCTGGTTGATGAGGGCGTACTCTGTCTCGATTCCAGGGATAGGCTCGCCGTTGATGAAGTTCTGGACATACTCCTGGCAGAACTCGTAGCTCTTCTTCTTATCGCGAGAGTTGTACATGTTTTCAACCTGGGAGATGAGTTCAGCCTTGGCACGCTCATACTCTGAAGCGGTGAAGCCGAAGCGCTTGATGCGGAGCATCTCACGGTAGAGGGCGGTCACTGCTGAGGTGAGCTCGGCCTCTGAAGAGACACAGACTCCGGTGAAGGCGTCCTTGGTCTTGGCGATGAAGAAATCATCGTCAGCGATCTGAGCCTGGATGAAAGGAGGGTTAGCGCTCTGCATCATCTCCTCGATGCGCTCGTTGGCCATAAGAGCGATTGTGTTGAGGGCGTACTGATATACGAGATAGCTGATGTCGCTCTTCATCTCTACAGGATAAGCGTCGTGCTTGCAGAAGATGTAGGTCTGGGCATAAGGATTCTCAGGGTCCTTGGCAAGCTTGATGATAGGCTCGTCGTTGTCCTCGATCTGAACATAGAAACGCTCGGCAGGGTCCACAGGGGTGGCGATGGTGCCGAAGATGTCCTTTATCTTGGCCTCGATTTCGTCCACGTCGATGTCACCTACCACGATGATACCCTGCTGGTCCGGACGGTACCATTTCTCATAGTAGTCGCGGATGGCCTGATAAGGGAAGTTGTCGATAACCTCGACAAGGCCGATAGGGAGGCGCTCGCCGTAGCGGTTCTCAGGATAGATGGCAGGGAGGATCTGCTCGTAGAGACGGATTGCATAGGTCCTGCGGGTACGCCACTCCTCGTGGATCACGCCGCGCTCGCTATCGATGTCCTCGGCTTTGAGAAGGAGGCCGTCAGCCCAGTCGTGGAGGATCCACAGGCAGGAATCGATGGCGGTAGGAACCTTGGCTACAGGTACGTTGTCAATGTTGTAGACAGTCTCGTCGATGGAAGTGTAAGCATTGAGGTCACCGCCGAACTCTACGCCGATGCTCTCACAGTACTTGATGATGCCGTTCCCAGGGAAATGCTCGGTTCCGTTGAAGCACATGTGCTCAAGGAAGTGGGCAAGACCGCGCTGTTCCTCTTCTTCGAGGATGGAGCCGACCTTCTGGGCGATATAGAAGTTGGCCTGTCCGGCAGGTTCTTCATGGTGACGGATATAATAGGTAAGACCGTTGTCAAGCTTGCCGACACGTACGGCAGGGTCGACCGGAACCGGCTGCTGGGCCAGTGCTGCCACTGAAACGATCAACGCGGCAGCGATGATAAGGAATTTTTTCATTTTACTATTATAATACTAGTGTTTGTCTACGTAATAATCCCTCGGCTCGTTCGGAATCACGAACATTGCGATGAGATATGCCAGGATTCCGCCGCCGAAGCAGAAAATAGTGATCAGCCATCCGAGACGGACGATGGTGGAGTCAATGTCAAAGTACTCTGCGATTCCGCCGCAGACGCCACCGACCTTGCGGTCAGTCGATGATTTGTAAAGTTTCTTTCCCATATTCCTAAGTGTATTAGTTTACTATTACACTGCAAATATACATCTAAATTTTAAGTTTGCAACAAAAAGTCACTATTTTTATTCATTAGACGCGCAGCTTGGCAGAAAACTACAAAAAAAATGCGATATCGTATCAGTCAGCGAATTTTTCAAACATCGTGGTACTGAGATACTTCTCGGCGCGGTCAGGGAACACCACCACTATATTGCCGGACTCGATGCGCTCCGCCGTTCTGACAGCCGCCAGCATAGCGGCGCCGCTGCTCATTCCAGCGAAGATCCCTTCCTTGGCGATGATCTGGCGGGCCATCTCTATGGCCTCTTCACTTTCTATCATCTCCTGGGAGTCGATGATGTCGGGATTGTATATTTCAGGGACGATGGCCTCCTCCATATTCTTCAGACCCTGGATATAATGTCCGCGGATAGGCTGGGCGCAGACAATCTTGATCTCGGGATTCATTATCTTGAGGAACTTGGTGAGTCCCATAAGGGTTCCCGAAGTCCCGATGGCTCCGACCAGATAGTCGATGTTGCCCTCGGTCTGCTGCCAGATCTCGATGGCAGTGCTCTTGTAATGGGCCATGTAATTCCCCGCATTTGAGAACTGGTCAGGCATGAAATATTTCTCAGGATTCTCGTTCACAAGCTTGTGAGCCATCCTGATAGCTCCGTCTGTACCCTGGTCTGCAGGGGTGAGGATGACTTTACCGCCGTACGAGCGTATGATTTTCCTCCTTTCGATGGAGACTGCCGAGCTCATCACTATCTCCACCGGATAGCCCTTCACGATTCCCGCGATGGCAAGGCCGATACCGGTGTTGCCCGAGGTAGGTTCGATGATGGTCTTCCCCGGATAGAGCTTTCCTTCCTTCTCAGCCTGCTCCACCATAGCGATGGCGATGCGGTCCTTTATGCTGCCAGTAGGGTTGAAACCTTCGAGCTTGGCATATATGTTTACATTGGGATTCGGGCAAAGACGGTTGATGCGCACCATGGGCGTGTTCCCGATAGTTTCGAGAATATTCTTACTGATCATATTTCACTACTAACCTTATATATTAACAAAGATAAAAAAATATTCATAAACTTCGTATCTATTCTTATGGATCTTCCAAATTTTATCAAGAATAATCATCACTTCGATTCAACGTTGTAATTAGTAGATATATGCTGCGCTCAAAGGGGCGTTCCGCCCCTGGCCGCGCGGCCTTCCCCGGAGAAGTTTTTCATA
>JAZLLA010000007.1:0-12914 GCA_045597895.1 Candidatus Cryptobacteroides sp. | reverse complement strand
TTCATCAAAGTACAAATGCAGGGCCTGCAACTGGACTTTATTCGTTGGATTGATGTGTGTCTTGTTCTCGGCCATTACCGGCTCGAAGTAATCGAGAAGTCCTTCGGGAAGAAAATAGTGAAGGAAGTCTTCAAGAAGTTTAATCTGCAGTTCCTGTGACATATTCAAGGGTATTGATTTGCAAATATACCCTTGTTGTTTCGAACTACATATAATTATTTACACCCATGGTTTTGCAGGTGTCCCGTTTAAAAACTAAGTTTGCCCAGCCCAGTCCCGTGCGTAAAAATGATTAATTTACGCACCAGATAACAATTTTGTCCCGTCCGTGCGTCAAACAGGTCTTCCTACGCACAAATACCCGAGAATCATTACTATACCAATTTCTGAGCACAAAGAATATTGCAATTCTTTGCACTCACGAATCAAGGGCGGCCCCTTTTCATCTGTATGAGCGGATGATTTTTCGTACAGACGCAAATCATTCGCGTATGTACATTCCTTCCGTGACCTCCCTTTCGCCACAGAATGACTCTGGGAGGGTCCAGAGTCATTCTGTGGCCGCAAATCGCCCATTTCTACCCCTTTCCCTGCCACAGAATGGGTTTCAAGGTACCGAGAGCCATTCTATGGCAAGTAGCGAGAATCTCTCCCCAACAACATTATTAATTTTGTCGGATGCTTACTCTCAAGCGAGAACTGATTCATCAGGAAGTTATTTGTTTTGCGGCACGTTATAGCATAAGTGTCTGAGAAGAGCCGCAAAGCAAATATTTGTTCATCCATATGTGCGGATGATTGCTCAAAGTGAAGCTGTCAGGGAAAGTTGTTGCGTTGCGTTGGAGGCTGTTTTTCTATTGCTCGGCAGAAGTATAGAAAAGGTCTCTTTTCGGAAACAGGGCGGAACATTCCTCCCTGCTTTTTTCGAACATGGCGGTGGTGTAGCGGGCCAGGCGGGTGCCTTTCCAGGTGCTGGTGTTGGTGATAAGGATCCAGCATTCCCCGTCGGGAAAGTATTTGACGAGGGCGCTTGTCCCGGCGAATGTGCCTGTGCGGGTCCATTCTCCAGTAGGCTTGGTGTCGTTCCAGCCAAGGGAATAGGTGTCAGGGTCGAACCATTCCGTCATCCTCTGCACGCTGCGGGCGCTGATGATGTCCGGCACCGAAGGCTTTCCGTCGATGGACGCTACGAACCTTGCGAGTTCCGCTGTCGATGCCGCCCAGGCACCGGCTCCCGAGAGGGTAGGGATGTCATTGCCTCCATAGCAGCGCGGCACTGACCTTCCACTGTTGTTGAACTCGAAGACAGGCTGGTCGTCATCCTGCACGTAGTATCGTGTCTCGTTTTCGTATTTCTCTGAATAGTAGTTCCTTGCGATATGCATGTCCAGGCATCCCGCCGGCTTCAGCACGCTCTCCTGCATCCAGGACTCGTAGTCCACTCCTGTGACCTTCTCGATGATCATGGACAGGAGCAGGTATCCGAAGTTCGAATATTCCTGCCAGGTTCCCGGCTCGAAACCGAGCTTCCTCTTCAATTGTACCTTGACAAGCGTTTCGTGGTCGGGAGGAGTCTTGAGATGGTTCTGCAGGATGATTGTCCTTGTCGAGAACATCGGGTCACCGGTCCTGGTGGTGAAGCCTCCCTTGTGACGGAGAAGGTCCTCCACGGTTATCTTGAAATAGTTCGTGTCCTTGATGGTCGCGGTGTAGATGGAATCGTTGAGGATCCCTTCGGGGCCGAAGACCTTGTCGTCGAGGGTCAGGAGGCCCTTTTCCTCGAGCTTCATTATTCCTGTGGCGGTCAGGAGCTTGGATACCGAGGCCATACGCAGGATGTGGTACGGCTCCATCCTGACCTTCTTCTCCTTGTCGGCCCATCCGTATCCCTTGGAGTACACCAGGGAGTCGTTCTTGATGATGGAAAGGGAGAGACCGCGGATTTTCCAGTAGTCCATGAACTCCTTGACGTTCCTGTCGATCGGTTTGAGGGTCAGGGTGTCGGAGAGCTCATTGGTGAGAGTGGCATTGAGCTCGACGGGGATGCGGTTGTCCACGGAGGCCTCGATGTTCCTGCCCGGGAACTTCATTCCCAGGAGGAGCACTGCCGAACCGATGGACAGGACTGCCACCAGTGGAATGATTATTCTGCCGGCTCTCATTTGATAAGTCCGCTTTTCCTGCCGAAATCGATGATGCTGTCAGCCGTTCCGTCGATTCCCAGAATGGAGGAGTCGATGCAGAGGTCGTAGTTCGATGCCACTCCCCAGTTGCCGAAAGTGAGATAGTTGTAGTAGCTGGCGCGCTCCTTGTCCTTCTTCTGGATCATTGTGGCGGCTTCCTGTTCGCTGATGCCTTCGCGTTCCGCTACGTCCTTGACCCTGCATTCTTCAGGGGCGCAGATGAATACGTCCAGGCATTCGAAGTCCCGGAGAACGTAGTCCGAGGCACGGCCCACGAAGATTGCGGGTCCTTTTTCAGCGATTTCCCTCATCACTTCGCTCTGTATCTTGAAAAGAGTGTTGTCGTTCAGGTAGCTTTCGCCGCCGCTGTAACGGTTCGTGGTGCCGAAGATGTTGGAAAGGGTGAACAGGCTTCTGTGCTCGTCCCTTTTCTGGAACAGGTCCTTGCTGTACCCGCTCTTCTGTGCTGCCTCCGTTATCAGTTCGTTGTCATAGACAGGTATTCCGAGCTTTTCGCTCAGGGACGCCGCGATCCGTCGTCCGCCGCTTCCGAACTGTCTGCCGATGTTGATTATTGTGTATCCCATTTCAGTATGTGGTTATGAGAGTGTGCTTCCGAGTATGGAAGGGTCGTCTCCGTCCTTCAGCTTGTCAAATTTACGGAAAATATTGACAATCAGAATGACGGATATGATGACGTTCATTATGTCCGAAATCGGGAAGCTCATCCAGACTCCCTTTTCCTGATACCACAGAGGCAGGGTGTAAATGAGCGGAAGGAGGAAGAGCAGCTGTCTTGTGAGGGAGAGGAATATGGATTTCCTGACCATTCCCAGACACTGGAAGAAGTTCGATGAGACCATTCCGAAGCCTACGAGGGCGAAGCCGATGTTCATTGTCTTGAGGCCCTTTGCGGCGAGCTCGATCAGCTGCTGGTCATTGGTGAACAGGCTGACGGCCTGGACAGGCAGGAACTCCGATACCAGGAAGCAGACCGTTGTCACGAGGATTTCGCATTTGGCCGTCAGGATGAAGACTTCCTTGACACGTTTGTACTGGCGGGCGCCGTAGTTGTAGCCGGCGATCGGCTGGAGCCCCTGGTTGAATCCCATATTGATCATTACGAACAGCATGGTGAGCCTGTTGACGATACCGTAGGAGCCGATGGCGAGGTCACCGCCGTATTTGCGCAACTGCTGGTTGATGAAGAGGGCCACCAGACAGGCGGCGCTGTTCATCATGAAAGGCCCGAGGCCGATGGCCAGCGATTGCTTTGCAATCCTCCAGTCGAGCTGGAAGAGCGGGCGCGGGAAGTGGAGGAAACGCTTCTTGTCCGCGAGGAACCTCAGGGAGTATGTCAATGCCATTGCCTGGCAGAGGACGGTTGCGAGGGCTGCGCCCTGGATCCCCATGTCAAGGACAAAGATGAATATCGGGTCGAGGATGGCGTTGGAAATCACCGTGAACAGGGTCAGACCCATCGCAGTCCTCGGATTGCCCGAGGCCCTTATGATTCCGTTGAATCCGAAGTACAGGTGGGTGACTACGTTGCCCAGGAGGATGATGATCATATATTTCCTGGCGAACGGGAGGGTGGCTTCGCTCGCTCCGAAGAAGTAGAGTATCGGGTCGAGGAAGCTCAGGGTGAGTACTGTGAACAGCACTCCGATGATGGTGTTCAGGGTCAGGACGTTTGAGAGCACCTTTCCGGCGGTCTGGTAGTTCCGCTGGCCGAGAAGCACCGATATGAGGGTCATTGCACCCACTCCTACCAGTGTTCCGAGCGCTGCGGAGAGGTTCATCAGGGGGAAGGTGACAGCCAGGCCGGAAATAGCGTAGGAACCTACGTCCTTGATGTGGCCGATATAGATGCTGTCCACCATATTATACAAAGAAGCCGCAGTCTGGGCTATGATGCCCGGGACTGCGTACATCTTCAGAAGCTTGCCTATTCTTTCTGTTCCCAGCTCGGTCGGAGCTACTCCTTGTACCGGCATGGGCTATTCTTTTTCTGTTCCTATCATTTCTACGTCGAACCTGAGAGGGGAGTATGACGGTATCTTGTTCTGGGACTGGTAGTCATATCCGTATTTGGAGAAGAATATGACCGTTCCCTTCTCTCCCTTCTTCATCTGCGATATGCAGTAGGAGAATCCTTCGATGGTCGTGTTGCCGTTGAGCTTCAGTTCCTTATGGTCCTTTGCGAGGGTGATCTTGACCGGCTCGTATGACTTGGTCTTGCTGTAGAGGCCTCCGTCCTTGGCCCTGTCCTCCACGGTGGTGTCGAAGATGGTTCCGTTCAGGAGGCTTCCCGTGTAGTTGATATAGACGGTTGCGGTCTCTTCAAAGCTTTCTGTAGTGTCCGGAGCCTTGGTCTGGATGTAATAGTAGCCGTATTTCGTGGAGTCGATCTTCTCACTGAAGTTGTGGGCGATGTAATTTTCGATGGAGTCGGCCTGCCATTTGAGGATGTCCTTGAATGCATCGACCACGGTGACGGTGAAAATGGCGTCGGTGCCGCTCTCCTCCTCGAAATACTCCTTTACCTTCTTGTGCCTTGTAGTGGTCTCGAACCATCCCGGAATCATTACGGTCCTGGTGCCGCCCACTTTCATTGATTTGAACATCATCTCCTGGCCGACGGTCATCTCGATCTTCGAACGGCCTTTCACGATAGGGCCGTAATAGCTGTTCTTGTCATATGTGCCGATCTGCTGGGCCACTTTTGCGTCCGTGGTTTCTGTGATGTTCCCGTCGAGGTCGGTTTTCGTGTATGTGAGATAGAGGTACGGAAACGCCTCCACGTCCCCGATAGCCTGTCCCGTTCCCGGGGTGTCGCTGAGAAGGTAGATCCCGTCCGCCTCAAGCTTGGCCTCGGGATGATAGATTTTCAGCCAGGAGTCAAGGTAGCGCTTGCTGATGTCATTCGGCTTGAGCACGTTGTTTTTCGCGCAGGACGACAGTGACAATGCGGCTGCTGCCATGGTGAGTATAATCAAAGTCTTTTTCATCAATATTGCTTTTCTTAGTTTTCAATCGTTTGTACCCAGATTCTGTAGGCCAGCGGTGCATTTGCAGGAATCGTGCCTAGCTCGTTCTTGCCGAAAGCGTATTTGCCTGTGAACAGGATGTAGCACTCCTCTCCCTCCCTGACGCCTTCTAGCCCGCTGATCAGACCATCGATGATGTCCTTGTCCTTCATGTCGATCTCAATGGCACCGTACACGCTTTCGTCCGTGAGGTTCCATTTGTTCGACATCGCGAACTCGTAGTTGTTCGTGGCGAACATCGTCTGTGCGGACAGGTTCCCTGATGTGAAATCATAGCCGGCGAAGAGGATGGATACCTTTCCTCTGGCGTTGAGCTCCAGTCCGCTGCCTTCGGTGACCACCACTCTGGTGGAACCGTTGTTGTATTCAACCCGGACATCGGGGTTGGACTTCTTCTGTGCCTCCACGAAGTTCTCTATTTTCTTCTCCTGGTCCGCGTACATCTTCTCCCTTTCCTCCTTGGTGCAGGAGAGAAGGAAGGCCGATGCCAGCAGAATCAGGGATATGTGTTTCAGTTTCATCATCCTTTCCGGTCGAAGAATTCCTTTACTGCATTTTCGACATACTCCGCCGCTCCGCTCCTGTCTGCGATGTCGCCCGGGAACAGAAGCTTTCCGCCTGAAGCCTGGAGATGTCCGCCTCCGTGGAAATAAGTTCCGGCGAAATCGTATGCCGAGGTGCCCGTTTTCGAACGGACTGACACCCTGAACAGGCCGTTGTCCTCCTTGAGCATGACGCTCATCCTGACATCCGCAACGGTAAGAGGAATGTTCACGATGCTTTCGAGGTCGCCTTCGCGAATGCCGTACTCCTCCAGTTCCTCCTTGAACAGGACTATGTGGGCCACGCCTTCAGGAAGTATCGTCATCCTGTCCTTCAGGATGAATCCGGTGATCCTCAGGCGGTTCTCCCTATAGCTTCTGAACACCCGGTCCACTATTTCCTCGCGGTCGACTCCGGCTTCCAGCGCTTTGGAAGCCATTTCCAGGGTGCTTGGCCAGACTGAATTCGCGAAGTTGTTCGTATCGGTGGTCATTCCGGTCATAAGGGCCTTCAGGGTGAACGGCGGCAGCGCGGCTGCATTGCCCCCGGTTTCCGGGAGGCTCATAAGCACCCAGAAAAGGAGCTCGCTGGCTGATGATATCCCAGTCTCTGAGAACACCAGGTCGAACTGGTCCGTTTCGGGTTCGCGGTGGTGGTCGATGAGCACTTTCCTGGCTTTGGAGGCGGTCAGTTCCCGCTCCATAGCTTCCACTCTTTTGAAACCGGAGCAGTCCAGACAGATAATAAGGTCGCTGGACGCCACGCGCCTTAAGCACGCACCCGGCTCGTCATCGTAGACGGATGCGCAGGCTCCGCTAACGTCATCGAACAGGAAATCAAGCGTTCCGGACCATCTGTTCGAGAACAGGACCATTGCGTCCTTTCCGAGAGTCTCCTGAAGGAACCGGGCTATTCCGAGGGAACTGCCTACGGCATCTCCGTCGGGGCGCGTGTGCGTCACGACAGTGATTGCAGTGGCTTGTGAGAGAAGCCTGTGGAGAGCTTCGATCCGCTCTTGGGTGATAGTCCGGGTCATGCTGTTTTTTTTCAAATGCAAATTTATAAAGAATATTGCATTTCATAAATGAAATTTCTAACTTTGTACGACTTTTGAAAAATAATAAAAACCCAAAATATGTTAAAGAAGCTTTTCACCTGGCTTATTCTTCCTGTAGCCATCGTAGCGCTGGTCTACGCCATCGTTTCATGCATCATGCAGCCTGTCAAGTTCAACAAGGAAACTGATTTCCGCAAGGAGGTCGCTGTCCAGAGACTCAAGGACATCCGTACCCTTCAGGTTGCCTACAAGAGTGTGAACAACAAGTTCAACTCTTCTATCGACTCCCTCAAGGATTTCTACCTCAATGGTCAGATGGTCGTTGTCATGCAGGTCGGTTCAATGGATGACTCCGTAGCCGTAGCGCACACAGAGGCTGTCAAGAAGGGAAACAAGAAGATTTCGGGCGCTGACCTTTATCAGATGTATCTCGCAGGTGACAAGAACCTCGTATTCTCAGTCGAGAGCAAGATCCCTGTAAGGGATACTCTTTTCAATAACCGTCCTGATTTCTGCATCGACTCTCTCAAGTACATTCCTTTCTCAGGTGGCAGCGAGGTTCAGATGGAAGCTATCTCAAAGCTCGTCTCAGGCGTACAGGTTCCTCTGTTCGAGGCCAAGATGCCTTACAGGGAGCTTCTCAAGGGTCTTGACAACCAGCTCAGGATCAACCTTGACGCTGAGTGCAGGGACCAGAACAGATATGAAGGTCTCCAGGTCGGCAGCATTTCCGCTCCTAACAACAACGCAGGTAACTGGGAGTAGGAAAATTGATGGACCAAATACAGAAAAACAGAATATCCATTCAAGTTTCCTTGAGTGGATATTCTTTTAAAATAGAGAATGAGGAAGGTGTGCGCTCGTCCGAATGGCTGGGCGCAGACCGTGTTTTCACCACGCCCGAGTTCCAGGCCCGGTATGAGGATGTGTCCATCTCATTGTTCACTCCGAAATGTACGCTGGTTCCCGAGCAGTTCTTCATCCCGGGAAAGGAGCGTGAGAGCCTTGCGGAAGTCGTCGGACTGAAGGATGGCGATGTCGTGGACAGCGTGCCTGTCAAGGCGTTCGGTTCCGTTCTTCTGTATTCAAACTCCATAGGTGAGTCCCTTTCCTCATTGATCTCCCGTGCCGTCCTGAAGGTTGACGGACAGAGTTCTCCGGTCCTTCCGGAACTTTACTGGCTTCTCGAGAGCGTTCCCCTTTGTGCTGAGTACAACCGTATCCTTGCTTCATACAGGGACGGTTACCTTCATCTGGTCATTTCCCAGGGGAAGAGCCTTCTGCTTGCTAATGTATACAAGGCGATGGACTTCACCACTGCCGAGTATTTCATCTTCCTGGCTATGAAGACCCTTCAGCTCAACCCGGAAGTTTCCACCATCAGGTGGCGTACTCCTTTGACCGATGCCGAGGAGATGTCTTTGTACCGTTATTTCGCTTCAGTTGAAAGTATATGAGAATAATCGGCGGCAGACTGAAAGGCAAGAACATTGTCCCTCCTATGGGATACAAGGCGCGTCCGACCACGGACTTCGCCAAGGAGGGCCTTTTCAATATCCTTAACAACGAGTATGAGTTCGAGGACCTGAAGGTCCTGGACCTTTTCGGGGGGACCGGAGCTATCGCATATGAGTTCGCTTCCCGTGGGGCATCCAGGGTCTATTGTGTGGAGATGGTCCGCGAGAATGCATCGTTCATAAAGACTGAGGCGCAGCGCCTGGGGCTCGACAATGTCACTATGGTCCGTGACAACGTCTTCGATTTCCTCCCGATCTGCCGTGAGAAGTTCGATCTGATATTCGCTGACCCTCCGTATGCTCTGGAGGGCCTTGAAACACTTCCGGACAAGGTTCTGGAGCAGGATATCCTTCACGATGACTGTTATTTCATCCTTGAGCACGGTGACGAGCATACGTTCAAGGACCATCCGTGTTTTGTCAAGGAACGGAACTACGGCCGCGTCCATTTCTCCTTCTTCAAGAAAGGTAATTGATTCCGCAATATGTATTCATTCATCATCAGTCTGGTAGCCCTGATTCTGGGCTATGTGTTCTACGGCAGACTCGTAGAGAAGATCTTCGGCCCTGATCCGAGTCGTATCACCCCCGCCATTGCAAAGAACGACGGTGTTGACTATATCCCTATGCCCACCTGGAAGGTATTCCTCATCCAGTTTCTCAACATTGCAGGAACAGGTCCTATCTTCGGCGCTATAATGGGCGCGAAATTCGGCCCTTCTGCGTTTCTCTGGATAGTTCTGGGCTCCATATTCGCCGGAGCTGTCCATGATTACCTCTCCGGTATGATCTCCCTCCGTGGAGACGGCACCAACCTTCCGAATATCATTGGACACTATCTGGGCAGAGGTTTACGGTATACAATGCTGGTGATCATTGTCTTTCTGCTTATCCTTGTCGGTGCTGTGTTTGTGTTCAGCCCGGCTATGATTCTCGGTGAAACAGTGTCATTATCCTCCAATGCCACAACTTCCATGTTCATCTGGGTGGGGATAATATTCGTCTATTATATTCTGGCCACCCTTCTTCCTATAGATAAGATTATCGGCAGGATTTATCCAATATTCGCTTTGGCCTTGATTTTCATGGCTGTAGGTCTGATGTGCGGGCTTTTCGTGAAATGGCCTTCCATTCCTGAGTTCTGGGAGGGTTTGGGAAATCGCGGCCCTAGTGTAGGAATGACCGACCAGAGCATATTCCCTTGTATGTTCATTACCATCGCCTGCGGAGCGATAAGTGGTTTTCACGCTACCCAGAGCCCTATGATGGCGCGCTGTATGAAGAGCGAGAGGATTGCCCGTCCGGTTTTCTATGGTTCGATGATTACCGAGGGCGTTATTGCCCTTATTTGGGCTGCCGTAGCATCATATTTCTATTTCGACGGAGGTGCCGCCGAAGTGGGGGCCGAAATCAGTGCTGCCGCTCCTACCATTGTGACCAAGGTCTCGCATAGCTGGCTTGGCACCTTTGGAGGCATCCTGGCTATAATAGGCGTCGTTGCTGCGCCTATTACCTCGGGTGACACCTGCTTCAGGAGTGCCCGTCTCACTGTTGCCGGACTTTTCAAGTACGATCAGAGACCTTTGAAGAACCGTCTTCTCATTTGTATTCCGCTCTTTATCGCTTCGGGTCTTCTTCTCTGGTTCAACATCGCTGACGAGAACGGCTTCAACATTATCTGGAGATACTTCGGCTGGATCAACCAGACCCTCTCCGTATTCACGCTCTGGGCCATCTCTGTCTGCCTTGTCAAGCGCCGCGAGGGAGCCGCATACCTTATTGCTGAGATTCCGGCCCTCCTCATGACAATAGTCACCGTTACCTTCATACTTACCCAGAAGATCGGTTTCGGTCTGCCGCTTGAAGCCGGCATCCTGGTTTCCTGCCTTCTCGCTATGGCGCTCGACGGCATATTCCACTACAAGTGCTTCCGCGGTGATTTCATCGGTTCAGAGAAGTAAGACGTTGAATTTATTCATAATTTTTGCATAAAATTCAAATATTTTGAATAAATTTGCGCCTGTTTTGGAATAAATATTCGCAATGAACGAAAAGAACAACAGGCACGAAACAATAAAGGAACTGGTCAGGGCCGGGCTCGTCCATAGTCAGGAAGAGCTTCAGAACCTCTTGATTCAGAGGGGCCTTGATGTTACCCAGGCGACATTGTCCCGTGATATGAAGGCTCTCGGGATCGTCAAGATGCATGATCCTGTATACGGATACAGTTACAAGATTCCGTATCAGAAACATACTCCGACCCTTCCTCTCAACGCATCGGCTTCCCTTGACGGGATATACAGCCTTGAGTTTGCATCCCCTCTGGCCGTCATCAAGACCCATCCGGGATTCGCGAGCATGACAGCCGCCATCATCGATGCGAAGGCCTCTGAAACCATCATCGGCTCCCTTGCGGGAGACGATACTGTCATCCTTGTCATCAGGGAGGGCTTTACTCGCGAGCAGGTGATAGCTTCCCTGTCCGCCGTCATTCCAGGAATAGAAAATAAAATAAACAGATAAACAAGGTTAGTTATGAGTGAAGTAATCGTAGAGATAGCTTCCGAGAAGCATCTCAAGTATGTACCGGAAATTCTTAAAACAATCGAGGACGCCACAAAGGTCAGGGGCACCGGCATCGCCAAGAGAAAGCCTGAATATGTGGAACAGAAAATAAAGGAAGGAAAGGCCATCATCGCAATGGATGGTGACAATTTCGTGGGCTTCTGCTACATCGAGTGCTGGGAGCACGGCGAGTTCGTGGCCAACTCGGGACTTATCGTAAAGACCGAATACCGCGACCAGGGCGTGGCCAAGAGAATCAAGGAGAAGGCGTTCGCCCTTTCCCGCGAAAAGTTCCCTGAGGCTAAGATCTTCGGCCTTACTACCGGAGCGGCCGTGATGAAGATCAATACCGAGCTCGGCTATGTGCCGGTGACCTTCAACGACCTCACCACCGACCCTACCTTCTGGAAGGGCTGCGAAAGCTGTATCAACTACGATGTCCTGACCCGCAACAACTGCACCCGCTGCCTCTGCACCGGTATGCTCTACGACCCTGCCAAGCATCCGGAGTCTCAGAAGAAGAAGGTCGTCGTCGCATTCAGCGGCGGCCTCGACACCTCTTTCACGGTGATGTACCTAGCCAAGGAGAAAGGCTATGACGTCTATGCCGCCTGTGCCAATACCGGCGGATTCAGCGAGCAGCAGCTCAAGGAGAACGAGGAGCGTGCCTATGCCCTCGGCGCAAAGAAATACATCACCCTCGACCTCACCGGCGAGTACTATCAGAAGAGCCTCAAATACATGATCTATGGCAATGTCCTTAGAAACGGCACCTATCCTATCTCCGTTTCCTCAGAGCGCATCTTCCAGGCTCTCGCTGTCGCCCGCTATGCCAAGGAGATTGGAGCTTCAGCCATCGCCCACGGTTCCACCGGTGCCGGTAACGACCAGGTAAGGTTCGATATGACCTTCCTCGTAGCCGCCCCTGGAATGGAGATCATCACCCTCACCCGCGACATGAACCTCAGCCGCCAGTTCGAGGTGGATTATCTCAACCAGCACGGCTTCAAGGCTGACTTCGCCAAGCTGAAATATTCATACAACGTAGGCCTCTGGGGTACTTCCATCTGCGGAGGCGAGATCCTGGACTCCAAGCAGGGACTTCCTGAAAGCGCTTACCTGAAGCAGGTCACCAAGACCGGAACCGAGCAGATCAGCCTCGAGTTCAAGCAGGGTGTCCTCGTAGGCGTGAACGGCGAAAAGTTCGAGGACGGCGTCAAGGCCATCCAGAAAGTCGAGTCCATCGCTGCTCCTTACGGAATAGGCCGTGACATGCACGTAGGTGACACCATCGTCGGCATCAAGGGCCGCGTCGGTTTCGAGGCCGCCGCCCCTATGCTCATCATCGCCGCCCACAAGTTCCTGGAGAAATTCACGCTGAGCAAGTGGCAACAGTACTGGAAGGACCAGACAGCCAACTGGTACGGCATGTTCCTGCACGAGAGCCAATACATGGAGCCCGTGATGCGCGACATCGAGGCGATGCTGGAGAGCAGCCAGCGCAACGTGAACGGCGCCGTCACCCTGGAGCTGCGCCCCTACGGCTTCAGCCCCGTAGGCGTCGACAGCCCAGACGACCTCGTCAAGACGAAGTTCGGCGAATACGGCGAGATGCAGAAAGGCTGGACGGGCGAGGACGCCAAGGGCTTCATCAAGGTGACCTCCACGCCGCTGCGCGTCTACTACGCCAACCACAAGGAAGAGGCCGAGAAACTAGAAAACGAGCTGTAATATGATAAAGGTAGGCATCATCGGCGGAGCCGGCTACACGGCGGGCGAGCTCATCCGTCTGCTCGTCCACCATCCGTGCGCCGAGCTGACGTTCGTCCACAGCACCAGCAACGCCGGAGCACCCATCGCCGCCGTCCACGGCGGACTCGTCGGCGAAACGGACATGTGCTTCTGCTCCGACTTCGACCTCACGGCCATCGACGTGCTGTTCCTCTGCCAGGGACACGGCAAGAGCCACGCCTTCTGGACAGAGCACGAGCGACCCGAC
>JAZLLA010000006.1:0-8816 GCA_045597895.1 Candidatus Cryptobacteroides sp. | reverse complement strand
CTTCACCAAGGGTGCTTCCGAGCACAAGCTTTCAGTGAATTACGTCCAGGCTCACTACGAGAAGTTCCAGACCGGCAAGCACGAGTACTTCCCATTCCCACGCGACGTCAAGGTCGGTAACCCTGACCTCAAGGACGTCCTCGGTTGGACTGGCAACAATGCTGCTGAATAATCCTTAAGAAGAACATTCAATCGATAATCTGGAAGGAGCTTTCGGGCTCCTTCCTTTTTTTGTTCAGTATTAAATTGATTATTTCAGCTCATCCTGCGTGAACAGCGCATGCGGTGAGTGCAAGAAATGTGTCAATGATTGAATTTTGATATTTTTGGTCAATATCTGTTATGTCTGAAAGAAGATATTAAATTATTTTTGCATCGAACTTTTATCAATGAGTATCGCCATTCGGCGAATAGTTCAATTGGTTGTTAAAGTTAATAAATGTGTTCTTTGTGAAGAGGGGTACTGCGGGATGCAGAGCCCCCTCTTTTTTTATGCTCTTTTTTATTGGTTTTCCTTTTTATTGTCTAACTTTATGCAATTCGAAAAACCAATGAATAAACCACATATCATGAAACGACACATTATTCCCCTGGCAATGGTATCTGCCATCTCTATGCTCGCTCTTTCCTGTGCACAGAATCAGCCGGCTCCAGTATCTGAAAAGAAAGTCATCGAACCAGTAGAGCAGGCTCCACCTGCAGACCCAGGTCAGAACAATTTCGGCGGCATGAGACCTGAAGGTCCTGTCGATACTACCGGCTTTGCCGCAAGGATGAAGGCCATGCGCGAAGAGCAGAACCGCATCCGCACCGTCCATTTCAATGACCTTTCTATGAGTGATCCTTACATCTATGCAGATGAAGCCACCCAGACCTATTATCTGACCAGCTCAGGCGGCCGTCAGTGGAGGAGCAAGGACCTTGTAATGTGGGAGGGACCTTATAATGTCATCGACCTTTCCGGCACATGGTGCGAGAAGGCGGGCTCCCCCGCCGCCGCCGAGATCCACAAGATCGGAGACTATTATTACTATGCAGGAACCTGGAGCGACCACAGCGAAATCATCCAGGCCATCCCTAGAAGATACAACGTTCCTCACAACCAGACCTACCTTCTCCGTTCCGAGAGCCCTGAAGGACCTTTCGTTCCTTTCTCTGTAGAGCCTGGCTATGACTATCAGCCATACGAGTGGGACTGCATCGACGGTACACTCTATCAGGAGGACGGACACACCTATATGGTATTCGTCCACGAGTGGACTCAGCTCATCGACGGTACTATGGATTACATCGAGCTTTCCGATGACCTCACAGAGACCATCTCCGAGTGGCCTGTCACAATGTTCCGTGCATCAGAGAACCCTTCATGCGGTGAGATGAACGGTCTTGGCGAGGCTACGTTCGGCCTCAAGATGCCGGGCTGGGTAACCGATGGCCCTCAGATGTTCCGCACTCAGACCGGCAAGCTCGGTATGCTGTGGGCGACATGGGGAAAGGAGCGCTATTTCCAAGCAATCTGCTACTCCGAGTCCGGAACCATCGCCGGTCCTTGGATCCAGGAGCCGGAGCCGTTCCTTGCCAACAATTCCGGACACGGAATGCTTTTCAAAACATTCGACGGTGAACTCAGGTATGTAGTTCATCACGTAGAAGGCAACGGTCCTCGCAAACCGCAGTACTGGACTGTAGACGACTCGGGCGACAAGCTTGTCCTCGGTCATCAGATCATCGTCGAGTAGGACTTCCTATGAAAAGGATATTGACAATTGCCGCCGCAGCGATGGTTTTCATCGCTGCGGCCGGCGCGCAAGAAAAGGCTGACATCTCGATAAGCTCCAAGCAGCCTTCAGGGCTTATCGATCCTATGCTTTACGGCCAGCTCTTCGAGCATATCTATTTCTCTGCCAACAACGGCGTCTGGCAGGAACTGATCAATGAGCGCTCCTTCGAGCCCGAGCATTTCCCTGGCATCGCTCCGAGGGACGGTTATTTCGACGGATGGTTCATGGACGATGCTGAAGTCCTGCATTCTCCGACCCGTTACGAGCAGCCGCTTCATCTTACGACCACGGACACTGACGAATATGAGATAACTATGGACGTCAACTGGCGTTCATACAAGTTCGCCAGACGTTCCTGGAGCGGTGGCCTGATGGACATCAGGTTCGCTGTCAAGAACCAGGGGAACGGAGAACCGTATTACGTACGTGTACATAATCCGTATTACGAGGCACGTATCCTGAATGTGGGCCAGACTGAAGCCATGATCCAGGCAGCGCAGGCCGCCCAGGCACGCGCAGCTGCTTCTGCACAGAAGACGAATCCGTATTTCGCCATTGCTTCAATGGTGGAGAAGGAGGTCCCTTCATTCGGAGGTATGATGAGGAAAGTCAGAACCCTCGAGCCTATCGCCTCGAAGGATGCCACACCTGCTCAGATAAATGAAAACCGCGACTGGCACAAGCTCCGCATCGTATGCAGGAGCAAGTCCATCAATGTCTACTGGGACGGAAAGAATGTCGTCAGCTGCAACAAGCTCGAAGGCATTGACAGGAATGACATCGACCTCTGGGTGAACTACACCGAGACTCTCTACAGGAACATAAAGGTCACTTCCCTCAACGGGAAGACCGTCTATTTCGAAGGAACCCCTGAAGATGTGAAGGTCCCTGCGGTCGCACCTCAGTGGACTTCTTTCGGCGATGCCGATTTCTCTCTTGTCAAGGGTGACGCCGTCAATATGAACTACTCGCAGAAGATCACCGCCGCTTCCAAGGCCGGCCTCATCCAGGGGCCGCAGAGCCTGAAGAAGGGCGACGTCTTCGTCGGTTCCATCTATGCCAAGGGCAATGGAACCCTTTCTGTCGGCCTGAAGGCCGGTGACCGCTTCGTCGCCGAACAGGAGCTCGGAGTCCCGGGAGAGGAGTGGAAGGAATTCAACATCTCGCTTCCTGCAGGGGAGTACAGCGGTGACGCAGATTTCGCCATCTGCGTCGAGGACGGCACTGTCCAGGTGGATATGGTCACCCTTTCCACAGCCGAAGGCATTGCCAAGGGCGGCTTCCGTCCCGACATCCTCCAGGCTGTAAAGGACCTGCACCCTACCTGTCTGCGCTGGCCGGGTGGCGGCTATGCCTCCCAGTACCAGTGGAAATGGGGCATCGGGCCTCAGAAGGACCGTTACAGATGGGATCACTGGCAGTGGCTGGACTATGACCAGAACTGCTTCGGGACCGACGAGTTCATCAAGTTCTGCCGCGAGATCGGTTCCGAGCCCGTTATCGTTGTTCCAGTAGGCTACGAGCGTCCTGACGAGGAACGCGGAGAGTGGCTCCAGAATGCCCTCGACTGGCTCAGATACTGTAACGAGCCCGCAACCGGCGAATGGGGCAAGGTTCGCGCTGCCAACGGCCATCCTGAACCATACAACGTCAAATACTGGGAGATCGACAATGAGCAGTGGGAGTTCGGCATCGAGAAATACGAGGCTTGCGTACGTCTCTTCTCAGAGGAGATGCGCAAGGTCGATCCTTCCATAAAGATCATCGTCTGCGGCGGTTTCGATGATGAGGATTTCTTCAAACGGTCAGGACACTACTTCGACTACGTCAGCCTGCATCACTACGAGCAGCAGGGAGGCTATGCCACTGGCCCGAAGAGGCTCGGCGAGCAGTATGACAGATATGCGCAGATGATCGCGGACTGTCCGAACCCTAACATCAAGCTCTACATCTCCGAGTGGAACCTCCAGAGCATCGACTGGAAGACCGGCCTCTTCGCTGGAGGTTTCCTGAACACCTGCGAGGCGCGTGACGTGGTCGCAATGGGAGCGGCTGCTCTGTTCATCCGCCGCACCGATGCCCCGGACTGGAACAATGCTTTCATCAACTTCGACTACAAGGACCTTTTCGTCGCACCTAACTACCAGGTGACCGAACTCTGGTATAACCATTTTTCAAAATACCGCCTGGACTTCGAGGGCGACACAAAGGATCTCAGCGTGATGACCACCCTCTCGGAGAACGGCCGTGACGTGATAGTCAAAGTGGTCAACCCTACCGACAAACCTTATACATTGAACGTCTCCGGTGACTGGAAGGGCATAGCGGGCGCTGAATACGAGTATTTCGCTCCGGGCGCGCTGGACGTTGCCAACAGTATGGAGCACAAGGACGCAGTCAGCCTGAAGAGCCGCACTGCGGAGCCTATGGACGGCGGCATTGCCCTGGAAGTGGAGCCTTGGTCCGCGGGAGTATTGACAATCAAAAAACAGTTTTAGCATATGAAGACACTTTTATTGACATTGGCGCTGGCAGCGGCGTTCAACCCCGGCGACGTGAAGGTCACGTTCTTCACCCCGGAGGTCGTGCGCGTCCAGAAGGCTCCCGAAGGTGGAGCATTTGACGATACTCAGAGTCTTGCGGTGATAGCCGGGCCGCAGGAGGTCAAGGTCACGGTGAAGACGCTCGGGACGAGGACAGTTTATTCGTCCTCGGCGGTAAGGGTCACTGTGGACAACCGCACCGGCGAGGTCAGCTTCGCGACAGCTGCAGGAAAGCAGCTCCTCAGGGAGGCCGGAAGTACCTTCACCCTTCGAGAAGAGGGGCTGGACAAGGGCTCCTATGTGGTCAAGCAGGCGTTCGCGCTCGAAGAGGGCGAGCCTTGGTACGGCCTCGGCATCCTTCAGGACGGCCAGCTCAGCCTGACCGGCAAGACCCGCTATATGCGTCAGGACAATACTGAGGACTATGTCCCTGTGGTTCAGTCCATCAAGGGCTACGGCATCGTCTGGGACAACCCTTCAGTCGGGACTTTCACCGACAAGGACAATGTCGCCAGCTTCGAGTCCGAGGTGGGGAAGCAGATAGACTACTATTTCATCTATGGCGGAAACGCTGACGGAGTGGTGGCCGGCATCCGCGGCATCACCGGGCACGTCCCTATGCTGCCTCTGTGGAGCTACGGCTTCATGCAGAGCCGCGAGAGATACAAGAGCTGTGACGAATACCTCGGAGTGCTCCGCGGTTACCGCGAAAGGAACATCCCTCTCGACTGCGTCATCCAGGACTGGCAGTACTGGGGCAACAATTATCAGTGGAACGCGATGGAGTTCCTGAACGAGGATTTCCGCGGGGCGAAAGCCATGATAAAGGAAGTCCACGACAGCAACGCCCATATCCTCATCTCCATCTGGGCTTCGTTCGGTCCTATGACCAAGCCTTACCGCGAGCTCAGTGAGAAAGGACATCTCCTGAACTTCGCCACCTGGCCACAGAGCGGCCTTACCGACTGGCCGCCGCGCAGGGACTATCCTTCAGGAGTGCTCCCTTATGACGCCTTCAGCGGGGAGGCACGCGACATCTACTGGAAACATCTGACCCGTCTGGAGAATATGGACATCGACGGCTGGTGGATGGACTCCACCGAGCCTGACCACCTCGACTACAAGGACTCCGACCTCGAGCAGATGACCGGTCTCGGCTCATACAGGAGCGTTCTGAACGCCTATCCTCTGATGTCCGTGTCCGGCGTAGTGGAGAAGCAGCTTGAAGGCTCCGCCCGCCGCCCGATGATCCTCACCCGCTCCGTCTATACCGGACAGCAGCGCACCGGCGCGAACACCTGGAGCGGCGACGTGCAGTCCACCTGGAATGATTTCCGCCACCAGATCCCTGCCGGTCTGAACTTCACCCTGACGGGAAACCCTAACTTCAATTCCGACATCGGCGGATTCTTCCCAAGCGGATACAACAAGCCGGGTGTAACCCAGACCTGCGCTCAGAACCCTCTCTTCCAGGAACTCTACGTCCGCTGGCTCCAGTTCGGACTTTTCAACCCTATGATGCGCAGCCACGGAGAGTCCTCCCGCCGCGAGATCTGGGAGTTCGGAAATCCTGGCGAGCCTGTCTACGACGCCATCGAGAAGACCATCAGGATGCGCTATGCGCTCCTTCCGTATATCTACGGCACATCCTGGGACGTATCGTCGAAGGACGGCAGCTTCCTGCGCGCCCTGATGATGGATTTCGCTTCCGACAGGAACGTATGGGAGCTTTCGAACGAGTTCATGTTCGGCAAGTCCATCCTCGTCGCACCTGTCTCCAAGGCCCTTTTCACCGAAGAGACACGCAAGTGGTCCGAGGAGCAGCCGGACTGGACGACGCCGAAGACTTTCGACGTGTATCTGCCTGCCGGTGCGAAGTGGTATGACTGGTGGACCGGTCAGCCGCTGAAGGGCGGCCGGACCGTTGCAGCCGACGCTCCGCTCGATCATTGTCCTTTGTATGTGAAGGCCGGAGGCATTGTCCCTGTTGGCCCTGACGATGTGCAGTATTCCAGCGAGCGTCCTTGGGATGCACTGGAAATCAGGGTCTATCTGGGCGCCGACGGCGAGTTCACCCTATACGAGGATGAGTTCGACGGCCAGAACTACAAGGAGGGCTTCTACTCCGCCATCCCGTTCACGCTCAAGGGCAAGACCCTTACCATAGGTGACAGGCAGGGCAAGGAGTATCCGGGCTCCCTGAAGTCCCGCAGCTTCCATATCGTCTTCAACGACAACGGGAAGATCACCGAGCGTGACGTCAAATATGAAGGAAACAAAGTAATAGTTAAATGATATGAAGAAGATTCTTTTGACTGTGGCGGCATTGGCTGCGGGGCTTTTCTGCAGCGCCCAGGACCGCCTTTGGTATGACTCTCCGGCCGAGGTTTGGCTCCAGGCTCTTCCATTGGGCAACTCCCATATGGGAGCGATGGTCTTCGGCGGCACCGCTCAGGAAGAGATCCAGCTGAACGACGAGACTTTCTGGAGCGGAGGTCCGCACGACAACAACAGCCCGCGCTCGCTTGACCGCCTCCAGGAAGTGCGCGAACTCATTTTCGCCGGAAAGGAGGAGGAGGCCGCAAAGATTGTCAATGAAGATTTCATTGTCGGGCCTCACGGAATGAAGTATCTCACCCTCGGAAGTTTCGTAATGGACTTCATCGGGGTGGGGGAGGTCTCCGACTTCTACCGCGACCTTGACCTGAACACTGCCACCGCGAACGTCTCGTTCTCGTCTAACGGTGTCAACTATACCCGCACTGCATTCGCTTCCGTGCCTGACGACGTCATCGCCATCAGGATGGAGGTCGACAGGAAGGGCGCTCTCGCGTTCAAGCTTTCGCACAAGTGCGTATTCGACGCCGTGGCTACCGCTGAGGGTGACGTGCTCTCCGCCGAAATCCAGGGCGTCGAGCTCGAGGGCATCCCGGGCCAGATGGTAGCCAGAGTGAGCGCCAAGGTTCTCACCGACGGAACCGTCACTGCCGGCGAGGGCTGTCTGGAAATTGCCAATGCATCCTACGCCACTGTCCTCGTGAACAGTGCCACGAACTTTGTGAACTACCACGACATATCCGGCGATCCGGCTCCTAAGATCGAGGCCGCTCTCGCTAGGGCCGCGGAGGTTCCGTACAAGAAGCTCCTCAAGCGCCACGTGAAAGCCTATGCCGAGCAGTTCGGAAGGGTTCAGCTCAGCCTTGCCAGCGGCGACAACGCCCAGCTCCCTACCGACAAGCGCCTCGACGCGTTCTACGGCAGCGACGATATGGGTATGGTGTCCCTCCTGTTCAACTACGGACGCTACCTGCTCATCAGCTCATCCCAGCCGGGCGGCCAGCCTGCCAACCTCCAGGGCATCTGGAACGACAAGCGCGACGCTCCTTGGGACAGCAAGTACACGATCAACATCAATGCTGAGATGAACTACTGGCCTGCCGAGGTCACCAACCTCTCCGAGACCAGCGGACCTCTCTTCTCCATGATAAAGGACCTCAGCGAGACCGGAGCCGTCACCGCGAAGGAAATGTACGGCTGCGGCGGCTGGATGGCCCATCACAACACCGACATCTGGCGCATCGCCGGCCCTGTGGACGGAGCCGAGTGGGGAATGTTCCCTAACGGCGGTGCCTGGCTCGCGACCCATCTCTGGCAGCACTACCTCTTCTCCGGCGACAAGGAATTCCTCGCCGAGTGGTATCCTGTCCTCAAGGGAGCAGCCGACTTCTACCTCGACTATCTCCAGCCTCACCCGGACTACGGCTACCTGGTGGCAGTACCATCAGTGAGCCCTGAGCATGGCCCGCTCGGAAAGCAGACCGCCATCACCGCCGGATGCACGATGGACAATCAGATCGTCTTCGACGCCCTCACCCAGGCCCTCTTCGCTGCCGAGGCGCTCGACATCGACTCTGACTACCGCGCCCGCCTCCAGGAGGTCATCGACCGCATCCCTCCTATGTCCGTAGGCCAGTACGGCCAGCTCCAGGAGTGGATCCAGGATGGAGACGACCCTAAGGACGAGCACAGGCACATATCTCATCTCTACGGACTCTATCCTTCCAACCAGATCAGCCCGTTCTCCCATCCGGAGCTCTTCAAGGCCGCTGAGACCACTCTGAACCAGCGTGGCGACATGGCCACAGGCTGGAGCCTCGGTTGGAAGACCAATTTCTGGGCACGCCTCCAGGACGGAAACCACGCCTTCAAGATACTGAGCGACATGCTCACGCTTCTCCCCGGAACCGATATGACAGGGAAGAACGGCATCATCGGCAGGACCTATCCCAATCTCTTCGACGCCCATCCGCCCTTCCAGATTGACGGCAATTTCGGAGCCACCGCAGGCATAGCCGAAATGCTCCTCCAGAGCCAGGGCGGCTATCTGCGCCTTCTTCCCGCACTGCCCGATGCATGGCCCGAAGGCAGCGTCAGGGGCTTCCGCGCCAGGGGAGGATTCATCGTGGACATGAGCTGGAAAGACGGCAAACTG
>JAZLLA010000005.1:0-35807 GCA_045597895.1 Candidatus Cryptobacteroides sp. | reverse complement strand
GAATCTTTCTTCCGGAGAGGTTCTTGATGGCTGCTTCGGCAAGGCAGGTGGCGAGTTTGTCGGATTTCGTATTGCCTTTGGAAGTATAGACGCTCCATCCGGTAGCGTTGAGCCAATTTGAGCCGTTTCCGGCAGCGTTGGCGTGGATGCTGACCAAGATAACATTTTGTTTGCCGAGGGCGGCGCAATGGGAGTTTACGCGGCGCGCCCGCTCTTTCAGGGGGATATCCGTTTCTTCCGGAACAAGGAGCTCGGCATCATAGCCCCGGTCCTGAAGGTCGGTGACGATGCGTCTTGCGATGTCGCGGTTGAATGCGTATTCGCGGAAGCGGCCGTCGGGACTGCGTTTGCCGGGAGTGTCGGAGCCGTGGCCGGGGTCAAGAAGGATTGTCATTGTGCTGCTGGTTTTAAGCCTGGCAGCTCACCGGATTCCGGAGGTAAAGATACGAAGGGATTTCGGGAAACAAGAATTTTTGCTACCTTTGCAGCGACGGAAACGTTGAAAAACAGACTCCGTTAATAAATCGTAAGGCCGCGGGCTCCGGATGGAGTTTGCGGCCATTTCAGTATCAGACAACAAAGTTCAGTATCAACTCAGTATCAACTTTAAATGAGAAATGCCCCTCAGATATCTGAGAGGCATTTTGTGGCGGTGCGGACGAGATTCGAACTCGCGACCTTCGGCGTGACAGGCCGACATTCTAACCAACTGAACTACCGCACCAGTAGCGTTGTGACTTTCGTCGTAAGCGGTTGCAAAGATACGCAGTTTTTTGAAACCTGCAAATTATTTCTTAAGTTTTTTCATATTCCCCACAAAAATTGATACATTTGTAATCCGGCCCGGAAAACCGCCACACAAGGCCCCGCGGCCTGGAACGACACGGAACAATAACACACACAAAGAGATACACAATTATGATAAACATTGACCTCAAAGGATGCTGTTCCTTCATAAAAGAAGAAGAATACAAAGAATATCTTAACAAGGCCCTCGACGCCTTCGACGTTCTCGAAAGCGGGAAAGGAGCAGGAAACGACTTCCTCGGATGGAAGACACTCCCTACCGACACCCCTGAAGAGATGATCCGGGACTGCGAAGCCATCAAGGCAGACTGGGCAGCAAAGGGCGTGGACCTCGTCGTCACCATCGGCATCGGCGGTTCCTACCTCGGAGCCCGTTGCGCCATCGAAGCCCTCTCCCACAACTTCGCAAAGCAGCTCAAGAACAAGGGAGGCGCCCCTGAGGTAGTCTTCGCCGGCAACAACCTCTCCGAAGAGTATGTCAGCGAGCTGATGGACCTCGTCGCTGAAAGGAACACCGCCTGCGTGGTCATCTCCAAGTCCGGCACCACCACCGAGCCTGCAGTGGCCTTCAGGATCGTAAAGAAATACCTCGAGGACACCTACGGCCGCAAGGAAGCCGCAGAGCGCATCGTCGCCATCACCGACGCGCAGAAGGGCGCCCTCAAGACCCTCTCCACCCAGGAAGGCTACCGCACCTTCATCGTTCCTGACAATGTCGGCGGCCGCTTCTCCGTCCTCACCCCGGTCGGACTTCTGCCAATAGTCCTCGCCGGATTCGACGTCCGCGAAATGCTCAAGGGCGCAGCTGAGGCCCAGAAGGCCCTCTCCGTCAAGTCCGAGGACAATGCAGCCGTCCAGTACGCCGCAATGCGCAACCTCCTCCATACCAAGTACGGAAAGGCCGTCGAAATCCTCGTTACCTACAACCCTAAGTTCACCTACCTCGCCGAATGGTGGAAGCAGCTCTACGGCGAGTCCGAGGGCAAGGACTTCAAGGGCATCTTCCCAGCCTCGGTCACGAACACCGCTGACCTCCACTCCATGGGGCAGTTCATCCAGGAAGGCTCACGCGTGATGTTCGAGACAGTGGTCAGCGTGAAGAACAGCAACCGCTCGGTAGTCATCGGAAGCGACCCTCAGAACCTCGACTGCCTGAACTACCTCGCAGGCCAGCACGTAGAACATTGCAATGCAATGGCCCAGCTCGGCACCAAGCTCGCCCACATCGACGGCGGCGTGCCTCAGATGGAGGTTTCAGTGGAAAGGATAAATGAGTTCAATCTCGGAAGCATCTTCTACTTCTTCGAGTTCGCCTGCGGCATCAGCGCATACACCCTCGGCATCAACCCGTTCAACCAGCCGGGCGTAGAGGCATACAAGAAGAATATGTTCGCCCTCCTCAGGAAGCCGGGCTACGAAGAGCAGACGGAAGCTATCCTCAAGAGGATTTAATTACTGAAGACATATCCAGCGGGAGATGAGCAGGGCGCGCTTGCGGAGCACCTCGTAGTTCAGGGTCTGCGGAGTGTCATCGACCTTGTTAGTGTTCATCGTGATGCCCGAAGTGAAGAGGACGGCCGGGATGCCGTGCTCGATGAAAACCTTCTGGTCGCCCAGGCGTCTGAGGAAAAGGTCGGTGAAATCGTCGCTGTGGTAATAGTCGAAGGCGACGTTCATATACAGCCTGGAGCTGTAATTGGCCTCGGTGATGGTGCTGCGGAGCGCCGGGGACGTGGTGAGCATTATCAGGTAGTCCTCCCGGTTCCTGGTAACTGGCTCGAGGGTGGAGCCGATGATGTCGAGATTGACCATCGCATCTATGCTGTCCGGAGTGATGGCACTGCCGGTCACCGGGTTCAGCAAGGAGCCGGACTCCAGGGCCCTGTAAAGGGCGGCGGCTCCGGCCATATTGGCCTGCTTGGCATCGAGAGCGGCGAAGATGATGTTCGAGCGGCACGAGCGGCCCAGGACGCTGAGGCTGCGCACGGTGCGGGCAACGTCCAGGAGGACGGCGACTCCGGAAGCGTTCGAATCCGCGCCGGGATAGTAACGGCCGGCCAGGACACCGATTCCGTCGTAGTGGGCGGCAACGATTATGTATCTGTCGGAAGGGACCGGGGACGGGCAGAAGCCCAGGACATTGTGACCGGCAGCGCCTGACGTTTCGAATGACTGGAAATAGGAGCCGGCAGCCCCGTTCCTGCCCACCGGCAGAAGGGACATGGACTTGAACCTTCGGGCGATCCAGAAGGACGCTTCGACCGCGCCCCTGGTACCGGTGGCGCGGCCCTCGCAGAGGGAGTCGGCCAGGAATCCGACGCTCTCGCGCAGACTCTCCCCCGTAATCAGGCTCTCTGATACGGATTTAGTGAAATCAGCCTCCTGAGCCCTGCCTGACAGCGGGTTTAAAAGGAGGAAAACCAGCAGGAGATATGTTATTTTTCGGTTCAAACCCAAGTTTTCGGTACAATAAATGCTTATATTTGCAAAGTTTAGGTCAAATGTAACCATTTCCGTCCATATTATAAAATTAATATGAAACGCACGATAGCAATTCTGTTCGCACTGATACTCTGTCTGCAGGCCTCGGCCCAGTATGACAGGGATGTCTTCTATTTCCGCGGCAGATCTGCTCTGGCCGACGGAAAATACGCCCAGGCCATCGAGAACTTCAACATCCTGGCGCGCCTGGACACCACCGACTACTGGACCTTCTTCTTCCGCGGCATAGCCAAATACAACCTCGGCGACCTGCGCGGCGCGAATCAGGACTTCGATGCATCCATACGCACGAATCCGGTGTTCACCGACGGCTACCACTACCGGGCCATCACGCTGAGCCGCTTCGGACGCTACGACGAGGCCTTCAGCGACTTCGACACCGCCATCAAGCTCCGTCCGGGCAACACCGGCATCTACTTCAGCCGCGGAGTGACCTACTTCCTCGCCCAGCAGTTCGACAACGCCATAAAGGACTTCGACAAATACATCAAGAAGGAGCCCAAGGACCCATCGGCCTACCTGAACCGAGGAGCCTCCTACCTTTTCCTCGGAGACACCCTCAAGGCCATAAACGACTACAACAAGGCCATCAAGATCGACCGCTTCGAGCCGGAAGGATTCATCCGTCGCGGCCGCCTGTACGCCGAACAGAAGGAATACGACCTCGCCATAGCGGATATGGACCACGCCATCGAGCTGGACCCGGACAACACCTTCGCCTACTTCAACCGCGCGATAATGTACTACGACAGCCGGGACTACAACTCCGCGATGAGGGACCTCAACAGAGTGCTGGAGGACGAGCCGGGCAATGCCCTGACCCTCTACAACCGGAGCCTGATCAATGCCCAGGTCGGAAACTACGAGGAAGCGCTCGCGGATATGGACAGGGTGATAAACATCAACCCTAACAACGTCCTCGCCTACTTCAACCGCGCCTCCTATTTCATCTCTATGGGAAGGTACAAGGACGCCATCGAGGACTATGACAGGACCATCGAGCTCTACCCGGACTTCGCCAAGGCCTATCTCAACCGCTCCTACGCCAAGAACATGCTCGGCCGCAGCCGCGAGTCCCGCGAGGACTACCAGACCGCGCAGAAGAAGATCCGCGAATACAGCGCGGCCAATGCCTCCAATGCCGGATCATTCGCCGACACCACAAAGAAATACAGTTCGCTGCTCGCCCTGGACGCCGACTTCGCGAAGAAGGACTTCGACAATGAACTCCTGCAGCACCGCGACATCGACATCCGCCTGAAGCCTCTGTACAAGTTCGTCCTCACGGCTACCAGAGAGAACACCTCCTATGCGCTCCAGCACAGGTACGAGAACGCCCTTCTGGACAAGTTCATCAACGACTCCCCTGTCCCGATGGCAATAACCAACGAAGAAAAGGGTCCAGTCACGGCCATACAGGGAAGGCTCGAGAACGCCCTGTACGGCGACAGCAGTTCCGGAGCGGGTTCTGCCAGGCTCTCGCAGGCCAGGATAGAGTTCATACGTGGACTCTATGCGCTTCAGGACAAGCAGTTCAACGCCGCCCTCGGAAGTTTCGACAAAGCCATAGAACAGGCGGCGGAAAACACCGCCGAGGAGAAATATTCCGACATCTACAAGGCCTTCTACCTGATGAACAGAGGCGCCCTCAGGGCTGAGATGATAGACTTCATCGCATCCATCCAGAGTAACGTACAGACCCTTACAATGGATGACCAGGGTACCACACGCGCACGTGTCAGCGACCAGGTAACCCATTCATACGACTACTCCGAAGCCATAGAGGATATGGAAGCCGCACTGGGCATAGTCCCGGACAACCCATACATCCTCTTCAACCTCGGAAACCTCTACTGCCTCTCTTCACATCTGGTAAGCTCCATCGACAGCTATGACAGAGCCATCGGCATCAACCCCTATATGGGGGATGCTTACTATAACCGAGGACTTGTGCTCATATACCTGAAGGACAAGGAGAAAGGCTGCATCGACCTCTCCCGTGCGGGAGAGCTGGGCGTAGCCGACTCATACAGTGTAATCTCTAAATACTGTGAGGATGACAAGCAGTAACGTGAAATTCTTCAGCCTCTCGAGCGGCAGCTGCGGCAACTGCTACTTCCTCTCACTGGAGGAGGACGGAAAGCACGCCGCAGGAGTCCTGATCGATGCGGGAGTGAGCCTGAGGAAGCTGAAGAAGGAACTGGCCATCAAGGGTTATTCCCTCGAATCGTTCTCAGCCATCCTTGTCACCCACGACCATCTGGACCATATCAGGAACCTCGGATCCTTCTGCAAGCATCTGCAGAAGCCTGTATATGCCACCCCGGTCCTCCACGATGCCCTGGCACACCACAGCTTCACTTCCGGATGGATAGGAGGTTGCAGACGCTGCCTGGACGGCTCCGGCTGGAACGAAATAGTACCCGATAAAATATACGCCAAGTATTTCATCGTCCCGCACGATGCCACTCAGACAGTGGGATACGCCCTCCTGATAGGAGGATACAGGTTCGTCATTATGACCGACATTGGCGAAATGACCGCCGAAGCCCTGGAATACGCCCACAACGCCGACACGGTGGTCATCGAGTCGAACTACGATATGGACATGCTCCTGCACGGTCCATATACATACGACCTGAAGATGCGGATCTGCAAGGGCTGCGGCCATCTGTGCAACGACAAATGCGCGGATGCCGTCCATACGTTCATGCACGACGGGCTGAGGAACATATTCCTCTGCCATCTCAGCGAGAACAACAACACTCCCGAACTGGCCGTCAAAGCCTCGGGCGCAGCGCTTGCTTCCCTGGGATACCATCCGTCATACGAACGGTCCGCACTGTTCATCAAGAATGAAGACGGTCAGGAGAAGACCGTCACCCTCCGGGCGCTCCCGCGCCAGGTGCCTTCCCAACTTTTCATCCTATGAGAGATTTCTGGAAAATGCTCAGGCGCTATGTCGCCCCATATAACAAATATCTGTTCGGCTCCATTCTGCTGAACCTTCTGTCCGTCATATTCAACGTCTTCTCGTTCAGTATGATAATGCCTATCCTGAACATGCTGTTCGGACTGGACGACACAGATTACTCCTTCATCCCCTGGGACTCCGTACACAGCTCCCAGGACCTGATCAACAACCTCTACTACTATGTGGCCGAGTTCACCGGAAGCTACGGAGCATCCAGGACCCTGCTCTTCCTCTGCCTCTTCCTCTGCATAATGACTGTGTTCAAGACGGCCTGCTACTTCGGTTCCTCCGCCGTGATGATCCCTATCAGGACCGGAGTCGTGAAGGATATGAGGATGAACATCTACGACAAGATCCTTTCCCTCCCTATCGGCTTCTTCTCCCAGGAGAAGAAAGGTGACATAATAGCCAGGATGAGCGGTGACGTGCAGGAAATCGAGACTTCCATCACCAGCACCCTGGACATGCTCATAAAGAACCCTATCCTCATCATCGGATACTTCGCCGTCCTTATCATCGTCTCCTGGCAGATGACCCTCTTCACGGTCATCTTCGCCCCCCTGATGCTCTGGGTGATGGGCAAGATAGGCCGCAAGCTCAAGGAGAAATCGCTCGAAGCACAGTCGCTCTGGAGCGACACGATGAGCCAGGTGGAGGAGACCCTGGGCGGCCTGCGCGTGATCAAGGCCTTCCTCGCCGAGAAGAAGATGAGCGCCAGGTTCAATGCCGTCACGGACGCGATGAAGCGCAAGAACAACCGCGTCGCCACCCGTCAGGCACTGGCCCACCCGGTCAGCGAATGCCTCGGAACCATAATGATAGCCATCGTCCTCTGGTACGGCGGAATGCTCATCCTCAAGGACAACGCCCCTATCGACGCTCCTACCTTCATCTTCTTCCTCGTGATGCTCTACAGCGTCATCCAGCCTATCAAGGACCTTTCCAAGGCCGCATACGGCATCCCGAAGGGAATGGCCTCCATGGAGCGCATAAACAAGATCCTCGAGACAGAAACCACGATAGCCGAACCGGCTGAGCCGGAGGAACTCTCAAGCTTCAACGACAGCATCGTATTCAAGGGAGTCGGCTTCTCATACGCCGAGGGCGGCAGAAAGATCCTCGACGGAATCGACCTCGAGATCAAGAAAGGACGCACAATCGCCATCGTGGGTGCTTCCGGAGCCGGAAAGACCACCCTCGTGGACCTCATCCCGCGCTTCTATGACGTGCAGGAAGGAAGCGTCACCATCGACGGCAAGAACATAAAGGACGTCCGCATCAAGGACCTCCGCGCCCTTATGGGCAATGTCAACCAGGACCCTATCCTGTTCAATGACACCATATTCAACAACATAGCCTTCGGCATCGAAGGCGCGACGATGGAGCAGGTCGAGGCGGCCGCCAGAATCGCCAACGCCCACGACTTCATAATGGAGAAGGAGGAAGGATACCGGACCAATATCGGAGACCGCGGATGCAAGCTCTCCGGCGGACAGCGCCAGCGCATCAGCATCGCCCGCGCCATCCTGAAGAACCCTCCGGTGCTCATCCTCGACGAGGCCACCGCAGCCCTTGACACGGAATCCGAGCGCATAGTGCAGGAAGCCCTCGACAGGCTTATGTCCAGCCGCACCACCATCGCCATCGCCCACCGCCTCTCCACCATCAAGGGAGCCGATGAAATCATAGTGATGGACGAGGGACGCATCGTCGAGCGCGGCCGTCACGAAGAGCTGCTCGCCCTGGGCGGTTATTACAAGAAACTGAACGACATGCAGGCACTATGACAAACGGACAGAAACTGAAGATCGCGAGAACGCTTTTCGTGATATACGTAATCTGCGTGCTTTTCCTCTGCCTCAAGCACCTCAAGCAGCTGCCGGATGTCCCGGCATCCTTCTGGGGCATTCCATCCGACAAGTGGGCCCATTTCCTGATGTTCCTCCCCTTCCCTGTACTTTCCAGGTTCTCACTGGATTCAGAGGAAATAAAGCACAGCAGGAAGATTCTGCGCGCTTTCGCCATCCTGGTCGCAGGATGCGCCTTCGCCGCTCTGACGGAATACCTCCAGGGACTTACTCCGTACAGACAGACCGAGATACTCGACTTCGCTGCCGACGTCATCGGAATGTCACTGGCAACCATCGCAGTACTGATCTTCGACCTCATCCACAGAAATGAACAATAGAACACTGACCACCCTGTCCATAGCCGTCCTGCTGTCACTGGCACCTGCCCGGACAATGGCGCAGAGCACACGTACCGTCTTCAAACGGACCGCGGACTCCCTGGCCGTCCTCCTTCAGGAACGCACCACCGTCCACGGAAACCTCTATGTGACCAAGGTGGTGAAGGCCGGCAGCGCCTATGACCTCCATTTCAACCAGGAGCTCAGCGACTATCACTGGACTGAAGATGACATCCTCTGGTTCAGGAAGAAACTTGAAGAGCTTGCCCCTGCAGGATTCAAAGGCCTGAGTGTAAGAAACATATACACGAACAAGGAGCTTCTGGAAGACCTCGTCACCCCTACCCTGGGCAACAACGGAAAGCCTTCGGATTACAAGTACAGATATCCTGACATACGTACTGGAAACCGTTCCATAGTCACGAGGATGGACCGCAAACCCTATCCAAGGGGTCTGAGCGGACGTCACATTGCGCTCTGGCAGAGCCACGGCAGATACTGGTCAGAGGACCTTCAGAAATGGTCCTGGCAGAGAGCCCAGCTCTTCACGACAGTCGAGGACATGTACACACAGAGCTACGTACTGCCATTCCTCATTCCGATGCTGGAGAACGCAGGAGCCTATGTCTTCACACCTAGGGAAAGGGACATCCAGAAACACGAAATCATAATCGACAACGACAAGTCCTTCGAAGGGCCAAGGGAGGGCCTGACCAGACGCTCGGGAGAGTACTACGAGCGCGGAAGCTGGAGCGATGCCGGAACCGGCTTCGCGGACCGGAAGAAAGTCTATGTCAATGATGACAATCCCTTCACCCTGGGAACAGCCCGCCAGGCGGAATGCGCCCAGTCCGGAAGCGATGCCACAGCCACCTGGGCTTTCTCTGTGCCTGAATCCGGCAAGTACGCCGTCTATGTCTCATATACCACCCTCCCGAACAGCACATCCTCAGCCCACTACACAGTCCGGCACAAGGGCTTCTCGACCGAGTTCCGCGTGAACCAGAGGATGGGTGGAGGCACCTGGATCTATCTGGGCACCTTCGAGTTCGACAAGGACGAGAACGGAGCGGTCATCCTGGACAATTCCGGAGCTGGCGCAAGCCGCGGACAGGTAGTCACGGCGGACGCCGTCAAGATCGGCGGAGGAATGGGAAAGATTGCCAGAGGCTCAGTTGATGTGCCGGAGACCGAGTGGGAGACTTCCGGGCTGCCGGCATTCGCCGAAGGCGCATTGTACTGGGAACAGTTCGCCGGCGTGGACACTACCGTCACAAGGAACTGGGAGGGCGACTACACCCAGGATTACGCAAGCCGCGGAGCCTGGACATCAATGCTTTCAGGCGGCTCCATCGTCAATCCCGACTACGAGGGAAACGGGAAGAACATTCCGATAGACCTCTCGCTCGGCTTCCACTCGGACGCAAACGCGACACCGAACGACAGTATAATCGGAACCCTTTCGATATACACCCTGCTTATGGAAGGCAAGTCAGTCCTTCCGAACGGCAGAAGCCGTGAACTCTGCAGACATCTTGCAGGAACGGTCCAGGACCAGGTATGCAATGACATACGCTCCGACTTCGAACCTCTCTGGACCAAAAGGATGCTGCGCAACGGCAATTACAGCGAATCCCGCACCACCTCCGTACCGGGAATGCTGCTGGAGCTTCTGTCGCACCAGAATTTCGCCGACCAGAAATACGGACTGGACCCTTCGTTCAGGTTCACAGTCTGCAGGGCCGTCTATAAAGGAATACTGAAGTTCCTGAGCGATGAGCACGGCATTCCGTATGTCGTCCAGCCGCTTCCTGTGAACTCCTTCGAAGCCAGGCTGACCGGAGAAGGACAGGTCACACTCAGCTGGAAGGCCACGATTGACGAAAAAGAGCCTACGGCAAAAGCCGGGAACTTCATACTCTACACCCGGAAAGGGGACGGAGTCTTTGACCAGGGTGTCAGACTGCCCGAGCTTACCGAGGTGGACGGCAGATACTCGCTGGTGGTAAGCGTTGATCCCGGTGAGCTGTACAGCTGGCGCATAGTTGCGGAGAACGATGGAGGAATCAGCTTCCCATCCGAGGTTATGAGCGCCGGCGTGGCACCGTCATCAAAGGGGAAAGTACTCGTCGTCAATAATTTCGACCGAGTCTCAGCACCTGCCTGGTTCGACTCGGAGCAGTTCGCGGGATTCGACCGCAAGCTCGACAGCGGAGTGGGATACAACTACGAAACCAACTGGATCGGAGATTCATACGACTTCGACCGCTCATCGGAATGGACCGACGATGCTGCCCCCGGATTCGGAGCCTGCACAAGCGAACACGCCGGCGAGACCGTCGCCGGGAATACGTTCGATTTCATCGCTATACACGGAAAGGCCATATTGGACGCCGGATACAGTTTCGATTCTGCTTCAAGGGATGCTTTCATCGCTGAAGGCGGTGCCGGAGCGGATGTACTGGATCTGCTCTGCGGGAAACAGGTCACAGTCAGAATCGGCCGAGGAGCGGTTCCCGACAAGTATCCAGTGTTCCCCGGGAATCTCCAGAAGGCTCTGTGGGACTTCACGGCGGACGGAGGTCATCTGATCGTTTCCGGTTCCAACATCGGAACTGACGTATGGGACAGCGTTTATCCTGTCGGAACTCCTGACAAAGTAAGGAAAGCCGCCCAGGATTTCGTGACGACCACTCTCGGATACAAATGGAGGACAGGGCACGGCTGCTTCGACGGCCATATCGAGGCTGCACCTTCAGCCACTCTCAGTTTCAGGTCCATAAGGAAGCCGTTCGAGTTCTACCAGACACCGAACAGTGAAAGATACTGCATAGAGAATCCTGACAGCATAGTCCCTGCCGGAGACAAGTCCAGCACAGTCCTCAGATATGCCGATACAGGTTTCCCTGCAGCTGTAGCATTCAACGGCAGTTCATACAAGGCCGTCAGCTTCGGCTTCCCTCTGGAAAGCATAAAAGATGATGGCGTCACCGCCACCATCTTTTCCAAAACCCTCGAATATCTCTGCCGCTAAGGAATGATGAAAAAATAAGTTATTTCTTCAGCGGGAAGCGGTAGGAAAGCCAGCCCATGATGAGGGCTATCACTGCCGGGACAAGGGAGAAGAGCGACCAGACCATCGTGCGCACCGAATCGGTGACTGAGGCCGGATCGATGATGGAGTTGCCGAACTCGTCCGGAATCATCCTGGCGCCTGCGAGACCGAGCAGAAGGGCGATGAGGGAGCCGGAGATGGCTCCTCCGAGCTTCTGGGCCATTGTTCCAGATGAGAATATAAGGCCGGTGGAAGATGTGCCGAACTTCTCTGTGGCATAGTCGGCCACATCAGCGTACATCGACCAGAGAAGCGGTGAATAAAGTCCCACACCTACCGAGGTAAGGATCACTACCGCCACCATGAGCCAGATGAACTTCGGATCCATAGGAATGAAGAAGAACGCCACCGAGAACACCAGACAGATGAGTGAAGCGAGAAGAAAAGCCTTGCGCTTCGAGCCTACCTTAGCAGCGAACTTAGGTGAAACGCCACCGAATATCATACAGGTGACCTCACCGAACGCCATAAGCACTGTGTAGTTGATGATGAGGCTGCCTACGGTCACATCACCGCCTAGGCAGTAGGAGATGAGATACCCTGCCACTGCATAGCGGAATCCGTTGAAGAAATTGGTGCACAGGCCCATAAGGGTCAGATAGATCCAAGGCTTGTTCTTGAAAAGGTCGACGAACTGGCGGAAGGAGTATTTCTCCGCTCTCACAGGCTTGAGACGCTCCTTGGTGCAGAGACCGCAGATAAGGGTCATCACAGCGGCCAGGATGCCGAAGAGGGCACCCAGGACAGCATACTGATGTGCGTCAGTGCCGCCTACGAGTTTCTGAAGATACGGGAAGGAAAGAAGGGTGATGAAACCCATTGCGTAAGCCCCCACCATTCTGTATGAAGAGAACTTGTTCTTCTCATTGTCATCGTCCGTCATCACACCCAGGAGGGAACCGTACGGAACGTTGACAGCGGTATATATGGCCATCATCAGAAGATAGAGGACATAGGCATAGACGCGCTTTCCGGCAGGACTGAAATCAGGGGTGAACAGAAGGAGGGCGAATATCAGGCCCAGAGGAATGGCACCGAATATGAGCCAAGGGCGGTATGTGCCCCATCTGGACTGGGTGCGGTCCGCCAGGCTGCCCATAATAGGGTCAGTGACTACGTCGAAGAGCCTGGCGATGAGCATCAGGGCCGCCGCATCAGCGAAAGTGAGTCCGAAGACATTTGTGAAGAACAGTGGGAAGGCGATGGACATGATCTTCCAGGTGATACCGCCGGCAGCGGCGTCTCCCAGTGCGTACGCTATCTTTTCCCTTACCGGAATTTTTGATGATGCCATAGTTTTGTGCTATTTTAAGTTTTTATCTATCAGTCTGTTGAGACGTTTGACCGTCTCCTCTGTGGTATATCCGTCTGGTTCGGTGTTCAGGCAGTAGTCCACCAGCCTGTCAATGGATGAGGTGGCGACATGCATGCGTGTGTCGCTGGAAGCGTAGTAGATGTACACGGTCCCGTCGGGATCCGCGATCCATCCGTTGGAGAAGGTGACGTTCATAACGTCCCCTACGTATTCCTCCCCCTGAGGGGCGAGGAAGAAGCCGGACGGAGCCGCGGTCACTCTGGCCGGGTCATCCAGAGCCGTCATATACATATAGAGGACATAACGCAGTCCGCTGGCGCAGGCGCGCACGCCGTGCGCGAGATGGAGCCAGCCGCGGTCGGTCCTGATAGGAGCAGGGCCTTCGCCGTTCTTGACCTCCATTATTGTATGGTACCTTCGGCTGCTGATTATCTTTTCCTCCTTGATTTCCGCGTCTGTGATATCGTCGACAAGGGCCCAGCCTATACCGCCGCCGCTTCCTGCATCGATGAATCCGTCCTGCGGGCGTGTATAGAGGGCATACTTGCCGTCCACGAACTCAGGGTGCAGCACTACATTGCGCTGCTGGGAGGCTGACTTCAGGTCAGGCAGTCTTTCCCAATTGACAAAGTCCCTGGTCCTGGCGATTCCGGCCGCTGCGACAGCGGACGAAAGGTCTCCCGGAGCGGCGCCGGGGTCCTTGCGCTCCACGCAGAATATTCCATATATCCAGCCGTCCTCGTGGGCGGTGAGCCTCATATCATATACGTTCGTAGCAGGCTCCCCCCATTCCGGCATTGTAACCGGGCGGTCCCAGAAGCGGAAGTTGTCCACTCCGTTCGGGCTCTCGGCCATTGCGAAGAAGGACTTCCTGTCATCCGCCTCAACCCTGGCGCAGAGAAGGTACTTGTCCTTCCATTTTATCGCACCGGAATTGAATGCAGCGTGGATGCCGATCCTTTCCATCAGGAAAGGGTTGGTGCTTTCATCAAGGTCGTAGCGCCAGAAGAGAGGCGCATGGGCTGCAGTGAGAACGGGATTGAGGTACCGCTCATAGACCCCGTTGACATATACCAGTGTATTCTTCCGGCTGAGAAGTTCCTCGTGGTCCTTCCTGAGGGCCTCAAGCCTTTCTTCGAATGTCTCCATAGTTTAAACGATTACCTTGTTCTTCTTGAACATTGCCCTGAAATCGCGCGGAGTGATGTCGCGCTTGGACTTGAATATGCGGTTGAAATTGGACTGGTTGTTGAAGCCGCACTCGTAGCAGATATCGGAAATGTTCATCGACGTGTCCACCAGGAGCCTGGCGGCATTGCTCAGCCTGACATCGATCAAGTAGTCGGAAAGCGTGCTGCCGGTCTTGAGCTTGAAGAACCGGCTGAACGATGCAGGGGTCATGTACACCATTCCGGCAAGCTGTCCGAGCTGGATATTCTCCGCATAGTGCTCTTCGATGTAGCGTTTCACCTTCAGCACCCTCTCCTCCTCGTGGCTCCCTTCGGACAGAGCGGATGAAGAACTTGCCAGCATCTTTGCCCCGTCGGTCACGGAAAGCTGGTAGAGAAGGCTCAGGAACTCGGTGAACTGGTAGAACTTCTCACGTATGCCGGCTATCCCGTTGAGGATGGAATACACCCTCATTATGGTGGACATCGGGAAGGAGAGTCCATATTCAGCCTGGTCGAGCATGCGTTTGATGGAGGTGAACTGGGTCTTGGACAGAAGGTCGCCAGGGAAAAGGCCCACCGAGAACTGTATGGTGATCTCACGGATGTCCGGGGAATTGCAGGTGCCCTGCTTCCAGACATGTTCGAGGTTTTCACCGCCTATCAGCACAAGGTCATAGTCATCTATATATTCGATGCTGTCCCCCACTATCCTCTGGGCTCCCTTTCCGTGCTCGATGAAATTCAGCTCGAAGGCAGTGTGCCGGTGGAGAGGATATGTGAACTCCGTCTTGTGACGCTCCGCGATGTAGAAGCAGTCCTTGTCGGTCAAAGGTGTGATTTCAGTAAAGACTTCGCTCATAGCCTATTTCTTTTTATTATCCCTGTATGCCTTGATGATGGCGTCCTTCAAGCCCGGCATCGTCCACTTCGGGACACTTCTGTCGTCAGTGTCGCTGAGGACCATCCAGTAGAAGCAAGGGATGTTGTATCTGGTAGCGTTGGATACATAGCAGGCGGCCTGCTTCGACATCTCCACTGAACCGCGCCCGGAAGTGCAGCCGTATTCACCGATGATGCAAGGGATGCCCTTGCTCACGAAATGGGTGTTCAGACCTTCGACTATCGAAGTGACCTCCCTCTCGCAAGCAGCATCGAATACGGTCTTGGCGCCGGCTCCCTCATACATTGCGAACATATAAGGCGCGTAGCTGTGGACCTCCACCATCAGATGGTGGTCCGCGGCGTCCTCAGGGAGGCGGAAAGGCGTGAACGCCTTGACATCGGAGCTGGCGGCGTAAGTGTTGCAGACGAGATTTCTATGGGCATTGTTCCCGCCCGTGGCCCTGACGGTGGCGACGAAGTCGGCGTTCCACTTGTTGATGGTCTCGTGGGCATCGGCGGACGAATAGTTCCAGGTGCCCTTGGCGTCGAGCATCTCATTGAACGACTCGAAAAGCAGATGGTTGTCATAGCCGGCGAACTCGGTGGCTATCTGGTTCCACAGGCTGACGAACCTCTCCCTGTATTTTTCATACTCCACGGGATCGGCCCTGAGCCAGGCGGTCGAGGCTTCTCCGGTATCGTGATGCACGTTCAGGATGCAGTACATTCCCTCGTCTATCACATAGTTCACGACTTCCTTCACACGCGCCATCCATACCGGGTCGACATCGAATCCTGTCCACGTGGAGTAATCTCCTATAGGAGTGGCCTCACCGTCAATCATCTTCACACTGACGTTAAACTTTCCCATATGCGGATACCAGGTCACAGGGACGCGGATGGAATTGAACCCGGCCTGCTTGAACATATGGATAAGCTCCCGCGTGGCCTGAGGCTGGCCCCAGGCGGTTTCGTAGGCAGCGACAGTGCGATCCGTCCACGCTTCGATCCACATATGATTGAGATCACCGCTGTTGGCTTCCAATGTATTGCCCAGATTCCAGCCGGGTCCCATCATCTTCACTGCATGGGAAGCGTATTCCCAGCCTTCGGAGTCGCAGTCCACTCCAGGGACAAGAGGAGCCTCCGGCTCAGGCTCTTTCGTAGAGAAGGAGAATGATATGGCAGACGGGAGTTTCTGATGTTCCTTGAGGCCCTTGACAGTGCCCTCGGGCAGGTTCAATGTATAGGAAGTGCCTTCGGTCAGGCCATCGATAACGACAACGAGGTCGCTGCCCGGCGTGCTTATGCCGCTTACGAATGCTCCGTTGATGGTTATCCGGTCCTGCATCTCCTCCGGGCACTTGACCTTCTGGTCGAAACTGAACTTTACAGTAAGGGTCGGTCCCTCCACTCCGGTCAGCCCGCTTTCGGGATCCGTAGAAAGCAGGACTGGTGCATCGGACTCAGAAGGTGTCTGAGGCTCATTCCCGCCACAGGCTGCAATCAGTGTCAGGACTGCAGCGAACAATATCAGTCTTTTATTCATAATCATACTGAATCCGTACTGGATTTCGCTTTTCAGATACGAAATATTATTGGTTATTAAGGTTTTCAACAAAAATAAGTATTTATTGAAATAATAACAAATAGTTTTTTGCCCCCGATTGGGGATATTGTATTTCTTTAGTAAATTTGCACTGGACCAATCACTGACTCAGAATGGACAAGGATACTCAGTATATGCAGGACGCCCTGCGCGAGGCCGCCGCAGCAGCTTCGGAGGACGAAGTGCCCGTAGGCGCCGTCATCGTCTGCAAGGGCAGGATCATCGCCAAGGGGCACAATATGACCGAGCGCCTCCACGACCCCACCGCCCACGCAGAAATGATCGCCCTCACCGCCGCAACCGAGGCGATGGGAGGCAAATACCTCTGCGACTGCACGCTCTATGTAACGGTGGAACCTTGTCCAATGTGCGCTGCCGCGCTGTGCTGGGCCCAGATCGGGCGCATAGTGTTCGGGGCCTCCGACCCCAAGCGCGGCTACTCCCTCTTCACCCCTTCACTCCTCCACCCGAAGACCGAGGTCCTCAGCGGCATCCTCGAAGCCGACTGCGCCTCCCTTATGAAGGATTATTTCCAGGCCAAAAGAAAATAGGTCAATCGGCCTTCTTGCCCCAGAGAGAGCACCTGCGAGCCTTGTCGATGCCGGAATAGACGATAGTGACACGGCGCGGGGAAGCCTCCCAGTCCACCTCACGCTCGACGCAGACAACGGATTCGCCGAGTGTCAGGCGTCCGGTGGCCGCATCATATTTCCAATTCCCGGTCATCGCACCTCCCAGAGTGCCGTCAGGTGAAAGGACCAGCTTCGTGGAGGTGTCCTGCTTGCCATAATTGTATTTCAGGTCAATGTGCTCCCAGGTGCCCACAAGGTCATCGGAAGTCAGCGCGCCATAGTCCGGCACACCGGCATAACGTTCAGGAAGCACTACAGGCCACACATCATCAGGAGCCGTAGCCGATGAAGGACACCATACAATGCGGCGGATCTGCCCCATCATCAGGGCGTTGCTGTACGCGTTGCCCCCGATGTTCGCCGGGAACCTTCCCTGGGAGGAGAAATACCAGTTCCCGGCACCGTCATCGAATACGGCACAATGGCTGATCCCCACCCAGCCGTAGCCGTCGGAGAACTTGTACGGATGAGTGACGATCGGATAGGCATCCCCGCCGGCGGTGCTTACCTCAGTACCATACATATCCACATACGGCCCATCAACGTTGCGGGAACGGACCACACGGGTATTATATGGGACCTCCAGGGCATCATAAGCCATAAAAAGATAATACCATCCGTTGTTGTAGATTATTTCCGGTCCCTCGGAAGCCTGCCAACGGCTCGTCGCCAGACGGGTATAAATCCTCTTGCCATAAGGAGCGACGTCGTCCGCTGTCCCCCAAGGAGACGGCAGCGCCTCTGCAGGCTTGCCCGTCTCCGAATCAAGTCTGACGGCGACCAGGCCGCTGTGCCAGCTGCCGTAAATAAGCCAGTGCTCCCCTTCCGGTGTGATGATATAGGACGGGTCGATAGCGTTCCAGCGGAAATAGCAGCTCTCCCACGCGGTAGGGCTGACATAGAAGTTCAGTCCCTTGTCAGAGGCGTTGGTGATGACATATCCCTTGTCCACCCAGCTGTCATTGTCGGAAGGATCCGAGGTCTCCATCATACCGATGAAGGCGCGCTCCGTCCAGCTTACCTTCGCAGCATCTATGCTACCCGGGGCCACGATGGAATAATACATCCTGTATAGTCCGTTACGCACCTTGCGCACACAAGGAGCCCAGTATCCGTAGTCAGAGGCCCTGGCAGTCGAGGCGGGCAGACCCATATCCTTGCGGATTTCATCAAGCTTCTCCGGCACCCAGGCAGGAAGGCTCTTCATAGTACCTCCGAGATACTCCCAGTCCACGAGGTTCTTCGAGCGGCGGCAGTGGAAATGGCCTCCGGCGGTGTGAGCATTGCCATAGGACGCGTCGGTCTGGTACATATAGTAATATCCGTCCTCTGCGAGGCAGACGGTCGGATCGTGGACGTTGGCAAGATTCCACTGGGAGCGCTTCGACCAGTCGGAAAGGCTGGCGTAATTGTCAGGATAGGACGGAGCGACGAAGTCGGTCGGATCAGCCGACTTCTGAGTGGTGAAAGTCACCTGCTCAGAATAGACAGTGCCGCTGCCGACTGTCATCACATAGGCTTTAAGAAAATATTCCGTGCCCGATTCCAGCCCGGTAAGTTCCGCGCTGAAATCAGCCTCACACTGGACCCTGAAGGAAGATATCGACGGGTCCGGCGTTGTGGACCATACAAAACCCTTCTGCTTCACTGCGGACGCCTCAGCGGTCGTAGACGCGCTGGCTTTGGCGCTTTTTGTCTGAATGTCGGACACAACCGGAGAGGAAACCGTAACGGTCTCCTCCTTTATTCCAGGTTCGTCAGGCACATCCGGATTTGCAGGCTCATCCCCACCACAGGAGCATAGACAAAGGGCCATCGCCGCAAGCAAGGCCGCAGAAAGGTATTTGAAGGGTTTCATCATTCTGTTTGGAATTAAAAACAGGGGTGGAGGGCGGACTCCACCCCTGCAAAAAACGGGCTAGACTATTATTAACTACCTATACTAATACTAACCTAACATACTCTATTTCACCACTGGACGAACAGTCCACTTGGAGAGGAACTCTTCACCGTTGTCGTGGTTATTATTGGCTGAATTGCCCGTAAGCTTTGGATTTGCGTCAAGAGTGGTCTGGTAGATCGGGAAGTACTCGTGACCCTTCGCAAAATAATTGTATGAAGAATCATCTCCAGTGGCGGCAGTCACCGGAGTGGTGTCCGCCTGGCCGTTGCGCAGGTAGGAACCGTGGTCCTTGATCTGAGCAAGACGGTCTGCAGAGTAGAAGAATCCCCAACGGATGAGATCGATTCCACGTCCGTTCTCACAACCGAACTCCTTAGGACGCTCTACATTGGCGATCTGCTCGAAAAGGGCATCTGCTGTTGGGAAGTCTGAAAGCTGGAGATCAGTGAGAGCGGCTCTCCTGCGTACCTGGTTGATCCAGTCGATTGCTGTCTGGGTAGGGCCGCTGATCTCGTTCTCACACTCTGCAGCGCGCAGGAGGACATCGGAGTAACGCATCAGTCTGAGGTTCACACCGCAGTGGAGACCGGTGGTGATGGTGCTATAGATATTATTGCGTGCATTCGTGAACTTGGCGATGGATATACCGCCGATAGAAGCATTGGAGAGCGGAGTCTCTGTGATTTCGTTACAGTAAACGACGTTGGAACGAGGGTCGCCGTTAGGATATGCAGCGGTCTTCAAACCTGTATATGTACTATACTCAGGTTCGTATGACATCACTGTCCAGTAGAGACGCGGATCAAGTGTTCCATCGGTGCACTTTTCAGCCTTGAAGAGGTTGTAGAGCCAAGGCGAGACAGCGAGGTCTCCCCAGGAGCCGAGCTGCTGCGAGCCGTAGTTGGACTCTACAGCGTGGCCCTGGGTGGCGTTGGAACTGATATTGACAGGGGTCCACTCCTCGTCGGTGCCGCCCATTCCGAAGTCAAGGTACTGGACCTCGAAGAGGCTCTCAGCGTTGTTCTCATAGGCTGTTCCCTCACGGAAGTTGTCACCGTAGTCGGCCATAAGCTTGTAAGAGCCATACGCGCCGCCGATGATGTCCTTCAGGACAGCGAGCGCTTCAGAGTATTTGTGGCGGAACATAAGTGACCTTGCATAGTAGCCGGCGGCTGCACCGCAGGTGGCACGGCCCTGAGCCCACTCGCCGCCCGCGTCGCGGGACGGAAGGAGGGTCATAGCCTCCGAGAAGTCGGCATCGATTTGTTCGAAGAGCACATCCTGGCTTACGTTTTCCCGGAACATTGTCTCCAGGCTCGAGTACTGGGCGTAATCGTTGAACAGAGGTGCTGACTGATAATATGTAGCGATCTCATAGTATGCAAGGCCTCTGAGGAAGAGAGCCTGGCCCTTGATCTCGTTGTAAGCGGTCTTGGAGAGTTCTGCAGCATCCACCTTCGAGAGGACGAAGTTGCATCGGTTCACGATATGGTAGCAGTCGCGCCAGATCCACAGGCAGCCGATGTCGTCTGTAGATGCGACGTTCAAGTTGTCATAAGGAAGATACCACTGCTGGGATGAGTTCCATACCTCATCACCACGGACAGCGTCCATAGTGTAACCGACTCTGGCGAAGGACCCTTCGAGACGGATTCTGTTGTAGCATGCTATCACGGCCTCCCTGAGCTCGGACTCGCTGTCGCCGAAGTCATAGGTGGTCTGGTTGTTAGGATTCACCACATCGAGTTCACCCGCACAGGAAACCAGTCCGCAGACCGCCGCAAATGTTGCAATGATTATATTGATCTTTTTCATAATCTTTTCTGTTTTTAGTGTGACTCTAGAAAGAGAGCTTGGCGCCGAGCATCACTGTGACAGGAGCCGGGTATGAGCAATAGTTGTAACCAGGAGTGAAGGTACCGCCTGCAAAGTCGATGTTGTAGCCTCTGTACTTGCTGATGGTGGCGAGATTCTGTCCGGAAACATAGAGACGGACATTGCTGAAGTAGCCGCCGAAGAGCTTGTCATTGAAATTGTAGCCGAGCTCGACATTAGCGATCTTCCAGTAGTTTCCGCTCTGGAGCTGACGCTCGCAGAACATGTCATTGGTGACTGAGCCTACGTTCTTGAAGTAGACTGCAGGGATTTCACTGCTGCTGTTGTCTGGAGTCCAGGCATCGAGAAGGTCCACGCTCTTGTTGTAAAGTCCATAGGAGTTGTGGAGCATCATATCGACATAATCGACAACCTGATATCCGAAAGCCCCATAAGTAGAAATTGACAGGTCGAAGCCCTTGTACTCGAAGCGGGCGCTGAGGCCGGCCTGGACATCAGGCATTCCGCTTCCGATGAAGGTTCGGTCCTGATCGGTGATCTCATTGTCACCGTTGAGGTCCTTGAAGGCAGCGTCACCGACCTGGGCACCGTTCTGCTCAGCGTGGGCGGCTATCTGCTCCTGGGATGTGTAAATGCCTTCATATACATAGCCGTAGAAGCGACCTACCTCCTCACCCACCACGGTGCGGCAGAAGCCGTCCGTGCGGCCTTCTCCGGAGATTCCGAGAGCGGTCACCTTGTTCTTAGGCAGAGTAACATTGGCGGAGATATCATACTTGAAGTCCCTGTCATAGTTATGGTATGCGGCTGAGAGTTCAAGACCGGTATTGAGCATCGATGCTGCGTTCATAGTCACATCCACGTTGGTAGCGCCAGCCTCGGCAGGGACTGCAACGCTGTAGAGAAGGTCCTCTGAATTGGCGTGATACCAGTCAGCGGTGAATTCGAACTTGCCGCCGAACATAGCATAGTCGAGACCGATGTCAAGGGTTTTCTTCTTCTCCCAGTGGATAGCGGTGTTCACATAGTTGGAGATTGCGGATCCTATGACCTTGTTACCGCCGAAACTGTAAGTGTAGTTCCCTCGGGCCATGGTGTCCATATACTGGTACTCACCGATGTTCTCGTTACCGAGGATACCGTAGCTGGCGCGGAGCTTGAGGAGGCTCACAAGGTTATGGTCGACATTGAAGAAGTTCTCCTTGTCGATCCTCCAGCCTGCGGAGAATGAAGGGAACCAGTCCCAGTGGTTGCCTGAAGAGAGGCGTGAGGAGCCGTCACGACGTACTGTGGCCTGGAGGAGGTACTTGCCGTCAAAGTCGTAGTTGAGACGCCCGATGTAGGAAGCGAGGACGTGCTCGCTCTCGTAGCTGGAAGCGTCCCTGGACTCTGCGTTGCCTACCTGGAGATAGTATGGTTCAGGCATCTTGGTTCCGGTTCCGGTGAGAGTGTGATAGTACTCCCTTTCGAAAGTCTGACCGAGGACGGCATTGAAGTGGCTTCTTCCGAAGGTTCCGTCATAGGTAATGTAGTTCTCGATAAGTCCGTCGGTGTATGAGCGGTATCCTTCGGTGAGGGTTTCATTGCTCTTGGCCAGGTAATGGGTAGTACTCTGGATGTATGAAGGCACAAAGGTGAAGTCCTTGCAGAAGGTCTTGCTGTAGGAGAGGTTCAGGTTGTAGGAGAGCTTGTGAGCAGCGCTCTTGACACCGAACATTCCGAGGAGGTCGACATTGGCGGAGCCTGTGGCGACGATGCGGTCGACGGAGGTCCTCCGCTCGAGGAGGTTGTTCATCAGGAGAGGGTTGTTGATACGGACGTCACCGTGCACGTCTGCATAGTAGGTGCCATAGCCATAGGAGTCATAGGAATACTCTGAAGCAGGAGAGAGGATATCGTCGAGGCACCAGGTCCTGTCATCATAAGCCTTGATGGTAGGAGGCATTATGAGGGTGGTAAGCATCACAGGATACTGCTCTCCGTAGAGACCCTGGACATACTCGTTGGCATTTGACTGCGACATATTGTTCTGGACGCTGTGGGAGTAGACGATACCTGTTCTGAGCTTGACGAACTTGACGTCCATGGTGTTGTTCACGCGTGCAGTGAAGCGGTCGAAGTCAGGACCAGCGCCCTGGAGGGTTCCTTTCTGGCTGAAGTAGTCAAGAGCGACATTATATGTATTGTTCTCGCCTCCGCCGGAGAGGTTCACGTTGTGGTTCTGACGGATACCCGGCTTGAACATCTCCTCGAACCAGTTGGTGTTCACCTCTGAAGGGTTGATATACTTCTCGCTGTCCTTGTCGTATCCGGCAGGAACGTCCATTCCATTGTTGTCGAATGCCATATTGAGGTACTTGCCGTACTGCTCGGCATCCATCACCTCATAGACACCGCCCTTGATGCGGTCTACGCCGACGTAACCGGAGTAATCTACCTTCATCTGCTGGTTCTTCTTTCCGCCCTTGGTGGTGATGATGATCACACCGTTAGCAGCACGGGATCCGTAGATGGCGGCTGCGGAAGCGTCCTTGAGGACCTGGATGGTCTCGATGTCGTTAGGGGAGAAGTCACGGATGGAGGTGCCCATCGGCACGCCGTCGATGACATAGAGAGGTGCTGTGCTGCCGAAACTGCCCAGACCGCGGATGCGGACTGAAGGGTCGGCGCCAGGCTGGCCGTCGGATGTGATCTGGACACCGGCGACCTTACCCTCGAGCATTGAGGAGATGTTGCTGTGAGAGACCTTCTTCATCTCGTCAGCGTCCACGATGGCCACTGAACCGGTAAGGTCCACCTTTTTCTGGGAGCCGTATCCCACGACTACGATCTGGTCGAGGAGCGTGGTCTCAGACTTGATTACGACAGTGCCGAGGTTGGCTCTGCCGCCGATCTCCACCTCAAGGTTCTCGTAACCGAGAGCTACGAACTGCAGGGTTGCTCCTGCAGGAGCGTTGATGGTGAATGTACCATCGAGGTCGGTAGTGGTTCCGTTACTGGTGCCGAGCACGAGCACGCCTACACCCATTGCAGGTTCGCCGGCCTCGTCCACGACCTTTCCGGAAACGTTTATGACGTCATTCTGCTGCAAGGATGCAGCGTTTGCAGGGATGCTGCAAAGCGCCATAGGCGCGAGTGCGAGCAGACCGCAAAGAACTGAGGTAATGACTGTATGTTTCATTGTTCTATTCATTTAGGATTAATCGAAGACAAGATAGGACTCCTCGCAGACGATTGCGAACTGGAAGTCGTTGCTGTCGATGGCGATGTTGTCATAGTACTGGAAATGCTCTTCGCCGTTGGCGTAGATGGCGTAGTAAAGCACGGAAGCAGTGTTGTCACCGTGGTTGGATACAGTGATAGCAACTTCCGAGTCGTTGAGGTTGGACTTGAAGACATCGAAGTTCCAGTCATGAGTCCTGATCCAGGAATCATAGTTGACACCCCATCCGTAGTTGTCCTGACGGGTGACGCCGAACTCGGTGGTGATGTCCGCTCTGCGCATTACGACGCAAGGGCAGTGATAGTTTTCTAGGTTGTCGGAGCCGACCTTCATACTGACACTCTGGCTGGTGCCAGGGGCCACGGTCCAGTCCTGTGAGAATGTGAGCCACCATCCGTTGGTAAAGTCAGGAGCGCCGACAGGTTCTGTCTGTGCAGGGTGCCCGCTGGCTGCGATGGTAAGCGCGGCGGATGTACTGACCACTTTGCCGGAAGCGGTGGTGATGCTGACAGTGTAGGCATTTTCATAGGTTCCAGGTACACTTTCATGGACGGGCTTGCCTACGGCGTAGTCGACTGTATACTGTGAGCTGACAAGTCTGGCCCGGCTTCCGTCGCTGTAGGTGGCAGTCACCTGGATGGATGCAGGATCGAGTGTTACATACTTGGCTCCGCCGATTACATAAGCGGTGATGTCGCTTGCTTCAAGGGCGACGATAGGGTTGACAACCTCGAGGGTGTAGCTGCCGACCACTGACTTGCAGAAGTTGCCCTGCTTGGTCTTGCTGTAAGAATATGCAATGGTCTTTGTGCCGAGGGTAGTGAGGTCAGGAACACTGAAGGTAATATCCTCGAAGGCGGCTTCCGCTGTGCTGCCATCGGCAAAGGTGACGGTGGCGACTGCATTGCCCCAGTAGTCCTCGCTGCCAATCTCGATGGCGGCAGGTGTGCCGGTGACAGTGATGGAAACAGGGTCCACGTCAGGAATCTCCTGAATCTTTGAAGGAATCCGATAAGCGCTCTTCATCTCGAAGTGGCTCTCGTCAGTGGTGATGAACGAGTAGATGCTTGAAGTGGCTGAGACCGGATGGTTGTAGGTCTCGGTAATGCCGAATCCGAACTTGCTGTTGTAGGAAGTAGCAGTCAAATAGGCATAGCCGGCGGTGGCGTGGTCGATTTCGATGGTCACGTAAGCACCGTCCATGAACTCTGTGCGGAAAACGTCCCAGTCAGGGAGCTTGCCCTCATCGAAATAGTCAATGGCCAGCAGAGATGCTGCGTAATTGGCATTGCCCCAGCCATAGGCGTCGGAGCGGATGACAAAGTACTCGGCATAGTCGCTGGCGTCGCGGTCACCGTTGGTGGTGCAGACAACGTTCCAGTTGGACCAGTTGTGGTTCTTGGAGCTTCCGTTCACAAACTCGAAATGGAGGAGTGTGCCGGCAGGGATCTCGAAACTCTGTGAATGATCACCCCACCAGGCGGTGGTGTTGTCTTCGGCACCGACAATGGCCTTGGTGATGGCGATCCTGGTGGTATCACCAGTGTCCTCCTGCTCCTTGGCCTTAGCAATGGCGTCGATCCTGCTCTGGAGATCGGCCGGTGCGTTAACCGAGAACATTTCGATCTCGGAACAGCCGGCAGCCGTCAGAGCCACAAGAGAGGCAGCAAAGAGTGCACTCAAAAGTGTTTTAGCGGTTTTCATGCTAGTTGGATTTAAGGTTAATTATTAATTGGTTATTATAAAATCACTTCAGGCCAGCCTTCGCTGTCCCACTCGATCCTGCGGGTGAGAAGGACTGACGTATAGTCGTGTTCTTTGTCGTAAGCGTGGAAAACGAGATAGTCGGCGCCGTCACGCTGCACCACAGCACAATGGCCTACACCCGGGAAACGGTCGTTGCCGCTCACTACCACGGTACCGCCTCCCTGCATCAGAGGGGTACCGGAGGCATCATAATACGGCCCGGTCACCTTGTCGGCACGGCCGACTACCACCTTGTATGTGCTCTGCGCGCCACGGCAGCAGAGGTCATAGGAGACGAAAAGGTAGTACTTTCCATTACGCTTGACAATGAAAGGAGCCTCTACTGCGCCGTTGCCGGGATCGTAATCAGAGCCTCGCGGATCGGCAGTGATCTTCGTATCCGTCTGGGAGGTATCCTCCGCCGTGCCTTCAGGTCGGCGGCAGACCGGATACCACTCCTGCGGCTCGGCGACCTTCAGAAGGGAGCTGTCCAGACGGACGAGCTTGATGCCTCCCCAGAAAGAACCGAAGCTGAGCCAGGGAGTCCCGTCGTCGTCAATGAAAAGGTTCGGGTCAATGGCGTTCCAAAGGTCACGGCCGGCCACAGAACTGACCACACAGCCGTGATCCTTCCACTTGTATTGTCTGGATGATGGATCAATCGTCCTGTTCGTTGCCACTCCGATGGAGGAAGTGTTCTTGCCGAAGGATGAGCAGCTATAATATAGGTAATACAAGCCGTCGTGATAAAATATGTCCGGAGCCCAGGTATGTCCGTTGTATCCCGGAACAGACTCGACAGCCCACTTCGGAGCTTTGTCGAAAACGTGTCCTTCATATGACCAGTTCTGAAAATCGGACGACTTGAGGATGTCAATACCAAGTCCGGTCGTAAACATATACCAGTTTCCGTCACACTCGGCCACCACGGGGTCGTGTACAAAAGGATGGACGGAATCATAACGCGCAGGCTGCGCGCAGACGCATACAGTGGCTAATAATGCGGCAAAAAAGGCCGGTGTTCGCTTCAGAATCATAATTATGCGGTTTTATCTGAAGCAAAAGTAGTAATGATTTCTATCCTATAAGTTCACAAAAAGACTTATTGGGTGGATTTTTGAACACTAGTTTTCAAGGTATGCGCTGGGCGACATTCCATATTCCTTGGTAAAACAACGTGTGAAATACTTCGGGTCGTTGAACCCGGACTCATAGGCGATTTCTGATATGTTCATCGACTTGCTCTCCCTGTTGTTCACGAGCATCTCCCGTGCGATGTTCAACCGGTATGTACGGATGAACTGTCCGATGGACTGCCCGAGGGAGTCCTGAAGGCGCTTGTTGAGAAGGGTCTTGCTCATTCCCATTGCGGAGCAGAAGGTGGTGACATCCAGGTCCGGATCCTTGTAGAGTTCACGGACGGTGTCCACCGCCTTGGAGACGAACTTGTCGTCGCGGACGGATTCATTGTCCTGGGAGAAGAGAATCCTGTGACCGGCAAGCTCCTCGTTCTGGCGGGTGAGGATCCGGTTCTGGCGGACGAGCTCTTCGGCTTTCTCCTCGATGAGCTTGTTCTGCTCCTTGATTTCCCTGGTCCTTTCATCCACGGTGGCCTGGAGTTCCTCACGCTGACGGACCAGGTTCTTCACACGCCAGTCCTGATAAATGAGAAACGCAACGATCAGAATCAGAAGGGAAAGGAGATAGAACCACCACGAATGGTAAAAATAAGGCACGACACTTACGGGCACCTCGCATATGCCGCACTGAGTGTCGTCGCCCTCTAGAAGGCGGACTTTCAGAGTATATTTGCCAGGGCGCATGGACGTGAAATTGACGGAATGGCTTCCTGCAGGAAGTTCCACCCACTCAAAATCCTGGCCTTCAAGGCAGTACGCATAGCGGGACTCCTTCTTCGAGTCAAAGGTGAGAGCAGAGAACTCGAATGTGATGGACCTGTCCCTTTCGTGGAGTTTTACAATGGACGGATACGGGCTGTAGTTTACCCTGTCCGCTACGGATATGCGTGTGAAACAAGGCGACGCCACGGTCTGCACAGTTTTCGTGCGCATAGGGTCGATAATGGACAGCCCTGCGGTATGGCCGAAATAAAGGAGCCCGGAAGAATCCCTGAGAGCCGCATTCAGATAGAACTGGTTGGACATCAGTCCATCGGATATGGAAAATGTGTTGAAACTCCCGGTGGAAGGGTTGAATCTGGAAAGACCGTTTTCCGTGGATATCCACAGGTCTCCGGACGCATCGTCGAGGATGCATTTGACTCCGTCATTCACCAGGCCGTCCGCGCTGCTGTAGTTCTTGAAGGAGAAAGTCCCGTCTGCATCTTCAATGGCCTTGTAGAAGCCGTTGCCATAGCTTCCCAGCCACACTGTACCGTCGGAAGCCTTATACACGTCATATATCTTCTCCACCGTCCTTGACGAAGGATCGTCAAGCTTGTATTTGAAATTCTGGAAATCGAAGGCGCAATCAGTCCTCCCCGGATTCCTGGAACTCAGGTCAAACACGAACACTCCCACCTGGCTGCCCATCCAGAGTCTCCCTTTATCATCTATGCAGGTACCCACACAGCCATTTGCCTGCTGTTTCAAGGCAGGATACACCTTGTCGGAGGCCAGGTCATAATAGAAGATCCCGGCATTCGTCCCTATCCACATAAGGTCATTGGTATTATCCATCACCATCGCACCTACGTAACTGAGGGGATTGTCCAGGTTCCCATCTGCAACAAGCCGTCTGCGCACCTTCACTGACGGAGTAACGTCGAGGATGTCCACTCCCCCTCCCCAGGTCCCTATCCATATCCTCCCTGCAGGGTCAGAGCAGATAGTACTGACGGAATTATGGCTGATACCGTCGGACTCCCTGGTGATATGCGAGAAAGACCCGCCGGAGCCGTAGCTCAGGCCACCTTCCACATTTCCTATCCACAAGGTTCCGTCAGGGCTCTTGAACAAAGCATTCACAGGATTCGGTCCGATGGATGTGCGTTCAATGGGCTTATGGGACAGATTCTCGACGGAAAGGACCTTGGAATCAAGCAAAGTGACTCCTGCGGTTTCAGTACCGAGCCACACTGTACTCCCATATACCTTCACACAGTTGATGAAGTCACTCCTGAGCAGGTCATCCCCGGGGGAACCGGACTCAGCGCTTATCCTTTCGAAGTTATCTTCCATAGGATCATAGACGTTCACACCCTTCAGAGATATGGCCAGCAGCTGTTTGTTCTCGGTTATGGCCAGTCCGGTAATGAAATTCTGAGTAAGGGAACAAGGGTCATCAGGAGAATAGACGTACTGTTTCCATTGCCCGGTATTAAGATGGTATCTATAAAGTCCGTCTGCCGTCGATATCCACACTTCATTCTCTTTCAGCAGATAATCAGACAGATAAGCATCTTCCCTGTATGTAAAGCCCTCAAGGACGGGAGCAACGGTGATCTTACCGTCTCCGGAAGGGACAAGCTTGCAGACCTGGCCGGAGATACCCGCCCATACTGTACCATCCTCTTCCACGTCCTTTAGTATCACGCCCAGGAACGGAAAATCTTCACCCTCAAGTTTGTCCACTGACAGGACATCTCCAGTCTCGGAAAAAACCACACGAAGTATCTTCGAGCCCGATCTCGCCCAAACACAGCCCTTGGAGTCCACAGTCAGGAATGAGCATACTTCATACTGGTACTCATCCAGCAACGTCTGCGAAAGGTCAAGCATGCTGAAAGAATCCAGGTCCAGGACATCCATACCGCCCTCTGATGCAATCCAAAGACGATGGAAACTGTCCTCAGCAATGTGGCGGACGAAATTGTTCTTTATACTTATCGGAGAATTTGTAGAAAAAATCAGAAAGTCGTAGCCGTCATATCTGCACAGGCCTCCCCCGGAAGTGGCTATCCACATAAAACCGGCATCGTCACGGAAAAGGTCATCGATGAAATTGCTAGGAAGACCGTCATCCATAGAAATGGAACGTGCTAGACGGCTGTCCGCAAAGTTGGTCGAGGGCGCTGCAGAAATATCCGCGCTACCCAGAAAGAGTATCGATACAAAGAATAAAAGTATGGCTGATTTTCCACCTTGGGCCTTCATTTATCCACTTATTTTTCAGCAAACATAATTATATTTGCGAACAAAACACGAATTATTAACACAAAACTTATTGATATGCAGACAAAAAGACTGATTCTGGGCATCTCTGCCGCATTTCTGGCAGTTTCCATGAGTGCACAGACATTCGACATCGATTTGAAAAAGGCCGGAGCTCCCATCCAGAGCACGATGTACGGCATCTTCTTCGAGGACATCAACTTCGCTGCTGACGGCGGCCTCTATGCAGAACTCGTCAAGAACCGTTCCTTCGAGTTTCCTTACGCCCTCCAGGGATGGAAGGCATTCGGTAAGGTGGAAGTACGTGAGGACGGTCCGTTCGAACGCTGCCCGCACTACGTCCGACTGACCGACCCGGGCCACGCCCACAAGCACACCGGACTGGACAACGAAGGATTCTTCGGCATCGGGGTGAAAGCAGGAGAGCAGTACCGTTTCTCTGTCTGGGCACGCAGCGAGACACCGGTTACCCTGCGTATCGAGCTCGCAAACACCGCCTCCATGGGCGAGAACCACTTCGTCGCCCAGCAGACCATAACCGTCGACGGAAACGAATGGAAGAAGTACGAAGCCCTCATCAGCCCATCGGAGACCCTGGACAAATCCACTCTAAGGATTTTTATGGAAACACGCGGCGGCGCATCCGTGGACCTCGAGCATATCTCACTCTTCCCTGTCGACACCTGGAAAGGACGTGAAGGAGGTCTCCGCAAGGACCTCGCCCAAGCCCTCGCCGACCTGAAGCCAGGCATCTTCAGGTTTCCTGGAGGCTGCATAGTCGAAGGGACCGACCTTGCCACCAGATACAACTGGAAAAACACCGTAGGCCCTGTCGAGAACCGTCCTCTGAACGAGAACCGCTGGGAATACACTTTCCCACACCGCTTCTACCCTGACTATTTCCAGAGCTACGGACTCGGATTCTTCGAGTTCTTCCAGCTCAGCGAGGACATCGGCGCAGAACCGCTGCCAATCGTCAGCTGCGGACTCGCCTGCCAGTTCCAGAACGACAGCGAGGATGCCCACGTACCGGTGGACGAGCTCCAGCCGTACATCCAGGACGCCCTGGACCTCATCGAATTCGCCAACGGCTCCGCAGACACCAGGTGGGGCGCCGTCCGCGCACAGATGGGCCATCCGGAGCCTTTCAACCTCAAGTTCATCGGTGTCGGCAACGAACAGTGGGGACAGCTCTACCCCGACCGTCTCGAACCTTTCGTAAAAGCCATCCGCGCAGCATACCCGGACATAAAGATCGTCGGTTCCTCAGGCCCGGACTCCGAGGGAGCACAGTTCGACTTCCTCTGGCCTGAAATGAAGCGCATCGGTGCAGACCTCGTCGACGAGCACTTCTACCGCCCGTATGACTGGTTCCTAGCCCAGGGCGCCAGATATGACAATTATGACCGCAAAGGCCCGAAGGTCTTCGCCGGTGAATACGCCTGCCACGCCAAGGGAAGGAAGTACAACCACTTCTACGCCTCCCTCCTCGAAGCAGCATTCATGACCGGCCTCGAGCGCAACGCCGACCTCGTCCAGATGGCCACCTACGCCCCACTCTTCGCCCACGTCGAAGGCTGGCAGTGGCGCCCTGACCTCATCTGGTATGACAATCTGAATTCTTTCCGCACAGTCAGCTGGCACGTCCAGCAGCTCTACGGACAGTACCGCGGCCAGAACGTACTGTCACTGACAATGAACGGATCCCCGGTCGCCGGCCTCGAGGGCCAGGACGGCCTCTTCGCCAGCGCCGTCCAGGACGGTGATATGATCTATGTAAAGGTCGCCAACACCTCAGAAAAAGCACAGGAAATCAGCCTCAACTTCACTGGATTGAAGAAGAAGGCCACCGTCAAGGCAGTCAAGCGCATCAACCTGTCAAGCCCTGAACTTTATGAGGACAATTCACTGGAGAAACCGGACAACATCGTCCCAGCCGAGGCTGACTTCAGCGGCGAAGGCACGGCCATCAGCGCCAGCATCGCCCCTCTCTCCTTCAGCATCCTCGTGCTTCAGCGCTAGTCGGGAAATCCAAGCATCGCTTCACAACCTTCCAGGACATCCTGGAAGGTTTTTTCGAAGTCCCCCGTGTACCATGGATCCGCCACGTCGCGACCTCTGCCGGTATATGACATCAGCAGATGGATCTTCTTCTGAGGGTCATCGGGGATGATATAACGGATCCAGCGTAAATTGCTGGAATCCATACAGACTATCACATCGAATCTGTCATAATCAGCCCTTGTCACTGTGCGGGCGGTCTTCGCAGTATCGAACCACACGCCGTGCTGCGAAAGGCAGCGGCGTGCCGGCGGATAGATAGGATTGCCGTATTCCTCATCGGAAACCGCGGCACTTGCGATGAAATATTCGTCCTGAAGCCCCCTGGCCTTTACCAGGGCCTTCATAATGAACTCCGCCATAGGGCTGCGGCAGATGTTTCCGTGGCAGACAAAGAGAATCCTTTTCATAGTTATTCCTTGATTCTGGAGTCAATGATTATCGTCACCGGACCGTCGTTGACGATGGCGCACTGCATGTCCGCGCCGAACACTCCCTTCAGCACCGGACGACCCGCCGCCTCAGAAAGAAGCCGGCAGAACCTCTCATACATCGGGACAGCAAGCTCATGCCCGGCGGCGCGGATGTACGAAGGGCGGTTGCCCTTCTTCGTCGATGCCGTCAGCGTGAACTGCGACACGGCGAGGATCTCCCCGTCCACGTCCACGACGCTTCTGTTCATCACGCCGGCGTCATCGTTGAATATCCTCATCCCTGCGGCCTTGGAGGCCAGCCACTGCGCTTCCTCCTCAGTATCGCCGTCCTCCACACCCACAAGGATGAACAACCCGTTCCCTATGGCGCTCACCACCTTTCCCTCAATGGTGACCGATGCCTCCTTCGCTCTTTGTATTACCAGTCTCATAATTCAAGCCTTAAATTTGCAGAGTGGTTTACCGCAACACGGCTTGTAATACAAATTTAGTATATTTATGGTGATAATGGAAACCGGAAACAATATGAGAAATCTTTTCTTCATTCCTCTAACAGCCATATTGCTGTTCGCCTGCCAGGGCTTCGCAGAAGCTCAGGAGGCAGACTCCGTAGCCTTTGTGAATGCCGACTGGCACTGGCAGGACCTCGGCCGGAAGGCAGAGACCGGCTATGCGCAGATCAGGCTTTTCGACAGTATGCAGAGTATCTCCATAGTGCGCTTTCCTGCGAGGAAGTATCACACCTCCATTCTGGACGCTGAAGGGAAAGAGGCGGCCCCGACCGATTCCCTGGCGGCCAATGCCTGCGCGCAGTTCGCCATCAACGGCAGTTATTTCAACACACGCACCCTTGAGCATGCGACTTTCTTCTCTTTGAACAGAGAGGTCCTGGGCGAGACTGCGGACGAGGAACTCTTCAGATGCAACGGACTCCTGGCCATCAAGCGGAGGAACGGCAGGAGGATGGACATCCTTTCCTATGACCCGCAGAGAACGGAAGAATACCGCACACGCTACTATGCCGTACTCGCTGCAGGCCCAGTATTGCTGGAAGACTCACGGGAAGGAAACTTCGACCTCGACGGAGGCGGCTCATCGGCCATCTGGGCCAATGGCGCCGGCATAATCAACCACCCATGCGACAACAGGAGGTTTGACCACAACGGCGCCCGCAAAGTGCCGAACATCATCGTCATCAGGTAAACCTGACTGAATATTCACTTTTTGACCCTACTTGCATGTCCAGCGCTGCAAGTAGGGTCAAAATAATTGTGTTGAAAACCTCCAGCTTCTTTGCCCGAACTGTCACTCCCAAACTGAAAACTATGCCAATAAAAAAAGAGGTAAGTAAATTCTTGGTTGGAACAGACATGTTTAGCGCGGTAAATGAACTAAGTTTTGCTTCATCCGTATGTACGGATGCATCATATATGTTAATGTCCCGCTAAGCATATACGTTCTTGTTTGTAGACAGAAGACGTTCGTAAACAGGAGTACCCCTCAGAACCGTGCATAAGCCACATCATCGTTTACCAGATATCATTTACTCGGCATCCCTGAAGAAAGTTATGCTGAAACAGCCGCTAGGTGAATTTGTTTGCAGCAGGTATTTCTGGCGCAAAATAGAAAGTAATTGCGCCAATATTGAGGAAATAATGTCATTCTGGCGCACGGCTGCTGTGTTTTGATCCAATTGAAAGGCTTTCGAAGGAGACGGATACAGTAATGTCCGCCAAGTCTATAAGTTTGTGACAACAGACGGGTATGCTATCAAAATAATATTTTGTATTATTACCAAATATTGGTAACTTTGTACAAATATATAAAGTTATGAAAACTACATCAGTTGCACTTGGCTCTTACTTTGAAAACTTTATCGCCTCGACCATTGAGACGGGCCGCTACAATAATGCCAGCGAGGTTATTCGTGCCGGTCTTCGTATGCTAGAAGAGAACGAGAAACGAGTCCTTGAACTTTCTGCAGCGATCCGCGAAGGTGAAGAGAGCGGCAGATATGAGGGTTTCGATCCTGTGAAGCATCTCAAAGAACTCAAGACGTCTCACTCCAATGGCTAAGTATCATCTCACCAGGAAGGCCGTTCAGGACTTGGATGCGATATGGGCGTACACGCTCGAGACCTGGTCGGAGAAGAAAGCCGACGAGTACTATTCAGCACTTGTGGAGACATTTGCCGCAATCGCAAAAAGACCTTGCCATCTTGACAAAGAGTATATTGAAATTCATCCCGGGCTCTATCGCAGAAGTTGCTATAAGCATTTGGTATTCTATCGACTGGTTGAAGATGGTGACATTGAAATTGTAAGAATCCTGCATGAGAGGATGGATATTGCATCCAAGTTCAGGTAGAGAATAATCTGTCTCATAAATACGTACAAAACTCAATCTTTAACGCCCCTAAGTATATATGGACGGTTGTCTGTTTGCCGAATACATTGAATTTAGTAGAGTAGGTAAATGTAATAGCAAACGGAAACAAATGGATTAAGGTTTGCAATTGCCTTAGTTTCAGTTTGTTTTCGTTAGATTTCATTGATTTCAGTACCTTTTCGACTACCAATACCTACTTGCCGATGCAATTTAGGGGGAAGATATCAAAGTAGGGAAGTGAATGCAAGATAACTATTTGAAGACGTTTATTTCTGGTGAAAAGCAGACCACAGCACCTGGGCGGAGACATTCTTTATACCTGTTGCATTACTGTAAACGGCCCGGATGTCCAGGGGGATCAGGCCTCCGGAGAAATTCTGGGCATTGGCCAAAAAACCGGCACTTGCTAGCAGAATGGCAAGTGCCAATGGACAAATCTTTCTTATCACGCTATTTCCTGATGAACTCGACGCGGCGGTTCTGGGCGCGGCCTTCTTCGGTCTTGTTGTCGGTGACCGGCTCGTGGCTGCCTTTGCCCACTGCGCGGAGGTTCCATTCATCAACACCGAGTTTCACAAGTTCGGCCACGATGGCTTCTGCACGCTGCTGGCTGAGAGGGTCGTTGACCTTGTCGGACCCCTGGTTGTCGCAGTGGCCCTGGACCTCGAAGCGCACTGAAGGATTCTTTTTCATATAATCTGCAACTGACTGGATATCAGCCATTGACTCAGGCTTGAGAGTAGCCTTGCCGGTTTCGAAAAGGATGTTGTTGGTCACGAATTTGCCTGTCTCCTGCATGGACTTCTCGACTGCAGAAAGGTCTGAAGCGTTACGCTCGTAAAGTTCCGCACCTGCAGTGCCGATACGGATGTTGGAGAGGCAGCAA
>JAZLLA010000004.1:0-2547 GCA_045597895.1 Candidatus Cryptobacteroides sp. | reverse complement strand
GAAAGCGTCCGGTCAGACGCATATCGGTTTCTTTAGGATTATGGCATAACTTTGCGCAGTTTGGAGGAGTCTGCAAAGTTTTGTGAAGTACAGCGAAGTTTGACGAAGTTCGGCAATGTCAGCGAAGTCGTCCGATTACTTTGATTCCTCTATGGAAGCCTCCTCTTCGGCGGCCTTCCTTTTCGCCCTCGATTTCAGGATGGCGGCCACGTGTTCCGCCTCGGTCGTGTGATGGACCATCGAGTGGGATTCCGGATGGGTCTTCTTCCATTCTCCGGGGAGGAGCATCTCCATAGATGCGAAGTCATCCGGGGCGATGCCTTTCATCTGCGGCATCACATCCATCATCCATTCCCTCGGATTGACGTCCGCCTTGTTGCACGTGGCGATGAAGGAGTAGATCATGGCGGCGCGGTATGCGGCATCGTGGTTGTGGCAGTAGCCGTAGTTGTTCAGTCCGACCTTCAGCGGTCGTATGACCTCCTCGATGTCATTGTTGTCCGGCCTGAAGCGGCCGTCGTTTACATATCTGGCCAGCTTCGGCATGTGCGTGAGAGCATAGTTCACAGCCTTGCACATCGGGGATTTCTCGGGATACATGCCGACCTTCGTGTAAAGCCAGGTCTCCAGATCCTTGATCACAGGGTACGCCTCCTTCTGCCGTTTCTCTTTCCTCTCATCAAGGTTGAGTCCGGCGATGTCCGCATCGTGCTCGATTGAGTACAGCCTGTTGATGGCTGCAATAGCTGTCTTTGCTGTCGCTTCGTCTTCCGCCAAACCGGCAATGAAGTATCTTCGACAGTGGATCCAGCACCCGAGCATCACCTTGGTGGGGTCTTTCTCGAACTGCTCGTACAGCGCGCTGGCATCGGTCTGCACCGCACCGTTGTACGACTTCAGAAGGGACCTGGCTATCTCGTTGTTCTTCTTGCCAAGTTCATACTGGAACACCACGTCAGGACCCAGAGCATCGCTCAACGCCCATATCGATACGGCCTGCACCTTGTGCGTGTCCTCATTATAGACGCTGAACGCACTCTCGTCACAGTGTATGTACGGCGATTTCATCAGATGCCGTCGCAGAGTATTGTATAATGGATGGAGCAGGTCGCACGTTCGGTTGTGCCAATCATTCACCGTCGAACTGCTCACCGTGACTCCGGCCTCCTTGTATTGCTGTATCACCCTGTAGTGAGGCATGTGGTAGAAGAACTTCTGCACCTCAAGGTCCGCCAGAGTGGAGACGTCCGCGAAGCAGCCCGGGAATACGACCTCCCTCGGCCAAGGGGCGATGACCATCGCCTTTCTTTCTCCGTCCTCCTGCTGGAGCTTTGCCTTGAGGGCGTACTTGCGGCGGCGGTCCCTGCGGATGAACAGTTTCTTGGGCTCGGTGACAAGGGTGTCGGTTGCTTCTTCCCCTACGAGGACATAGTCCTCTGGCGCATTCAGCACTTCCTGGGGGTCAAGCACGTTCTCGACAACCTCAAGGCCCGAGTAGTCTATAGTGCGCCTGCCGCTGTGGCGCTTGTGTTCCGGCACCGTGACAAGTTTCTTCGCCTCCTCTTCCTCTATCTTCTTGAGGCGCTCCTGTGCCTTGGCATTATCCTCATCGGTGAAGAGGTCGAGGGTAAGCTGGATGGCGTTCGGGTCGGAAGGGAGGTTGCGCTCGCATTTGTGGCCGTAGAGTTGGAAACGGAGCTTCAGGATATAGGCTTCAAGTTCGGCGATCTTGCCTCCGAGGTTGGTGACCTCCCCGTTGAGTTCGGCAATCTTGCTGTCAAGCTGAGCCTTCTCTCCATCAAGTTCGGCAATCTTGCTGTCTTTTTGACAGAGAAGAGCCACAAGTTCTTCCTTCGAAAGGGATTCCAAATATGTGATTTCAGACGCTTCCATTGCCGTTTTCCTATATAACAAAGATAGGTAAAATAATTTGATTTACAATGGATTGCACCGAAAGAACTTCAAGTTTTTTGCAATTATTTTTGAAACGGCTGAACCCTTCGGACGCGCCGGTAGTGATGACGCTCGTCGACTATCATTCCTTCTATCATCACCACCAGTTCGCGCCATTCGATGGCTTTTGTTCCAGGGCCGGAAAGCCTCTGCGGAACGTGCAGCTCTCCCCGTTCGAGGACCTTCATGTACAGCACCAGGCCACCCGGCTCCATATGCAGGAGCTTGATCCGGTCACGCCTCGCATTGATGAACACATAGACGCTGCCGTCAAGAGGGTCCTTTCCCATCTTCGTGCGGACAAGACCGCTGAGGGTGTAGAAGCTCTTGCGCATGTCGGTCGGCTCCGACCAGAGCCAGTAACGCAGACTGTCGTTCAGGCTAAACATTGCCCAGGATGGTGCGGAGCATCTCCGCGCTGAAGTTCCCTATCAGGCGCATCTCTGCGCCGGACGACGTCCTGACCTCAATCGTCATCGGCTCCGTCTGGGCCGGAGCCTGCTTCCGCCTTGACCTCGCACCCGGCATTGAAGCCGACGACATCAGACCGGAGCCCGACATTATCGGAAGGAACTGGCCGCCACGGATTTCCTC
>JAZLLA010000003.1:0-19703 GCA_045597895.1 Candidatus Cryptobacteroides sp. | reverse complement strand
GATGGGCCACAGAGAGCTGTCAGGGAGGGTTGGATGGAAACCAAGGGGCCCGGAGACGTGGCTGGTTTCCGGGATGGGCCACAGAGAGCTGTCAGGGAGGGATGGATGGAAACCAAGGGGTCGTGGGACTGGGCTGGTTTCCGGGATGGGCCACAGAGAGCTGTCAGGGAGGGGTGGATGGAAACCAAGGGGCCCGGAGACGTGGCTGGTTTCCGGGATGGGCCACAGAGAGCTGTCAGGGAGGGATGGATGGAAACCATCGGTGAGGATTTATCCATCATGCTTGGTGCGGCAGGCCACCCGAATCAGTATCGCCCCTGTTATCATCAAGGCAGAACCGATGGCTTTGAGCAGAAGAGCCTCTCCCCAAAGTCCCCAAAGCCCCTGAGCACCAAAGCAGACGCAGAAAGAGCCCCCGATATGATAGCCAAAGCGGATACCCGTATCGGGATATCTATGGAAGGCGGCTTCATTGTCCCATTATTTCTATCCATGTCGGTTTTGTTATTCAGTCAATTCGATAGGTGTCGGGGGTGAAAGGCTTCGGACGGGTCATCGTCTCGAAGCTTTTTTGTCCGTACGGGTCAGTGAGCGTTATCTCCAGGGTTGAGGAAGGGGATGATGCTGTGACCCGGAAGATGTGGTCCGTGCCGTTGCACGGGTAGCTGATGCTGTAGCTGTTGTTCAGCTGGTATGCTTCGTAGGTTACCAGATAGAGCGGGTCCTTAGCGTCCTTCAGCCTTGTGACGGGCAGTTCCTTCCCGTTTTCGGTGACGGTGAGCGCCCAGTCATTGTCATAGTCCCAGACATTGATCAGGACTTCGTTGGCGGTGCTTTCCTTAGAGTATTCCCCGACGGTGGAGATGAACTCCTGCTGGTTGGCGGCGGTGGCCTTTGAAACCCACTTTCTATCGAGGAGGATTTCGTTGCGGTCATAGGTGCGCATCCGGTAGTCCTCGGGGCGGCCGGTGCCCTTGTACTGCCAGGAGGTGATTTCATTGTCCTTGACCGTCATGGCCTTGTAGCCTCCCGGAGCGCCGTCGGTGCATATAAGCAGGCCCGGGTAATTGCTTCCGGTGACCCACCAGGCGGCACATACTGCGCCTGCGTTCCGCTCGAAGAAGCCAGCTTCGTTGCGGAGGTCGGTATTGACAATGACGTGGGTGTGGCCGCTGACGAGATTCACGTTGTAGCCTTTCAGCACGTTCAGCACTTCCTTCACGTTCCTTATGTAGTCGGAGCCGTCATTGCGGTAGAACGGGACGTGGGAGGTGAGGATGACGGGTGTGTCCTTCGGAACGAAGCTCAGGTCCTTGCGCATCCAGGCGAGCTCCTCTTCAGGGACCTTGGCGCTGAAGTTCCTTTCTCCGAGCGGGTCGTTGATGTAGAGGACGTCGTCCAGGACGATGTAGTGTATGCCGCCGGCGTTGAAACTGTACCAGTTGGGCCCGATGGCGGTGCGGAATGCGCCCGCTGCGTTGAAATCACCCGCCTGGTCCTTGTCGTTGTCGTGGTTGCCCATCGTGTGGAAGACCGGGAGGCCGCGCAAGCCGTCGGTCATTTCGGAGAGGTAGCGGGGGAGGTCGAAGCCGTTGCTGCTCCAGTAGACGTCCCAGGACATGTCGCCGAGGGTGATGGCGTATGCTTTCCTGCCTTCGGTGAAGTTACGGACGTCGGCGGTGAACTCCTTGAACTGGTCGAGGTCGTGGCAGAAACTGCGGCCGGCGAGGTGGATGTCGCCGAAGAAGAGCATCGTGTATTCGCTCTGGTCGGCTTCCATGAGAGTGAAATCGGCGCGCTCGGCTCTGGTGGCGGGAGCGTTCAGATGCTTGTAGAACTGTGGGATGATACCTGACACGGATACTTCGTACCCGCTTGGTACTGATATGAATACATATCCGTTCTTCTTGTCGGACTTGAGCTGGTATACACCGTCCTGGCCGGTCACTACGACGTCATATCCGTCCGAGACTACGACTCCGGGAAGGCCTTTTCCATTGCAGCTGATCTGTCCGTATACGGTCGCCCCGCTTTCCGGCTGTACGGAAGATACAGGCGGGTCAGTGTGGCAGGACATCATCAGCAGTACGGATGCTGCAAGGGCTAAGATATGTCTGATTTTCATTTCGTTTACAGTTCGTCTCCGTGGGCTGAGCTGGCGGATACTTTGCGGTAGAGCCACTCCCTGGTGGAGAATTTCGTTTCCGCAAGGCTGCGGATTTCGTCGAGGGCACCGGCCGGGAGCGTCAGCCCGTCGTCACCGGCGGCGAGCTCCCGGTGGAGGGCCGCCTGGAGGGCGTCGATGGTGGGGAACTGCGGGAGAGTGTCCTTCAGATTGGTCACACGGCTGCGCACCGAGGCCACTCCTTTACGGGCGAGCTTGCTTTCCGGAGTACTGAGGACCTCCGTGAGAGTGTCGATGTCGACGTCATACATCAGGGTGCCGTGGATCATCGCACGGTCCTTCCAGATGCGCTTCGCGTAGCCGGAGACCTTGCGTCCGTCTACGAAGATGTCATTGCGCCCGGTGAGCTCAGCAGGTATCCCGAGCTTCCTGAGAGCATTGACAAAAGGCTCGGGGGTCAGTTCTGCGTTTCCGCCGGCCAGCGGGCCGATGAAGGTGTAGTTGAGGTTCTGAAGGTCGTGGTAGACCGCTCCGCCGCCGGTCGTGCGTCTGGCGAGGGTTATTCCGTGCGCCTCCAGGAACGGGAGATTCACTTCCTGGGCCGCGTCCTGGTTCAGGCCAATGATCACAGAAGGCCTGTTCCTCCAGAGGTAGAACACAGGCTCTCCGGTGTCCAGGTGCTCCAGGCACCATTCGTCGAACGCCATATTGAAATGCGGGTCGGTAGAAATGTTTGTCAAATATCTCATACAAGTGTCAAAGATAAGGATTTTTGTTGTATATTTGTGGCGGATTCAGGTGAATCCGGAGCTTTGCGGCGACGGATTGTAATAGGGAACCGGGTGTGAATCCCGGACTGTGCCCGCAGCTGTAATCTCACTAACCGGCGCGGATTCTATGCCATTGTCAAGTGCGACGAGAAGGCCCGCAGCCATGAGAGAGTCAGAAAACCTGCCTGGATAATGTCGAACCTGGCGGCTCGGGGTCAAGCCCGCTAAGAGTTTGTAACGATGTTTCAGACTTTATTTGTCCTGTTGAGCCTGGGCCTTGCGCCCTCGGAGGGTTGTGCCGCGCCCTTGACAGTCCCCGCGCGGGACACTATCGCCGCCGTGACTTTCACGGCGGACAGACGCGACGGCCTGGGAAGCGCCGCGCCGGTGATGACAGCCGGGGCGGAGGCGATTGCCAGGCGCGGCGCGAGGGGCCTCGACGAGGTCCTGCGCACGATGCCGGGCCTGACGGTGAAGGACTACGGCGGCGTGGGCGGTCTCAAGACCGTGTCGGTCAGGGGCCTGGGAGCAGCGCACACGGCGGTCTGCTATGACGGCGCTGCCATCTCCAACGCCCAGAACGGCCAGATAGACATTTCCCGTTTCAACCTTGACAATATCGCCAGCCTCACCGTCGAGATCGGGCCGGCCGACGAGATCTTCCGTCCGGCCCGCACAATGTCCTCGGGAGGCGTCCTGACAGTGAACTCGAAACGGCCGGATTTCTCCGCCGGCAGCACCCTTCTGAAGGCCAGGATGCGGTTCGCCTCCTTCGGCACCTACAGCCCGGCGCTGCTCCTCCAGCAGAAGCTCTCGGACTCCTTCAGCCTCGACGCCAGCGCCAGCTATACCTGCTCGGAAGGGGACTATCCGTTCAAGCTTCAGAACGGCACGTCGCAGACCATCGAGCGCCGTACCGGCAGCGAAGTGTCCATCCTCAGCACCGAGGCCAATCTCCGCGGCGACCTGCCCTACGGCGCCACCCTTAGTTCGAAGGTCAATTACTACACCTCGCAGCGCGGCCTTCCCGGGGCAGTGATCCTCTACGCCCAGAACCCGACGGAGACGCTCTGGGACAAGGCCCTCGTATCTGCAGTGTCGTATGAAAACACGCACTCCAATGGACTGAAAATCAAGTCATCAGTCGGGTATAATCTTGAGTGGAACCGCTACCTGGACGTCAGTACTTTCTATGCCGAGCCGGAGGATGACCGCTACCTTCAGCAGGAATGGTCCGCGTCCTTCATCGGCCAGTACAGCGACGGTGGGGCCTTGCGCCTTGTCCTGGCGCAGGACCTTTTCGTGAACCGTCTCAGCTCCAGCATCCCGGAGTGCCCGTTCCCGACGCGCCTCACCAGCATCACGTCGCTCAACGCCCAGTACCGCAGCGACAGGCTGACCGCCACCGCCTGCCTGACCGCCACCGCTGTTTCAGAATCCGTGGAAGCGGGGGAGGCCGCTCCGTCGCGCTTCCGCCTTTCTCCGAACATCAGCGCTTCCTGGCGCATCGCCGGGCAGCTCAGGCTGCGTGCCTCCTACAAGGACGGATTCCGCGTGCCGACCTTCAACGACCTTTATTACCAGCGCGTGGGCAATGTCGGCCTTGTCCCGGAAATCGCCCGCCAGACCGGCTTGGGCGCCACCTGGAGCGGCTCAGCGGGCCGTGCGGCCATTTCCTTCACCGCTGACGGCTACTGGAACTCGGTGAAGGACAAGATAGTCGCAGTGCCGACAATGTTCGTCTGGCACATGCGCAACCTCGGCCGCGTCCGTATGCTCGGCGCCGACGTCAGCGCCAATGCCTTCGTCCCCGTCAATGACAGGTTCACCTTCCGCCTGAACGCCAGCTGGTCCTGGCTCTCCGCCGTCGACCTCTCAGACCCGTCCGCAAAGAACTACGGCCATCAGATACAGTACACTCCGAAGCACAGCGGCAATGTGCTGGCATCGCTCGGGACCCCGTGGGTTAACTTCAGCTACACCCTTGTCTGCGTGGGCAGGCGCTGGTACCTGCCGCAGAACGTCGATGCCAATTCCCTCGCTCCATACTTCGACCATTCGATCTCTCTGAACCGCGACTTCAGGATCCGCAGGACCGGCATGAACGTAGCGTTCGAAGCCCTGAACCTGGGTAACGTGAATTACGAGGTCATCCACTCCTATCCGATGCCGGGTAGGAACTACAGACTGACAATAACAATATCAATATAACTTCATGAAACACTCAATTCTTTTTTCATTTGCATTCCTGACCCTTGCCGCAGTATCCTGCGACCGGGTGAACAATGATCCGGAAATCCCGGAAGCCACCGGCTATTATGTACTCAACAACGGCTCCTGGGGCAATAATGATTCGAACATCGCTGTTTATGATCCTGAGACGAAGGCTGTTACAGCATCGGCTTTCTCCGCGGCAAACGGCGTAGGGCTCGGTGACCTGGGACAGGATATTATGAGGGTAGGAGACCATATCTATATCGCGGTGAACGGTTCCCAAACTGTATTTGTGACAGACTCTGACCTCAAGGTGATAAAGGCTGTAACTGCAAGCGAAGGGGGAGTGACCCTTTCGCCGAGATGCCTTACCTGCGGTGGTGGCAAGGTTTATGTCACGTATTACGACGGGTACCTCGGAGAGATAGACCCTGAAACATTCGAGGTCAGGGTCACTCCTGTGGGCCCGAATCCTGACGGCTGCGCATTCCTGAACGGCAAAGTCTATGTCGCAAACTCCGGCGGTTACCTTTATCCGACTTATAACAACTCCGTTTCCGTCGTTGACTGTGCCTCCTTTAAGGAAGTATCCACAATAACTGTCAATGACAATCCTGCCCTGGTCAAGGCTTGCGGGACAAAGGTCTATGTCTCCAGTTTCGGCAACTATGCAACGACGGCCCCGATGATCCAGTGCATCGACACTGTCACCGGCTCCGTCACTGATACGGGATATGATTCTCCGTCGTCAATGGACATCTGTGGCGACAGGCTTTACGTGCTTTGTGCTGGCTACGACGAGAACTGGAACGTGAAACCGGGCTCGGTCTTCGTCCATGATGCGGCCCGCGACACCCGTGTCGGGGCACTTTTTACGGATGGAACGCAGCTGAACGACTCTTATTCAATCTCCGCATCTAATGAATTTATTTTCATAGGATGTAGCAATTATGTTAATTTTGGTGACATTTTTGTTATATCCGTTCCTGACGGAAAATTGTACGATAAATTCGATTCCCAGGGCATCAATCCTCTTAAAGTTATCAAGTAATGTTCTTCAGTTTCCTTTATGTCCTTCTGAGCGGCATCGCCCTTCCTGTCGGAGGCATCCAGATGCAGTATCTCTGGCGCAACCAGCTCGGTGATGTTTATTCCCTCGGCCTCGGGTCCGCGGCCTGTCTCGGTGCGGCCGCGGCCACCATGTCCGGCTGGTGTTCATTGACCGTAGGTTCATTCATCTGCACCCTTATCTGCACGCTCGTCTGCTTCTTTGTGACGCTCCGGGTGTCAACCCAGAACCTGATCACCTTCGGAATCATCTTCGGAACCTTCATCGGCTCGCTCGGCACCATAGTGGTGACGAACGCTCCTAGCGGCGACCTGCTGAAGCAGTACTATCTCTGGGGCGCTGCGAACTTCCATCTTGAGGGTGTGACGACGGGGGACATCATCTTCTCCATCTGTCTGTTCGTGATAGGCCTGGGATGTGCCCTGTATTCGGCGAAGTCGCTGAACAGGCATTTCAGCGGGGAGATTGAATTGTCCAAGGTAAGGAAGGCCGTCCTGCTGGTGATGATAATGTTCCTGGTGACGAGCGCAGTGAGCATCTGCGGAACCATCGGCTTCATATCGCTGGGAGTTCCGAACATCAGCCGCACCATCTGCAAGTCAAACGACATACGCAAACATTATCTTATCTCCAGCGGCATCAGCGTCGGACTGCTTCTGATAACGTATTTGGTGTCTGAATATGCGAACTTCGGCATTTATCTTCCGATAAGCGCCACGATGGCCATCATCGCCCTGCCGCTGATGATTTTCCTTTTCACCGGCAAGCAGAAGGCTGGCACCGCCTGATCTACAAGCTGGTTACAGCTTCTTTACGAGTCTGACGTAGTAGTTTGGCTTGACGGTTTGCGTTTTGGTCAAACCGTACTTGTCATCCGAGCGGAACCAGTAGAAGTCATTGTCGCTTCCTCCGACCACCCAGATGCGGCCTTCTCTCCGATTCTCGGCGACGTCCTGGGTATAAGGGATGAAGAAGTCATACCTGCTGTTGTATGCTCCATCATTTTTGGAATCATCCTTGAATCCCAGTTTGGCCAGAATTTCCATATCAGCAGCCGTAGGCAGCTGCCATCCTGAAGGTATGGACAAGCTGTTCAATTCTTCCCTTGTGAATGCAGTGCCTTTGACGGTTGCGCTGGCCGAACCATAGTTCTTGGTGGCGACGATGAGCTTCTTGCCGTCAGAGGTGTTGCCCACGTACATGCCGACAATCCCATCGAATATGTAGAGCGTACCGATCGCCGGTTCTGAAGATGTAACAAGACGGACAGAGTGGGCATCGCTTGCTGCTGTGGAAGCTATGTTCAATTGGCTGTCACCTGTAGAGTCCGGATTCACATCAAATTTCAAATCCTTTCCGTAACTATAACGATCGCTCTTATGGTCAAATGATGAAGTCCAGTAGTAACCATAACTTTCGTTGACCGAATGTATATACATCTCAGAGCCTTCTCTGAAACCTGCTGCAGGAAGGAACACAATACCTGCAGCATTGATGGCATTCCAGGTCGTGTATTCCGTCTTCCAGCTGTCCTGTTTGGTGAATCCGTCCGGGAATATGAAGAGACCGAAGACCTTGACGCCTCCGATTGTCTGGTCGAAGACGATTTCATACGAATAACCTGCTCCGGATTTATTGCCGTTGAACATTCTTCCTTTGAGCAGATAATTCCACTCGTCACTTGTGAGCGTGCGGTATTTGCCCTTGGCTTCGTAGATACGGAAATCCGGGTTCGGAGCTTGAGGCTGTGCAGGGTCGTTGGTGAAGAGGGAGGTGCAGTCGCTTATCCAGCCATTGTCCCAGGTACCGGAGACAGCCTTTGCCTCATCTTTCACCCACGCGAGATGTCCGACGTGCTTTGGATCCCAGGTGAGAGGGAAATCGTATTGGTTGGACTCGAATCTCCACTTGGCACCGTTCCAATATAGATTGCCCCGGGAGAAGAGGACCTTACTGCCATTACTCACGCTGAAAGTTCCCGGGAGATCGGCTGGTCCGACTCCGGTCACAGTGACGGTGGATTTGGATGTCTTGCCTCCTTCCTCTGAGACGGCGGTGATGGTGGAAGTACCTTCGGCAATGCCGGTCACCCTTCCGGACGCATCCACTTTGGCGATGGATTCATTACTGCTTGACCAGCTGATATTCCTGTTGACAACATACTCAGGGTCGAATATTACGGTTGGAGCCGCCGATGTCTCACCGACGAGGATATTGAATTCTGCCGGTTCGAGGGTTATGCTCTTCAGAGGATTGCAGCGCACTTCCCATCCTTCAGGAACATAGCTTGTATTCCGTGTGCTGACATCAAGTGTTGGAGGGCAGTAGAATACACCGGTTGTCGAGGCATTTCTCAGCCAATTGTCCGTTGCAGGGTAATTTGGACGATCCTTTACTTGCCAATCTGTAAACTCCACACTGATGGCCTTGAGTGAGGTACATCCGTAGAACATACTGACATAGCAGGAGGCAGCCAAAGTCTTCGCTGGAAGGTATGGTGCTTCTGTCAAATTGGTACAGTCGCTGAACATGTTTCTGTAGCAACTTTCTGCCAAAGTGGTGGCAGGCAGTTCAGGTGCTTTCGTCAGCGCGGTGCAACCCTGGAACATGCCGTAATAGCAGTATTCTGCCAGATCGGTCAGCGGCAGTTCAGGGGCTGATTCCAAGCCTGTGCAGCGGGAGAACATCCCTGAATAGCAGGACTTGGCCAGAGTCTTGACAGGAAGGGCCGGGACTTCTGTTAATTTGATGCAGCCACTGAACATATCGCCATAGCAATATTCCGCCAGAGTGGTGGCCGGGAGTTCGGGCATTGATTCCAGAGAATCGCAATCGTAGAACATGCTTCTGTAGCATCCTTCTGCCAGAGTGGTCACTGGAAGTTCGGGAGCTTTGGTCAGGCCTGAGCACCCCGTAAACATCATATAATAACATTCTTTTGCAAGAGTGGTTGCCGGAAGTTCGGGAGCTGCCGACAATCCTTCGCAGTTGTTGAACATGATAGAATAGCAGCCCTCTTCCAATGTAGTTGCCGGAAGTTCGGGAGCTGCCGACATTTTTTCGCAGTTAGAGAACATTCCCTCATAGCAGCTCTTTGCCAGAGTGGTTGCAGGGAGGTCTGGTGAGGATTCCAGGTTTAGGCAATTCAGGAACATGTATTTGTAGCACCCTTCAGCAAGAGTGGTGGCCGGCAGTTCTGGCGCCGAGGTCAGGGCCCAGCACATACTGAACATATTGTCATAACAATGTGGGGCCAGCACAGTTGCAGGAAGTTCAAGCTTCGAAGCATCGACAATGCAGGCGTTCTTGTAGAACAGCTGGTAGAAGGCATAGTCATACAAAGTGTTGTCCTGCATGGTTGCATCAAGCAACGACATAATGTTGCCTGATATGTTTACTTTCTCCATGCACTCGAAATAATAGTAGTTTTCCTTATCTTTTGAGAAATTCTTGTTGCCGTCTTTTCCGGCTCTGAATTGCAGAGTCATATCTTGATAATTCATAGGCTTGTCGGAATCCGCAGGAAGTGTGGTGCCGATGACATATGGTTTCCAATCACCGTTGCCAAATCTGTACTCCAGGGAAATAGTTCCAGGATTGCCCTCCCTCTTCAGCGAAATATCAAATCCGTTTCCGGAGATAGTGAAAGGAGACATGGCAGTTGCGCGCTTGTCAATCTCTGCAGCCCTCTTGAAGACGGAACGCTTGATCTGAACGCTTGAGCGGCTGTCAAGGACAAGCACGTCGGAATCCGTGTCGAAAATCATAGTGAATCCTTCGGACAATTCTACCGGCAGCATCACTATGTAATAGAATGTATCACTTGCAAAGCAGGTCCCTTCATCCGGGGTGAGCGTGATGGACTTCATCCCCTCGTTCTCTACTACGGATGCAGCCGGGATTCCGTCCTTGTCCATAAACAGGCTTACCTTTCCGGCAATGTCCTCGTTGTGGTTGCCCCTGAATGTGATGCTTCTGACATCGTCGCGCGAAAGGCTGAACTTGATGCCGCCTAGAACATTGTAGAACTTCATCATAGCACCGTCCGAATGGGCGAGCGATGTGAAAAGGTCATCATCGAACGCTCCCTCGACGGCACTCTGAGAAGCAGGTATGGTGGTGGTCACGGAAGATCCGTCGCATACTGCAGCGGCATCATAAGGATAGAGTCCCCAGACGTTCTTGCTGGCAAGGTCCTTTGTACTTATCTCGTCGGTTGTGCTGAACGTTGCAGAAGTGGTGTTCTCAGTATTCTGTGACGTATAGTGCGTGGATGTCCTGTCATAGAAAACATTGATCTCATCCGCCGGAGTCCACCAGATGGTGCCGGTGCCTTCGCTGTCGGTGGTGATGGTGGATTTTGTTGCCTTCTCATCGAATGCGGCAGTGATGTCGGGCGCTTTGACCGCATTACCGGTTCCGAGCGAAGATATGAGTGTGGTTTCAGAGCCGTTATCAATTTCATTTACACCGCAGGATGCTGCTATCGCCAGCATTGCTGCAAAGAAAGCGGATCTTTTCATGAGAACAGATCCTCCTCGTATGTGTTTTCTGTCTGACCGCTTGTGCAAATGATCTTATGCACGTTCATTTCCAAAATCGTTACCACAGGGGACTGGTAGATAGCTTTGTTGAGTGTTTTCATATTTAAGGAATAATGTGGTTGTTCGCCGGCCGTCCGGCATCCGTTGCAAATTTATCCCATTTCTTCTACATAACAAAATGTTATGATTGAAAATGCCGGAATGTATTCTACATCCGGCAGCTTACCATATGCGGTCTGCTGTATGGCTGTCAGAGATGGAACCTATATCAGGGCAGGGAGGTGGCGGAGATTGTCCACGATGAAGTCCGGTGAGGCTGTTTCCAGCATCTGACGTGTATGGTTGCCGTAGGTGACTGCACACGTCCTGCATCCGGCGGATGAGCCCATCTGAAGGTCGAAGGTGGTGTCGCCGATCACCAGTGTCTCTTCCGGGGTGGCGGCGCAGCCATTGGCCTCATTGAAACGGTCGAGCACCCAGAGGACGAGGTCGGGGTTCGGTTTCGGTCTTTCGACGCAGTTGACGGTGCCCAGAACGGTGAAGAAACGGTCGATTCCGTGCTCCTTGAGCAGAAGCTTCAGGGAGTTTTCGCCTCGGGAGGTGGCGATGGCCATCTGCAGGCCCTTCCTGCTGCACTCCTCGAGGGCTTCCTTTACGCCGTCAAATATGGATATGTGCTTCGGCGCGACTTCGTAGAAGATCTCATGGTAGAGGTCCACGGCCTCGTCGAGCCGTTCCTCCGGTATCAATGCTGCGGCTAGATGGCCCTTCAGTGGCAGCCCGATGCAGCGCTTGACCTGTTCGTCGGGGCATACAGGCAGGCCCATCCTTTTCAGGGTTTCTTCAGTGGTCCTGAGGATGCCTTCCGTGGTGTCCGCAATGGTTCCGTCGAAATCGAATACCAGATACTTTATCATATTTTGCTTGCGTAACTTGTTCTAAATAAAAAAAGTGACTGAATCTTCAGTCACTTCAGTGGAGCATAGGAGAATCGAACTCCTGACCTTTTGAATGCCATTCAAACGCTCTACCAACTGAGCTAATACCCCGTTTGCGAGTGCAAAGATAGTAAAAAATTACAATTCCAAAAGAATTTATTAATTTTGTCAGAACAACCAACCACTCATATGAAACGCATAATTGCAGCAATTTTCCTGGCCGCACTCATTTCCTGCGGCTGCAGTGTACACAAAACCACTCTCTGTGTCAACCCTTTAACCTATACGGATATTCCTGACAATGACGTCATCCGCGTCGGGGACGATTATTACATGGTCAGCACGACGATGTACTTCTGTCCGGGCGCACCGATAATGAAGTCCAAGGACCTTGTCCACTGGCAGATAGTCAGCTATATCTACGACTGCCTGGCGGACGATGACATCTACAACCTCCGCGACGGCGGCCGTCACGCGTACGGAAGGGGACAGTGGGCCACGACCCTGCGCTACGTGGACGGCGTATATTATGCCCTGTTCATAGCCAATGACCAGCAGAAGACCTTTGTGTACCGTACAAAGGACATCGAGAGCAGCAACTGGGAGTGCAACATCATCGACAAAGCCATGCACGACGCTTCACTGCTCTTCGAGGACGGACGGGTCTACTGCGTATGGGGCAACGGAGACCTTCGCATCACCGAGCTTGAGCCGGACCTTTCCGCCATCAAGGAAGGCGGAGTGGATCAGCTTCTGATCTCCACTCCGCGCGAGACAGCTATGCTCCGCGGCGAGGGAGCCCACGTCTACCATATCGGCGATTATTACTATGTACTTGAAATAGACTGGCCTCGCGGTGGCGTCCGTACCGAGACTTGCTGGCGCTCGAAGGAACTTCTGGGCGAATACGATAGCAAGGTCATCCTTCAGGGGGCGTTCGACGGCCGTGGCGACGGTGTGGCGCAGGGCGCCATCTTCGAGACACAGCGCGGTGACTGGTATTCGATCATGTTCCAGGACCACGGCGCAGTGGGACGCATCCCGACCCTCCAGCCTGTCACCTGGGTGGACGGCTGGCCGATGCTCGGCGACAACGGCGTGCCTGTAAAGGAGTTCGAGGTCAATCTTCCTCCGTATGGGGAGAACCGCGTCTGGGCGAGCGATGAATTCGATTCATCCGAGCTTGACCTTGTATGGCAGTGGAACCATAAGCCTGTCGATGATTGCTGGTCGCTTTCCGAGCGTCCCGGCTGGATGCGTCTTACCACCGGTCAGCTCGCAGATAAGATTTCTGATGCGCGCAATACACTGACCCAGCGCACGGTAGGTCCTAAGTGCTCAAGCGAGACTTTACTTGATGCATCGGGTATGAAACCTGGCGACAGGGCTGGCCTCTGCGCTTTCCAGAGCAATTTCTGCGCGCTTCAGGTCGAGGTGGCGGAGGACGGCTCGAAGAGCCTTGCGGCCATCGACAAGGATTCTGAGATCATACGCGTCGCGATGCCGGGCGAGACTGTTCGGATGAAGATCTTCTACGACTTCAACACCGACAAGGCGACCATGGCATATTCCTTCGACGGTTCGGAGTGGGTTCCTGTGGATTATGAACTTCAGATGAGGTACACCCTCGACTACTTCACGGGCTACCGCAGCGCCCTGTTCAACTACGCGACCAAGGAGCCCGGCGGTCACGCGGACTTCGACTTCTTCCACCAGGTCAATGAATAAAATTCTTGATTATTTCAGTCTATCTGGAGGTTCTCGTCCACGAAGGTGATGAGTTCGTCGAGGGCCTCTTCGTCACGATGGGCAAGGATGGCAAGCAGAAGGATGCCCGGCTCCGGCTCCACACAGATGAGGATAATCGGCGCCCCGGTGTCGTCCTGGGCATCATAATACCATCCCTGGCATTCCAGGAACGGGATTTCCTTTACGGGGATATTCTCTTCTGTCTCATCGTCATCCAGTCCGATGGTCTCTATGTAGGAGTTGATGCATTCAAGCTTGGCATCGGAGTCCTCGGGAGTCTTTCCGAGGTAGAGCTCTATTGAAGCTCCCGCGAGTTCGTCATTGTCCGGGTCCTTCGGAGTTGCGTAATATGTGAGAACTTCTTCACCTTCTTCGAGTACGGTTTCCTGTTCGATTGTCCACTCTTTTCCAAGTGGGAGGGAAATTGCGTGTGCCATAAAATGATTTATTGGATATAAGTTATTATGCTTGTTGTTACAAAGATACTTTTCTTGATGATTTTTTCATAATTTTGCGGCGGTTTTCAGTAGTGTATTTTTTATGGCGTTAGGTAATGCTAAGGAATTGACCGAAGGCAGGGCAATGCCCCTTCTCCTCGGGTTCACGGTTCCGATACTGCTCGGCGCGGTGCTGCAGCAGTTCTATCTTCTGACGGACTCCGCCATTGTCAGTAATTTCATCGGGGTGAGCAGCCTGGCCGCGGTCGGGGCGAGCACTTCCATCACTTTCCTGATCCTGGGCTTCTGCAACGGCTGCTCCGGCGGCATGGCGATCCCGGTGGCGCAGGCATTCGGAGCGAGGGATTACAGCTCGCTCAGGAAGTATGTCTTCAATTCGCTGAGGGTTACGGCATTGATGTCGGTGGCTCTTGCGGTGGTGGCGGTTCTGATGTGCCCGCTTATCATCAGATGGATAAAGGTGCCGGCGGAGATTTCGACGGAGGCATGCGTGTATTTGTCCATTATCCTCGGAGGCATTCCCTGTACATTCTATTACAATCTCCTTTCCAGCATCATCAGAGCGCTGGGTGACAGCAAGACTCCGTTTCTGTTCCTGTTGTTCTCTTCGTTACTGAACATAGCCCTGGACCTGCTCTTCGTCACCGTGTTCGAATGGGGCGTTCCCGGTGCTGCGGTGGCTACGGTGCTTTCGCAGGGCGTGTCGGCAGTGTTCTGCTTCAGGTTCATGAAGGAGCACTACGACCTCCTGTGGGACTGTCCGGAGGACCGCGCATGGGACGGACAGACAGTCAAGAACCTTCTGGCCGTAGGCGCTCCGATGGGATTCCAGTTCTCCATCACAGCTATCGGAAGCATTATGCTGCAGAGTGCGAACAATGCCCTCGGAACCGTGTATGTCGCAGCTTTCGCGGCAGGCATACGTATCAAGATGCTGTTCATGGTGGCATTGGAGAGCCTTGGAGTCGCTATGACCACCTTCTGCGGGCAGAACTACGGTGCGGGAAAGAATGAACGGGTAATCGAGGGCGTGAAGGCGTCCCTGGTGATGATTGCAGTTTACAGCGTTCTGGCTTTCGCTGTGATGTGGCCTCTGGCAAAGCAGCTGTCAATGATCTTCGCCTCCGCAGAGGACGTGGAGATCATCGCAGCGACGATGAAGTACATAAGAGTGTCCGTGTCCGCTTTCTTCCTTCTGGGTACTCTGTGTCTTTTTAGATATTCCATCCAGGGGCTGGGACATACGAACTTTGCTATGTGGTCCGGAGTGATGGAGATGATAGCCAGGATATTCGTGGCGTTCGTTATGGTAGGCCCGCTCGGGTTCACAGCAGTGTGCTTCGGCGATGCCATCGCCTGGGTACTTGCAAACCTCTTCCTCGTCCCGGCGTTCATTGTTGTCTTCAAGAAAGTCTCCGGTCGGGCGTGAGACTATTGTGATTTCGGTGGAATTTGTCTAGTTTTGCAAGAAACTGATAACCCCAATCACTATGACTTGGAACGACTGTTATAAACTTTTCGGCTCTGCCATCCTGGCGGGTGCGGCGATCGCAATAGGCGGATTTGTGAACCTTGTCCTTGGAGGCATCGGCGGCGCTGTTTTCTTCGCTTTCGGCCTCCTTACCGTTGTCCATTACAAATGGAAGCTGTACACCGGCTATGTGGGCTTTCTGAGCTCGTGGAGCGAGTTCTGGCAGTCATTCATTGTCCTTGCCGGAAACGTGGTGGGCTGTCTTTTTGTCGGCTGGCTGGCGAAGTGCTCGCCGCTGGACCTGCAGGCCGCCGCTGACAGGATCATCACCGGCCGTCTGAACCTCGGCCCTCTGAGAGCCGGCGCCCTCGCCATAGGCTGCGGGTTCATCGTTACGGCCGCCGTCACTTTCGGCCGTCAGGAGAAGTGGTGGCCTCTGCTCTTCGGCGTGCCGACCTTCATCCTCTGCGGTTTCCCGCACTGCATCGCTGATGCATTCTACTATCTGGCCGTTCCTTTCTCAAGGATCAGTCTCGATGTGGTATGGGTGTGGCTTGCCTGTGTGGCAGGAAACTTTATCGGCTGCAATTTCTATAGAATAATCCTGCCTGAAAGGAAATAATCCGTATCGGGCTTCGCTTTACCGTTCGCTGATGAACTCTGTGATCTTCTCCAGGGCTTCTTCAGCGAACGTTTCTTCTATGAGTCCGTATTCGGTGTTGAGTCCGGTGTCGCAGTGCTGGAACAGGTGGTTCAGTTCGGGAAGCTCGACGATTTCGATATCAAGCCCGCTGTGCTGCTCCTTGAGCCCGCGCAGACGGCCCAGGTTCTGTTCTGCAACGACCTGGAGGTCTTTGCTGCCGCCGAGGGCCAGGATCGGACACTTAGTGGCGAGAATGGCATCGGCGGGGTCGTATTTGCTGAACCAGAACATCCAAGGGTCGAGAAGCTGGTCGAGTATCTGCTCCCTCTGGGCGGAAGGGAGCATTGCCAGGGCTTGTGCCACTTCCGGTCTTGCTTCTTCCGGGGTTCCGTATTTGAAGATTATTTCATTGAGCATGTCGAAGAGCGCGGCGTTCTGCTCGATTGCGTCCCGGGACAGCCCCATGGCCCCGTAGAGGGCCCTTCTCTGGGCGTCAAGCACTGCAGCTCCGCTTACTGCAGGCCCGGCGAGCGACACGATGAAATCCACTGCGCCCTCGGAGCCGAGGATCCAGGCGATGAGACCGCCCTCGCTATGGCCGGCCACGCCGATTTTATTGAATTTCTTCAGGCTGCGGAGGTACTGGACGGCGGCTTCTGCGTCGTGGGAGAAATCCAGCGATGTGGCGCCTTCCGGACCGGTCTGTGAGCCGCCCACGCCGCGGTCGTCATAGCGGAGCACCGCGATGCCGCGGCGCGTCAGGTAGTCGGCGATGACGGCGAACGGGCGGTGGCCCATTATCTCCTCGTCACGGTTCTGTGCGCCGCTGCCGGTGATGAGGACCACTGCGTTGCACGGCGCTCCGCCTTCAGGGGTGGTGAGGGTGCCGGCGAGAGTGAGGTCATCCCGGGTATTATTGAAAGTGACTTCCTCTGACTTGTATGGGAACGGCGGCTGAGGTGTCTGCGGACGTTTCACTCCTTCCTTTTCTCCTTTCTTGAGCACCAGGGGGATGTCGAGCCCGCTCTGGCTGAAATTCCCTGTTATCATTCCGAGGGCTGAGAGGCCCTTGTAGGATGCTCCGATGGACTTGATCTCCATCGTGACGCTGAAGCCGTCATAGACGAAGCTGTCGACGGCTATGCCTTCGGCGCCCTGCTGGGGCACGTCCAGGGTGGCTGTGTATGTGCTGTCGGAGCTTGCTTTGATGTCGAAGCAGACTTCGAGGGTGGAGGCTCCGAGGTCGAGCAGGCCTTTCCAGTAGCCTGCGAGGGACTGTGACTGGGCCGCCAGAGGAAGCGCTGTCAGCGCGGCTGCGGCCAATGTGCATAAGATGTTCTTCTTCATAGAGCAAATATGCCGATTATTTCTGAAGATTCAAAGTGCATCCTTCCTCCTGTGCGCGGGTGGGTAAATGACAGGGTGGATGCGTGGAGGCAGAGGCGCGATGAGCTGCCGCCGCCGTACAGGCGGTCTCCGACTATCGGCCTGCCGAGGCCGAGAGGGGAGGCGGCGTGCACGCGCAGCTGGTGGGTGCGGCCGGTGAGGGGAGTGAAGCATACGAGGACCGTTCCGTCCGGCCGCACCTCGAGGACCTCATAATCAGTCACGGCCTGCTTGCCGTTCTCGAAATCCACCATCTGCCGCGGACGGTCGTAGTAGTCCAGGGCCAATGGAAGTTCGATCCTGCCGGCTGTGCCGGCTGAGGGTGCAGTCTCTCCGGGAGTCAGCAGAGCGAGATAGCTCTTCCTTACCAGGTGCCGTTCGAACTGCTGCCTGAGCTCGGTTTGAGCCTGAAGGGTCTTTGCATATACCATCAGTCCGGAAGTGTCCATATCGAGTCTGTGGCAGGAGTATATCTCGCTTGTGTTCAACGCTTTCTTCAGCCTTTCTTCAAGGGAGACTTTCAGTGTCCTTCCGGGCACTGCGAGCATCCCGGATGGCTTGTCCACCACCACAAGGGTGTCATCTTCGTAGACGATCCGTGCTCCGCCGAGCGCGTCGGAGCCGCCGTTGAACTTCTTCAGGACCTCGTCGCTGTCCAGCGGGTTCTCTTCGACCTCCAGTCCTTCGAGCATATATGCCAGCAGGGGGCCGCACTTCCCGGTGCAGGACGGGTAGAAACAGCCCTGGCGCCTGATTTCACGGGCAGGGGAGGCCCCGTACCAGAATTCTCCCAGGGCCAATGGCTTCAGCCCTTTCAGGTAAGCGCTCTGGAGCAGCTTGGGTGCCGCGCAGTCGCCGGTCCCTCCGGGAGGAAGCAGGCCGCGGTCCGCGAAGATGTCAAGTATGCATCTTCTTTCTCCGCGCGCGTTCAGGACGGCATACTGCCTGAAAATCCATTCCTGCAGGGCGATGGACATTTCCTTGCGCCGGGACTTCAGGACGGCGGCGTCATCCGAGCCATCGGCTATCCGCCTGTTCAGCTCGGAGATCTCAGCTTCTTTTTTCTTGAAATATCCATCCGGGTCGGTAAGGTCGAAGATCGGAGGGACGAAACCGTCGATTCTACTCCGTCCTCCGGCCAGTCCCGAAAAACCATAAAGGAAATCGATGCCGTCCCCGTCCTGGACCATCAGAACCCCCATCATCTTGCCTTCACTGAAGATGTCGCGAAGACCGGGCGTGGAGTCGATCCTTTCTATCAGGCCGCGTGCCGCTCTGACTATCAGAGGGTTCGGCTCATAGCAGAAAGGATATGTGAATTTTTCAGGAACTGCAGTTTTCATAGTTCAAATATACAATTTATTATTTGAAAGCGGAACATTGGAATTTACTTTCAATTTGTAATTAAAAGTTTAATAAACCGTTTTTAAATCTTTTAAATATGCGATAGAGAGCCGTGGAAGGCATTTCTGCCTTCGTCTAAATAGTGGAACTAAAATTTTTGTTGAGAGTTTAAATCGCTGAAAAACAGACTTAAAACGTATTTATTAAATTTTTTTCAAAATTTTTTCAAAAAAGTTTGCACATTCAAAAATTAGTTGTACCTTTGCATTCGAGTTGAGGCTCTAATTAAGCAGTTCTGCTTACTCAGCTTATTGGTTATTAGTTTTAGTGTTATTAATTATGTGGTTAGTATGAGTGGTCCACGCGTGAGCGTCGACGACTCATTTTTTTTGTATCTGCCCCTCGGAATCCTTATATTCTCATCTTTGACACTTCACTTTCGAGATATCGAAGCCCCAGACCGCTGTAGTAGCGATTTGGGGCTATTTCAGATTGTACGGGTATGTAATGTAACTGCGGCGAGCCGCTGCTTGCAGGCTGCCGGGTGCGGGGAACTCACTCCGCTTCGCTGCGTTCGGCCCTCCTACCGTCTCCTGCGTCCTCGCTGCGCGAGAACTTGTATCCGGCAGGAACCTCCCACTTCCCGAGGCCGTGGGCTGGCCACGTCCCCGCACTTTGGCAGCCTGCCCTCGCTACTCATCATCGCCGTCATCGCTTTTGTCTACAGCCTTTGTTTGCGCAATGATACTCCTCATGGCTTTCTTCGTGACTATCTGCGTGTCTGTCCTGAAGCCTGCGGAGCCGTGCAGGTTGTTGGTCAGATCGGTTCTGGTATAGGTGGGGATGTACCCTTCACCGGGGATGCTGAGGAAGTTCATGTCCTGCAGCGTGCCGATGATTTCATCTGGAGTGAAGTGCTTGCCTCCGCGGTTGACCTTCTTTGCAAGATACTTGTACAGGATGAGTGCGAGGAAGCATGTGAGGAAGTGAGC
>JAZLLA010000002.1:0-33233 GCA_045597895.1 Candidatus Cryptobacteroides sp. | reverse complement strand
TGGTAAAGATTTATGAGGGATTGTTTATGGATTTTGAATATGGAATGAAGGAACGTAGCGGGCTACGTGACTGAATGACATGTTCAAAAGACAAAACAAGAACCATAAAGATTACCAAGTTATTTTTTAAGAATGACTTATGAAGATACTGGTCAGCGGATGCCTTCTGGGGCTGAAATGCAAATACGACGGAGGCGACAACCGATGTGACAGAGTGGTGGCGCTGATGGAGGATCACGAGGTGATACCTGTATGCCCGGAGTGCCTGGGGAAACTGCCGGTGCCGCGTGTGCCTGCGGAGATCGTGGACGGAGTGGTGACGAATGCAGAGGGCGTAGTGGTGGACAAGCAGTTCCGCCAGGGAGCGCTGGACGCGCTGGAAGTGGCGCGGGAGAAGGACATCGACCTGGCGATACTACAGTCGCGCAGTCCCAGCTGCGGTGTGAAGCAGGTCTATGACGGAACTTTTTCGAGGACGCTCAGACAGGGGTCCGGAATCTTCGCCTCGATGCTTATGGAGGCAGGATTCAAGGTAGTGGACGTGGAAGATTTCAATAACTTGTAAATATATGATAAAGAAACTTTTATTCGTGGCATTGGCCATAGCGGGTATGACAGCTTGTAACAACGGACCTAAAGCACTGGTCCTCTATTATTCCCAGACCGGTACGACAAAGGCGGTCGCAGAGCAGATCGCAGCTCAGACAGGAGCCGGCATCGAGGCAATCGATGCAGTGGAGCCTTATTCCGGAACCTTCGCCGAAACCGTCCTCCGCGGACAGAAGGAAATGGCGAAGGGAGTACTGCCTGAAATCACTGAGCTCAAAGCCAACATCGCAAAATATGATATCATCTATCTGGGCTATCCAGTCTGGTTCGGCACTTATGCACTGCCGGTACAGAAGCTTCTCAAGGAGATAGACCTCAGCGGAAAGACCGTGATTCCATTCTGCACTTTCGGAAGCGGCGGCATCGACGAGACCGTGGCGCAGCTGCGCGCCGAGCTCCCAGGCGCTGATGTCCGCGAAGGCTACGGAGTGCGCACAGCACGCGTGGACAAGGCCGCAGCCGAGGTGGAGAGGTTTCTCATCGCCTCAGGGCTGAAGGACGGCGAGGCTCTGGAACTTCCAGAATACTCAGAGCAGAAGCCTGTCACAGAGGCTGAGGCCCTCCAGTTCGACGAGGCCTGCGGAAGCTATCAGTTCCCTCTCGGAACGCCTGTTACCTGCGGCAGCCGCCAGACACCTTACGGCGTCGAGTATCTTTACTTTGCCGAGAGCACAGGAATGGACGGCGCTGTATCCACTTCGAAGATCTACGTCCTCGTCGCAGAGGGAAAGGCTGAGTTCACAAAGGTCGTAAGATGAAAACCTTAACCAGACGCGAGGCGCTGGCCACAATGGGCGCCGCCGCAGTCGCCACAGCCGCAGCCGCCACCGGCCTGCGGGCTGCCGGCATAAGTACCAACCCCAGTATGAAAGTCCTTCTTATCAATGGAAGCCCCCGTGCCAAGGGCAATACGTTCCGCATGCTCAGCGAAATCGCCGGGCAGCTTGAAGCCAATGGAATAGCATCGGAGATCGTGCAGATCGGCGTGAAGCCGGTGCGCGGCTGCACCGCGTGCGGCAAGTGCCGCGCGAACGGCGGTCGCTGCATCTTCAACGACGACATCTGCAACGGCATCATCGACAAGATGGCCGGGGCCGATGCCTTGATAGTAGGCTCCCCTGTCTATTACGGCCAGCCTGCCGGACCGGTGCTGTCGCTCATCCAGAGGATGGCTTACGCCGGGGGTGCCACGATGAACGGCAAGCCTGCGGCAGCCGTCACCGTGTGCCGCCGCGGCGGCGCGACAGCCGCCTTCCAGACCCTCCAGATGCCTTTCCAGATGCTCAATATGCCGATCGTTACTTCCCAGTACTGGAACATCGGATACGGCGCTTCCGAAGGCCAAGTAGAACAGGATGAGGAAGGTCTCCAGACCATGCGCACCCTCGCGGACAATATGGCCTGGCTGCTGAAGCAGCTGGCTTCCGGCACCGCCGAACGCCCCTCCCGTGAGCGCGGCGTCTTCACAAACTTCATAAAATAAAATCTGCCGGGACGGATGCCTATTGTTTTGATGTCACGAAAGTCAAATTGTGACGTACTTCTCCGTTTCGTGGCAGGAAATTCTGCATTTTCAGCTATTTCCTGCCACGAAAGGCATTTTCACATTGAATTTTCCGTCTCGTGACAGGAGTCGGCTGTCTTCTCCGGGGTCCGAGCCCACCCTCGGGCACGTTAAAGGGAGGGACTCACAAGCGTGGCGAAGTGAGAGGGATGGAGTGAAGTGGGAGGTCAAACGGAAGGTCTATTTCCACGACATAATTCATCCATGCCAGAAAAGGCAGATATATTTGGTCACGAAATCCACATTTCGACGTAATTTCCCGTTTCGTGACAGAAAATCACTTATTTTCACTTATCTTCTGCCACGAGAGGCAGTTTTCCACTGATTTCACAGTTTCGCGGCAGGAAATTCTGATGGTTCATCTGGAATTCTTATTAATTGATATGTAGGTTTTTATGAATTGATATGTTTTTGATGTTTCGAAGATCTATTTTTGCTTCCACTCGTCATTAGTCATTCTGAAACCAATCAATTATGCCACGCTTGTATAACATATCTTTTCACATACCCAAGAGCAAGCCAGGTCTTGCTGGACTTGTTATCCTGCTGCCCCTTTTGTTTTACTCAAGCCCTACATTCGCAGGTCCTCCGAAAAGGGAAGTTACCAAATTCCTTGGAATACCTGTCGATGGGAGCCGATCCGCTATGGAGAAGAAACTGTCCCAGAAAGGATTCAACTATAATCCATATCGAGAACACTTTGAGGGAGAGTTCAACGGCGAAAAGGTCAATGTCTGTATCGTGACAAATAAAGAAAAAGTATGGAGAATTTTTATTGCTGATGCCATATATCGTGATGAACGGGCAATAAAAGCAAGGTTTAACAATCTGTGTATGCAATTCGACAGGAAGAAGCAGGAGTACAGCCATGCATCATTGGGAAATGAGAATCCGTTTATCGTTCCTGAGGATGAGGACCTTGACTATGAAATCGGAATGAATAACAAGTGTTATGAGGCCGTATATTTTCAGATAACCACACCTATCGACACCGTTTCACTCAAAAATTACCACATAGAATATATGTCGGAGAAATATACTGAGAAACAGATTCACGAGTTCATGAATCGCCCAATCGATTCTATTGTCGATGACTTGATGACAGAGGTGTCGGAGTATTTTGGAAAAAGAAAAGTGTGGTTTATGATAGACCGCGAGGGCAACGATAGATACAGGATACTGATGTACTACGACAACGAATACAACAAAGCTAATGGTGAAGACCTGTAAATAATTCCAAACAAAAATATGAGAGGCATATATCACACCTGTCTATCATCACACGACGAGGTCATGGCCAGGTCGGTCGATGACATAAACTATGATTTCAATTCATATATATGCGCTTGTCTGGAAACTGACAGCCGGCCAATAGCCGACAGCGAAATGACCACACATGAGCATTTCGGAACAGCAACGGATTCACCCAAGGTGCTGATGGAACGCAAAAGGTATATGTATTCAAGACACTTCAACGCTAAGTATCACCGAAAAGGACGTTTAGGTGAGCGGAATCCGTTTATTCTTGAGGTCAGCGGAGTACTTCATCTACAAGCACTTCTTAGCTATATTTACCGCCAAGGGCTTCATCACGGTTTGTCCGAAACTCCTTTCGGGTATCCGCATAACAGTGTCAATGCCATTTTTCAAAAAGCATTGGGCCGTGCAGCTCCTACAGACCTTCTTGATAGAAAGCATATGGGAAAGTACCTCCCTTTCCCGGTTCGCAACCTCCCCTCCAACTATCGGATGACTTCAGGAGGACTTCTTCTTCGTGAAGACGCCATTGATACCAAATATGTTGAAGAAATCTATATATCCCCGCGGACTTTCCTATATCACATGAACCGTCTTAGTGATGAAAAGTGGAAACAGGAGCAGATGGCGGACAATAATGGTCTTCCGCCGATAACACTTGATATCATCGAACCTTTATGCTATCGGAATTCTATGGCTCAACTTATGAAGAATGAAACTTTCCGGAGCTATCGTGATCACATAACAGACCTCGAGCTCTGCAAAATAATTGACAATGTCTATATACCCAGAAGGAACGTGATGAGCATCTATGACCTTTCTGCTTCAGGCCGGAATACTTTGGCAAATTCAATCTATACGGATTTCGGAAACGGAAAGATATCGAAACTCCTCGGGCGTCCTTCCGGCAGAGCAAATGTAGCTCAGATCCGACGTTGTGCTGCTACGAACTATTAGTCGTGACACGAAAGCCCAATTTCAATGTGTTTTTAAGTTTCGTGGCAGGAAATTCTGCATTTTCAGCTATTTCCTGCCACGAAAGGCATTTTCACATTGAATTTTCCGTCTCGTGACAGGGGATTATCTGACGAGGAGCACTTCGCCGTGAGGGGAAGTGGCGGTGGCTTGCTTCCAGAAGTCGGTGTAGCCCGGCTGGGTCAGGCCGTCAGGGATGCCGGCGTCGTATTCGCTGTGCTTGAAGGAGCCGTCCTCGTTCTGAGCCTTGACATTGCCGTCGATGAACTTGACAAGGAGTTCCTCTTCGAGCTTGGACCAGTCGGAGAACTGCTGCATGGCAGTGGCGACGGTGTACTTGGTAAGCATTTTCTTAACCTTCCTGATGGCACCGGCCTTGCCGTTCCTGTAGGCGGCGAGAGCCTTGGCATCCATTTCAGGGATCTTGGAGAACATCTGATCCTTCTCGAAGGCGTCAGCGCGCTGGCGCACGTGGGGAGCCATATAGTTGTACATCCTGTAGCAGGCGTTGGTCACGCGGTTGCACATCCAGAACTGGGAGGTCGGGCTGTACTTGAGAAGGTTGCCGTTGCCCACACGGACACACTCCGGAACCTCCTTGGTGGAGGCGTAGACCGGGGTCAGGTATGAGGTGGCAGCATCGTCGCAGCCGAACCACAGGAGGGCTCCGATCTCGTCAGGGAGCCAGCCGCGGGACTGTGCTACGAACCAGAAGCCGGTCTGCTGGGTGGCGATGGCCCTTTCATTGACATAGGTTCTGCCCTCGTACTCGAACTCCATAGGTCTCCAGCGGTACGGCAGTGCATTTCCGCCGGCGCCGATATCGGTGGTCATATCCATCGGGGTGCCCTCGAAGTGGTCGCGCATAACATCGGCAACGTCCTTCGGGGTGACAGGCTTGGCAGGCTTGATCCAGAGCGGCATTTCGCCGGCAAGGTCGTATCCCATAGCGTAGTCGAGCCACTCGGATGAAGGCAGTGCCACCTCCTCGCCGTTGTCGTTCACATAGGTGAACTGGCCGGCGCCGAGGATATTGAAAGCAGACCAGACGCGGGCGTCGCAGCCGCGGACGGTGCCGAAGTCAAGCGGGCAGTAAGCCTCGCGGAAGCTGAACTCCTCGTCAGCCCCCTCGAACCAGCCCTTCTCGCGGGCGAATGTGATTACGTCCGGAGCGTAGAGGGTGTTCTCAGGGTCATTGAGAGGGAAACGGGTGATGCGGGCCTGGTTCGCGTGGGCGCAAATGAATCCGTCAGGAATGCGGCGCGCCACCCAGACGATGCCCTTGTTGCCGGCGCCCTTGCCGACGAGGTCCATTATCCAAGCCTCCGTGGGGTCGGCGATGGAGAAGGTCTCACCCTCGGACGGGTAGCCGTACTCGTTGGCGAGCTCCACGATTATGTCAATGGCCTCGCGCGCTGTCCTGGCCCTCTGGAGGGTCACGTAGATCAGCGAGCCGTAGTCCATTATTCCGGCAGGGTCCATCTGCTCCTCACGGCCGCCCCAGGTGGTTTCACCGATGATGAGCTGATGCTCGTTCATATTGCCGACAGTCTGGTAAGTGTGGGCGGTCTGAGGGATGGAGCCCAGAGGCCTGGCGCTGTCCCATTCTATGATGGGAAGGTACGTATCAGCCTTGTAGTCAGCTGCAGGATGGAAATACAGTTCTCCGTAGAGCCAGTGCGAATCGGCTGCGTATGACACCATGCAGGAGCCGTCTGCACTGGCGCCCTTGGTTATGATCACGTTCGTGCAGGCCTCAGTCTGCTGGACGGGTGCAATGACCGCAGCTACGGTCAGGAAAGTGTAGAGGAATGGAGTGTATTTCATATTCTTTTTTCTTCAGTGTTGCTAAATAAGTCCTTTTGCAAGGCCCCAGAGTGTTTCGCTGATATACTTGATGTAGAACTCGATGCCAGCGTCCAAGTGATCTTCCTTCTCAAGCTTGTGTATGCTGCTTTCCTGTATCCCCCAGACCTTTGCGGCTTCCACCGAGCACTGGTAGAGCACGGTATTGTCGTTAGGAGAGTGGTAAAGCTTGATATTTGACTTGTGCTTCGGAACGAAGTTGACGCAGGAATTCTTATCAAGGGCATTTACAAACTTGATTACGTCCTTGTTACCGTTGAAGTCAGGAGCGAAGAAGTCGGGATGGAGGATCTTTGTCAGGTCGGTACCGAGGACGGAATGCCAGGAACTGACGCTCTGGTCGGTGCTGAACATATCGAATGCAGGTTTCGGTCCCTCGAACACTTCCTCTGCGAAAAGGTTGTGGAAATCGACGTCGAGGTTCTCTCCGTAGACCATTCCGCGTATCAGATATGCGAGGAATCCGGACTTGATGTACTCTTTCTCGTCAAGGAATTTGTTCAGGAATATGTTTATATCGTGAGGTCCTCCGCCCGCATACACGTCACCGATATGACCGGAATATTCCTTCCTGTTTTCCAGCTCCAGGAGAGTGGAAATGGATGCAGCTCCTCCCTGGGAGTATCCGATGAGTTCGATCTTATAGTTGCTGGCACAGTCGAGTCCTTCTTCCTTTACGAACTCCTGGGCGGCCTGGATGAGGTCAGCACAGGTGGTACCGGTGACAGTGTTGTGCATATATGGATGCTGGAGGTCTCCCGTGCGGCTGACTCCATATCCGAGATAGTCGGCAAGTACCACGACGTCGTTGCCTTTCTTCAGTACCGGGATGATTTCCTTAGGGACATCGATCATTGAAGGGGATTCATCGATGCCGCAGGTTCCGTGCTGTACGCTGACTATCTTGTCATAAGTGTTCGACCAGTCTATCAATGAGATGCTAGGGATGGACGTAGGGAACGCCACCAGTCCGGATGCCTCCACGATATTGCCCTTCGGGTCAGTGGTAGTGTAGATGATCCTTGAAAGCTTGATGTCACCGGTCTCGATGATGCCTCCAAGCAATTTGACAGCGATTTTGAGAATGCCTTTATAGTCCTTGACGGCATCTGAGAAACTTTCAGCCATGTCCAGAATCTTGTCGGTGTTCCAGATTTCGGGCTCCTTGAGCAGACCTATGTACTGTCCTGCATCCGTCGACACCATAAAAGGAGAGATAGTGACGATTCCGTTCCTGTGGATGGTGCCTGAAGTGTTCTTCTGCTTGGAGAAACTGCCTTCGTCACAGATGACCTGAAGGCTGAAGCCCTGTGAGAACGTAACAGGAGGAAGGACGAACCAGAACTCCGTGGCATCGTCGGCGGAAGTGCCGAGCTTGACGCCATTGCCACAGTCGAGGGTGATGCTGGAGGACGCGCCCGGGAGCATTGTCAATGACGGGATTCCTTCGTTGAATGTTATCCTGCCCTCTCCGGAGAGCTTTTCCCCATCCGTGCTGGTGAGCACGAGACTGCGGACGGTGGCCTTGCCGTAAAGCTTGACCACGAGGTAGCCTCCTGCATTCTTGAAGCAGAGGTCATAATCGTCGGCGTTTGAGGAAACGGCCGCCATTATGTTGGCATCCTGCCCGAAAGTGTTACTGGAGTAATGTTGTGTGGAAGGAAGGGTGACGGTCATTACCCCTTCTTCGCTGATGCTGTTGGCTGCATTATACGGATAAACAGCGTAGTTCCTGTCAAGGGCCATTCCGGTGGGACGCGCCCCTGATGCGATCTTGTGAAGGGTACCGGTGCGGCTGCCGGTCTCACCGGTGAAGGTGTATTGAAGATTGTCCGTGGTGGAGCAGAATACGCTCACGCGGTCATCCTCAGTCCAGTAGATCTTGTTGTCCGTGCCAATGGAGGTTCTGGTCTCATCGGACGAAAAGATTTCGGCATTGAAACTTCTGGCCTTGAAATCGATGGTTCCGGCTTCCGGCTCTCTGGTGACAGGTATATCGAAACTTTCTTTCGCACAGCCGCCAAGAAGCATCAGGCCGGCAATCAGGTATATGCTGAGTCTGTTCTTTTTCATAGGGCTGTCAGTTTAAATGGACCAATCGTCATCGATGTACGGGTCTTCGAGACCGGAATCAATGTAAGAGTCTTCGAGGATGGAGTATGCCTCGATAGCCAGAATCACGTCAGTGACGGGAGTTTGGTATAATTCTTTGAACGTCATAGTAGATTTGATATCTTTTCGGACACCAAATCTACTGAAAAATGTGTATTATCCAAAGAAATTCCTGATGATATATTCTCCTCTTACAGATAGTCCTTGGCTACGTCCCATACATTGATGTCTCCAATTATTGGAATATGAACGGAACCGAACCATTTTGCATAGAACTCTATTCCTGCATCGTCGTGCGAGGGCTTCTCCAGATCGTTAAGAGGGCATCCCCACGTTTCTGCGGCTTTCACAGAACAGCCATAGAGTACAGTATCATCATTCGGGGAGTGATACAGAACTATTTTTGAGGCGTTTTTAGGCTTGAAATTGACAAGGGAGTTCCTATCAACCGCTTCCATGAACTTCTTTATATCTTCATTGCCGTTGAAATCTGTTTCGAAGAAGTCCGGATGAAGGAGATTGCGGATGTTCGTTCCCAGCAGACCGCTCCAGGAACCGACACCGACTTTGCTGAACTTGTCATACGCTCCGCTGGTGAAAACCTTTTCCGCAAAGATGTTATGGACATCGACGTCCAGCCTTTCTCCGTAAATAAGGCCGCGCATCAGATATGCCACGAATCCTGTTCTTCTGAAAGGGATATCAGGAGAATTGAGGAATCTGCTCAAGAACACGCTCAAATCGTAAGGACCGCCTCCGGCATAGACATCGCCTATGTTTGTGAAATTCCTGCGTTCAAGCTCCAGAAGCGTGGAGATGGTGGCGGCGCCTCCCTGGGAATAGCCGATAAGATCGATCTTCCAGTTCCTTGCAGGAGTGAGTCCTTGCTCGGCGACGTAGTCCTTTGCTGCTTCTATGAGGTCTGAGCATGCTGTACCTGTAAGTTTGTTGTGGATATAAGGATGCTGAAGGTCTCCTGTCTTGCTGGTACCATATCCGAGATAATCCGCAAGGACAACCACATTGTCGCCTTCCTTCAGTGCAACCATCATCTCTACAGGGGCATCCAGTCTGGACGGAGTCTCTCCCTCGATGTCGCAGGTGTAATGCTGGACGCTGATGATCTTGTCATAAGCCGTTGAAGTATCCCAACTTAAAGGATTATAACTTGTTTTAGGGATAGATGTTGGATAGGCTATCATACCCGAAGCCACCACGATGTTTCCATCCACATCGGTAGTCGTATAGTTTACTCGGTACAGTTTGATGTCACCATTTTTATTGATAATACCAATGGCTACCTCCATCAACCAATCAGGTATGCCCAGACCTTCAATCCTGTCACCCACCAGACTCAGTATCACATCCGAATCAATAATCTGCGGATCCTGTATGAGACCCACAACCGCTCCCGGAGTAGTTCTGACGCAGATAGAGTTGGAGCTAATGATTCCATTGCGGCAGATGCTGCCGGAAGTAGTGATATGGTGTGCGAATGAACTGCCACTGCAGACGACCTGGATCTCGAAGCCCTGGCTGATGGCGGTAGGAGGAAGGACGAACCAGAATTCAGTAGGTTTGGAAGAATCACTGGAGAGCTTGACTCCGCCGCAGTCGAGGGTGACGCTGGCGGAGGCATCCGTGTGCATTGTCAGTGAAGGAGTTCCTTCTGCACTGAAGGCGATGTCCGCGCCTCCCGCGAGTTTCTCGCCGGCGGTGCTGGTGAGTACGATCCTCTCGACGGTGGCGTCACCGTAGAGCTTGACCACGAAATAGCCGCCGGCATTCTTGAACTGAAGGTTGCGGTTCGAAGACGAGCTGGTGACAGCGGCCATTATGTTGGCGCCGGCGCCGAAGCTCTTGGCCGAATAAGTCTGGGTGGCCGGGAGCGTGACAGTGATGACGCCGTCATCATTTATTGTGTTGCTGGCGCTGTACGGATAGACAGCATAGTTCGCGCTGAGGGATGCGCCTTCGGGATAATCGCCCGCTATCTTGTTGAAGTTACCCGCAGCATCGCCGGTATTGCCGGTGAAGGTATACTGGAGGTTGGTGGTGCTGGCGGAGAAGACGCTTATACGGTCATCCGCAGTCCATGTGATTTTCTTGTCAGTGCCGATGGAGACTCTGGTCTCATCGGATTCGGGAGCCTGCGCCATGAAGGCAGGGGCGTCATAGTCAATGCTTCCTGCTTCAACCGTCTTGACGGCCGGAGCCTCGAAGTTTTCTTTTACACAGCCGCCGAAAATGAGGAGGCCTGCGAGCACGATGATGCTGATTCTGGTCTTTTTCATAATCTTTGTCCGTTCAGTTAATTCCAGGTACCGTAATCGACAGGGGTCTCAATCTCTCCGTTCTCATAGTTGGAGCCAGTAAGCAATGAGAGTGCTTCAACAGCTTGAATCACCTCAACATGAGGAGTTTCATAGGTTCTTTTCTGCATTTTATTTAGGCTATTTAAAAAATCTTGCAAATTTACTGAAAATTACTATTTTCGCAAAAAGAACAACCACAATAACATTATGAAACGGACCATTCTTTTCGCGGCTGCCATAATGGCTCTCGCCGCTTGCAAGCAGCAGCCGGCACCGGCAGCATCTGTCGAATGCGGACCCTACACTGTAAATGAAATCGCTGAAGGGGTGTACCACATCCAGGATTTCAACTCTGAGAACCCCGCCGGCGAGGAGTTCGCCGAAGACGGCACACTGACCCATTTCAACAACTGCTCGGACATGTATCTGATCTGCGGTTCGGAGAAAGCGCTTCTGATCGACCTCTCCAACAGACTGAACGTCGAGGGCGCAGCCGATTCACTCCGCGCACTCGTTTCCGAGCGCATCGGAGACCTGCCTCTGACCATTACCTTCACCCACAACCACGGCGACCACACCGGAATGATAGGCGCCTACCTGTCAATGCCAGCACGCGGCAGCGAGGAAAAAGCTTCACTCTTGGTGGAGAATGTGGACTTTGCCCTGCCGAAGACCGATTTCGATGCTATGGCAGGCTGGTTCGAGGGAATTCCATACAGCCTGTATGACAGCTGCGTCTTCGAGCTGGGCGGCCGCACGGTGGAGACTTTCAACGTTCCCGGCCATACCGCCGGCTCCGTGGTGTTCTTCCTTCGCGGAGAGAACATCCTCTTCGCCGGTGACGCCATCGGCTCCGGCCACGGCGTCTGGATTTTCAACTCCGAGGCCTTCGACCAATACTATAACGCCGTCCCTCAACTCATTTCATTCATTGAGGACCCGGCCCACGGCATCGACACCGCGAGCCTGAAGATCTACGGCGGACACTACTGGCAGCGCGACTGGCTTGAAGCCGGTGAGCTCTCCGATGCCGCTGCGGCAGCCATGGGCGGGGAGTCCTCAGACTCCACCGCGGTCTGCAAGAAGGGCAGCGGCACCCTCGCTCCCGGCGAGGAGCTTGGATACAGCTATATTCAGGATATGCAGGCCCTGCTGGATGAAATGAGCCGCGGCGAGGCATACGCCGAGCCTTCCGGCCTCGGCCGCCCTGGCCTCGAAACCTATTTCCGCCACGGCCTCGCCATCATCACCTGGTCCGCCGACCAGGCCGCGGCGTACTTCTCCCCTGCTATCTAGGAGACTTTGACTGGAATGAAGCGGGAGAGGATGCGGATGATGGAGAAGAGGAACTTCCGGCCACGGATGGCGGGATAGAAGTACCACGCATTCTCAGGCTTGAACGCCACACATACACCGGCCTTGAGCAGGGCGAGATGGTTTATCTTCGCTCTGACCTCAGGGCCGGGTTCGCCTCCGAAATAAGCCTTGAGGAACAGCTCGTTGAAACGGCGGAAACGCCTTCTGCTGTTATGGAAGACCTCCTCGATATGCTTTGATGGAAAATAATCCGCAATCAATGTCATAGTGGCCAGGTCTCCGACAGGGTCGCCGTAGCCGAAGCTTCCCAGGTCGATCCAGTAATCCTTGCCAGAGGCATTTATAAGATTACCCATCTGAAGGTCCCCGTGCAAACAGTAAGTAGCGGAAACGTCCCGCTCATCGTAATATGACTGAAGAAGTGCACGGACATCATCCGGAAAGCATTCTGCAGAATCGATGAAGGATTTATAGACATCCAGCAAAGCCGGGAAAAGCGATGTGTCGCACTTGACGGCGTGCAGTTCGCGTGTCCTTGCGGCAAACTGAGCGGCAAGCTCCCCCACCTTCGAAGGATTGTCCGCAAGAAGTCTGGAATATGACTTCTTGCCCATTATCCTCTGGCTGGTATAGCCGTAGCGCGAGCCGTCGGTCACAAAATCATAGAACTGAGGGCAAGGAATGCCCGTACCGCACACGTTCTTCGACTGTATGAACTCCCCGTATGCTATATGGGCCTCATAACCTTCATTGTTCAGTTTGAGCACCACTGCTGGGTCGGACTTGCCTATGTAAGTCTTCGCCACTCCCCCTTCACCGAAGAGGGTCCAATCGTTAAGGTCTATTGACTTGGCTTCCACTTCAAAAGATATTTATTATTCCCATTTCCACTCGAACCTCTCGATATCCTCCTCGACCAGAGGATCTCCCTGCTGCACTTCGATGAAGGTCAGGTCAGTGATGGCCTTGAGGGTATGGAAATGCTCCACAGGTATTTCAGCAGTGTCACCCGGCTTCACCTTTCTGGTCACGCCGTCAAGCACGAAAAGTCCCTCTCCGCTGACGAAGGTCCAGGACTCGGAACGATGGTGGTGGATCTGGTAACTGATCGTCTTCCCCGCCTTGAGGGTAATGGACTTGGTCAATGAATGACCGCCGTCAGGATATACGGTGTCATCGATGACACGGTATGTTCCCCAGCGGCGCTCCTCGTACATCGGCCTGTATGAAAGGTTCTCCACCTGCTTCTTGATATTCTCGGACCTGTCCTTCGCGCATACCAGGATTCCATCTGGGCAGGCTGCGACGATAACGTCCTTCAGACCGTCAGCGAACACAGGCATCTGAAGCTCGTTGATGACGTGGACATTGGAACACTCGGGGCCGATAACGGCATTTCCGATGGACTGAGTGTGGATCTCCTCGGTGATGGCGTTCCAGGTGCCGAGGTCCTTCCACTGGCCCGCGAACGGAACCACAGCGACGGACCCGGCCCTTTCGGCGACCTCATAGTCGAAGGATATCTTCGGGAACTCCGCATAGCGGGCGCGGGTGTCCTCGAAACTGTCGGAAACAATGTACTTGCGGACAATCTCCATTATGTACCCGAGCTTGAACGCAAACACTCCGCCGTTCCAGAAGGCGTGCTGCCCGAGCAGCTCCTGAGCCACCTCGACGGTCGGTTTTTCGGTGAATCTCTGCACAGGATACCAGGAGGAATTACCGGTCGCAGACGGCACTACATAACCATATTTGGATGACGGATAGGTCGGAGTGACTCCCATAAGGACGAGTTCTGCGGCACCGGCCTCAACGCACTCCACCATACGTGCAATAGTCTTGAAATAGCCAGCCTCAGTGAATGGATCGCAAGGCATGATGACCACAACCTCATCATCGCTGCAGCCCTTGGAAAGGCTGAGGAACGATGAAGCCAGGGCAATGGCCGGGAAGGTGTCCCGTCTCTCCGGCTCGGTGACGGTGGAAACCTTCTCGCCAAGCTGGTTCTTGATGATGTCCAGCTGGGAGGAGTTGGTGGCGAGGGTGATATTGTCAGTGAGCTTGGACTCACGGACCTGTCTGATCACCCGCTGGATCATAGACTCCATTCCCCCGTCCTCTGTCTCGAGGAGAGGAAGGAACTGCTTGCTCCTGGTTACATTGCTCAGCGGCCAGAGTCTGGTGCCTGAGCCTCCTGAAAGAAGTACTAGCTGCATAGTTTATAGGTTTTCCTTGGTAAGGTTCTTTAGGCATTGCTTCAGGCTGTCGGTCCAGTACGGAACGGTGAGTCCGAAGGTTTCTTTGATCTTTGTCTTGTCGAGGACGGAATAGGACGGGCGGGTGACGGGCGACGGGAACTCCGCGGAGTGGCAGGGCTGTACGTCGCAGGCGGTCTGGCCGGTGTATTCCTGTATCATCCTGGTGAAGTCGAACCAGGAGCAGACTCCCTCATTGGAATAGTGGTAGATGCCGGTCTTCGGGTACGGCGAGCCCGTGGCGGCCTTGTAGTCATCGAGGATGACGGCGATGGCGCGGGCGAGGTCCAGGGCGTAGGTAGGGGTCCCGCACTGGTCGAAGACCACTTTCAGCGACGGCTTGGTGGCGGTCAGCGAAAGCATTGTCCTGCAGAAGTTCTTGCCGAACTCCGAGTAGAGCCACGCAGTGCGGATGATCACATAGTCACAGCCTGAGGCGGTGATGTTTTGCTCGCCGTGGAGCTTGGTCAGGCCGTACACACCGGTCGGTGTGCCTTTCTGGTCCTCGCGGCACGGCACGTTGTACGGCTCCTTTCCGAAGACGTAGTCGGTGGATATGTGGATGAGCAGTCCGCCCGTCTCCTTCATCGCCGTGGCGAGATGGGCCGGAGCGGAGGCATTGAGTTTCTCGGCGAGGTCATAGTTGGACTCGGCCGCGTCGACGTTGGTGTAAGCGGCGCAGTTCACGATGACCTTGATGTCATTGGCCTTGACCATAGCCCTGATGGCGTCGAGGTCGGTGATGTCGAGGTACGTGGTCTGCACCCCCTCGACCCGGGCGACGTCGGTGAAGACATAGCGGTCGGTCGAGGATGCGGAGACGATACGCATTTCGTTTCCGAGCTGTCCGTTGGCACCTGTGACGAGAATGTTCATTGCTTCAGTGGTTTAAATTTCAAACGGTGAGTCGAAGTCCTTGAGCAGCGGATGGCGTGTGTCCTTGTCGCTGAGTATGGCCTTTCCGACAGGGATACGCCAGTCGATCCCGAGGCTGGAATCGAGGATGGAAATGCCGCCGTCGGCCTCAGGATGGTAGAACTCGTCGCACTTGTACTGGAAGACGGCGGTGTCGCTCAAGACCACGAACCCGTGGGCGAATCCCTTGGGGATGAAGAACTGGCGGTGGTTCTCCCCCGTCAGCTCGGCGCAGACGCTCCTGCCGAAGGTCGGCGAGCCCCTGCGGATGTCGACAGCCACGTCGAGGACCGAGCCGCTGACGCATCTGACGAGCTTCGCCTGGGTGAACGGCGGGCGCTGGAAATGCAGGCCGCGCATCACGCCGAAGGTGGAGCAGGATTCATTGTCCTGGACGAAACGGACGCTGTAGCCGAGGATGGGCGCCACCTTCTCGTCGAACTCGCGCTGGCTGAAGCTCTCGAAGAAATAGCCGCGCTTGTCGCCGAAAACCTTGGGCTCGATGATGAGCACTCCTTCTATGTCTGTTCTGATGATTTCCATAAGGATTCTGTTTCAGTCAGTAAAGATACGACTATTCAAGGAGAAAAACTATTTTTGTTATCTTTGTACGCTCAAGTAGAAGAACTAAAGACATGGAATACCTATCAAAAGAGTGTTACGACAGCATAGCCGCGGAGCTCAACGACCTGATAACCGTTGAGTTCCCGAAGATTAAGGACGCCCTCGCCGAGGCGCGCGCCCAGGGGGACCTGAGCGAGAACTTCGAGTACCGCGCAGCCCGCAGGGCGCAGTCGAAGATGATAGGAAGGATAAACTATCTGCAGAAAGTGCTGAAATACTCCCGGGTCATCGACACGAAGAACCTGCCGAAGGACCGGGTGACGCTTCTGAGCAAGGTCGGGTTCACGAACCTGAATGCCGGCATCAGGATGACCTACACCATCGTCAGCCCCCACGAGATGAACCTCGAGGAAGGGAAGATATCACTGAAATCCCCTATCGGCCAGGCCCTTATGGGGAAGAAGGTGGGCGATGAGGTAGAAGCCGTCGTGCCTGCCGGAACCATCAGGCTCAGAATAGAAAGCATACAATAGGACAATGATTGAACTGATTATATTTCTTTTAGGTGCGCTATGCATCTCATTCCTGTGCTCCATCCTGGAAGCTTCCCTGATGAGCACCCCCATTTCCTACATCACGCTGAAGGAGGAAGAAGGCCTCAAGGCGGCTGCCAGGTTCAAGCAGTACAAGCAGGACCCGTCCCGCGCGCTGGCGGCCATCCTCTCGCTCAACACGATTGCCAATACCATCGGCGCGGCGGGAGTGGGCAAACAGGCGACCGAAGTGTTCGGCTCGCAGTGGTTCGGGCTCGTCAGCGCCGCGACCACCATCCTCATCCTCGTCTTCTCCGAGATAATCCCCAAGACCATCGGCACCTCCCACTGGAAGTCCCTGACCGGCTTCACGGCCAAGACCATCCACGGTCTCATCATCGTACTCTACCCTATCGTAGTGGCGGTGGAGTTCCTCCAGAAGCTCATCTCCAAGGACAAGGGTGACATCAGCATCTCCCGCGACGAGCTCGGTGCAATGGCGGACGTAGCCGAAGAGACCGGCGAGCTGGAGGAGGACGAAAACGAAATCATCCAGAACATTATCAATATCGACGAAATCGCTGCGAAGGAGGCCATGACCCCGCGCGTGGTGGCCGCCATCGCACCGGAGTCGATGACCATCAAGAAGTTCTACAAGGACCGCCGCTTCCTGCACCACAGCCGCATCCCGGTCTATGCCGAGAACGACGAATACATCACCGGCTACATCCTCAGGATGGATGCGCTCCAGCTGATGGCCGAGGACAAGTTCGACTGCACCCTGGCCGGGATCAGAAGGGACGTGGCCAGCTTCCCGGAGGAGACCACCATCGACCGGATATGGGATGAGATGCTCCAGAAGAAGGAGCAGATCGCCATCATTATCAATGAATACGGCTCATTCCAGGGTCTCCTGACGATGGAGGACATCATCGAGACCGTCCTGGGCGACGAGATCGTGGATGAACGCGACGTTGTCATCGACATGCAGCAGTTCGCCCGCGACAAGTGGCAGAAGTCCCGGAAATAAAACAGCTGCAGCCCCCCCCTCAAAACGACAGAAGTTCCGGACAGATGTCCGAAACTTCCGAAGTGGAGCTGGGCGGACTCGAACCGCCGTCCAAACACCGCACAAGGCAGCTTTCTACACGCTTATTCTTCCTTTGGTTGTCGGCGACAGGCTGCCGGAAGACGGGCCACCTGAAGCTTATTCTCTACGACTTGACGGGGAGTCAGAGACATTACCCCGCGCATCCGGTTTGGATGATACCCCTGATTCCGGTCATAACCGGCCTAAAGCCCGGAGGGATACTCGTCCAGCCCGCAGCCTTGGCGGACCGGATTGAGCTAATTGACTTGGTCAATTAAGCAGCGAGTGCATAAGAGTTGTTGCCAACTAATTGTTTCGGAAACTGAGATTAACGTGAGGGCCTCCGACTCACGGCGTGCTTACCGTCCCGCATCAATGCTGTCAAAACCGAAACAGCCCCGTATTGCTGCGAAACGCAGATAAAAAAAGAGAGCAACCGCAAAGGCTTCTCTCTTTTTCGTGGGAGTTGACGGATTCGAACCGCCGACCCTCTGCTTGTAAGGCAGATGCTCTAAACCAGCTGAGCTAAACTCCCAAAGAACTTCCCCGCTGAACGGGATTGCAAAGGTAGTCATTATTTTTAATAATGCAAACTTTTTATGATATATTTTGTTTCAATTGACTTTCTTCTCGGGTTCTTCCTACGCCCTTCTGAGACATTTCTTCAATTTTTGACCCTACTTGCAGGTCTGGAGCTGCAAGTAGGGTCAAAAAATAAAAACAGTCGGCAAAAACCGGCTGTTTTTATTTTTTGTCCTTACTTGAACAGCTCATAGAGGGAGGCTTTTGCGGCGAGCGGCATAGGGTAGGCGCGGGAGGTGGAGGGCATGCGCCACCAGCGGATGTCGCGCTGGATGGATGGAATCCTGAGGGAAGTGGATGAACCGATGGTGGGAGGGGTGATGGTGGAGCCGGTGGCGGCGGTGAGGATGGACAGGAGTTCATCCGAAGACTTGCCGCCGGTGGTGACAACAGTGTGGCACTGCGGGAGGCAGGAAAGGAGCCCCGGCACGTCTGTGGGGGTGATGATGTGAAGGAAGTCGTCGCTGGCATTGGCCTTGAGGCGGCAGACGCGGGTGGCGGTGTCGAAGAAGGCGAGACCCTTACCGGCGCAGAAGGCGGTGACGGCTTCGTAATCGAAGCCTTTGCCCGAGGCGGCGAGGAAGTAGTCCTTGTCATTGAAATGGATCAGGCCCTGGATGCGCCAGAAGTCGTTCTGAGGGTTCGGGTAGAAGAAGTCCATGGACCAGCGTGCTTTCGGCGGAGGGAAACTGCCCAGGAACAGTATGCGGGCGTTCTCGGGCAGGAACGGCTCAAGAGGGTGATTCTCCATGACGATGCCGCACCTGGCCATATCTACCCTAGGGCTTTCCATGCCTGAATCAATGAAGCGCACCCCTTCGTCCAAAAGGCGCTGGCGCTGGGCTGACGGCCCCCCGAGGGCATATCCGGAGCCAAGGGTCCCGTCAGGGTGGACCACCCTGTGGCAAGGAGTGCGGGCGGGGTCGGTGTTAGTGTGGATGGCGTTGCCGACAGCGCGGGCGGCTCCCGGCCTTCCGGCCAGCTCCGCCACCTGCGCATATGTGGCGACCATCCCTTCCGGGATCATCGCTACCGCCTCAAACACTTTCTCCTTGAAATCCTTCATGTCTTCAAATTTACATAAAAAAGCACTGGAATATCAATTATTCTTGTTACTTTGCAACGGGCCCCATAAAGAGGAAGACTGGTTGAAGAGTCATGGAGGGGTAATTTCAAAAAAAATAAAATACTTGTGTATGCGTGTTAAGGACAAGAGATTCTTTCCTGACGCCATCCAGCACATTTATCAGAGAGCGGTGGATCGTGGCGTCATTTTTTTTCATGTCGAAGACAGACTGGTCTTACTGACATCTGCAGCGGTGAACAAACGTAAATACGGCATCATCATCCCTGCCTATGCGATAATGTTCACCCATATCCATCTATCAGCAATCAGCAGATCAATGCACCTGCTCAGCAAATACCTTCAGGATACGAATTCAACGGTCAGCAGGGCATACAATGCAGAATATTCTCGAACAGGGCAACTGTTCGAGAGACCTCCGGGGATTTCGCAAAAGAAATCCTGGAAGGACAAGAAGAGCAACATCATATATGTATACAACAACCACGTGGAGAAGAAGCTCTGCGCGAAAGCCATCGATGAAAGATGGAGTCTGCTGGCATACGCCTTCTCGGACCATCCGTTCTCCGAGCCGATAGTCAAGCCATCCAAGGCACTTGCGATGGCTATGAAACTGGTTGACAGAAGAGTGGCCAAAGGTCATCCTCTCAAGTATAAGGATCTGCACCGGGCATTCTCCAGGCTGGACAGCATAGAGACAGAACAGTACATAGATTATATCATCAGCAGATATGCCCTTGTGGATTACGGAGCAGCAGCAAAATATTTCGAGGATGCAGGTTCAATGGTCACGGCAATAGACTCCACCACAGGTGGGGAATTCAACATCAAGGAAGATTTCTACAATGCCCCTGACACTCCTTTCATCGAGCTGGGCGAATGGTTCAGAAAGCACTCAAATGCCAAAAGCCCGTACGAACTGGCAGAATCTGAAAAGTTATATATGGTAGCAAGGGCCAAGCGCGAAACCTCCGCCTGGGACACTCATCTCCGCAGATTTTTCCACATAAAATAGGTATGCCTACACTTTTTGACCCTACTTGCAGGTCTGGAGCTGCAAGTAGGGTCAAAAAATAAAAACAGCCGGTTTTTGCCGACTGTTTTTATTTTTTGTCCTTACTTGAACAGCTTCTGTGCAAAGGAGGCGAGGGAATGGCGCCAAGGCTGCCACTCGTGGTCGCCGGGGTAGGACTCGAAGATCACGTCCACACCCTTTGACTTCATCTCCTCGGCGAGGGCTGAAGAATACTGGATGCGCGGGTCCTGCTCTCCGCAGGAGATGTAGAACACGTCGAAGTCGGAATTGAACTTCTCGACATTGGTGTAAATGCCGGGGATATTGGCCTCGGCGTCGAATGAGGAGGAGCCGTTGATCCCTCCGAACACACCGGTGGAGAACACACCGACGTTGGCGAACACCTCAGGGTCGCGCAGGCCGATGTAGAAGGACTGGCCGCCGCCCATTGAGAGGCCGCACATTGCCCTGGAAGCACGGTCAGTCTTCACTCGGAAGTTCTTCTCGATGAACGGGATGATGCAGTCCAGGAGCTCTGCGCGGTAAGGCTGCATCCCTGCCCAGCTGTAGCCGCCGGCGGAAGCCGGAGCTGCGGCGAACTTGGCGGAAGCCTCGCGCGGGAGGTTGGAATTGACACTTACGACGATCATCGGAACGGCCTTTCCGGCTGCGATGAGATTGTCAAGGATAGTGGCAGTGCGTCCCTGCTGTATCCATCCGCGGTGGTCTTCGCCGCCGCCGTGGTGGATATAGACCACAGGGTATTTCTTCCTGCCCTTCTCATAGTCGGCAGGAGTGTAGACGAACACAGGCCTCCAGCACTCGGCCACGGAAGACCAGTAGGTCATCTCGCGGACCTGTCCGTGAGGAACGTCGGCGACCTCGAAAAGGTCAGCTCCCTCCTCAGGGATGTCGATGGCGCTGGACATCCTGCTGCAGCCGTAGAAAGACTCGGAAGCAGGGTCTGCGGTGGACACTCCGTCCACTACGAGTGAATAATAATGGTATCCGGGAACTATCGGGCCCGTGACAATCGTCCATGTGCCGTTGTCCTCACGGACACCGTCCCACTTGCGGCCGAGGTCGATCTGGACCTTCTCCGCCTGAGGGGCGCGGACCTTGAAGACTGCGCGGCCGTCTGAAAGCACCTTAGGGAACCCGCCGGCGTTGATATTGGTCACCGGAGAATATGCGGAAGCGAGCTGCGGCTCAAGGTCGGAAAGGACCTTGGCTGTGCGCACGCCCTCCACGAACTCAACCATCTCGGAGAGCCAAGGTTCCTCGAAGAGCTTGATGCCGTGGCCGGCGCCCTCGACGAGGTTCAGGTCGGACTTGATGCCCGCCTTGTCCCAGGCCTCGAACAGCTCGACTCCCTGGCAATGAGGGACTACATTGTCCACAGTGCCGTGGAAGACAATGAGAGGAGGGTCTGCAGGGTCAAGGTAGGTGATAGGGCTGAGCTGGCGGAAAAGGTCGTCCTGGCCGGCATAGTCGACGCCCACCAGAGCCTCTTCAGGAGTACCGCCCCAAGCGCGCTCCCACTCGCAGCTCATATTGAGAAGGTCAATAGGACCGGACCAGTCGCAGACGCAGTCCACAGCGCTGCTGAAGGAGCCGTACTCCCCTACCGAGCCCTCGAGGTCCACCTCGACGTCGCCCACCATAACCTTCGCAGCGGCATTGGAAGTGGCTCCTGTCAATGAAGCCAGATGTCCGCCGGAGGAGAAGCCAGAAATGGCAATGAACGAGGTGTCGAAGCCGTACTCGGCCGCATTGGCGCGGACGAAACGGACGACGGCCTTGATGTCATTGATCTGGGCAGGGAACTTGGCGTCGCCGCTGGAGCGGTGGTTAGGAGTGATGACGGCATAGCCGGCGTCGATCATCGCCTGGCAGACGCTGTCGAGGTTGGCCATTCCCTTGGAGTTGTTCGAGAACCAGGCACTGCCGTAGATGTGGATGAACACAGGATAGGATGCCTTCTTCTCTGCAGGGAAATAGATGTCCATGTTGTGGTATACCTGGCCGTCGCCGGCATAGTTCACGTCAAGGACCTTCTCGCCGCACCTGAACTCAGGCATCTTGAAGAAGCCTGCAAACTGCGCCGCTGTCATTCCTTCTGTAGGCTGAGCCTGGAGCCCGGCTGCGAAGCCGAGCGCCAGAACCAGCGAAAATATAGTCTTTCTCATCGTTTCTTATGATGGATTAAAGCACCTCGAGGTCGAGGGTCTGAAGATCGCAGTCACGTGAAGATGATCCGTAGAGGATCTGGTACTTGCCAGGACGGACTGAAAGCTCGTCGATGGACTCGTCATAGTACTCGAATGCCACAGGCTCGAGGGTGATCTTCACATTGGCGGTGGCGCCGGCAGCGATGCTGACCTTCTTGAAGCCCTTGAGCCCCTTGATAGGAGCGTCAGGGTTGTCAAGGCTCTTGACATATACCTGAACGGTCTCTTCGCCGTCCACTGAACCGGTGTTCTTAACAGGAACGGTGATATCCACTGTCTTGCCGGCCTTGATGGCGGACTTGGAGATCTTGCCATGGCCATACTCGAAGGTGGTGTAGCTCAAACCGTAACCGAAGGCATAGAGAGGCTCTCCGGTGAAGTAACGGTAGGTACGGCCTTCCATATTGTAGTCAAGGAAGTCAGGAAGCTGCTCGTCGCCGGTGTAGAAGGTGACAGGGAGCTTTCCTGAAGGGTTGTAGTCACCGAACACTACGTCGCAGATAGCGGCTGCACCGGCCTGGCCAGGATACCATACCTGGAGAAGGGCGTCATACTGATCCTCCACCTTGCCGAAACCGATGGCTGAACCTGAGCAGCTGAGGAGGACTACAGGCTTGCCTGTCTCGTGCATTGCAGCGACAAGTCTCTGCTGTACTGCAGGGAAATCCATTGAAGAGCGGTCACCGCCTTCACCCTCGAAGCGGGCGGAGATACCTCCGACCACGATGATGGCGTCAGCGTCAGCGACCTTCTGCTGGAGTTCGCTGAACTCGGCGAGCTTGCGCTCGCAGAACTCGGCGTTGAGCATTGCGAACTGGCTGCCGGCTCCCTGGCTGTACTCGATCTTGATGTCATAGGTCTTACCGGCCTCGACGTCAAAGGACTTGGTAGGGACGGCGTTGCGGCCGAATCCGAAACCGAATCCGCCGAATGCAGGCTTGCCCTCCTCGAAGAGCTTGCCGTTGATATAGAACTTGTAGGTACCGTCTGAAACCACGTTGTAGTTGAGAGGACCGGTGAAGTCAGGAACGAACTTTCCGGTGAGGCGGACGGAGATGTCGGAGGTGTTGACACCGTCAGCGAAGCCCCAGCCTCCGAAGGTGGAGAAGCTGACTGACTCGTAGTCGCCTTCCGCTGCAGGCTCGCCGGAGAGGTTGCGGTTGTTGAAGAACTCTGCGTGGAGGCCCTTGCCTTCATTGAACTCAGGGATATGGTAGAAGGTTGAGTACTCGTCCATAACTTCGCAGGCCTTTTCATAGATGATGTTGACACCCGGAAGGGCGGCCTTGAAGCCGTCGAGGATGGAGTGCTTGTGCTCGTCGGTAGGGGTTCCGCCGTAGTTGCCGTTCATGAGCTCCACGTCGTCGGCGTCGGGACCTACGATGGCGATGGTCTTGATGGCTGACTTGTCGAGAGGGAGGACTCCGTTGTTCTTGAGGAGGACGAAGGACTCGCGGGCTGCCTGGCGTGCGAGCTGGTCGTTGGCCTCGGAGCTGATGACGTCTTCACCGAGATTTGACCAAGGAATCATTTCAGCAGGGTCGAACATTCCGAGCTCGAAACGGCCGCGGAGGGTTCTGCGGAGGTGCTCGTCGAGGACGGACTCTTCGATGGTACCGTCATTGATGGCGTCGAGGAGGGCTACCATTGAAACGCCGCACTCGAGGTCGGTTCCGCTGAGGATAGCATCCACTGAAGCTGATTCAGCGTCAGGATGGGTGCCGTGCTGCATAGGGTTGTAGAAGTTGTTGATGGCGTCGCAGTCGGTGAGGATGATGTCGTCAAAGCCCCACTTCTCGCGGAGGATCTTTGTGAGGAGTCTGTCGGATGCGCAGCAAGGCTCGCCTTCGTAGCGGTTGTAGGCGCACATCACTTCCTGGACTTCAGCATCCTTCACGAGGGCCTTGAATGCAGGAAGGTAGGTCTCCCAGAGGTCGCGCATTGAAACGACTGCATCGAAACGGTGGCGCATCGGTTCCGGTCCGCTGTGGACTGCATAGTGCTTTGCGCAAGCGTGGGTCTTGTAGTAGCGCTTGTCGTTGCCCTGCATTCCGAGGACGGTCTGGACACCGAGGATGCTGGTGAGGTAAGGGTCCTCGCCGCAGGTCTCCTGGCCGCGTCCCCACCTAGGGTCACGGAAGATGTTCACGTTAGGGCACCAGAATGTAAGTTCAGGGTTGCCAGGATAGTATCTCTCCTTGAAACCGACACCGAAGATGTTGTGGTCGGAACGGTTCCAGTTCGCACGGGCCTCGTCGGAGACTGAGTCGAACACGTCGAAGAAAAGGTCAGGGTTGAATGACGATGCCATTCCGATAGGCTGAGGGTAGACTGTATAGCCTGTCTCGCGTACTCCGTGGCAGGCCTCGCTCCACCAGTTGTATGAAGGAACACCGAGGCTGTCCAGGGATACTGACTTGTTCATCATGAGACCGACCTTCTGCTCAGGGGTGAGGCGGGAAAGGAGGTCCTCAACTCTCTCATCCACTGAGAGCTTGGGGTTCTGGAAAGGATACTCGTACTTCGAGCTGTTCGCGCAGGAAGCGAGCATAAGGGCTGCCGATGCAAGGCAGACTGCAAGCAAAGATTTCTTCATATGTTATTTGGTTAGTTGATTACTTGAAAGATACCCAGTCCACCTCGATGTGGCTGCCGTTGGTCATAAGCAGATAGAGATTGTGGATGCCGTCGATGTCCTGTGTGAGGGTGACGGTCCTTTCAGCCCAAGTGTAGCTTCCCGGTACCGGGATGGTGGCGAGGACCGGTCCGTCCACTGCGTCAGCGCGGAGCTCGAGGGTGCCGCCTGCGTGTGACATGACCTTGACGGTGGCAGAGGTCAGAGGGGTCTTGGCGACTGTGATTTCATTGGCAACGCCCTTCTTGGCCTTTCCAGGGAGAGCGACTGTGGTGGCGGAGCCGAAGTCCACGTCATTGTAGCTGATGAAGCGAGGTTCCTTCTCCTGGGTGGTGTTCCAGAGGATGGCCTTCCAGCCGTCGAATGTGAAGTCAGGGTTGACGAAGTCGACAGCCACGTACTGCTCGGACTTGTCGGAGTACCTGTCGATCTGGATCCGGCTGGTGGCCTTGGTGATGCCTACTCCGCGCAGGGTCGGCTTGACCATCCGGATGGTGCCGTCCTCGTTGAAGAACACCTTGTCGATGCAGACGGAGCGGTTCTTGTCGAAGTAAGGGGAATAGTCGTTGTGATGGTAGAAGAGGTACCACTGGCCGTTGAACTCGATGAAGGAGTGATGGTTAGTCCAGCAGATGGTCTCGGACTGCTCCATGAACTTGCCCATGAAGGTGTAAGGGCCCGCGATGTTGTCAGCCATGCAGTATGCGAGGGTCTCGCGCTCAGCCTCGACCCAAGGGAAGGTCCAGTAGTACTTGCCCTCTCTCTTGAAGAGGAAAGGTCCTTCGGTCATTCCTCTAGGGATGATGCCGTTGAGGGAGACCGGAGTGAAGGTGGTGTCGATCTCGGTCATATTGTCCTTGAGCCTGGCGAGCTGGAGGCCGCGGCCTGACCAGATGAGATATGGGGTCTGGTCATCGTCGATGAAGATGCAAGGGTCGATGCCACCAGCGCCCTGGATAGGCTTCTCCTCGCACTTGAACGGTCCGTAAGGGGTGTCGGAGATGGCTACTCCGATGCCATTGCCGGCGAACATCCTGCCCGGCTGAGGGATCTGCGGAGCCGGGAAGTAGAAGTAGTACTTTCCGTCCTTGTAATTGCAGTCAGGAGCCCACATTCCGTATCCGCGGGAGTTCACCCAAGGAGCGGTGACCTGGTCCACGATGATACCGTGGTCCACCCAGTCGACGAGGTTGTCGGATGAATACACGTGGTAGTCGGCCATGCAGAACCAGTCCTTGCGGGCATAGTCGGCGGGAGCCGGAATGTCGTGTGAAGGATAAAGGTACACGCGTCCGTCAAAGACGTGTGCGGAAGGATCTGCGGTGAATGCGTCACGGATGATCGGGTTCTGGGCTGAGAGCATCATCGTGGATGCGAGGAGTCCCAGGAGAAGGGCTTTGGTTTTGTTCGTGGTCATATTTTTTTAATTTGGTTATTCCCGTGTGGTTTAACTTTGCAAGATACGCAAAATTGTTGACGAAATTCCCATTTTTTCCTATTTTTGTCAATACACGCGAAGACTAATATCCTACAATATGAACAGCACGAACAAAGACAAAGAACAGTCGCAGCACACCTACACCAGGCGTGAAGCGCTCAGAATCATGACACTCGGTATGGCGGGCATCGCCATCGGAGGCAACCTTCTCCAGTCCTGCAAGCCTGCGGGGGCAAAGGCCGCAGCGCCGGTGGATTTCACCTTCACTCCGGCCCCGGACGGATCGAAGATCGTCTCCAGACAGTGGGCCGGGCTCGGTGAGAACATAGGTCTGCTGGGCCTTGGCTGCATGCGCCTGCCGCAGCAGAAGGGAGGCGGTCCTTGGGGAGCGCCGCTCGACCAGGAAGCCATCAACGAAATGGTGGACTACTCCCTCAAGCACGGAGTGAACTACTTCGATACCGCTCCGGCATACGGAGAGTCCGAGAAGGCGATGGGCATAGCCCTGAGCCGCTATCCGCGCGAAGAGTACCTCCTCGCCACCAAGATGTCCAACTTCGCCCGCGGCCCTCAGGCCCCTACCCTCGAAGCCGCCAGCGCAATGTTCGAGCATTCTTGCGAGAACCTTCAGACCGACTACTTCGACTTCTTCCTCTGTCACGCCCTCGGCAGCTACAAGGAGTTCGAGACCCGCTTCATCACGAACGGAGTCCTCGGATACCTCCAGGAGCTCAAGAACGCCGGCAGGATCAAGCACCTCGGATTCTCCTTCCACGGCTCTGTCAGCGACCTCGAGAAGCTTCTCGACTCAGGATACAGCTGGGATTTCGTCCAGATCCAGATGAACTACCTCGACTGGAAGGGCGACCAGAACGCCGAAGGCCAGTACAACCTCCTCGTCCAGCGCGGAATCCCTGTAGCAGTGATGGAGCCTATCCGCGGCGGAGCCCTCGCAAACGTCTCCGACGGCATCAAGGCCATGCTCGCAGAAAGGCATCCTGAGCTCAGCCCTGCCGGCAACGCTCTCTCGTTCGCAGCTTCGTTCCCAGGAGTGATGGTGACCCTGAGCGGAATGTCCAATATGGACCAGCTCGTGGAGAACGTCGCCACCTTCACCGACTTCAAGCCTTTCAGCGAAGAGGACAACGAGTACATGATGAAAGTCGCCCGCCTCTACAACGAGAACCAGCACATCCCTTGCACCGGCTGCGCATACTGCATGCCTTGTCCTAACGGAGTGAACATCCCGGCCAATTTCGCCCTTGTCAATTCCCTCAGCGACGCCCTCAGCCTCCCTGACCCTGACGGTCCGCACGATGCCGAATTCAAGAGGAAGAGCAAGGAGTTCAAGAAACGCTACGCCAAGGAACTCGCCGACGGCACCCGCGCAGATGCCTGCATCCAGTGCGGCGCCTGCCTATCAAAGTGCCCTCAGCACATCAAGATCGTAGATTACCTCACCTCCATCACGAAAATAGCTTCCAGCATCTAATATGAAACGAACGATCGAAACGGGCCTGGCCGCACTGGCGGTCATAGCCCTCGGCGTACTTGTCGCCTTCAAGCCTGTATCGGAAAGGAACGTCAAGTCCACCACCCCTATCTACCTGAACACCAGCTACTCATTCGAGGAGCGTGCCGTCGACCTCGTGTCCAGGCTCACCCTCGAAGAGAAGGAAAGCCTTCTGGGCAACAACATGGCGGCCATCCCGAGACTCGGCGTACGCAACTACAACGTCTGGAGCGAAGCGCTTCACGGAATCCTCGGCGGAGCCAACCCTTCAGTGGGTCTCCAGGGCCCTACTTCATTCCCTAACAGCGTAGCCCTCGGCTCGTCCTGGGATCCTGACCTTCTCGAAAGGGAGGCAGCTGCCATCGCGGACGAGGCCCGCGCCATCTTCCAGACAAAGACCCGCGGCCTGACCTTCTGGTCACCGGTGGTCGAGCCTATCCGCGACCCTCGCTGGGGCCGCACGGGAGAGTCCTACGGCGAAGATCCTTTCCTCGCCGCGACGATGGCGGGCGGATATGTCCGCGGACTTATGGGCAATGACGGCTCGGAGTACCTGAAGGCCGTCCCTTGCGCAAAGCACTACTTTGCAAACAACAGCGAGTTCAACCGCCACGTCGGCAGCTCCAATATGGACAACCGCGACATGCGCGAGTTCTACCTCTACCCATACAAGGAACTCATCGAGAATGACAACCTTCCTTCGATAATGTCTTCCTACAACGCAGTGAACCACGTCCCTACCTCGGCCAGCAAGCTCTACCTCGACATCATCGCCAGGAAGACCTACGGCCTCAAGGGGTACGTCACAGGTGACTGCGCAGCCATCGAAGACATCTACACAGGCCACTACTTCGTGAAGACAGCCGAAGAGGCCACAGCCCAGGGACTCATCGCCGGAGTGGACTCCGACTGCGGAAGCGTATACCAGCGCTACGCCATCAGCGCCCTCAACAAGGGCCTCATCACGATGGCCGACATCGACAGGGCCCTCGTCAATGTATTCACAGTCAGAATGAGGACCGGAGAGTTCGACCCGGACCCTAAGGTTCCGTACTCGATGCTCCCTCCTTCCACAGTCAACTCAGAGAAGAACCAGGCCCTGGCCCTTGAAATCGCCACACGCACCCCTGTCCTCATGAAGAACGAGCGCAATGCCCTCCCTATCGACCTGACGAAGGTGAAGAGCATCGCCCTCATCGGCCCACAGGCGGACAAGGTGGAGCTCGGACCATACTCAGGCCGTCCTGAAGACTCATCGAAGATCACCCCTTATCAGGGAATCAAGCAGTACATAGCCGACAAGGGACTCGACATCGACGTCACAGTCGCTGACGGAGCCAGCACGAAGAGCAAGAGCAACCTCCTCTATGTCGGTTACTTCGAGACCGTCAAGGCTGACGGGACAGTGAAGAGGTACGACGCCACCCAGTACAGCTCCTGCTCCGACGGGATCACAGTCGGTTCGGGAATGGGTGACGAGGAGCAGGTCCGCACCATCGACGACGGAGCGTGGACCGCTTATGACAATGTGGACCTCGTCAATGTCGAGCAGCTCACAGTAGGACTGAACATCCCTACCGAGGGCGGTATCGTAGAGGCCCACGTGGACTCCCCTGACGGAAACCTCATCTGCCGCATCGAGGCCACCAAGGCCTCAGGGATGAAGGTCGGCGGCGTCTACGGAACCAGCACCCCTGCCACAGAGAAGGTCCTCAAGCTCGGGATCAATGACCTCAGAACCCTCTATCTGGTCTACAAGGCCGCCGAGGACGAGGATATCGACCCGGCCATCATCAAGACCGCTTCGGAAGCCGACGTGGCCATCGTATTCGTCGGAACCGACGAAAAGACAGCCACAGAGGAGGCCGACCGCCTCACCCTTCTCCTCCCCGGCAACCAGCCTAAGCTCATCCAGGCCATAGCTGCAGCCAACCCTAACACCATCCTCGTGATGCAGACCCTCGGATGCGTGGAGGTCGAGGACTTCAAGAACCTGGACAATATCCCGGGCATCCTCTGGACCGGCTACAACGGACAGGCACAGGGAGCAGCCATACCTAAGATCCTTTTCGGCGACGTTAACCCAGGCGGAAAGCTCAACGCCACCTGGTACAAGTCCGTAAAGAACCTCCCGGCCATCACCGACTACACCCTGCGCAAGGCTGAGGGCAAGAACGGCCGCACACTGTGGTATTTCGACGAGCCTGTTTCCTACGAATTCGGCTACGGCCTTTCATACACCACCTTCGAGTACTCGAACTTCCGCATCTCCAAGAACGCAATCACCCCTGAGGACCGCATCACCATCAGCGTGGACGTGACCAATACGGGCGATTATGATGGCGACGAGGTCGTTCAGGTATATATGACCACCCCGGACTCCCCTGCCGAGCTTGAAAGACCTATAAAGCGTCTCAAGGGCTTCAAGAGAGTATCCATCCCTATGGGACAGACCAAGACCGTCTGCATCGGCATCGACTGCGCCGACCTCTGGTTCTGGGATATGGAGAAGAACAGGATGGCCTATGACAGCGGCCGCTACGCATTCGAGATAGGTTCATCATCACAGGACATCAGAGGCACCGTCTTCGCAAAGATGGACGGCCGCTGCACCCCTGAGCTGAAGCTCGTCACCGCCAGCTGCGGAGTAAGCGTAATGAGGGCCGGAGAGTCCGCATACACCGAAGTCACCGCCTGCCTCGACGACGATTCATTCCTCGACTCCGGCAGCTTCAATGTGGAGTACATCTCCAACAACCCTGCTGTCGCCTCAGTAAGCAAGGCCGGAAGGGTCAAGGCCCAGTCGATGGGAGTTGCAACCATCACCGCCAAGGTCAGCTACAACGGCACAGTGAAGACCGGCTCTTTTGCGGTGAAGGTAATGCCTGACCTCAGTCTGAAGGACCTCAAGGTCGACGGAAGGAACATCCTCAAGGACGGGGCCAGCCAGTACAGCCTCATAAGGAAGGCCGGCTCGAAGTGTCCTGTCGTCACCGCCACCTCGGTCAGCCCCGACGTCGCTGTAGAGATCGAGCAGGCAGCATCCATCCCTGGAACAGCCATTGTGAAGGTCATCGACTACGTCACTTATGACATCAACGAATACTATGTGAATTTCGGCCAGAAGGCTGTTTCCGACGAGTTCAAGGCTCTCGGAAAACAGTGGAGCGTCGTCCGTGAGGACAGCTCCGCCTGGAGTCTGAAAAACGGCGGGCTTGTGCTGACCACACAGGCAGGTGACATCGCCCGCGACAGCAACAGCGCATCCAACATCTTCCTCCAGAGCGCGAACTGCGACTGGACAGCCGAGACAAAGCTGACCACCTCTGCAGTCCCTGGAAGTCCTTCCCAGAACGCCGGCCTCGTAGCCTACGAGGATGACGACAACTTCGTGAAGCTCGTCTACGCAGCCCCCGTCTTCGGACGCGGAATGCAAAGGATGGAGCCTGGTGCCAAGCCTGCCGGAAGCATCCAGCTCATCGCCGAGGACAATGCCAACAACGCCGCCACCATCAACGTAAGCCTCTCCGGCATCAATGTCAGGAACAACACCGTCTGGCTGCGCCTTGCCAAGAAGGGAGGCCTCTACACGGCATACTACTCAGTGGACGGCAGCAAATATGAGAAGGTCGGTGAGACCACCGTGCTCCTCAAGGACATCCAGGCCGGTCTGACCGCCTGCGAGGGCGTGTCAATGATGGGCGCCGGATTCGGCAGCCCGGCCATGATGGCACGGATGCTTGACGGAGCCTCCGCACCTGCTCCTGCACCGCTCAACGTATCATTCGACTACTTCAGGATCAAGTGACACTGCATAGCCGCATAATCATTTCCCTATCCCTGGCATGGCTTCTGGCCGTGCCGGGGATAATGCTTGATGCACAGGACATCAAGGGAGGAATGATCGGCATCTGCGAATCCTCTTCCGTGCGCTGCGGCATTACGGACAAGGGAGAGGTTTTCAGTTCCCGGAACGGAAAGGACTGGGAAGTCATTGATTTCTATGGTGATTATAGAGAGTATTACGGCGAGCTGAAGTTCGTGGGCATTGCCGCCGGAACGGAGGGTTTCGCGATTGCCGCGGTCAGGACCAATGCCGCGGGCGGAGAGACCCCGGCGGTGTTCACATCCTCCAAAGGCACGGTCTGGAGCGAGCGGGAGCTGACCTACAAGCAGGGAGAGGAGTGGTTCCAGCTATGGGAGCTGCCTCTTTCCATATCCCACGACCCGGTCAAGGACGAGTTCATCCTGGAATGCACGGATGAGACTATGTTCTATATTCCGGGCTGTTCGCACTGCAACAGGATGGCAAGGAAGTGATTTTGTATTCCGCCATTAAACCTTTCCGCCCAATATCGGTCTAACACATCGTGTGACATTAACATAAACTTAATCACAATATCATGAAAAAAACACTTATTATCTCTATGGTATGCGGACTCGCACTTGTATGCGCATCCGCTAACGCCCAGCCGGGCGGCTTCGGTGGCGGTATGCCACCTATGGGCGGCGGCATGATGGGCGGTGGTATGATGGGAGGATTCGGAATGGGCGGCGCAGTCGATATGACCGAGCTCGCCGAATTCCAGGCCAAGCAGCTCACCCACGAGCTCAACCTCACCCCTCAGCAGGAAAAGAAGATCGCCAAGATCAACAAGAAAGAGCTTGACCGTCGTATGAACCACTATCTCGCAGACGGCGGCTCACGCGGTGGATTCGGTGGAATGATGGGCGGCGGTATGCCACCTATGGGTGGAGGAATGCCGCCGATGGGCGGTGGAATGCCACCTATGATGGGAGGCGGTTTCCCAGGATTCCCTGGTGCTGGTGCAGATGCAGCTGCAGCCAATCCTGACGAGGCCAACGACAGCCCTGAGCTGAAGGCTGCCAAGGCAGCCTACAACAGGCTCGAGTCAATGGAGGACACAAAGGCTGACATCAAGGCCAAGATCAAGATCGAGAAGCAGATGATGAAGGTCCTCACCGAGGAACAGTACCAGAAGTGGGTTATGCTTCAGCAGAGACCTGAGGTTCCAGGACTCAGAATGAGAGGCGTGGAGCGTCGCGCTCCAGGGGCCGAGTTCAATCTCGACGCCCTTCCTGAAGAGGCCCGCGAGGCCATCAAGAAGCGTATGGAAAGCGGCGAAGGCTTCCCTGGCTTCCCAGGCGCCCCAGCTGCCCCTGCAGCTCCTGCCACCCCGGAAGCTCCAGCTGCCCCTGCTGCTTCTGCAGAATAAGCATTCATTGAACAATACTTATAACCGCGGCCTCCCTGCCGCGGTTATTTTTTCCCTTCCCGGAAACCGACCCCTTCCCAGGGCCCCTTGGTTTCCATCCACCCCTCCCTGACAGCCTTCCATGGC
>JAZLLA010000001.1:0-25717 GCA_045597895.1 Candidatus Cryptobacteroides sp. | reverse complement strand
GTATACCGGTTGTGGCGCCAGCTGCACCGCCGGGTATCCACGTTCGGTCAGGATAAGCGCTGAAAGCATCTAAGCGCGAAGCCGTCTTCAAGATGAGACTTCCTTATAGGGTCGTGGGAGACTACCACGTTGATAGGCAGGAGATGTAAGCGCAGCAATGCGTTCAGTCGACCTGTACTAATAGCCCGAAATCTTTCGGTACGCCGAAAGCTTCAACTGAGTCATCTCTCTCAAGTAACATACTGCGGTGGTTATAGCGGCGAGGATCCACCTCTTCCCATACCGAACAGAGAAGTTAAGCTCGCCAGCGCCGATGGTACTGCCCCACCAGGTGGGAGAGTAGGCAGCCGCCGTTCTTCGGAGAGCTCGGGACGTTAGTCTCGGGCTCTTTTTTTTGTGCCCGGCGGCTGCCTGCGGCTATTACGTTACCCTCCCCCTTCCCCTCCTCGGGAGGGGAGCAGTCGCTTCGCTCCGATACAATTATCCCTCACCGGGCGGGTGAGGGATAATGTGTTATTATTGCATCAGGGACTGGACGTAGCGGATGCTGGCGGTGTATTCCTCGTCGGTGGTCAGGTGCTCGATGATGAACGGCATCGATGGATTGTACTTCTGAGCTAGTTCCAGATAGAGAGGGATATCCAGTGTTCCTTCGCCTGGAGCGCATTCCTGGAGCTGGAAAGTATATTCAGGCCTGAGATTGATATCCTTCAGATGGCAGCTGACGATCTTCGGCCCCAGCTTCTCGAAACACTCACGGAGGAAATCATCATTGAAGAAATAGCGCTGCGGGGAAGTTATCATATTGATGGCGTCCAGATGCACACCGAACTCCTCCCTGTCCACATCATTCACTAGACGGACATACTCGTCAGGACTTGACGGTATCATCCAGGGCATGGACTCAATGGCGAATTTCGTATGCACGGGCTTCACCGCATCGATAACCCTCTGTATCATCGCTACGGCATCCGTCCATGCTTCTTCCGAGAAATTGCCACGGTATCCACCGTCCCAGCGTGGACCATAAGGTGTGCCCACAACGTTAACGCAGCATAAGGCACCGATCTGCTCGGCCATGCGGAGCTGACCTATAGCATACTCGATCCATTTCTCACGCTCCGCCGGGTCGGCGGCAAGGGTGTTGCGCCAGATACCCACCTCGGCGATCACAAGCCCGGCCTCATCTGCAGCGCGCTTGTAGGCCAAATAAACATCTTCCCCTGCAAGGTAGTCTACGGGGAAATTCACGCATTTCAGTCCTAATGCTACGTGTTTTGCAGCCCACTCTTCAGGAGTGCTGTGCTGCAGTGACGACGAAACGCCTAGAAGAATTGTCATTGCAATAGTAATTAGAGACATATTATTAATAGTTTTTGTTTTTTGACCCTACTTGCATGTAAATCACTGCAAGTAGGGTCAAAAAGACGATTGACTACTTTTTCATCCATCTGTCAAGCCAGGAGAAGTATGTACGGTGCCAATAGAGTGCGTTCTGAGGCTGAAGGATCCAGTGGTTCTCCTCCGGGAACACCACAAGCTTGGAAGGAACGCCCATCATCTGGGCGCAGTTGAACGCAGCCATTCCCTGAGTATAAGGGATACGGAAATCCATACCGCCGTGGAGGCACAGGATAGGGGTATCCCACTTCTGCACGTTCAGTTTAGGGTTGTGGGCATAGTGACGGACAGCCTCCGGATATTCGCTCCAAGGCGAACCGCTCAGGTAGCCGCGTCCCAGACCACCGTTGTCCCAGTCAGCGAACCACATCTCCTCAGTGGTATAATAAAGTTCCTCCTCATCGAAGATGCCTGCGTGGGCGATGAAGCAGTCGAAGGTCTTCTCGTGCATTCCTGCGAGATAATATACGGAATATCCGCCGTAGCTTGCGCCGCAGGCTGCAACGCCGGAAATATATGGCTCGCTCTTGATATCACGTGCGGCTGAAAGATAGTCCTGGATATTCAGACCGCTGTAGTCTCCGGATATCTGTTCGCACCACTCCTGGCCGAAGGCGGTCGTGCCGCGTCGGTTAGGAAGCACGACGACATAGCCCTGGGCGCACATCAGACGGTAGTTCCATCTGTATGACCATCCCTGGCTCAGTGTGCCCTGAGGACCTCCGAGACAGATTTCGATGGCTGGATATTTCCGGGAAGCGTCAAAGTCAGGAGGGAGAAGGACCCAGGTCAGCATATCCTTGCCGTCCACGGTCTTCACATAACGCATCTCGGTCTTATGCTCCTTGATCTGTGAAAGGATGTGCTCGTTCTCGGAAGTGATAGGTGTAAGTGAAGTCCCTTCGCTGGAAACGTCCACGCGCACAAGCTCGGTAGGGAAGTCCATTGAGCAGTAGCTCGCAAGAAGCGACACTGCACCGTCCTCACCCTCGACCACGGCCCAAGGGGAATCGAAGTCATACCAAAGGTCGTCGCCCGTCAGCCTGACAATCCCGCCATCCTCCAGCGAAGCAAGGAACAGTCCCTGGAGGCCTTCGGCCAATGAGTTGAAATACAATCCCTTGCTGTCTGCCGTCCATACCAGGCCGGCGGCATTGTACTTGAATGAAGAAGTCAGTTCGCGACGCTCGCCGAACTCGAAGGAATTCTCGGAAATCTCAATGTCCTGGACAAAGATCCTGGACTTGTCCGACTCGTAGCCCTGGCGCTCCATGCTCAGCCAGGCGATATGCTTGCCGTCTGGAGACCATACCGGATCGGTGTCGTATCCTCCGCCCATCTCGATGCGCTTGCACTCTCCTGTCAGAACGCAGTATACATATATCTCAGTATCGGTGGAGAAGGCATATTCCTTTCCCACAGCCTTGCGGCAGCTGTATGCGATGAAACGGCCGTCAGGGCTCCAGCACAGCTGCTCGATGCCGCTGAACGGTTCGGTAGGAAGTTCGTAGAGTTCCTCGCATCCGAGAAGGTCGAAGGAATTGTCAGGGGTGATCATTGCCCCGGCGAAAGGAGCCACATAGGTGCGCGGAATCTCTGTCACCCAGTGGTCCCAATGCCTGTACATCAGATCCTCGGTGGCGTATGCCTGGGCCTTGGACAGAACGGGGTCGCTGTCCACAGGGGTCTCTACTGCACTGTGTATTGTACTGACATACATTATATTGGACTGGTCCGGGGAGAGCTTGAACTCGCTGATCCCGGATGGAACGTCACTGATGCAGACCTTCTTGCCGAGCTTCGAGCCCTGGAGGGGAGCCTTGTAGATCTGGCCTCCCTGAAGGAAGTAGATGCAGCTTCCGTCAGCGGACCAGCGCGCGTTCGAGACGCTCTTTGCGTAGCGTGTTAGCTGGACCTTGCAGGTGCCGTCGATATTGCTCAGGAACAGGTTCCGGCAGGAACGGTTGTCAGCGATGGATGTGTAGCTCACACCGTAAAGCACCTTTGAACCGTCCGGGGAAATCTGCGGGTCGGAAAGCCTGCCGAAAGACAGAAGAACCTCCGGACTCATCACTCCGTCAGTCACCTGGATATCGGAAACTCCGATATAGCCTGTGGATTCATCATTCTTACAAGACATAACCAATGCTGTGGCGCACAAGGCTGCGCCGATAAATTTTAAGTTCATATTTATAAGTATTTGTTTGCTGCTTCCTGAAGGTCGGCGGCGAGCTTCCTGCGTACGGAAACAGGGGAGAGCACCTCCACCTCGCTTCCCAGACGCTTCAGCTCCATATACAGGTCCTCGTTCGGGACCACGCGCAACCTGAATTTCACGAAACCTTCACCCTCTGGGCCCAGTTCCACCTGTGAGTGATGCAACGGAAGGTCCCTGAGGTAGTTAGCCTCGTGTTCCGTAACCTTTAGATAAATGCTTTCAGGCTCCACGCCCTCCAGCCTGTATATTCCTATGGTCTGGGAGAAAATCTCCTCCACGTCATAATCCTCGGGCATCTTGAAAGTCCATCCTGTGACCGAAAGCGATGTAATCCTGTCCAGGGCATATACCCTCTGGGCTCCACGCTCCTGGCAATGCCCCAGCAGATACCATCTTCTCTGATACTCTTTTATCGCATACGGCTCGACGTGGAACATCTCGCCCTCCTCCTCGCCGTATTTCCGGTAGAACAGCTCCAGAACCCTGTTCTCCTGCATCGCAGAGATGATACCGGTCAGGTGGATCTGTCCCGATGGGATGTTCTCCACTGAGACACGTCCCGAAAGACGCTCCCGGCTGAGGGACAATAGATTGTTGACTGTGAAGGTGTTGATGAGCCATCCGACGGAGGACTGGCTGTCGATGGCGTCCTTTCCGTAGCGGATGAAATAATGGTTCGTGCTCCTGTCGCACTCTATTTCTATTCCGAAGATCTCAGCGATGGCCTCGCGGTGGTTGTTGAATGTCCTGCGGGGGTATTCGGTCCCGTAGCGGCGCTCCCATTTCCGTGAGATCTGCTCCAGCGGAAGGCCCCGGTCACCGGCATCGATGAATGTCTGAATGAGCCAGACGTATTTGTCAATAAGCTCAGTTATCATGATATCTTGCTGAAATCCTTGATGTTGTATTTCTCTTTCCTTAGTTCGGCCACGAGCCTGGCGTTCTGCGCCGATGTGAGCGACGGGTCAGCGGAAAGCACTTTCTCGGCGTATGCGCGCGCCTCCCCCAGAAGCAGTCCGTCCTTTGCCAGCGACGCAATGTTCAGGGAAACCGGCAGGCCGCTCTGCTGCGTGCCCTCCAGGTCGCCAGGCCCCCTCATCTTCATATCCTCCTCCGCGAGCTCGAAACCGTTCTCCGTCGCGCACATCAGGTCGAGCCTGTGCTGCGACTCCTTCGACACCTTCTCGTCCTTGACCAGGATGCAGTAGGACTTCTCGCTTCCACGGCCCACGCGTCCGCGCAGCTGATGGAGCTGGCTGAGCCCGAACCTCTGCGCGCTCTCGATCACCATCACCGACGCGTTCGGCACATCCACTCCCACCTCTATCACAGTGGTGGAGACCAGGATATTGGCCCGCCCGGCGGCGAAGGCGCTCATATTGAAGTTCTTCTGCTCGTTGGTCTGCTGCCCGTGCACGATCGCCACCTTGTAGTCCGGCAGCGGGAAGGCATTGACAATATCCTCGTAGCCCTGCTCCAGGTTCTTCAGGTCCATCTTCTCGCTCTCGAAGATCAGCGGGTACACGACGAAGATCTGCCTGCCCTTCGCGATTTCATCGCGCATGAACTTGTACAGCGCGCGGCGTTTGCCCTGCCCGATCAGCATCGTCTGAACCGGCTTCCTGCCCGGCGGCAGCTCGTCTATCACGGACACGTCCAGGTCCCCGTACAGGGTCATTGCCAATGTCCTCGGGATCGGCGTCGCCGTCATCACCAGCACGTGAGGGGGAACGCCCGCAGGGCCCTTGGCCCAAAGCTTCGCGCGCTGCTCCACTCCGAAGCGGTGCTGCTCGTCGATTATCGCCAGCCCCAGCGACCGGAACCTCACATCGTCCTCGATGAGCGCGTGTGTGCCGATGATTATTCCAATGCTCCCGTCCTCCAGCCCGGCGTGGATGTCGCGGCGCTCGCGGGCGGTGCTGCTGCCGGTCAGCAGCGCGCAGCGCACCCCGGTGCCTGCAAGGTAGCGGCTGACATTGGCAAAGTGCTGCTGCGCAAGCACTTCGGTCGGTGCCATTATGCAGGACTGGTAACCGTTGCCATAGGCGATGAGGCAGCTCAGGACGGCGACCATCGTCTTTCCCGAACCCACGTCCCCCTGGAGGAGGCGGTTCATCTGGTGGCCGCTCATAAGGTCCGAGCGAATCTCCTTTATCACGCGCTTCTGCGCCCCTGTCAGGTCGAACGGCAGGGCGTTGTAGCACGCGTTGAATGCATCGCCCACCTTCGGCATAGGGATGCCGTTCTCATTGCGCGAGCGGATGAATTTCTGCTTGATAAGTGAAAGCTGGAGGAAGAACAGTTCCTCGAACTTCAGGCGGTAGGTGGCCTTGGCGAGGGCTTCCGTGTTCTGGGGGAAGTGTATGTTCCTCAGGGCGAATCGTAGCGGTACGAGGCCCTTTTCCTTCAGTATGTATTCCGGTAAAGTCTCTTCGATTTCCGGGAGGCAGGCGTTCAGGGCGGCGGCCATCATACGGTTCATCACCTTGCCGGTGATGCCGGAGTTCTTCAGCTTCTCGGTGCTGGGGTAAACTCCTGTCAATGAGCCTGTTCCTACATTGTTTTCCCCGGCCTGCGGAGGGTTGTCCACTTCAGGGTGGACGATATTGCAGCGTCCGTTGAACGACTGTGGTTTTCCGAAGAAGACGAACACCGAGCCCGGCTGGAGACGCTCGAAGTTCCATTTTATCCCCTTGAAGAAGACCATCTCCATCTCGCCGGTGGAGTCCGCCACGATGACGCTCAGACGCTTGACCGCGTTGAAGCGGACAGGGCGGGCGCCGTCCTTGTCGGCAGGGAAGTTGTTGATTTCGATTCCGGTGCGGCTCTTCTGCAGGAAGATGGAGCTGCCCGGACCGTAAAGGGTGCACCGCATCACTCGCGCCATTACCTGGATGTTCGCCACGTCAGGGGTGACGGAGGCTATGGGATGCACGGAACTGCGGTCGATGTATCTGAACGGATAGAGGCGCAGAAGGTCCGAGAATGTGCTGATTTCCAGCTCATTCTTCAGAAGGAGAGCCCTTTTGGGACCCACTCCGGGGAGGTACTGTATGTCGGAATTGAGTTGGTTCATCAGCTTGTGTCATCCTTAGGCACAAATATATACAAATTCCTTCGGATAATGACAGCATAGTTTTTGAATTTAGGAGTGAAAATGTTTACTTTTGCAAGTTAAAGATACAATATGAGAAAAGTTGTTTTTGTCCTGGCTTTCATTCTCGCGATGGTCGCGGGATCATCCACGGCCTCTGCCCGCCAGGTTAAGAAAGTCTATCATTTTGCGGACACCCTGAAGAGCATGCCGAAACGCGACCGTTTCATGCGCGCCATCGACAGGGCTCCAGAAGTTTTCGTATATACTGAGATAGTCCGGAACGGCCCCGGCAGTGTCACCGTCAAGGGGATGCGTTTCAATGATTCCATACAGAACACGCTTGAAAGCGAGTTCTGCGCCGAGGACCCGAAACTTAAGAAGAACCTCACCCGCGTGGGTCGCATCGTCAAGCCCCTGAACGCCATAATCGACCTGACGGTCGACTACAAGCAGGTGCCCAAGGGGATAGCCGTTGCCTACACGATAGACAATATCAATATCTTCGGCAAGGGCAAGGTTCCTGATGATTCACAGCTGAAGGCGAAGAAGAAGTAGGTTGGGATTGACTAAAAAATGTTAAATTTGTATATATGAAACATTTCACCATAAAGGCCCTGGTTATGTCCGCTGTCGTTCTGGCTGCGTTTTCCGCTGTTTCCTGCAGGGATACCGTCCAGTCCGGAAGGCGTACCATCCCTTTCGTGGAGGACGTGATCAGGCAGGGTGGCGCTGCATTCTCCCTTGTCAGCGGTTTCGACCCTAAGGAGTCGAAGGGGACCATCGCCATCATAGGTCCGGAGGACAGGAACGCTGTCCTTTCCGAAAGATTCCTTAAAGGTGACTGTTTCGACAATATCGACGGAAGCCGCAATCCTGACCAGCTCCCGGACTTCTCCGGAGAGGTCATTGACTTCATAGACGATATGTCCGTCGCCTACGATTCGCTTTATGCAGCGGACAACTCTGCTTTGAGGGTCCTTACCGTGAAGAACTTCCTTGCTGCGCTCGACACTTCGTTCAGCCTGGGCTCCTTCGATTCCGAAAGGCTGCGTACGAGAGAGGCTTCGAAGATGGTGGTGTTCTCGTCGCCGTTCAGCGCATTGTGCGGTGCCTTCGATGTGGACACTCTGTGCATTGCGGGAGGAAAGGACATTCCCGTGGTCTATCCGTCCCGCGTTGCGTTCGCTGAACAGCTCGACAGGCAGATCGCCCACGAGCATATCGTTGTGGTCACTGACAGTGTCACTGCCGCTTCAGGTGTCTATCCGCGCCTTTTCGATGAGATGGCGAAGGAAAGGGGAGTGCTCGGCTGCGGCTGCATCGCGGTAGCGCTCGATTCCACAGCGTCATTCCCGTCGCTCATCAACAGATACAAGACCGCAGGAGGCAATATGCCGTTCTCGGCTGTCCTGGTCGACGATCCTGAAGTCCCGGTAGACGCGCTGATCGAATCCCTCGATGAGGTCCTCACCGTCCAGACCGGTGCCAACCTGAACAGAAGGAAGCTCCTGACAGATGATATCACCATCCTGGATATGAACAAGTATGCCACCGACGAGTGCTACGGCATTCTCCGGAAGAACAATATTTTCACCCACAACATCTCCTATCCTGTCGCCGGGTATTACTTGATAGTAAACGCGGATGAAGGTGACGGGCTCAGACTTGTGGAAAAGGACTGATATGTATAAGATTTCCGTTACTCCTGAAGATATAGAAAAACTCGAGATGGTTTCCTTCCCGGGCGTCATTACGGTCATAGACAGAACCGGCCCGGAATTCAACAAGGCCATCTCCTATCTGCGCCGGCAGAAGATACTGGGCTTCGATACCGAGTCCAGGCCGTGCTTCTCTCCTGACCAGCCTCATTACGGGGTTTCCCTGCTTCAGCTTTCAGGACCCGGCAAGGCCTATCTTTTCCGTGTAAAGAAATGCGGGATACCGAAGAGCCTTTGCCATATCCTTGCCGATGAGTCCATCATCAAGGTGGGAGCGGCAGTGCAGGATGACGTCAGGGGACTCAAGAGGCATCACGGCTTCGATGCCGCGAATTTCGTGGACCTTCAGAAGATCGTCTGGGAGTGGGGGATCAAGGACAAGGCCGTCAAGAAGATGGCTGCCAATATCCTCGGCATACGCATCTCCAAGACACAGCAGCTCTCTAACTGGGAGGCGGAAGTCCTGAGCGAGGCTCAGCAGAAATATGCCGCCACCGACGCCTGGGTGTGCCGCGAGATGTATCTGAAACTTATGAAATCCGAGAAGCATCCTCTCACTCAGGAGCAGATGTTTCCGAACCAACCGAAAGCTGAATCCAATGATTAAGATCATACTGAAGAAAGGCAGGGAGGAGTCCATCCTGCGCTTTCATCCCTGGGTTTTCTCGGGCGCAATCGCCCAGATAGCCGGCAATCCCGCCGAAGGCGACATTGTCTCGGTCCACGCCAGCGACGGGTCTGTATTGGCCTATGGCCACTATCAGATCGGGTCCATTGCCGTCAGGGTGCTGAGCTTCGACAATTCCGCGCTGGCTCCTGACTTCTACAAGGTGATGATAGGCAGGGCGCTGGAGGTGAGGAAGGCTGTCGGGCTGACCTGCTCCGAGCGTACGACCTGCTACCGTCTGGTGCACGGCGAAGGCGACGGGCTGCCGGGTCTTATCATTGACTATTACGACGGAGTCTGTGTCCTCCAGGCCCATTCCGTGGGTATGTTCCGCGCGAAGAGGCAGATCTGCGAGGCGCTCAAGACGGTCTACGGCGACAGCCTTAAGGCCGTATATGACAAGAGCTCCGGGACTGCGCCGTTCAAGGCCGGGCTCGAGCTCGTCGACGGCTACATCTACAAGGCCGAAGGCTTCTCCGACGATGAACAGACGGTGCTCGAGAACGGGCACAAGTTCATTGTCAACTGGACCGAGGGGCAGAAGACCGGCTTCTTCCTGGACCAGAGGGAGAACCGCGCGCTGGTGGGCAGGTACGCCGCCGGCCGCAGCGTGCTGAACCTTTTCTGTTACACCGGAGGCTTCTCCATCTACGCACTCGCCGCCGGCGCGAAGCACGTCGACTCAGTGGACAGCTCCGCCAGGGCCATGACAATGGTGGACCGCAACGTGGCTCTCAACGGCTTCTCTGCGGAGGACCACACCAGCTACACCGCCGATGCCATCGAGTTCCTGAAGAACGCTCCCGAGGACAAGTACGACCTGATGATTGTCGACCCGCCTGCATTCGCGAAGCACAGGGGAGTGCTCAAGAACGCTCTGCGCGCATACCAGAGGCTCAACGCTGCAGCTATCGCCAAGGTAGCTCCGGGAGGACTCGTGTTCACCTACAGCTGCTCGCAGGTGGTGGACAAGGAGGCTTTCGCCCTCGCTGTCTTCTCTGCTGCCGCATCGGTGGGACGCTCCGTACGCATACTCGACCGTCTGAACCAGCCGGCCGACCACTCAGTGAACATCTACCATCCGGAAGGGGAGTACCTGAAGGGACTTCTCCTCTACGTCGAGTAGATGACTGGAACAAGGCACAACTGTAACCAATAGATAACTTTATGAAAAGCAGAATGATTACTGTCAGCGCTGCCCTGCTCGTTGCAGCAGCCAGCCTGAACGCTCAGGTGAAGGAGGATTTCGTACCTTCACCGAACAACCAGCCGGGCAAGGAATATCCGATGGTAAACTCCGAAAGATGTGTCCGTGTAAAGGTCAAGGCCGACGACGCAAAGTCCGTCAAGCTCGACATCGGTGGCGTGAAATATGAGCTCACCAAGGGCGAGGACGGTTTCTGGACCGGCGAGTCAGCTCCTCAGGACGAAGGCTTCCACTACTATCAGCTGAATGTGGACGGCGCTGATGTCCCTGATCCTTCAAGCCTCTACTACTACGGCGCCAGCCGCTGGGGAAGCGGTATCGACGTGCCTGCACCTGACCAGGACTTCTACGCAGTGAAGAACGTCCCTCAGGGCCAGATGCGCGAGCTCTACTACTGGTCAGAGACAAACCAGGCCATGCGCCACTGCTTCGTCTACACCCCTGCCGAGTATGACACCAACGCTGACAAGCGTTATCCTGTCCTCTACCTCCAGCACGGTGGCGGCGAGAACGAGTACGGCTGGCCTCAGCAGGGCCGCACCGCCCAGATAATGGACAACCTCATCGCAGCCGGACAGGCCGTTCCGTTCATCATCGTAATGGATAACGGTACCTGGACAATGCCTCGTCCTGCAGCTCCTGCAGCAGCTCCTCAGGGACAGCGCCCTCAGGGCGGCAGACCTGCCGGCGGCTTCGGCATGCCTTCCAACTGGGCTGACGGCATCGCCAACACCTTCATCAACGACATCATCCCTATGATCGACAGCCGCTTCAGAACCATCGCCGATGCTGAGCACCGCGCAATGGCCGGCCTCTCAATGGGTGGAATGCAGACCAAGGCCATCGCCTTCCCTCGTCCTGACGTATTCTCCAACATCGGTATCTTCAGCGGCGGCACCATCACAGTGGCCGAGGCTGATGCACAGGCAGGCTTCCGCGAGACCAACAAACTCGTGTTCGTAAGCTTCGGAAGCCGCGAGCTCGAGAACAGAGTCGCCGGTTTCGGTGACGGCACCGACCCTAAGGAAGAGACCGAGGACCTCGCCGCTTCCGGGATCAATGCCCACTTCTACGTTTCCCCAGGCACCGCCCACGAGTGGCAGAGCTGGAGACGCGCCCTCTATCAGTTCGCGCAGCTTCTTTTCAAATAGCAGAATATGAATAAGACGGTTCTTTCCATCTTTGCGCTTGCAGTGGCTTCCTTGTCGCTTGAAGCACAGCCTGCCGCTCCTAAGGGCGGTGCCCCTATGGGATTCTTCTTCGGTCCGAGAAGCGAGACCGTCGAGGTATGGCCGGACGGCGCTCCCAACGCTTTCGAAAGCCCGGAAGGCAGCAAATACACCGAGGCCACCCTCGAGATCTATCCTGCACGCAACCCTAACGGATGGTGCGTGATCGCCTGCCCTGGCGGTGGATATGCCATGCTTTCAGACACTCACGAAGGACGTGATTTCAAGGAGTGGTTCAACGAGCGCGGCTTCACTTTCTGTCTTCTCGAATACCGTATGCCACGCGGACATCACGACGTACCGCTCAGCGACGTACAGCAGGCCATGAGGATAATGCGCGAGCGCAAGGACCTCGGCATAGAGCACATCGGTGTGATGGGATGCTCAGCCGGTGGACACCTCGCCTCCACAGCAGCCACCCATTATGTGGATGAAGCAACAAAGCCTGAGTTCCAGATCCTGTTCTATCCTGTGATCACTATGGACCTCGCGTACACCCACAGAGGGTCATACGACGGCCTTCTCGGTGAGAATCCTTCACAGGACCTCGTGGACCTCTACTCAAACGAGAAGCAGGTCACCGCAGAGACCTGCCCTGCACTCCTTCTCCTCTCCACCGATGACTTCCTCGTACCTGTCCATAACAGCATCCTGTATTACGAGGCCCTCGTAGCCAACCACGTAAGCGCTTCGATGCACATCTATCCTTCGGGCGGACACGGATGGGGATTCTCCGAGAAGATATTCAAGGGTGAGTTCCTTTCGGAAATGGAACGCTGGCTCACCACCACGGTGATGAAATAAACATAAAAAACCGACTCTCAGGAGCCGGTTTTTTTATCACAATTACTCTTGTTTCATTCCTAGTGCCTTGTATAGCCTGACTGTGGCTTCCCGGGCGTAATAGCCGCTTTGGGCCTTGCCCAACTGGGCTGACAGGAGTTTCTCCTGGGCCTTGATCAGCTCGAGATAATTGGCTTTTCCGTCCCTTGAAATTTCTTCCACTACTCTGCAGGCCTTTTGCTGGATCTCTGCCTGCCTGTTATAGAGTTCCGCTTTTTCCGTATGAAGTCTATAATCAGCCATTGCCTGGCTGACTTCCGTGGCTGCTTGCAGGAGAGTCTGGCTGAACTGCAGCCGGGCAATGTCCTGATCCATTTCCGAGATGTTCAGCCTGCTGCGGATGGCGCCCTGGGCGAAGAGTGGCTGGGCCAGAGAAAGGGCTGCGCTTATCACTGACGGCCAGCCTGCCATGCCGTTGAGATTGATTGAAGGATAGAATGCGCTCCTTGCTTCGGAGGTAAGATAGTATGCTATTTCCAAATCCCTCTCCGCAGCGCGTATGTCCGGTCTTGAACGGAGACAGCTCAGATTCATTTCCGCTTCAATCAATCCGGGTACGGGATAAGTGCCGGACTTTGATCTGGCTACACTGGTATGAGGTTTAGCAACCAGCAGGCAGATAGTCCTTTCCCATACTGCGATGTCAGCGTAGGTCTGAAGCAGGTCCTGCCGGGCATCCAGAAGTTTGGACTCCATTTGAGCTACGGAGGAGTAATAAGCTCTGCCGCTTTGCATATATTCCTTTTGAATTTCCAGAGTCCTTGACCATTGGGATAGAGTATTCTCAAGTACTGCAGCCTGTTCATCAAGCATCTGAAGTATGTAATAGTCTGCTGCAATCTGGCTGATTACTTCGTTGAGTACAGCATCATAGTTGTCCTCTGACTGGATACGTCTCGCCTGTGCCTGATGCCTGCGGGCGAATAGAGCGCCTGGAGAACCGAAATTCCAGCCGATTTTCATGGGCAGCTGGTATGTTGTTTCTCTTTGTCCTCCTTTCAAGGATATTCCTCCGTCCGGTTCGAAGAACAACGATGGGACATAAGCAAGTTTTGCCGCCCTCACACTCTCGTCAGCCTGTTTAAGGCGGAGAGCCGCAATAGAAAGTGAAGTGTTGCCTGTGATGGCACTATCTATGAGCTCCTGGAGCAGAGGGTCTGCAAAAAACTCTCTCCATGATGGCAATTCCACCGATGCTGCGTTCGTTTCGGAGGATGTGGAACCCTCATACTTTGTATAAACTCCGCATGATGAGACGGTCAAGGCCAATACGAGGAATAAGCTAAGAACCCTTTTCATCCTGTCAATAATTAATGAAAGTTGTCATTCCCGGCCGCAGTTCAGGATGCCTGTCATTGATGCGCGCGGTCATTACGACCGTTCCCGTGCTCTCTACGTTAGGAGCGATGGATATGAGTGTGGCATTGTATTTCCTGTCTCCGAAAGAAAGTGTGGTGAATTCCAGAGGCATTCCCACACTATATTGGGTTACCATCGTTTCAAGCACATCGAACTGGACGACAAGATCATCGGTATCCATTAGGTAGCACAGTGGCTCCCCTTTACGGGCATAGAACAGCTCATCTACTTTGATGTCCAGGATGCTTCCGTCAAAAGGAGCTTTAATTATATGCTTTTCAAGCATCTGTTTCTGATTCTCATACTTCACCTTGGTGTAGGAGTATCCTGTCATTATCTCGACGGATTCCAGTTCCCGGGCAGGAACCAGGTCCAGGCTGTCGCGGCTGTAACCTATTCCGATGAGCGTGCTCTTGACTTCATAGGCTTTCTTCTGAAGCTCGCTTTCTAGCTCGGAGAGAAGGATCCTGCATTCGGAGTCATCTATTACGGCCAGCACTTCGTTCTTTTTCACATGCTGACCTTCGACAAGGGACATTTTGTTTATTATGCCTTCTACAACACTGTAAACAGGGACGGTATTCAAAGACCATATCCGGCCCTTGCCCGCAACCTTGCTGACATCAATGGTATTGACTCCCAGTTTGTACTGGCTTTCCGTCTGCTCTGTCTGCAGAGGCTCCTGCTGCTGCGTATCCGTACTTTGTCCGCAGGAAGCCAGGCAGGCAGCCAAAGTCAGGGTAATTATTATTCTATCCATCTTTGTATTTTGTTCTTTTCAGCTTTGGCCTTTAAAAACAGGTATTCGAAAATAGAATAGGTATGAGTAATCACTATGGCATCACAAAGTGTTCCGACACTCATATCTGGATGGTCACCCCTGTCGAAGGTCCAGTCCAGAAGAGCAGGATTATCTTTCTCTACGGCAAGGTTCACTACAAGTTCGTATGAGGTGACTCCTTCTGGAAGAAGTTCGTCAAGATATGCCTGTGCTTTTATTTTTCTTGCTGCTTCGGCTTTCTTTACCGGATAATGACTGACGCTGGATACCTGGCCGCGGACATATCCAACTTCATCGATTTTTTCGTTACTGGGCCATACTTGTACGTCCTGGCCGGCTGCAATGTCCTTGAGATTTATCAGGTCTGAATATGCAAGCAGAATAACGGAAGTCCTGTCCTCAAGGTTTTTGTCAATAAGGCTCACTAACGGCTCAAGCGGCTCGAAACCTTCCCCTTCCTGCTTGCAACTGAAAACGACGCCGTCGCTTGAAGAGGTTACCACACTGTAGGAATTTCCCACGGACACGAGAGCAATCTGCTGCCCGGCCTTTACTTCCTGACCTTTTTGAACGAAGACATTCCTCATGACACCGGCCTGAGGCAGACAGACGTCTGTCATTCCGCTGTCAGGGAATACAACGCCCCTGATATGGGCTTTTTCCGTGACGGTTCCGGCAAATAGCCATATTGCGATGGACAGAATCAGGGATATCAGCGTGCACATCAGCACGATTGATGACGAAGATATCACCTTGATGTCATCGTTTAACTGATTGATGTCCCTTTTTATCAAATTATTCTCCATTTTTTATATATTACTATAATAACTGGCGTTTTGCAATGTCCGTGAACAGACCGCCCTTATGTAGCAGTTCTTCGAAAGTTCCTTCTTCAGCCACCTTGCCTTTATCCAGAACAATGATGCGGTCACAGTCCTTGATTGTGGACAGACGGTGGGCTATCGTAATTCGGGTGCATCTCATTTTGCCGAGATTTTCAATGACTTTTGCCTGAGATATATTGTCAAGGGCCGAAGTCGCCTCATCGAGGAAAACGACAGACGGATGATTCAGGACAGCTCTTGCTATGAGTATTCTCTGCCGCTGTCCTCCGCTGAGTCCTTCTCCCGTGGCATCCAGTTCGTGACGGATGCCTCCCGGCATATTTCTGATGTCTTCATCCACCGCCGCAATACGCAGGGCCTCCCACACTTCCTCTTCAGTTGCATAAGGGTTTGAGACCCTCACGTTGTCGAAGACGGTGCCGCTGAAAAGCCTTCCGCCCTGCAGACAGGCACCCAGAAACTGGCGTAACGAAGACTTGTTCACACTTGACACATTGTACTGGTCATAAAAGACAGTTCCACTTTCCGGAGCCTCAAATCCGAGCATGAGGCGTAGAAGAGTCGATTTTCCACAGCCGGAATGTCCGACAATGGCCACATATTCCCCGGACCTGATGTTCAGGTTCAGTCCGTCGAAAAGGTATGGCATATTGTCGCTATACCGGAAACGCAGGTTCGTCACGGTGACGTTTCCGCTGAGTTCTCTCACTATCTTGGAACTCTCTTCCACCTCAGGTTCCGCTTCCAGGATAGGACGTATTTTTTCGAGTGTAGGGAAGATGTATGTGAATTCAGATGTATAAAGTCCCATTTGCGTTATGGCCAGGTTCAGCCCGCTGAAGGCAGTGAAGAATGCGGCAAAGTCTGACACGCTCATATCTGTCGAAGGAATCAAGATGACCATCGTCAGGATGGAAAGCAGGGTGAATGTCCCTGATAGTTCAGGAAGGACGGAATCCCAGTATTTTATCATGTCAGTATTTTTGAATTCCGAGGCCCACTGGCGGAAGGCTCTTGCCTCTGCTCCGTTGGTCTTTATCTTCCGGATGCCATCCAGAAGATTGTACATAACTCCGTTAAAGTGTGATGTCGCAGGTATTCTCTGCATTTTAATATTTCGGGCCTGTTTGATTCCCAAATAGATGCAGAAGATATTCAGGCCCATCAGCAGATACAGACAGTATGATACGGCCGAGAAATGGCTGAAAATGCCGATTTGAATAAGATACGCAAGACTGATTAGGAAAGTGAAGATTATCGTAATCACACCTTCCGAAAGGTGTTCGCAAGCTCCGGCTACGCCATAAATCTCACTGGTGACAGCTCCAGTCGATTTCTTGCGGAAGAAATCCGGTTTAAGGCGGAATATCCTGTCCAGGAGCGCCGCTTGTGAATTGACTGCCACTATGTTTTTGACCCCGATGAATATTTTGTTGCGGATCGCGGACAGCAATCCTATTATCAGGGCAATGTTCAGGAGCACAACCGCCAGGGTCAGGATGCCTTCGCTCTTTCCGGAAGGGATCACCTGGTCGAAAATGAGTTTCGTGGCGAACGGAAGGCCCATAGTGAGTATTGCAATCACGGCGGACAGGACCAGTACATACCAGAGATGGTATTTGGAGATGCTTTTTGGGATGAATGCGTAAAAGTCCTTCATAGAAAGCCGTTTGCGTGGGAGCGTTCTGTAAAAATGATATGCCAGGTTCTCAAGATTGCCGGATGTTTTTTTGTTGACATCAACAATTTCCTTACCTCCATCCTCTCTCTGACGGATATAGCGGTAGCCTCCGTGGTGGGTGATGATAGGGACGAACATTCCAGTTTCCTTGAATACACCCAACATATGCCCATATGAACTTCTCCACCACTCTCCTTCAAGCTTCGTTATGGTATAAGTATATCCGTTTGCCGCAAGAGCCTCCTTGAACTCATTGAAGATATCGCTGCCTTCTGTAAGATCGGCATTCTCTATTCCGAGCATTTCCAGCATGTCCAGAAGCGCACTGCGGTTTCCGAGTCCGTGGTGGGGCAGGGACTCCACGGATTTGTTGAGCATGATCTCAAAATCGTGTCCCGCCTCGTCAAAAGCAGAAATGTCATTGAGGATGCGCTTATACAGCATTGATGAGTAGAGGTCGGCCATATCAGTTCATCTGCATAAGTTTGTAATACAGGCCGTCCGTATGAAGCATAAGTTCATCGTGGGTGCCCCTGTCAATTATCCTGCCGTGATCCATAACAAGAATTTCATCACAGTCCCGGATTGTCGAAAGCCTGTGTGCTACGATGACGGTCGTGATTCCCTGGATCTTTATATTCTGCATTACTTTCATTTCTGTCATAGGGTCAAGCGCCGACGTGGCCTCATCCATCACCATTATGGTAGGTTCCTTGGCGATAGCCGTGGCTATCTCGATGCGCTGGCGCTGTCCTCCGCTGAAATTGCTGCCGCCGGTAGCTACGGGGCTGTCGTATCCTCCAGGCCTGCTGGCGATTTCCTGATGGATCTGTGCGGAGTTTGCGGCGAGAACCATGGCGAAATCCTCAGTCACGTCATCCCACATCTTGATATTGTCGGCTACAGTTCCTTCAAAAAGCACAATGTCCTGGTTCACTACCGACAAGGAATTATAGAAAGAATATCTGTTTATTTCATCCTTTCTTCTGCCGTCATAAAGGATTTCTCCGCTCCACGGTTGATAAAGTCCCGTTATCAGGTTTGCCAGAGTTGACTTGCCCGATCCGGAGCCTCCGACCAGGGCGATACTCTTTCCCGGGGATATGTGGAGGGAAAGGTTTTCTATAAGGGGAGGGAGGTTTCTGTCATAGCCGAAACTGACGTTCCTCAGTTCTATCTCACCTTTCAACTTGCCCAGCTCTTCAGCGGGGACAAGTTCAATGGTGTCAGAAACATCTGTTGGGATGTCGAATACATCATTCACCCGTTTTGCGGAAGATTCGGCTGTCATCATAAGCTGATTCGTGCGGGTAAGTTCACATATGGGAAGGAGGAACTGGTTCAGAAAGCCTTGGAATGCCATAAGCATACCTACGGTCATCTCCCCCTTGATGATGAAGAGGGCTCCCAAACAGAGAGAAATGACAGTGGTAGCCTGCTGCAGGAACTGAGGCAGGAAGTTAAGGTTTACAAGGCTCTTGCTGACCAGGTAGGACTGGTTTATATATTGAGTGAATCTATTCATTGACCTGCGGAAGAACGCATCCTCCGCTCCGGCGGACTTGACAGCCTCGATATTGCTGATGCAGGAAGACATCATCGACTGCATAGCCGCCTGCTTTTCTTCCAATGACATACTTATTTCCTTCTGCTTGGAGGAAACCACTTTCAGGGATATGGCATTCGCGACCACGCTGATAAGGCTGACCAGCGAGAGCACTGGCGAATACAGCAGCATAAGCGCAAGCATTATCAGTATCTGGATTCCGGAAACCAGTGTAGGGACAAGCCTGTTGAAAATACGGGCGAAAGTGATGTCCCCGCTGGTGAACCTCGCTTCGAAATCACCTGGAGACATTTGTCCGAAGGTTTGAACCGGAAGTCTCAGCGCGTGCCAGAACATTGAGGAAAAAATCTTTATCAAGTACTTGGTCCTGAGTACTCTCTTCTTGTAATATCCGACTGTGACGTTGGTAATGGAGATGATGATGAAAAGCACGAGCAGTATGGATACAGGGGTTTCCCATTCCGGATGCTTGTGCGTGATTATTCCATCCACGAACACCTGGGAGAAAAGAGGCGTCGCAATGTTTATGCACATCGTGACGAACAAAACAGCCACCGTCCAAACGATTAAAGGTTTGGCCGGCAGCAGCAGTCTCAATATAGGATTCTTTTTACTCACAATTTACAGTTCGTAAATATACGGTTTTTCTGATTCATCGTCAAAAGTCTGAGGTGTTTTTTTGATGAACCGGTCACTTCGATGATTCCTGCTGCGAAAGGCAGGGTTGATCCTTTTACCTGTTGACAAGGCTCAGTCCGACGGAAAACATCAGATTCACGTTGGCGATGCCTCCTTCGATGTCCCAGTCTTCACGGTATTCATCGTTCGGCTTGTGATACCAGGATGCTTGCGGATACTTGTTTGGATTGTCCGGATCCACCAGTTCCTTTCCTGCTTTGACCACGACAGCCGCCACCCCTCTCCTGACAAAGTTCCAATGGTCGGAACGGAAGAACCACCCGTCCGAATTGTCATCGTCAAAAACCACATAACGGCCCTGTGCGGCTGCAGCCGACAGGATGTAACTGTCAAGTCCGCTTTCGCCACCACCGAGTATTGCTACATCCCTTGTAAGCGGCGCGGGAGCGATGCAGTCAAAGTTTATGCAAGTGACGGTCTTTTCCATAGGGAATACTGGGTGCTCGCAGTAATATTGCGAGCCGAAAAGGCCGCTCTCCTCCGATGTCGATGCAAGGAACAGAATGGACCGGCGCGGTGCAGGGAGGGCCTGCATCTTTTTGGCAATCATCAGGATTGCTGCAAGCCCGGATCCGTTGTCGGCTGCTCCGTTGTAGATTGCATCACCCGTTCCGTCCGGCTGGCCTGTACCGAAGTGATCCCAGTGGGCGCTGAATACCACGCATTCGTCCTTCAGTTCCGTGCCGGGAAGAACTGCTCCGACGTTACAGGTTTCTCCGATTTCATACTTGACATCCATTGAGAACGTGCTTTTCGCCTTCAGGGGAACAGCCTTGAATCCTGGCTTTTTTGCAGAGGACAGGGCCTTGTCATAATCGAGGCCGGATTTCTCGAACAGCTTCTTGCACGCCTCTTCGTTCAACCACCCTTGCATTCCCAGCTCGCCGGCATTCCCGGTATCCTCGTCGAATAGAGCGAGATTACTCTCCTGATGCCCGTTCACGCACACATGCCACCCATATCCGGCGGCCTCCTCATTATGAATGATCAAGCAGCCTGCAGCACCGAGCTTCCGGGCCTGTTCCAGCTTGTATGTCCATCTTCCATAGTAGGTCATGTTCCGGCCGCGGAAAAGGGAGCTGTCATAAAAACCGGGGTCGTTTACCATTACAATCAAGATTTTCCCCCTGACGTCCGTTCCTTCGAAATCATTCCACCCATACTCCGGAGCATCGATGCCGAAGCCGCAGAACACGAATTCAACGTCATTGAACATTACTTTGTCTGTCCGTCTCGCGGTCCATACCATCAAGTCTTCCGGGGTGGTCAGATTTATACTTCCGCGGGTCGTTTTAACCCGTATCCCATTTCCGGGGATGCGTACGGTCGTGGAAATCTCCTTGACTGTCTGGAAATAGCTTCCGCTGAATGCTGGCTGGAGGCCCAGGAGGCGGAATTCTCCGGCAATATAGTCTATTGTCTTCGTTTCGTAGGGAGTCATCGGCTTGCGACCACCGAATTCATCCGAGCCGATGGTTCTGACCCAGTTCCTGAAGTCATTGCTGTACGTGTCCGTAATTCCTTGCGCCTGCACTTGCAGCGAAGAAACAATGAATGTGGTCAGGCAGAGGAATAGTTTATATGTCCTGTTCATTGTGGCAATTTAGATAAGTGAATATCAGAATTCCACGAGTATCTGCCCGATTTCCGGTTCACTGACAGATTTGGACATTCCCCGCACAAGCATCAGGGCCACCGAGTCGGAATCAACTTCCGACAGAACGGATGCCGACGCATTTTCCTGTTTGATCAGCAAACTGAGTCCGTATGTCTTTTCGCTGTATTCCAACTCAATGTCCACAGGTCCGGTAAATGGAAGAACTTCAGACAGCATTTCCTCGACAACATGCTGGACTTGTCCCGTAAGCGCATTCCCCAGACCGTATTTCGAGCAGAAAGTCTCAATCTGACCGAACATTCCATACAGGTCATAATGGCGGTTTTCAAGCCTGAAATTCAGACTGCGTATCCTGTTTACGAAAGCCTTTGTGGCCGGTTTCTGCGGATTGTCAAAAATCTGCTGGGGCGTTCCTTCTTCATAAATCTCGCCTCCGTACATAAAGAACACCCTTGTGCTTACATCCTTTACGAACTGCATTTCGTGGCTGACTATGGCCATAGTCATTCCCTGTGCCGCAAGGCAGCGGATAACCGCAAGGACCTCGCTTACCATAGTGGGGTCGAGGGCTGATGTGGGCTCATCAAAAAGAATGATTTCAGGGTCCATGGCAAGACATCGTGCGATGGCCGCCCTCTGTTTCTGCCCGCCAGACAGCTCACGCGGCAGACTTCCCGCCTTATCATGCAGGCCCACCATTTCAAGCAGCTCCATACCGCGCTTCTCCGCATCGGTCCGTGACTGACCGAGGAGGTTCCTGGGGCAAAGGGTAATGTTGTCAAGGATGGTAAGGTGCTCGAACAGGTTGAAGTTCTGGAACACCATGCCCATTTTGCGGCGCAGCATGCTCGCATCGGTCCTGCGGTCAAGGATATCGACGCCGTCTATCTCGATCTGCCCCGACGTGGCTTCCTCCAGACGGTTCAGGCAGCGCAGGAAAGTGCTTTTCCCTGTACCGGAAGGGCCGATGATGGAAATGACCTCACCTTTCTTTATCTCACAGTTCACGTCACTCAGAACAGTAAGTTCCTTGGACTGGTCCTTGAAGACCTTTTTCAAATGTCTGACTGCAATCATACGGTCTTGCTTTTGGGTGTAATCTTCCTGTAAAGGACATCAAGTCCTCGGCCCGCAATGCGGGACAGGAAGAAATATACTATAGTCACAATTATCAACGGGAAAAACGCATCCATTGTGCGCGAACGGATGAGGTCGCCTGCGCGTGTCAAATCCATGATTGCCACATATCCTACTATCGACGTGCCCTTGATGAGTGCGATGACATCGCCCTTGAAGACAGGTATTATCGAAATCAGGGCCTGTGGCAGCACAACCAGTCTGAGGGTTTGGATTTTTTTCAATCCCAGAGCTGCACCGGCCTCCCACTGTCCCGGATTGACGCTCATCATTCCGGTACGGAAAATCTCGCTGAAATAAGCACCGTAATAAAGTCCGAAACTGAGTACGGCTATCCAGAGCGACGAGATGCGCGAGGAAGCGAAAATCACATAGCACATTATCATAAGCAGCACCAGGATTGGAATGCCGCGCACCAGATTGATTACGACCTTCGATGTGGAAGCCATCCATTTCCTGCGGCTCATACGTACCACGCACAGCAATATGCCTGTCAGAGTACCGGCCAGTATTGACAGCAACGAAATGAGTATTGTCTGGAACAGGCCTTCCAAAAGCATCTGCCATCGGTTTTCCCTTATCAGATTCCTTTCAATACTGTTTTTCAGGCCCTTCCATATCCCTGCTTTTTCAGGCTTGACCGAGGACGGGCTTTTGCAGATCAGTGCCCCGCCACCATCTATGTACGGAGCGGAGAACAACACTTGTTTCGACCTTTCTTCGGTGACCCGCATATGTGAAAGTATCACATCGATCTTCCCTATTGCCACCTTGAACCCTGCCAGTTCGTCAAGGGACTCCACTGCATATATGTCCGGACGGGACGGTTCTGTCCTGCACGAAACGAAAAGCAGCAATGCAGGTATTATGAATTTCAGCGCCTTCATATCTTGCGGCTTTTAGGAGTGAGTTTCTTTTCCATTATGTCAAGTCCTAAACCGAACACCCAGGAGAGAAGCAGGTATATTCCGGCAATGAACAGCAACGGGAAAAATGGATCGAAAGTGCGCGCCCGTATCACATCGCCGGCTTTGGTCAGATCCATGATGGCGACATAGCCGATTATTGAGGTGCTCTTGACCAGTGTTATCATCTGACCCTTGTACACTGGGATGATTCTGAGCAAAGCCTGTGGCAGCACAACCTTCCGGAATGTCATGAAACGCTTCATGCCAAGGGCTGCACCAGCCTCCCACTGTCCGTTGTCTACGCTCTCGATCCCGGTACGGAACGATTCGCTCATATATGCTCCGAAATAAAGTCCGAAGCATATCACTGCAGTTGCCTGCGACGGCAGCTGGAATGGTACCAGGACTACGTAAAACAGCAGCATCAGCAGTACAAGCAGAGGTATGCTGCGCAAAATATCAACGAATACTCCGGCAAATCCCGAGGCGAACCTCCCCTTGGACATCCGCATACGGCATATCAAGGCTCCTATTACCGTAGCGAGCAGTATCGACAGCAGTGAAATATATATGGTCAGCCATAGCCCGTCTGCCAGCAGCGTCCACCGGTCTTCCGTTATCAGATTGTTGCGGAAACTGTCTTTCACTTTCTGGAAGAATCCTGTTTTATCCACATACCCCTTTATGCGTCCGAAACACATCCCTCCGTCATGGATATATGGGATTGAAGGAACTACCATCTCGGCCCGTTCCTCATTTATTGTGAGCGGAATGTAGGTGGCATCCAGACGGTTGGTCTGCAGCTCCTGTATGGCGGCACTGATGTCATAGAACTTGATTTCCACAGGTATTCCCGACCAGGCGCTGAAATGGCGCATCATATCTGTCTGGAAACCTGTCAGTTCGTTGCCGCTGTAGTATGTATAAGGGTATGATATGCCGGCGGCGGCAACCTTCATCGGTGTTCCGGTGTCGGGCAAATCAAGACTGTCAAGAACGTGGATGCTCTCATCAGCGTTTATCCATTTTTTCTTCAAGCGCTGCATCAGTCCCGTACTGTCAGCATATCGTACAAAATCATTGAATTTGTTACATAGTTCAGCGCTGCCCCTTGAAAAAATTATTGGATAGTCCATTGACCTGAATCCGGTGAACTTGGGCTCAAGTCCGTATTTTGATATATCGACCGACAGACACGAAATGCTGTCCAGCATTCCATAATCGGCTTTGCCTTTCTGAACCGTAACGAGAACCTCTCCGCCGCTGACTCTGACCGGGATGATTTCCGGATACTCGCTTATGAGCTGGTCGTATGAATCGCCGGAATTGACTGCAACCCTGTAACCGAACAAATCCTCCAGACAAGTCGGGTCAGGGACATCAGCCGGCCCCTTCCCGCAACCGGAAAACAGCACAACCGCCAGAATCAAAGAAATTGCTATGCGATTCATTATATAATTTTGGTTAGTTTTCTTGCGGTGTTTTTCTGTAAATATATATGATATTTTGGGGTATCCAAAATTTCTGGTTGGAATTTTTCTTCGAACGCATACTATCACATTTACCGAGCCAACACAGTTTTGTCGGCAAACAGACTACGGTTCGTATAGAGTTAGGGGCGATACAGCATAAGAGTGCAGGGACGAATCACGGGGATTGAAATCAGTCTATTCGGATGTAAAAAGTCCAGTTTTTGCCCTACCTGAACTTGGATACAATATCCATTCTCTCATGCTGGATTCTTACAATTTCAACGTCACCATTTTCGACCAGTCGATAGAACACCAGATGCTTACGGCAACTTCTGCGATAGAGACCGGGGTGAATCTCGTCATACTCCTTATCAAGATGGCACGGTCTTTTGGCGATCGCTGCAAATGTTTCCACAAGTGATGAATAGTACTCGTCGGCCTTCTTCTCCGACCAAGTTGTGAGCGTGTAGGCCCATATTGCATCCAAATCCTGAACGGCTTTCTTTGTGAGATGATAGTTAGCCATTGGCGTGTGCAGCTTTGAGTTCCTTGAGATGCTTTACAGGATCAAAATCCTCATACCTGCCGCTTTCTTCGCCCTCTCGGATTGCTGCAGAAAGTTCAAGGACTCTTTTTTCATTCTCTTCAAGCAGACGAAGGCCAGCACGAACAACCTCGCTGGCGTTATTGTAGCGGCCAGTCTTAATCGTTGAGGCGATAAAATTCTCAAAATAAGAGCCAAGTGCAACCGATGTGGTTTTCATATATTAATTACTTTGCACAAAGTTACCAATATTTGGTAACAATGCAAAGTAATAAATGAATAAGTTTCATTCAATCCCGTGGATGAAAACAGAGTTGGATATGCGGATGTATAAGCATCTGCTTCCATCAAAGTTATTTGTTTTGCGGCGCGATATAGCATAAGTGTTGAGAAGAACCGCAAAGCAAATATTTGTTCATCCGTTTGGACGGATGAATTAACTGCGGACCGTTATAAACTCTGATTTAGGTATTGATTTACAACTGTAACGATGGATGCTTTGATTTCATCCCAACATATGGCCTCTATCATCACCGGCAGAGGATCCGGCTCAGCGTCCTCAAAATATGTGAGGCTTTTCAGCACGGTGAATAATTGTGCGTCAGAATATTTATTAAGATAGAAATCTATCAGTTCGTTGAAAGAGAATCTTTTTAATAGGAAATACAAGTCAATAAAATCCTTCTTTGTGCCACGATTTGTTATTGCTGACAATTTCATTGCAGC